>JAJDTR010000048.1 GCA_022827055.1 Candidatus Poribacteria bacterium | reverse complement strand
GCTTGATCTCCTCTGGAGCGCGGGAATTTGGACATACCGCATGCTATCAACATGCCGATCCTCTGGATCGAAAGAATGGACTCTACAAGTGACAAGTGTTACGTGCTGAAAGAATTATTCCGACAGGGATAATGGGGTGCTCTCAATGGTTTACAAAGAAGACCAAATCATCAAAGTCTTCTCACTATTTCCAACACATGATTATTGCCGTCTTATATGTCACTTCTATTTGCTAAGTCTCCTGAACACGGAAGGTTTGTGAGTTAACGGAGGAACACAGTCGTGAGAACTTGGTACGAGAACAAACCTCTTCTAAACACCTTTATCCTAATCATGGCTATCGCTTTCGTGATGTTCATTGTGCAACGATCCACTCAGATTGGGCGGTGGGGACTCGTCATCTTCTTGACTGCGGGAACGTTAATCATGATTAGAGGGGTTGTCCGGATAACAATGCGAATGCGAAAACGTAGAGCCAACTCCAAGAAATAAGGAGCCAAAAAGAGAGACGATGAAACGGAGAAAATTTGTAAAGATTCTGGCAATCAGCACTGCAGGGGTTACCCTACCAATTCGTCAATTTGGCGCACTGGGAGCAACGGAACCCGTACTCAAGCCCGGTTCGATGATCACCGGCATTGCCGATTTCTACAAACTTGAAATAGGAAGTCCGCCGCAACTTAAAGCTGACCCGAAATCCTGGCGATTGGCCGTTACGGGACTGGTGGAGAAAACTCACCTTTTCACGTATAAGGACCTCACAGGCTACCCTTCAAAAACCGCCATGCGGACACTGAAGTGTATCGGAGATCCGATTGGCACATCTCAGATGAGCAATGCCGAGTGGACAGGTGTTCCACTGCCCTTTCTCCTTCAGAAAGCAGGTATCAAACCCGCGGCGAAAGTCGTCGTCTTTCGATGCGCTGATCGATACCATACCGCTATCCCGATTGCCGACGCCATGCGTGAAGACACGCTATTGGCATATAAGATGAACGGTGTAGATCTCCCAAAAGAACACGGTTTTCCCATCCGTCTACTTAATCCCGGACACTACGGTACGAAAAACCCGAAATGGATTGTGACGATAGAATTGGCAAAGAAACATGAAGGATACTGGGAGCAGAGGGGATGGGATCCTGTGGCGAGCGTGCGGTTAGCGACGATGATTGGCACACCGGGAAAAGATTCTACAATCAAGGCGGGGGAGACATATACTATCAGCGGCGCCGCATTCGATAGCGGCAATCACGGCGGGATTAAAAGCGTTGAAGTCAGCCTTGATGACGGACGGACTTGGAAAACCGCGGAAATATGGGCGAGTGATTCACCGCTGGCATGGACGCTCTGGAAATACACATGGAAAGCGCCGAAGGAGGAGGGCACCGTTAATGTCTACGCTAGAGCCATTGCCAATGACGGATTGATGCAAAAAGCGACGGGATTTGATGCGGCCCCGGCCGGCGCGGTCAGCTATCATACTGTCGAGGCGAAGGTTGCCAAGTAGGTCTCGGTGTTGCGTCTTGAAACGCGGGGAACTCATTTTGAGAGGGCGTCGCGAGCGCTAATGAACGAATTTACGCGGATCTTGAGGACAATCCGTCGCCCATTTCAGCAAGAAACTCGTAACGGTTGTCTCGACAACGTCGTCATCAACGGGTTGGGCAACTATGTAAAGTTGTGGCTTGAAAAGGCTCGCCAACTATCGCTTAATCCTTCCGAAGAACAGACGGTTAACAAACTCACCACCTGCTTTGAGAATTACGACCGATTGTCGCCGACCGATCGCCTAAAGACAATTGAAGACGCTTCGACACAGATTGATGCATTGCTGCCCGATCAGTCCGTGAATCCGTCCATCAGTACACGCGCCGTCCGCCAACCCCGTCCGCAAACGCCCAATCCGATCGAGAAGTCGCCCCCCGTCCAACCTGTTGTTAATACACCGGCTCCTCGTCCCGAACCCGAACTTTCGCGAGTTGATAACCGGGTGACGCATGAAACGGTGGAAATCGCCGATACCCCTGTCGAGACAGACGTCGAAACACTGCACTTCTTGAAAATCCCAATCCAGGACGCCAAAGGAATTGGCACACGGCGTGCGAATAAACTGACAGCGGAACTGGACACTCGCACGCTTGGAGATTTACTACAGCATTACCCGCGCGATTATATTGACCGTAGGAGTCTCCGAGAAATCTACGATGTCGGACGAAGCGGCGAACAGGAGACTATCCAAGGCAAGGTGGTAAACCACGACAAATTCACGCCGCGGCGCAAAGGGGCAAAGTCGGTCGGCAAGATTATGGTTTACGACGGTACCGGGGTCGCGGTGCTCGTCAACTTCGGGCGCCGGATCGGTTATCTCAGAAACCTGCTTAAAGTGGGCACTTCTGTCGTCATAAGCGGTAAATTCGGACGCCGCAACAACGAGATACAAACCACCGATTACGAGTTCGAAATCCTTGAAGATGAGGACGCCAATCTAATTCATACAGGACGAATCGTCGCAAAATATCCGCTGACTGCAAATCTCACTCAACGCATGCTGCGTCAGTGGATAAACAAAGCTTTGGATGAATACGGGGGCATGTTTCCTGAGTTCTTGCCCTTGGATCTCCGCCAGCGGCTTCAACTGATTGACTGGAAAACGGCGATTAAAGAAATTCACTGCCCTGCCTCCAATTCCTATTGCAAGGCGGCACGAAAGCGCCTCGCGTTCGATGAATTTTTCTTGCTTGAGCTCGGGCTTGAATTCAAGAAGAAGCGTTGGGAGATAAAGGAGAAGGGTATTTCATTCAAGGTCGAGAGCCCGTTGCTAGACCGGTTTATCGCCGGTTTGCCGTTTCAACTCACGGAGGCGCAGAACCGTGTATTTAGGGAAATCCTTACGGATATGCAAAACGCCCACCCGATGAACCGCCTCCTCGAAGGAGATGTTGGATGCGGAAAGACAATTGTCGCCGCGATGACACTGCTGTGCGCTATCCAATCCGGCTATCAGGGCGCCTTGATGGTGCCTACCGAAATCCTTGCCGAACAGCACGCTTTCCACTTCTCGGAACTACTTAAGCCCATCGGGCTGAATGTCGTTTTGCTCAAAGGGGATTTGGCGAAGGGCGAACGCGAAACTGCTCTTGCGGACATAGCCGACGGATCGGCACATATTGTCATTGGGACCCATGCGCTTATACAGAAGGGGGTTGATTTTCACCAACTTGGTCTTGTAATTATCGACGAACAGCACCGCTTCGGTGTCATGCAGCGCGCAACACTTCGGGACAAAGGCATGACACCGGATGTTCTCGTAATGACGGCGACGCCAATTCCACGGACACTCGCGCTAACGATCTATGGCGACCTGAAAGTCTCGGTTATTGATGAAATGCCCCCGGGCAGGCAAAAGGTTGAAACGAAATGGGTGAAAGAGGAACAACGAGCCGAACTCTACAGGGGTATTGAAAAGGTGGTCCGGCACGGAAGACAAGCGTACATCGTGTACCCACTTGTGGAGGAATCGGAAAAACTTGAAGAGATTAAAGCCGCAACGGAGATGGCGGATCGTTTGCAGCGCGAGGTCTTTCCACATTTGCGCCTCGGCCTTTTGCACGGGCGGATGCGGTCATTAGAGAAGCAAGAGGTGATGTCCCAATTCAAAGCCCGGCAAATCGACATCTTGGTCTCAACGACAGTGATCGAGGTCGGTATTGATGTCCTGAACGCTACCCTTATGGTAATTGAAAATGCCGAACGTTTTGGATTGGCGCAACTCCATCAGTTGCGCGGCCGCGTTGGACGCGGAGAGCACAAGTCCTTCTGCTATCTTATTACCGCGCCGAACTCCAAGGATAGCTACGAACGCATGAAGGTCATGACACGCACCAATGACGGATTTGAAATCGCCGAGGCGGATTTGAAGATACGAGGTCCCGGCGAATTTTTCGGCACGCGTCAATCGGGCTTGCCTAACCTTAGAATTGCCAATCTTATTCAGGACACTTCGCTACTTGAAACTGCGAAAACCGAAGCAAGCCAGCTCGCGCAAGCCGACCCTAGCTTACAACGGCCAGAGCATCGATTGTTAAAACACTTGTTGCGAGCACACTGGAGGGACAATCTGGAACTGGCAACGGTTGGTTGACACCCTATACTGCCCCCGAAATCTTTGAAAACAGTTGACGTGAATAAGCAGATCTGTATAATGACCGAGTGACGCATTCAGCAATTTCATTCAATTCAAACGAGGAGGAAACAATGGCATTTTTTGAACTTCGGCAGTATCGTACCAAACCCGGCCAACGAGAGAACTGGGTCAAGTACATGGAGGAAACGGTTATCCCCTTCCAGATTTCAAAGGGAATGGTGATCATCGGCAACTTTGTCGGCGAGGAGGAGGAAGATTTGTACGTTTGGATTCGCCGATTTGAGAGTGAAGAGGAACGGGAGCAACTCTACCAAGCGGTGTATGATAGCGAACAGTGGAAGAACGAGATTGCCGATCGGGTCGGCGAATTGATCGACAGAACTCAAATCAACGTTACTCGGCTTGAGGCGACTCCCAAATCCGTCCTACAATGACATGGCGCGCGGGATTTGCCGGTATCGATCATGGTATCCAAGATTTGCACAACCGCCGTAAATCCCATTCACACAGATGGTTCGCTCCCTTCGTTATCTGGAATCTATGACTCCGAATACTCTCCTATGCACGAAGTCCCAACCGAACAACTTCTCCATCACCTTCCGGATCGTAGACTAATCAGCCAATTGAATTCATTTGCGTGTGCACGGGGGGTAAACCTCTATCTCGTGGGCGGCTGCGTGCGCGATCTTCTATTGAAAAGACCGATTCATGATCTCGACTTCGCTTTAGAGGGGGACGCGCTTTCATTTGCCCGCGACTTCGCCGATATATTGGGAGCGGCTTTTGTCACGTTGGAGGAGCAATTACCCACGGCGCGCGTTGTCATTCGGGAATCGGATTTCACACTCGATTTTGCTCAATTTCGCGGAGAATCGGTCAATGAGGATTTACGTCTTCGTGATCTTACAATCAATGCTATCGGCATAGAAGTCGCGTCACTTGCCGCACAACCAATCGTGCGGCTTATTGATCCCTGCAACGGCTTGTCGGACCTGAGATCGGGGAAGTTGCGCTTTCCGAGTGAACATGTCGTACTGGACGATCCGCTCCGGTTGCTGCGAGTCTACCGCTTTGCCGCACAACTGGGTTTTACGATTCCTGACGAAACGGTCCATCTGATAGCCCGGCACAAATGTCTGTTAAACCAGATCGAATC
This sequence comes from Candidatus Poribacteria bacterium, assembly GCA_022827055.1. Classification (GTDB taxonomy): domain Bacteria; phylum Poribacteria; class WGA-4E; order WGA-4E; family JAJDTR01; genus JAJDTR01. The sequence continues at coordinate 34,214 of JAJDTR010000048.1, read as the reverse complement.
GACCAAAGTTCCACGAGCGGCTGTGGCATCTGAGCGTGTCCGCGACGAGCTGATAAAAATCTTAGATACCGCCCACGCCGCAGAGTGCTTCAGCCAAATGGACGAAATCGGTTTTCTGTCTCAAATCTTGCCAGAAATTGAGTCCATGCGGGGCGTTCGGCAAGATGATTGTCATCATCTTGATTTGTGGGAGCAGTCGCTGCTTTCACTTGAGATGTTCGAGGAACAGTCTGCCCCGGCGGCATTAGCCGCGTATCATCGTGAGATTGGGGATTATCTCGACACGAATCTAGTCTCCGGGTTAAAGCGCGAGACAGTTCTCAAACTTGCGCTGATTCTACTGAACATCAAAGAGCCGGCAGCGAACGCAGTTGGTTCCCGGGGAGAAGTTCCATCCGACAAGGATGAAAACGTTGGAATCGAGATTGCGCTCCATATTGTGAAGCGGTTGCGGTTAGGCGGTAAAGCGGCGAAGTTAATGAGTTGTCTCCTGCGGCATCATTCTCACTTCGAGGAGATGTTGAAAACCGCCTCATGTCGCGGTCGAGCAAATCGACTTCTGAAGGCTGCCGGGGAGGATTGGTTGGGTGTCCTGCTAGTCTCTTACGCCGAGTTGCGTGTATGGCGGGGGGATCTGCACACTCCGCCGAAGGAATCGCCGGCAGAGCAAGTGATAAGGGAGATTGCGGACCGCTATTTTCTAGAAATCCTCCCAATGATGGCGCGGGAACGGTTGATTACCGGCGATGAAATTATGGACGCGCTAAATTTGAAACCCGGGCCCCTCATCGGCGAAATCTTGGAACAGGTGGAAGCGCTTCGGTTCGACGGGAAAATACGCACACCGGAGGAAGCGTTGGCGGCGGCGCGTCGTATATTGGAAACGTCAAATCAGGGCGGCAAGTTAAAGAATATAAGCGATAATCGATGAGATTTGGGTAGGGGGCAAAATGGCAATCGGATTGGGAGTAATCGGGATAAATCCCACTAACATGGGGTCGACGACATCGCTGCTTAAGGATGTACCGGATTTAAAGTATGAGCTGCGGGGGATCTGTGCAAGACGAAGTGATGTTTTGGAGGCCTATGCCAAGCAGATTGGAGCGAGATTCTGGACTATCGATTACCAGGAGTTGGTACGCCGCGATGACATTGACGTGGTAGCTGTCTATTCGCCCGACCACCTGCACGCGGAGCACTGTGTCGGAGCGATAGAAGCTGGCAAACACGTCATCTGCACAAAACCAATGGTGACCAACTTGGATGATGCTAAACGCTTGGTTGAGTTGGTTCGGGCTCGTGGGGTAAAATTTCTCGTAGGTCAAACGATGCGGTTCGATCTGCAGTTTCTAACGATGCGGCGTTTTTTCGATGATGGGGATCTAGGGGAAATCATGGCAGTGGATGCTCATTACGTTCACGATATGCGCCCCGTTTACGACTTTACGCCTTGGCGGCTGCACACTCCACAAGACTTCATGTTCGGCGGCGTGGCGCATCCTATTGATATCCTTCGTTCTTTTCTGGGAGATGTCGAGGAAGTACACGCCTATGGTACAAAGGGAAAAATCACCCCTGAATATCCGATAATGAACAATTTTTTCCTCAACCTAAAGTTTAAGGAGGGGCAGATAGGGCGCGCCATGGGGTTATATGACATCGTCCACCCGCCCATGCCCATGATGCAGGTCTCGGTCTACGGCACTGGTGGAACGATGATTGGTGACTTCACGGACAACAAGGGAGGACAGGTAAAGCTCGTCTTGGACAAAACGGAGGCGAAAGAACCATTGGAAATGACGTGCCCGCCTGAAACCGATACGAGTGTATATGGTCATGGCCAAACCGTGATTCGATACATGCGGCACTTCCAAAAGTGTTTGGAGGAAGACCTTGAACCGTCTCCAAATGTGGTGGATGGTGCGAAAACGGTTGCGGTCGGAGTTGCGGCGTGGGAATCGATTGAGACAGGACAGCCCGTAAAGGTGTTTAATGAGTTTTAGCGGCTCGGTGTTAGGGAATTGAGATAGTGCCCTCTGAATGCGGAATCTACAGTTTGATTACTTCTTCAAGCCGAGATCTAGACACACCAATCGATCCTTTCCTCGAATGTAGAGAAATCCGTTAGACAATACCGGCGCCGCCCAGGTCGGATAACCGATTAACTCCTGTCCCCGTTCATCAGTCATCCGAACGCGCGATACTACCTCCGGTTCCTTAGAGTTGGCACGAATCAGCATTAACGTGCCGTACTCGCCCAACCCCACGAAATAACCGTCTACGTAAAGTAATGAGGTGCGTTCGTCAATCCGTTCCGACCACATAACTTCTCCTGTTTCCAGTTTGACGCAGCGCAAGTCCGAGCCTTGAGCGTGTCTCCCGCTGCAACCGTAGAGGTAGCCGCTGTGGTGGATTGCGGTGTTCCAATGCAACATCATTGACTTGCTTCGCCTACGGGGCGCGTCTTTCCATACTACCTGATATCCGCTCGGTCTCACCTTCAGCAGTGAACTCCCGCGTCCATAGGCCTCGCTGATGAACACGAGATCGCCTGCCACAACTGGATTGGCGGCGTTTACCGACTCCAGCTTCTTGGACCGCCACGGATAATGGAAATCTACTACCCCTGTGCGCGGTTCAAAGCCGAACAACCCGCCCCTTGCAAACATGAAACTCCATCGCCTGCCGTTAATCGTCGCCACAGTTGGGCTGGCATAACTCGCTAACTCGTCAGTAATCTTATACCTTACTTCTCCCGTGAATTTGTCAAATGCAACAATGCCGCTTCCGTTGCCCGAGAGTCGTCCCTGAGCGGCATACACGTCTTCGGGACTATCTGGCGGCGACCCGCCAATCTGAACAATTAGCAAATTGCGCTCGACAATAGGTGCGGATGCAACGCCGAAAAAGTTTTTGACGACATTGAATTCCTTTGTCGTATTCACCTTCCAAATCAACTCGCCGTTCGCCGCACCAACGCAATGCAACATGCCCTCCGCGCCGAAAACATACACTCGATCCTCGTCCACCACTGGACATGCACGAGGACCGTTGTTATAACCGTACATATCCTCGTAATCTGTGAGATATTCAAATCTCCATAACTCCTCGCCGGTTTCACTTCTCATGCAAGTTAGACGGGCATTGTTCCAATGTCGATCAAAGCTGAACAATCGTCCCTTGGCAACTGAAGGAGCGGCATAGCCCGTGCCAATCCGTTTATGCCAGATTACCGGTGGTCCCGATTTGTGCCAGGGAAGATACAGCCCCTTTTCGGGAGACTTTCCATCTCCAGTTGGACCAAGAAAACTTTGCCAGTCGCTGCCGGTTTTCCGTGTGCGTAGGTCTGCTAACTGAGTGCGCTTAGCCGAGTCATCCGCGTCGCCGTGACTGAAACAGCAGAGCATACAGCCAAATGACAAATATATCAGAAACCCCAATTTCTGTCCTCTTTTCATCCGCTCACCTGCCATACAGTATGAGTTTATCCAGAATCCGCCGTCCTAAATTGTATTGACTTGTATTACTCCGCATCAATATACTACTCTATACGTCTATACGTCTATACGTCTATACGGAGGTTGTTAAAGCGAATTGGACAAAGCCACAATTGCCCTCGTTCTGAGCATCATAGCGCTACTGCTTTCCATATCCAAGTGGCTTTTTGATTTCTTGCGCGGTCTTCCACATTCAACATATTTACAACGGGGACGATGGAGAATGCGGAACCGAGTGGATTTGATCGCAGGGCAAACCAATTGTTTTATTACGCGCGGCGGACATATTTTGTTCCTGATATCGTGCAGAATATATAATGAAAACGACCAGATTCCCGTTACCATTGAAGGATATCGATTCCAGGCGAAAATCGGACGAAAGTGGCAGACGGCAGATCAGTACGCGGCACCTCAAGCCGCCATTTTTCCCAGCCTTCTTCGCAACAGCCTGCCGGTAACGCTTGAACCGGAGCAGCGGCAAGATTTTTACGAGGTCTTCACGCTAGATGAGTTGATTCCCAGTCCTCAAATTCGAGTTCGCCTAACGGTGAAAGACAAAAAACATCATGCGATAAAATGCCATGCAACACTTAAGCATCGTGTCGATGAACGAGCGGTATTTGATATGTTGTTCCGTGTTCTTGAGTAACAGTGCTCCACAGGGCGTACAACGACGCGAACGACTTTTCGACTTGACCAATTTATACTCAGTGTCGTGCAGGTCAGCGCACAGTGTGAAAGGTTCAGTGAGGCGATGAATCGCGTTCAATACTGAAAGTCCCTGATTGAGAAAAAATGTGTTTCATCCAATGCGGTTTTGTGGTATCCTATTAACAATAGGGAAATTTTGAGGTTGATATCAAACCGATCCAGTGACATTCTTAAACAATAATTTGCCGCGAATTTCCAACATTATAAAAGGAGGACTGTTTCAGATGAATTTGCTTCGTTTTTTCCTAGTACCGCTTATTCTTGTTTTGGTCGTTGGCTGCGGGGCAAGTCTTAACGCGCCGCCGCCATTAGAGCAGGCAAACGCTGTTGCCATTGCACCATTCCTAACAGAAGATAAAGCAGGAACCATGGGAAAATGGGTGCCCATTAATCTCGCCACCCGCTTTGAACTTGCGCTTAAGGAAACCGAATGGGTCTATGATCAATCCGAGAAGGTGGCGCCGGTAGCGACAAAGCTTAAGGAATTGGGTTTGACGCTGACCGATATATTCACCGATCCCGCATTAGCTGCAAAGGTTGGTCAAGGGTTGGAAGTTGATTTAATCGTTTTCGGCAAAATCGATAATCCTAAATTTAAACGTTGGAACGATACTGTCGTATACCGAAAACAGGGAAGCCAAGGCGGGATTTCAGGAACCGCGGACTACCTCCGTGCGCGCCAAAGTGCACTCGTAACGACCCAAATAAGAATCGTGGACACTAAAACAGGGGAACTCATCTTTGATGACAAGGTTGTGGATTACCTAAAATATTGGCATGCGTTTCAAGTCGAGAACCGCGGCATGGTAGGTTATAAGTCAGAGAAAGAGATGATGGCTGATCTGGGAAACCATCTTCCTCGGCGAATTGCCTACGCCCTATTCCCGACCGGTATGCAAATAGTCAAAGAAGGTGAAGTTTTGATGAAACCGGAAAACCTAATTTTGCTTGGTTCCGGGGGCGTGGTTACTTGGAATTAGGGCGCAAAGCCCGGGTTCGTCGCTTGACTGTGGTTTTAAAATCTGTCCAAAAACCTGAAGTCCTTTCTATAGGTGTCTTCAGGTTTTTGGATTTCCGGTGAGAATTACCGCTTGCAAAATCAACTAGTTGGGAAAAGAGTTGCTTAAGAGGAGTACAGACTTAGCCGGATTGTCCAACGACGTTTTTTTGCATTGCGGTAACGAATTATTGGTACACGAGGGACTTAGAGCCTTTTTGAAAATTCGGTAGCAAAGCCATTTTTAGTCATTTGAAGACACGTTTTTGTAATTTCCCGATATATACCTGTGGGATCTCTATCGCGCTCCTTCATCAGTCGCTTGGTCCCCCTCCGGGGCTTTTGAGGCTGGTGCACGGAAGATTCCAATCGCCCTCCTTATTCAGTCGGTTGATTGCACCTTACAAAATGTACTTTTCGAACAGGTTCTTAATGTCGGGGATTCGTAGATAGAGTCGCATTTAGAATTACATCGTCTACGCTACAATTAAGAGATAGGCGGTGACTCAATATTAGTCTCTTCGACGCTGGGTATCTCTACCGCCATCCCGGTTTCTACCTCGTCCTCTCCCTTCTCTTCCTCCCCGCTCTCCACGAGCGCGCCGTTCCCTACCACGACGGCGAAATTCCTCCCTCATGCGTTCGCGTTCTTCAGGTGAGGCGTTGCGAAATCGATCGGCTATATTACGCATTCTGTCCTCATTCCATTCACGATTGCCACGATTTTCGGGATTGCCCTCTTGCGGCTTCTTGCTCTCGGACGAAGTAGCCTCAGAGCCTTTATTGAACTGCGTCCTGCCTCTGTTGGATACCGCCGAGGTGTCCAGAAATCGATTGGAATTTGCTCTAAGCGTCACGGTCTTGCCATCTTCGTTGAGGTTGACCTCGTTCGGCTTGATGCTTTCCACCACCGCGTCACCAACTTTTTCGCCAACCGATACGGGATAGTAACGATTGGATCGCCGTTCTATCAAGAACGCTTTCGCGCGTTGGTTTTTTGATTCGATTAGTGTTCCGACCAAGGTATATTGGGGTTCATCGTCCGGTTTTCTCCAACCTAGAGGACGAAAGAGATTGTTCTCGACAATTGGTTGATAGAAGTCTTGGCTTGGTTGGTTCAATTGCCTTCGTGGAGGTGTCCGTTCATTGATGTTGGTTGTGTCCTGACGCCGAACTTCGGTCGTGGCTCTTGTTGGCGTGATTTCAGTTTGCTCGTTAGTCGGCTGGCTACCATCCTCATTTTGGGCTTGGAGACCTCTGCTGTATAAGCCGTATGCCACCAATAACAGCACTAAACTGCAAAGCAATAGTCCTAATATTAGCTTCGAAATTCCTCTCATCGCACTTTCCTTTTCAAGTCAAAAGGCCCCGACAGTCCTTAACACTAGCGGACAGTTCCAAAGTTATCAGACGTTATACCGCTTAAGTTGTTTAGTAATGAGTTATGCTTGACATCGTGATTGCCGCGTGCTATATATGTATTTTCAGAGGACGGTGTTGGCAGTGGGATATGGCAGCATGAGTCATGATTCTCCAAAACATCGTTTAATCCCAATTGATAATCAGAGGTGATTTAATATCCGTATGACTTCTAACGAAACCCCGCTTGTTAGCATTGTGATGGGAAGTGATTCCGACCTTGATCGGATGGCAGAGGCTGCTAAGGTATTGGAGGAATTCGAGATTCCGTTTGAGATTACCATTTCATCGGCGCATCGCTCTCCAGAGATGACGATGGAATATGCCACCACCGCCAGAGACAGAGGGATTCATGTAATTATTGCCGGCGCCGGGCGAGCGGCTCACCTTGCCGGAGTGATAGCCGCGCATACAACGCTTCCGGTAGTCGGTGTACCCATTGACGGAGGTCCACTCGACGGAGTAGATGCACTATATTCTACCGTACAACTGCCGCCGGGTGTTCCCGTCGCTACGATGGCGATCGGATCTGGCGGCGCACGAAACGCCGGCATCTTTGCCGTCCAAGTTCTTAGCCTAAACAACCCGGACCTTCAGACCAAGTTAGAAGCTTACAAGTCAGAGTTGAGTGACGGCGTAGCCAAAAAAGCTGCCCGCTTGGCTGAGGTCGGCTACAAGAATTATTGAGGCGCCAGAGTAGACTATCCTTCCGTTGTTCTGGAGTTCTGAATCAGCGCAACCGAGAGCAGAATGAACGCCAACCCGCGCAGGGCAACATGAAGTTGAATCCCGGCGCCGTGGATCAGAAGACCTATCGGAAAGGCGATTGCCGCTATCAGAAACGCGTATCCCGATGCGCGAGTTGAATTGGCGGCCAATGCGGAGCCGGAGCATAAGCACATTAGCACGCAGAAAAATGCTGCCGTCATCGAAAGCGCTTCCCAGAACTCTTGCGATACCTGATAGATGGACAAAGCCATCTCGCTGGAAGCGGGATTGGTGTACAACTCGCCGAGCGCGCGCAGCGGCGCTGTTTGAGACAGATGTCCGACAATCTCGACGGTAACCCAAAGAGCCGCGAAACCGGTTGCAATAGAGCCGCGCACGGGCGCCGTTGTGCCCAGAAGGCATAGCGTCGCGATTACCGTGGGGGCGATTAGGATGAGACTGACAACGCCTAATCCGTGTACAATCCCGGCTAGTGGATGTTGCGCAATAAATCCCAACTGCTCTTCCGCAGATCCTACTTCAGTTCCCCTTAAATGGAACATCACTAGATACGCCGATGCAATCATTAAAATACCGCTCAGAACTCCCGTGATTCCTCCGACCAGATACACCCCAGCAGACTTGCCGTTCATGTTGAAATCCTTTCCTCGCCTCCCGAGTCTTGATGATTAGACCTCCGATGGTCTTGCCAATGTCCTGCGCTACCGCATAGAATTATATCATCTCCGCGATATGAATGAAAGCCATTTCTCCAATAAACATCGCAATTTGGATTAGGGGACGTATTCGGAAGAATCCGGTTTTGTCTTGAGGTCCAGCATCCCGCCTGATATACTGAATCCCGACGGCATCAGACCCCGTTGTGAGGTTAATGGAGCGTGTCAACCCTGTCCAAGACTTCGGTTGGCTGCGGCAAAGTATCTGCTGGCATGACATTTGCGTTTATCTAAGCGCAGCCTCCTTTTCCCAAGCATTCGCACTACGGACTAATGGCTGCCAGGGCGTGGACACTTCGATATTGTCATGTTACAGGCATGTCGATATTTAACCACATGCATAATCAGTGACTCACAACTTCAGCGTTAGGATCAGGGCCTACGCGAATTCCCCCGATTCATTCAGCACTATGAGCGTGTGGGATAGTGCGTAATACATAATGCGTAATGCGTGATGCGAAAGAGTAATGCAGGGAGCGCGTAAGACCTCTCGGTAGGCATCATGGATTGCCGCCGCAAGCCTCTGGGGGCAAGTCCGCACACCGCAATTAAATGACGATGATAAAGACGATTTTCGACACCAAAAAATTCAAACGATCTCTCTTTTTGTTGACATGTTCCATTGTCGTTTTACCCGGACTGATTCTGATCGTAGCCAACTGGATATTCCCTCTGCCGGTGGAGAAGTTACATCCGCCATCCTCAACGGTGGTACTGGATCGGCATGGTGAATGGCTCAGAGCGTTTGCGGCGTCCGATGACTCATGGCGAATTCCAGAACCATCTTTGGCTGAAATCTCGCCGAAGCTGAAAACGGCTGTTCTGACGTATGAGGACAGGTGGTTTTATCACCACTTTGGAATTAACCCGTTCTCAATAGCACAGGCACTGGTCACAAACATTAAGGCGGGAAGGGTCGTCAGGGGGGGATCCACGATTACGATGCAGGTTGCGCGTATGATGGAGCCGAAACCTCGAACGATTCGCAACAAAATTATAGAGATGTTCCGCGCGCTTCAAATTGAGGCGCGTTATTCAAAGGATGAGATTCTGACGCTCTACCTCAATATGGCACCGTACGGCGGCAACATCGTCGGTTCAAGCGCCGCATCTCGCCTATATTTCAACAAGCCTCAAAATCGTCTCAGTTTGGGTGAAGCCGCGCTATTGGCTGCTATCCCCAACTCGCCCACATATTTGCGACCGGACCACCACCATGCAAACGCAGTGCGCGCCCGTGAGAAGGTGCTGAAGCGTATGGTGACATTCGGAAGGATTTCCGAGAGGGAATTGCGGGAAGCCGTTAGTGAACCGATTCCGACAAGCCGATACCCGATGCCGCTCGGTGCGCCGCATCTTACACGTCTGCTCAAGAATTTCCATTCTGAACAGGAGTTTCCTCCCAATGTCCGTCGGCACTCTTTATTCACTGATGGGGCAAGTAACGGTGCGTCCGGTATTCAGGTTCGCCGCATTCGTTCGACAATTGACGCCAGAGTTCAGGAACTCGCGGAGCGGATTCTGCAAGAGAGCCTAGAACCGCTGCGGCGAGAAGGAATTTCTACGGGCGCTATAGTCGTGATGGACACGGAGAGCCGCGAGGTATTGGCGCTTGTCGGCTCATACGGATTTTTCGACAAAGATGGCGAGGGGCAAGTTGACGGCGCCAACGCTCGGCGCTCACCCGGCTCGACACTCAAACCGTTCATCTATGGATTGGCGATGGATCGCGGCTTAATTACCCCCGAAAGCCTTTTGAACGATGTGCCCATTGATTACTCGGGATATCAGCCGGCAAATTACGATGGAGAGTATCGCGGATACGTGACTGCGAGTGAGGCATTGGCGCACTCTCTCAATGTCCCAGCCGTGAATCTATACTCACGGCTTGGCAATAACGGTATCTATTCATTTCTGCAGAATGCCGGGATTTCCACGTTACCGAAATCGAAAGGTCATTATGGATTGTCCTTGATTCTCGGCGGCTGTGAGTTGACTCTGCTCGAATTAACGACGCTCTATGCCGGGTTGGCGAACTTCGGGGAATTTTCGGAGTACCGGTTGACACTGGATCCGGTTGAAAACGGAGAGGGAAACATCGCGGGTTCAAAGAGTCACGCGACGGCAAAGAGGCTATTGAGTAGAGAAGCTTGTTACATATTGACCGAGATGCTTACCGAAGTCCGCCGGCCCGACTTTCCTGCGGCGTTCGAAGCTTCGACGAATCTTCCCAAAATCGCATGGAAGACTGGCACTTCTTTCGGACACCGAGATGCGTGGAGCATCGGCTACACCCCCGAACTTACCATCGGTGTTTGGGTCGGTAATTTTAATGGTACGGGAGTTTCTTCGCTTGTCGGATCTGAGGTTGCGGGACCTATTCTGTTCAGTTTGTTCACGGCACTAACCACACCTGCAACCAATCGTTGGTTCACACGCGCTGGACGTGTGAACACTCGAGAGGTTTGCTCGTTGAGCGGAATGTTGCCATCCTCAAATTGCCGCAGTTCGAAATTTGACTATTACATTCCGAGTGTTTCCCAAAATACGGTTTGCACGATTCACAAAGAGATTTATGTCGACGAGGGGACGGGATCAGCGTTGTGTTCGCATTGCCGGGTAGGTCGGACGCATCGCCGCGTGGTGTATGAGGAGTGGCCCGCTTCGATAGGAACGTGGTTAAAGCGCAGCGGGTTTGCCATCCCGGAAATGCCGTCGCATTTCTCCGAGTGCACGGGGCTTGTTGCGGGACACCATCCTATTGTCACTTCTCCAACGGAGGATAGTGAATACCAAATTCGCGCCGGGATTCCGCTTGAGAATCAGAAGATTTTACTACAAGCATCCGTGTCGAATCGAACAAAGCAGATCTTCTGGTTTCTTGACGGGCAGTTGGTTTTTAGCGGCGACCCAGCCGACAAAGTGTTCTTGACACCTGTAACTGGCAAACATAGGCTCACGTGTGTTGATGACGAAGGTCGGTCAACGAGCCAAACGCTAATCATCAGGGGTTAGCTCGATTTTTGGGTCGTACTGCGATAGTTGTTGGATAGATCCATATGGAATGGAAAACAGAACTTGCTGAACTAGTCAAGACCGACGGGAATGCACCTACGTCGCGACTGCGATTTGATGAACCGATGGATAAACATGTTTTTTTCGGTATTGGAGGATTGGCGGCAGCATACTTTGAGGTGAGTACCGTCCATGAACTTGCCGCCATCGCAAAGTTGAAAAAGAGTTGGAATTTGCCTGTAGCTACGATTGGGAGGGGTTCAAACTTACTTGTCAGTGATAACGGGTACAGAGGTATTGTGCTTCGGCTAGTTAAGGAATTCGATCAGTTGGAATTTGACGGAGAGTGCGTTTCGGTAGGCGGGGGAGTTTCGTTGCCGAGACTGTCGAAAGTTTCCGCACGGCAGGGACTCAGTGGGATTGAGTTTGCGCTCGGTATACCCGGATCGGTCGGTGGGGCGTTGATTATGAATGCCGGCGCATGGGGAAGCAGTTTCGGCGATGTTGTCGAGCGGGTGCGGGTAATGACCGACAAGGGAGAGGTTATTGAAATCAGCCACGATAAAGCGCGGTTTGCTTATCGTCGCAGTGGGTTACGGAACTACTTTAGTGTAACAGGGGCAGTACTCCGCCTCACCCCCGGAGACGCAAAAATTATAACGGACCGGATGAATGAATTATACAACAAAAAGATTTCAACCCAGCCTTTTGCGGAGGAAAATGCGGGATGTATTTTTAAGAATCCGCCCAATGACTCTGCGGGCAGGCTGATTGATGCATGTGGTTTGAAGGGGCACCGAATCGGGGGAGCCGAGGTTTCCAAAATCCACGGGAACTTTATTCTAAACATTGACAACGCGACCGCCGAAGACGTATTGAGTCTTGTTCAACATATCCAAGCGTGCGTTAAACGGACGACTGGCGTGGCTCTACAGATAGAGGTCAAAATGCTGGGATTTGAAGATGAATAGACAGGACAAACGAATTGGCGGAGGATTGAATCCAGCATTACCCAGATTTCCCTTCTCAAGGGAAACAGCTATGGTGTTTCATATCTGCCTAGCTATTACATCTACACCATTTCAAGAGAAACGGGAACGCTAATCATCTCGCTCCGTGACGAAAAGCAGGTGAGATTTTGACCATCTAGTGTGTTTGGTTGGCCATTGAAAAGGTCCCACTGCGCCGATACCGAAGTCAATCGGCCAAACCAACCAATCCAAGAAAATATGCTGTAAACAATCCATCGTAACGGAACAACTTCAAACCCCTACTGTGCTAGCGTAGGTGCAATCTCGGATAAATCTTGATTATTGAACTGATTTCCTAAGATTGAAGACGCTAGAAATCTAAATCATTGCATTGGGTAAATTCACAACGAATTGAAAACAGGCGGGAGATAGGGTGTACAACCTCAACGAAAAAGTTGCCATTGTGACGGGCGCCGGGGGCGAGCATGGTATAGGGCGTGCAATTGCCAATCGACTAGCCCGGGACGGCGCGAATGTGGTCATAACGGACATTGTCAACGATCCAAATCGGCATAATCCGGAGCGTTGGGGCGGTGCTTCTGCTGTTGTGCGTGAGATTGAGGAAAAAGGACGAAGGTCGATGTGCGTTTTGGCAGATGTCTGCGATGCCAATCAGGTAGACAGCATGGTAGGGAAGGTACTTGATCGGTTCGGCCGTATCGACATTCTCGTAAACAATGCCGCTTCGCGTCCAGGTTCGGATCGTGTTCCTGTAGTGGAGTTGGAGGTGACGGCTTGGGATGAGGTGCAGAACGTAAACTTAAAGGGAACTTTTCTCTGTTGTCGCGGAGTCTCGCGTCACATGATAGAAAGGGGAGAGGGTGGTAAAATCATCAACATGTCCTCAATAATGGGTAGGCATGGCCGCGCGCGTTTTGCAGCGTATTGCGCATCGAAGTTCGGCGTGAGAGGCTTTACGCAGTCTCTCGCACAGGAACTCGCACCTCATCATATAAACGTCAACGCAATCTGTCCAGGCATAGTGGACACGGAACGTGTGGGCTATCAGCGTGAGGCAATGTCTTCGGAGGACATATCAGCCGAAACGTGGCACACAAGCGAAAACCGCCAATCATACATTCAAGAGCGGGCACGCAATATCCCTTTGGGCTGGGTGGCGCAGCCATCGGACATTGCCAGCGTGGTGGCGTTCCTGGCTTCACCCCAGTCTGATTACCTTACGGGACTCTCCATTGACATTGACGGTGGTTCCAGGATGAATTGACAATGTCAAAGGGGAAAACGGACCATCTCTTTCTCAGCGCTGCAAATTGTTTACCGTTATAATTATACTTTGCGTTGGGTATTATTGCGCTTTTTTTCCCGGTAATTGCTTGTTTGTAGTAGTGATTGTAGGGTGGCACTGCCCACCCTACAATCAGTTTGGGATAAATGGTTGGCTCCCTTGGCGCGTAACGTGACCGCGTTGATGGTGGGCAGGGGATTTCTATCGCACTCCTTATCCAGTCGTTTGATCCCACCCTACAACTACCGCCAGACGCTTGAAAATACGCAATTTCCAGCGGTGTGTAGTATATTTAAGTAGACATCTTTCCAAAATAATGTCAGTTGTTTCGGGATTTATTCACAGCGTTGAGTGACCAAAGGCGCAAATGCAGTGTCAAGAGATTAAAGGGAGGCACCTCTATGCTTGTTTTCCTGCTTGACGCCTCTGTCTCTTCTTGAATTGATTTATGCAAGTTGCTACCTGCGGGATCTCTATGGGATCTCTATCGCACTCCCTTTTCGGTCGCTTGATAGCACCTACCGAAATATGTGCAAATATGAATGGAATTGACTACAAATAGAGAGCACCGCAGTTTTTATTCACGAATCTTTTTGCCCCAGTGGCCCTAGTATTTCGTCCTTTGAAGAAAAACGAGAATGCCGATCATCGCGCTCCGCTAAATCGAGGTTCAGCTAATGTGAACGTCAGGAGAGCCGCAGTAGCAATAAGAACACTCCCACCCAGAAAGACCGGCTCAAATGAGACCTTTGAGATTAATAGACCAACTAGCGGTGAAACCAAGAGTGAACACACCTCAAGCAGGCTGACCACACTCAAATATTGCGGGTGTTTTTTCTCGGTCGAAATCTCCAAAGTGTAATTCTCAATGATACGGACGAGTACCGGTATCATGCCCAAAAGGGCGTATATGATCCAGTAAAGTTTGACTCCGAATGAGATTCGGCTCAAGCCAACCGCCGCCAAAGGGGTACACGCGGTGAGGAACAAGAGTATTCGCAAGACAAGCCGATTTCCTCGCCGATCCGCTATACCACCAATAACCCAAAAACCCAAAGCCGCCACCAAGTTCGTAACGATAATCCAAGCGACGAAGTGGCTTGATTCCACTCCCAGCACACGCTTGCCAAAAACAGTGTAGTGCGGAAAAAGGGGCCAACTCAAAAAAAACAGCACGGCGACCACGGCAAATTTGCGAAAATCACGATCAGACCGCAGTATCAACAGTCCTTCGCGGAGAGATTGTAAAGGAGGTTGCGACTTTTGCGGCGGTGAGGGAGACTCGACAAAATAGAAACTCACGATCGCCGCTACGCCATAACATACGGCACTCCCCCAAATACCGCGGCGTAACTGGGAGTTTCACCGCCGAGCCATTCATACATGAAGCGGCAGGCTACAGCTATCGCAAGAATGCTGCCGATAGCGTTTCCATGTGTAAGTAACAAACCCCGCTTTTCCGCAGGTATTAGCTTTCCCTGAAGCGTGCCTGCCACTAGCCGATTGCAGCCAAAATTAAAGCATTGAAACGTATACAGCGCGAGAAACAGGACGACGATGACGCTTGACGGCAACCGTCCACTGCCGGCTACAATCGCTATGACCAACCAAGACAGCGTCATCCCGAACACGGAGGTAGTGAATAGCGGTTGCTTAAAGGGTGACTGCGATACACGCTGGGCAAGAAAAAATTGGGCGAGACTTTGCACCAGTCTAAAACTAACCGGCAAGAGACCTCGTAGAACATCCGACTTGGAAAGCGTGTCGAGGAATGCCGGCACAATAACTGATTCGGTTTTGAAAACCCAACCCATCCGCATCAATATTTGATTTGCGGCAAAGGTGGCAAAATTCAGATTTTCATACTGCGATGGTTTTCTCACGCTGACTATTGTTACCCGTAGCAACTTTTGTCGCTTAGGTCAATCTCCTTCAAGGATAGTTGCGGAATGTGTCGCAAACTAGAGATGTCCTGTAGCACCTACTCTCTGTTCGAAATCCCAGCGCGATTCAACCGGGATACACTCTATTGGACCCGTCGGTCTTCAATTTTAATTACTTCGCCATTTTCTTGAGCGATATACATGAACCCCTGATCGTCGAGAGCGATTCCTTCCTGATCATTGCCAGGCAACAGATGTTGACGTAAAACGTTTCCATCACGCGTGACTTCGACAAGAAGGTTTGTCGTATCGCTAACAACAATTAGACAGTTTCGAGAGGAATCGTAGGCAAGTCCTGAAATATCAATAATGCTGAGTGGGAAAAAGCTGACAATCGTACCTTCTGGCGGCGTTGGATTAGTTGATGAAAGGGGTAAAACAACCTGGCAAACGATTGAAGGCTCACGATTTGGTTTCAAACTGAAGGATTGATTGCCCACCCAAAATGTTCCGCCTTCAGGATGAGAATCGTCCGAGACAAAGGCAATAGCTTCCAACCCCATTCCGCCTTTTTTTAGTAGTTCGCGCCCCTCAAATCCACGATTTATCCCGAATCTCCGCGTGATTTCGAAGGTCTGCGGCGAGATTTCGAGAATGGCGTCGTCACCTTCAACAACGGCATACAGCAATCCTGTTGAAGGATTCATGGTGATTCCTTCCAAGTCGGTCTGGTTCAGGGACTGCGATCTTACCGGTCTACCGTCCCTTCGCATCTCATGAAGCTCACCTTCATCACTGACGACAAATATCGATTTTCGATCCGGGTGGAAGGTTAGTCCTGACGGCTCCGCAATTGGTGTTTGACAGATATTGCCTGCCCAGTCGTAGGGCAATGCGAATGACGGAACATCTGTCGCCGGTTTATAGCTGTCAACCAGCCGCTGCGCCCGGTTGTGAAAAAACATTAGCAAAAAGCATGCGCCCGCGACGATGACCAACACAACAACTTTAGAGCCCATCATTCTCTCTGGGAATATCCCTCTCACGAAAGTTTGGTCTCAACTCATGGAGATTTTTTATCGGTTTCCCCCGATTGACAACCGACAACGATTCGCCGCGCTCATTCTCTCTTTCCAATAAGTGTTCCAAAGATTGATCTGCTTTGATGGTAAAGCCCGCGTCCTGAATCATTTTAAGGGTTCGCGATCGAGACGCTCCCTTGGCGTTCAGGTAACCGTCGATGAAGAGGGAGTTTGCCGGGTATAGAGCCATCACTTCCATGCTCCGCAAATGGGCTTCACGCCCGGCAGCGACGCGAATCTCAGCATCGGAATTCAGTAGACGAAACAGGCACAGAACCCGAAGGCAGTAGACCGGGGCGATATCAGGTGCGTCCGAGAAAACATTTCCATCAAAAGGGAGAAGGAAATTAACAGGTATGGAAGAAACGCGGAGTTCTCGCAGCGTTTTTGCTACTTCAACTATGTCATCGGCGTTTTCTCCCATGCCTACGATCAATCCCGAGCACAACTCGACTCCAACATCTCTCGCGGCTTTCAATGTGTCCATTCTGTCCGCGTATGTGTGGGTTGTGCAAACACTTGGGTAATGCCCTTCCGACGTATTAAGGTTATGATTTAGCCGATCCAACCCAGCATCTCTTAGCATACCGACACCTTCGCGATTGATTAGTCCTGCGGAGAGGCAAACCTGTATTGGGAATTGGGATTTAATGGTCTTGATTACTCTCGCCAAACGTTCAATCCGTGATGTCGATGGCCCCCGTCCGGCAAATACCATGCAATATCGGTAGGCTCCCGACTCATAAGCACGTTGAGCTTCAGCCAAAATTTCCGCGTCAGGTTTAACCGGGTAAGTTTCGATGCCCGTGGTCGAGGATTTGGCTTGGGTGCAGTAGTGGCAGTCTTCCGGACAACCCCCATTTTGCGCGTTGTTTATTATATGGAGTTGTACCTCGTTACCGGTGTATTTTCTTCGCACTTGATAAGCGGCGTCAAGCAAGCGCAGAAGTTCGATACGCGGCGAGGTCAGCATTTCAAGGCACAACGCGTCAGATGGAATCTCTCCATTTATACTTTTTTCCGCGAGTTCATCGTAGAATGCCCGTTCCATAGGCTCTCCCAAGTCTCAGATTCGATATTGTGTTGGCGGCAACATGCAATCTGTTCCTGTGCACCTCTTTCCAGTCAGTATTGGAATTGTCATCGTTGTCAAATTGCGCATATTGTGTCCCAACAAATCTTACCAGACGATATCCTCCGCATTAAACACAGGTCCTTCCGTACACACCCGCTGATATTCTACACCGCCTGTCGCACGCACTTTACATACACAACCGAGGCAGACACCCAACGCACACCCCATTCGATTCTCCATGGCGACCTGCGTCGGGGTATGATGCAATAGTGTCATCTCCGCGACAGCATGCAACATTGCGTGTGGTCCGCACGCGTAGATAGTGGGATTTCGTAGTGAATGCGTCTGAGGTCGTTTCAGGATGCCGCTTAGAATTTCCGTGACGAAACCGTGGTGCCCGATGCTCCCGTCGTCGGTGGCGATGTGCGTCTCTACGTCGATCCGCTGCAGATCGGAGATGCTCAATAGACGGGCTCGGTTGATAGCACCGACCAACCCAAGTGTTCGTACTCCCGCCTCTTTTAGCTCGGCAGCAAGGAGCATTAGCGACGCTATTCCCGCACCGCCACCCACGAGGATTGCCGCTTTGAGGCGTGAAGGAATGTGGAACGCCTTACCGAGGGGACCGAGGACTTGAATCGTCGCCCCGGAACGCATCTGCGCCAAAGCGGCTGTACCCTCCCCAATGACCTGATACAACATTGAGATTTGTGTTCCGTGGACGCTATATATTGTAAACGGACGGCGCAGCAGAAGTCCGGATTCACCCGCTACTAGAACGTGGACAAACTGTCCGGGCAGTGCGCTTTCCGCGATTTCTGGACAATCGCAGTATAGTAGATAATGGTCTTGAGCAACCTCCTCGTTGGAGATGATTTCGGTGTGAGTGTCAAATTTTCCCGTGTGGTGGACGGTGGAATCAGGCATAAAACAAACGGATTATACGGTTATATGAGGACACATCGGGCATTGGGACTCATGAGTATTTTAACCTGTTTCGATGACGAACGCAACCGTTTTCCCGTGGTCCGGGATGGCGGAGGCACGAGAAACTAATTCCATATCAGTCATTGTCTTATGTTTTAACATTTGGTATAATACGCGGCGGAGAACAATGCATTAGAACGCGGAAACACTACGGAGGATTCTATGAAACTGGGATTTTTGTCAAAAATCTTTGAAGGGGCGTTGAGTATCGAGAAGACTTATAACGCTTGCGACAAGGCGATTAATCAACTGCGTCAGCACAACGAGAATATTAAGCAGATGGAAGAAAACGGTGAGGACGTTAACAGTTTGCCGGCAGCAGAGAAGTCGGCACTTGATGAAGTTGTCAATAACGCAATCACCAAAGCGACGCAGCTGCTTAACAAGGAGTCGGAACGCAATTGGCCCGGGGTGTTTCGAGAAATGCACAGGAATCTCGGAACAATCTATCTTGAGCAACATGAATATGATAAAGCCCGAGAAAAATGCGAGCAGTTGAAAAATTATGGAGAGGTAGGGCGTCTGGACGCAGAGGACCTGTTGCAGCGAGTCGAAGACAGAGAGACGGGTAAAACGAATGAGGCAACCGAATCCGCCGAATCAGATATTCCCGCGACGGAACGCTAGATAATGTATTCGAGTCGCCCTCTAGCGGCGCCGGATGAAGAATTACGTGTGATTCGCCAATTTCTCGGACATTCTCAGCACTGAATACCGGGAACTCTTTGAAGATGCACTTCCTGAACGTTTCGGCACTCTATCTATTGGCGTTTATCCCGATTGTGGCGTCACTGCATTTCCTAAAGTTGCGCCGCAAACGTCACGTCGTTCCCAGCGTGATGTTTTGGCTCGAAGCCATTGAGGATATGAAGGCTAACGTTCCGTTTCAGCGTATTCGCAATTTCCTTCCGCTAATCCTACAACTGTTTTTTCTTTCCCTGGCAGTCGTCACCATTGCACGCCCAGCCTTTCGCCATCACAGCATCCTATTCGGACAATCAGTTCTTATCCTCGAAAATTCGGCGAGTATGCAATCAACCGAATTAGGTAAGAGCCGATTTGAAATCGCGAAGAAGCGAGCATCGGAGTTGATTAACCAGCTTGATGACCGTGGGCAGATGATGATTATTGACACTTCTAGCCCCCCGCACCACATTCATCAAGGCTATACTTCGGATAAAGAAGAACTGCGCCGCGCAGTTCAGGGAATGGCGCCAAAACACACGTCACCAGACATCGAATCGGCTATTTCATCTGCGACAGCATATGGAACGGGGGCGAACACGGGAATCATTTATATTGGCGACGAGTTTGATGGGCTATCAGATTCGCCGCAAACGTTTCATGGAATCGCGATAGGAGCTCAGAGAGAAAGCGTGGGAATCGTGCAATTACATGTCTCACGCGCCCCAAATCAGCCGGGTCAATTTCAGGTACTTGCGGGTCTACGAAATTTCGGGTCGGAGGAGCAGGAGTTTCGAGTTCGTTTAGACATTGGAGGCAGTTGGTATGACGATGAAAGGGCAACATTGCGCGCAGGGGAAAGCCGTTCAATTGTGTTTCCCATTGATGACAAGGGGTTTGACGGAACGGTAGTCAGTCTCAATCTTGAGCTAGATGACGATTTTGCGCTGGATAACAGAGCTTGGGCATTTCTTCATCGCCCCACACCGTCACGTGTTCTTCTTGTAAGCGATCGCTCCTCACGGCTATTGTCGAAGATGCTTGAGGCGGGCGCGAACATTGAACTTTCAAAGATCGGGACTCAAGATTATCGGGGGGCGGAAAACCAAGATATTGTGATTTTTGACGGGTATGTGCCGGAGAATCTTCCGGAGGCGAACGCAGTTTTCCTGAACCCTGTCGATGGACTACCATTTATGCCGGTTGCCAGAAGAAAAGCGGAACCGGTGCGTGTGATTTACCAAGACCGAACTCACTCCATAATGCGTGATGTGCCGTTAATCGATTTGACGGTCAGAGAATCGCTTGTTGTTCAATTGCCAAGTTGGGGGAGTCCGTTAGTCGAAACCGTGGAGGGAACGTTAATCTGGGCAGGGGAAAACGCCGATCGCAAATACGTCGTGTTCGGATTTGATGCGTTCAATCTCGAGGCCTCGCGATTCGCGCTTTCAATTCCCTCTACGCCGATTTTGATGTCGCGCTGTCTTGAGTGGCTTGATGTCCCGCACACCACCGTTCAGCCTGATGTCGTCACGGTTGGGACTCCCGTGAAAATCTTTCTCACGGAACCGGAGGTGGAGGATGGTATCAGCGTTCGATTGCCCGACGGATCGGTGACGGATGTGTCATCAGAATCCACGCCTATCATTTTCACGAACACATCGCTCGTAGGCGTATATACGGTGTTTGCCCACGATCGTCAGGTGGGGCGATTTGCGGTTAATCTTCTTGAATCGCAGGAATCGGGTATTTCTTCGCCGCAACTCGAGGAGGAGCGGGTGGAATCGGATCCGGCTGGAACCCTTCCCGCCGATCACCTACAAGAGGTAGATCGCGAGATTTGGAAGTATACGGCGTGCTTGGGGGTATTGTTGCTGTTGATAGAATGGTGGGTGTACCATCGAAATGACTAACGCCGTTCTTAGGTTTGTAGGGTGCGATCAATAATCATAAAATCGTCGATCTCCGCGCATACTGCGATCAAGCGACAGGGTAGGTAATACTATAGAGATTTTAAGGAGATAGAGTTTCTCCCCAAGCCGCGATTTCCCTTTGGCGAGCAGAACTCGCTCCAACACAACACACGCAGTGAATTACGCTGCTACAAACCGAACTGCGTAAGCCTACGATTCCAAATTGACCTTGTATCAAGTGCCAGTTTTTTATGGCAATCTTCGCGGTTTTGTCGTATAGTACTTAGACTTGAATGTCATCGCTGCTTCGGCGATCCTTGGGATATACAGCGTAACAACAATGTGCTTGACAAATAGACTGTTGAGGGTATTCTTGACCGAATGCGGGTTTGCGCAAGTCCAAAGCAGGAAACTTTAGGGGGTGAAATGTCTTGGAAGAATGGTTGAAGATTGCTGGCGCAGTCATTGCTTTTTGTGCGTTGTGGTGGAAGATCACTACGTCAATGGCGCAAATGGCGACAAAAGCTGATTTAGCGGCGCTGAGACAGGAACTCAAAACTGATATGGAGGCGCTGAGACAAGAGTTCAAAACTGAAATGGCGGCGCTGAGGCAAGAGTTGAAATCCGATGCGGCGGCTCTGAGACAGGAGCTGAAATCCGATGCGGCAGCCCTGCAAGAGGGTTTGAGTAAGGAAATCAGACAGCTTCGAGAACTGCTATTTGTGCATGTTTCCGATCACGAGAAGCACAGGAAGTCTGAATGATTGCGCGGTCTTGCTTCTGTAGACGAGATTATGCACTCAAGTCGCACCTGACATCGCGTACATTTGACCGTTAAAATATTCGCTTTTGATTGTCGCTTTGCGTTCTAATGCAAGGTACTCGTCGGGTGTCAGACGAGATTGTACAGCGGCGGTTGACATTATTTCCCCCATGTTTTTCTTGATCTAGATTGTGATTTAGTCTTGCAACTCTGCGGTGAAGCTAATCACATCCCATTGGAAGAACTCAACACCCATGACACGTAACTATCCACGGTGCTTCGATTGTACCACGCTTGAAGCGACTGAAAATGGAACGAGATAGAATTCTCAGGGAGTTCCTACCACCCCTCGAAAGCCTCTGTACCAACGCTAACAGGTCTAGAACAAACCCACCGATAACAACGCGACCACTGAGCCAATCATTATAACCGCAATTATTATCGTCTCCAGCGTGCGCGCTTCCGATCGTGTCGGCGTGCATACTTCTTTTCAGCTTCGTCTCGTGCTTTGGCCTCTTCGGCAAGAAGAGTGACAATCTCGGGGATTTCTCCGAAAATATCCTGTAGCATCTTGAAGAGTTGATCATAAGACCGGCGTTTACCTTTCTTCCAAAGGCTTACTGCCAATTCCAAGACAAGCTTCGCCACACCGCAATAGTCTCCATAATATGCCTTAATGGGTTGCGCCAAATCCCTCCATCCTTTGACAGACTGGATGAGTTGGTTTACCCTGGGACTCAAATCGGGATGGTAGTGCTTCGCATATAGGGCGTCGCGCAATCCTTGCGCCTGTATTTCAATATGTTGCCGTGCGCTGTCAGCAGCCTCTAGGGCATCTAGGTGCTCAGTCACGAGAGCCGCGATTTCGTCAATCTCTGCAAATTCTTGTTGGATCATCTTTAGCAATTGGCGAGAATCATCAAGCATTTCATGTTCGTTTTTAAGGTCAAGCGCCAACTCCTTTACAAGATTTGCCACGTGATAGTAATCTGCGTAATGGGCTTCCATCGGTTGTGCACAAGTTTTCCATTCTTTGACAGTCTGAATGAGTTGGTTTACCATCTCACTCAAGACGGAGTCGGGTTGTTTCTCACGAGCAGCGGCTCGTAGTTTCGCGTCCTGTAGTATAATATCGCCACGTGCATTCTCTGTGGTTTCTAGCACCTTTAGATGCTCATCAATTAAAGACCCAATCTCGCCAAGTTCTGCGAATTCTTCCCGGAGGGTTTTAAAGAGTCTGCCGGAAATATCTAGCTTGCGGTATTTTTTCCAGAGGTGAAGCGCCAACTCCATCACAAGATTTGCCACGTTATAATGATCTGTGCGGTATGACTCAAGCGGTTGCGCCAACGCTTTCCATTCTTTGACAGTCTGAATGAGTTGGTTTACCATCTCACTCAAGACAGAGTCGGGTTGTTTCTCACGAGCAGCGGCTCGTAGTTTCTCTTCCTGTAGTATAATTTCGCCACGTGCGTTCTCTGTGTTCTCTAGCGCCATTAGATGGCCATCAATCGAAGACCCAATCTCGCCAAGTTCTGCGAATTCTTCCTGGAGAATCTTAAACAGTCTGCCGGAAATATCCAGTTCGCGGTATTTTTCCCGAAAGTGAAGCGCCAACTTCATCACAAGATTTGCCACGTGATAGTAATCTGCGTAATAGGCTTCAATCGGTTGTGCGCAAGTTTTCCATTCTTTGACAGTCTGAATGAGTTGGTTTGCCATCTCACTCAAGATGGAGTCGGGTTGTTTCGCATCAACAGCAGTTTGTAGTTTCGAGACCTGTAGTGAAATATCTCCTTGTACACTCTTCGCGACGTCTAACTCATCAGGGTGCTCGATTACGCGATCAGCGATTTCGCCAACTTGTGGAAATTCTTGTTGGAACATTCCAAAGAGTTTGCGAGAATCATCAAACTTTCTGTGTTCGTTCCGAAGGTGGTGCGCCAACCCCTGCACATGATTAGCGACCACTTTAATGTAAAAGTCTGCATAATGTTTCTCACACAGTTGTGCAGAAGCTTTCCAGTTTTTGACAGTCCGAATGAGTTCGTCTAACATTGGTCTCAGCGTGGAGTCGGGTGCGTTCCGATCTACGTCGGTGCGCAGTTCTTCAATTAGGCTCTCAATCTTTAGGCGGGCACCTCGCTCGCGCTCCCGCGCAATCCCGGTTAAACGGTTCATGTCCACGCCAAGGTCCTTCGATATTTCCATAACCTCTGCGAATGCTTCCTGAAATGTCCTTAGGAGCTGCAGACAGAAATCGAGCCTGTCGTACATGTCAAACAGATGCATTGCCAAGTCTCGTACGCGCTGCGCGACACACTTGCTTTCATCTTGGGATAACCCTCGGCTTTCTCTGCTGACCTGAATGGGCTTTGCAACACGCTTCCAGTCTTTGACAGATTGAGTGACTTGCTTAACTAACGAGGAAAGAACTGAATCTGGATGATTCTCATCAGCCGCCAATCGGAGTTTCTCGTCCAATTCCCCGATTTTGGCTTCGTGTTCCTCAAGAGATTTTTGTGCCTCCAGTTCGTACCAGTCAACCAAGCGATTTATCAAAAGCGGCGCCTGTCTCTCGTTGTCAGTTGCCGATTCAACTACCGTGGTCATCGCGGCAGCGCGTTCCTCGGCAGATAGCTTATTCATTGCCGATGCCATGACCTGTCGATAATGTTCTCGCAGATTTTCGATTTCCGTTTCCATATACGGCAACTTTGCTGTTAGGAAACAAGCTACCTTACGGTCCGAGTTGATGATCTCGCAAAGATTTTCTGCGATGATAGCTTCAGAGGCGTGCGCAAATTCGAGAGTCCAGGCCGCTATGGTATCTGATGAGTGACGAGGTAGGCGGCGCAGTCCGGCGGCAAGCACGTTGCATTTGGCGATTGGCATCAGTGCGTCTATGGCGAGATAATCTTGGACTCGCCCCAATCTATCTCCCACGCCTGAGTTTCCTATGGATGACTCGAGTAATTCGCAGATTTTTTTAGCTTGCTCCGAGTTTTTGACTGGCAGCCATGCTATTTCGGCGTAGATTCGCTTTCGGGGACTCATCAAAATAGCTTTCGCTTCCCTGCACCTAGCAGGATCCTGAAACAGACCACATGTGACCGCGCGATCCATAATCCTTGCGCGATTGTCGAGTGGTGTAGCATCAAGAATAAAGAACGGATTTTCTAAAAAGTCCATTTACTTCGCGTCAAAGACTTCTCTTTGTAACCATTTCTGGCTTCGTGAAGGTACGCGTGATTCGGTACAATGCCCTACGGAGGGAAAGACCGTCTAGTGGATTATTGCCTATAGATATTAATGTCGTCAGTGCGCGGAGTATTGCCATAGAGAAGATTATACAACTCAAAGACTACTGTCCGAAGCACCGCGGCGTCGGGCGGATCCAAGGGGATGCCTTTATCCAGGCATTGCGATCCACTTTTAACAAGATTTTTATGACGCGCCGGGTCGGCGCTAGGATCTGGCGTCGAACTTTCTAGTTGCCTGAATAGTTCAATAACGAACCAATCTTGACGCCAGTGGAGGTTGCAGTCCATTTGATCGAGTTCAGCTAGATGCTCCTCAAAGTCGTCGGCATCATTGTCAATAGCGTGTTGTGCGGTTTTTGTGAGTTTGTCGAACTTCGCCGCCTCCGCGCTGCTCAGGTTCCGGCGAATCTGATCGAATGAACTGACCATCCTATCCAACTCAAATTGTCGGAAATCCTTGGGATGCTCTTTTCTAACGTTTGCGAAGAAGCGCTTTGCCTCCCATACTCTAGCGTGTGCGTCAAGCCACCTTTCGGCATCCTCTTCATGAGGAGCGGGCGCCTCAAGTTTCTGTTTGATTTGCTCTAGTCTCGGATCGTCAACAATCTTCTCACTCTCATCAATGCGCTTGCGTAGTTCGTTTACTTCATCGGCGACGCACTTTCGAGAAGAGACCGAGGTGTAGTCGATTTTCCCTTCCTCGGCTGAATAGGCCGACATGAATATCTTGTCAATGGATGGAACGAAGACGCCAATGTGGAGGTGCCCTGCCTCTGAAATTTTATACTCGCACACAAGGTCGGTACCGCTTGGAATTGAACCGCGATCAAAATCTTTCCCGAAGATTTTCATAGTACCAATGAAACGATTGTCTGTAACGGGATCCTCAATGTCTCCTTGCCATAACCTAAAATTAAGCGAATTGAATGAGCCGGCTTCAAGCGCTACAGCCGCCTTAACCTCAACTTCACCTTGTTTGGGGAGTTGTTCTCCTGCATGGACAAGATGAATCAGCGTCGGTTTTCCGCCAAACTTTCTCAAGACTTCTAGCGAAATCGTATGGGGAGCTGGAATGACCTCAACGGTTGCGGCAGTTTTGGCGATAACAATCTCGTTCTGATTAAGCGGTATGAGTGTGCCATCTGCATCAAACGCCGACACCCAAAACGTGTTCTCGCCGTTCTTTGTCAGGGTTACATCCACGGTTTCGCCGTGTTTGAACGGGAATCGTGCCGAGGTCCACCCGCTATCAGCATTCTCGATCTGGAATTGGGAACCAAGTGTTGCTGCGCCTTCCAGTTGAACGCCAATTTGGGCATTGTTTGTCGGCGTGTGGGCGATGTACTTAAATGTCACACCAAGTTCAGGCAGCGAAATCTGCCCATAAAGATCTACTAATGCAAGGTCATCGGAGTCCCAGTCAATTGATGCAGCGAACAGACTGGCGCCTTCAGCTACGGCTGTCATGGGGTTCACCGCCATATCGCCGGGTATTCCCAGTTGAGAAACAACTTGGTCTCGCAAGGGTTTATAATTAGTGGGGCCACCGATCCACACGATGCATTCTATATTGTCCGGTTGCATCCCGGCACTCGTGAGGGTTTCGCGGGCGGCGTCAATCGTCGCATTGACGCGCTCGGATATTAGTGTGTCATAGGTTTCTCGTCGCAACGGAATGTTAAGGTAAATGTCCCTGCCGCTCAGATCTTTTGAGCGCGCATCCATTTCATCAAGCCTTATTACCGCCTCTTCACGTGACGAAAGTTCAATCTTGGCGCGCTCCGTGGAGCGGATTGCATAGCGAAGGAGCAATTCGTATTTTGGGTTTTCGGCGAAGTCTTTGGGTAGCTCAAAGGTCTCAAGCAACCAAGGACAAACGACATTATTAACAATCGAGAGGTCAAAGTCCCGTCCTCCGCACTTTTGAATTCCTCCTTCGGCGTGAAGTATTACTTTCCCGCCAACGTTCTCGGCGATAGCGATGTCGGTCGTGCCTCCGCCAATGTCATAGATGAGGAAATTGCCATCGTTTTTTCGCGTTCGCATGGCGCTCATGACGGCAGCCACCGGTTCCTGCATGAGCGCGACTTTGTCAATGTGCGCCTTCGTTGCGGCTTGCATGGTAGCGTCTCTCTGCATCATGTCAAAAGCGGCAGGCACGGTAATGACAGTGCCTGTATCCGGGGCATTCCTGATTTCCTCGGGTAGGTAACCGAACAACTCATTCAATATCTCCGTAGAGCACTTTTCCGGGGTCCAGGGTTCCTTTTCGCCCGCAAATTGGAACGGTTTGATTGCACCCATGAAAGGCTTGAACAACGTGGCTGCTCTGTCAGGATTGTGCGGCGCTGCGTCGTACGCCCTTTGACCGAAATACTTGCCCCCACGGCGGTCAATATAGATGGCAGAGGGCGTTACATCGTTTTGTTCCCGGCTCTTCCAGATTCGGGTTTCGGTGCCATCGTATGAGCAGATGCAACTGTTGGTTGTTCCCAAGTCAATCCCGATAAAATTCTTCATGATTCCTTCCTTTTTTGCTTGACCATTCCCGTTCTAACCGATTCGTCTTTTTCCATGATAATACGTTTGGGCATCTAATTGACGATTCATATGGTTTGCAATACTTTCTACGAATGTTTGCTTTGTTGTTCTATTTCGGGCCCGTGTTGGAGAACAACTCCTGTTTTATTCCCCGTCTCCGACTGCCGCGAACCATCAGTCCGGGGCGTCCCAAACTCTGACCTTCAAACTGTACATTCTCGGGATGGCGGTATCCAAACCGCACGAGACGACGGTTCTTATCAGTTTGGTTGATGTAGGACCCGTGGATAGCATGGAGACTAAAACATACCACGTCTCCTCGTTTGGCGGGGACGGCGACTGAATCATCCAGTTTGTATTGGTCGGTAGGCAGGTGCGGCGTGCAGGTCGTCCCATCGGGATTTCGGGTGATATGCTCCAAAGCGCCGCCCTTGTGGGAGCCGTCAAGGAAGCGGATTTCGCCGTTTTCGTGGCAGGTATCATCAAGGTGGACAAGCAGATCAACGTAGCGACCATCCCTATGCTTGTAGAATGCCCAATCTTGGTGCATGGGGAATGGGTGTCCGGTTTCCGGCGGTTTGACGTGCATGGTACTGTGATGAAGTTCCACGCGAGGTCCTAACAGGGCAGCCATTGAATCGCATAGCCGGGGATTGGTGACGGCTTTCATCCACGCCTCGGAATAGAAGGACAGATCGTGCATGGCAATGAGTTTGGATTTTTTCTCGGTTTCCGCATCCATGTACTTTCGACGCCAGGGGCCTGACCATCCCGGGGTAATATTCGCCCACTGATCAATCAGCCAATCAAGCTCACTCGTCAATTCATCTGTTTCTTCACGCGTGAAAACCTGTGGGATGCGTAGATAACCGTGTTCCCAAAAGAACTTTACCTGATCGTTTTTTATCATCGTTGAAAACCCTCTCTGGTGAAACGGTGTGATGCGTGCAACTAGGTGAAGAATTCTTCGTTATGGGGCCGCAAATCAACCTCGAAGCTCCAGGCGCTCCTGTCTTGAAGCACCAAACTCCAGTATGTTTGTGCAATGGCGTCCGGATCTAGCAGCGGCTCGTCCGCATCGTCCGAAAGGCTCGATCGGAGACCGGGTGTGTCGATTACGCCATCAATGATTACGTGCGCAACGTGAATGCCTCGGGGACCAACTTCGCGTGCGAGCGACCACGCGAGCCCTCGGACGGCAAATTTGGCGCTACTGAAGGCTGACGCCGCGCCCCTCCCTCGAATCGCGGACGTGGCGCCGGTAAAGAGAATCGTTCCGCTGCCGCGAGCAAGCATGTCCGGTAGGGCGTACCGGGAACACAGGAAGGAACCGAACGCACAAACCCGCCACGATTGTTCAAACTCCTCCGGGGTCAGGTCGGTGAAGGTTTTCCATGCCGCATTTCCCGCGTGATTTACCAGCACATCAACCGCCCCAAGTTGTTTGCGGAGCTCCGCAAAACTGTCGGCGACTTGCTTGGGCTGCGTAATGTCCGCTGGGATGGCAAGCGCGTTTGCGCCAGTCTGGTTAAGTTCTTGAGCGAGGCTTTCAATGTAGTCGGGAGAGCGGGCAAGCAAGCCGACCGCGCATCCCTCTTTTGCGAACTTCCTCGCCAGTGAAGCTCCCAAACCGGGACCAACACCGGATATAATTGCTGTTTTGTCCATTTTAACTTGACCTGAATTGTCTTCCGTCGAGATGTAGTTCAGTGTACGGTTTCAAGATCCTGGATGCGATTTGAAAAGCATCATTTTTGCTTCTTGGAAATTTCATACTTTTCATAACAAATTGATGTTGTCGGCAGGGACAGAAAAAGGGAGAGAACCCTTGGTACGACTGGGTTATGACCGGTTTCGACATGGAAGTCATGGGAGCAGTGTTATGAAATTTTGTTATGAATTTGTGATTGCGGTTCGAAGTAAGTTGGAGCCTCAGAACCTGTTTGAATAATAGGTGCCAATGCCCTTTTTGTCATTTGAGAAGGAATTTCATGTTTCTGCTGTGACTTGTTGTATACCTGTCGCACCGCTGGGGCTCTCAAAGGCTGGTGCACAGTACGCACTTTACAAGAAATGGTGGGCAGGGGATTCCTATCGCGTTTGCTATTCACTCACTTGATCCCACCCTACAAATGTACAAAGTCGAGCTGAGAAGGTATGTATAGGCCTTACGCATTTTGGACTTTCGAAGCTAATACGGTTTTTGGAAGAAACCGAGTTTTCAAGAAAAAACTCGGTTTCAATAACCTTCGATAAGCATTAAATACTTTGCGAATAAACCCGCTTAATGTGTGCTTTCTCGGTTGGTCA
This sequence comes from Candidatus Poribacteria bacterium, assembly GCA_022827055.1. Lineage (GTDB taxonomy): Bacteria > Poribacteria > WGA-4E > WGA-4E > JAJDTR01 > JAJDTR01. The sequence goes on along the minus strand of JAJDTR010000048.1, from coordinate 4,352 downwards.
GCGGACACCAGCGGGACATGGTTAGATGGCGAAGCAACACGTCCGAAGCCTCCTTTGTGCCAATGCGGAGGAGCGCGTGTACGGCGTCGCCGCGAACGTATCGGTTTTCGTCGAAGAAGACATTCTTAAGTGCATTTACGGCACTCTTGGCGTGCGGTCCCAACCGCGCCAACGCGAACACGGCATTGCGGCGGACGGATTCTTCCGCATCCTGCGATGCGGCAATCAGCGCCGGGACAGCGGTACCGGATCGTTGTCCGGTTGTTCCTAGCGCTTCCGCGGCATGGGAGCGGACATCATCCGATTCGTCTCGCACCGCGCTCATCAGCGCCGGGATGGCTTTCCGGGCGTCAAGCCCTATATCCCCGAGCACTTCCGCCGCCGCATCACGGACCCACCAATTCTTGGCTTCCAAGGCGGGAATCAGGAAGTCGACAGCAGGCGCCCCGATGGCGCTCAGGGCGTAGCACGCATTTCGACGCACGTCCTGCGATTCCTCGTCCAACACGTCCACCAAGTCGGGAATAGCTCGCGTGCCGCATTCCGCCAGTTGATATGCGGCGCGGAGGCATTTGGACTCGCCGCTATCGTACAGCCCCGACATCAGTTCGCTTATTGCCGTGTCGCCGTTAGCTTCCGGATTAGCGGTAGTCTTTCCGTGATGCCAATCCCATAGGTATTTGAACATGGTTTGATGCTCAAGCATGCCGGTTGGCTTGCCGTTCAACCAGTTCGATTGGTTACAGTTCCATGAAGGGGAATCGGGTTCCGACATGCGGGCAGAAAGGAATTTCATCATGTAGCGCGGTTTGTCGGTTCGATTGGGCATAGCCCTATGCCAAAGGTCGTAGTTCGCGACGGTCACGGTGCCGGCATCTCCGGAGAGTGGAAGTTCGTCGCGGCTCTTGGCAGCTTCAGGGGTACAGAAGTAGTGGCTTCCCGGAACGATGCCCGTGGGGCCCAACTCTACCGGTGTGTCCTGTGGATAGTAGAAGACCAGCAATCGGCGTGTACGATGCGTCCAGCGTTTGCCGCCATCTTGATGCAGGTTTTGACCTTTGCTTCCCGGATGATTAATGTGCGGGTGGCGATGGGGCTGCATGTAGTAATCCGCGCCCAAGAGACTTGTCAACGCGCCGCGGACAGTCGGATCGTCGAATACCTCCTGAATTTCGGGGATGCGCGGCAAGAGATTATTCCCCGGGTTGCCTTCCTTTTCAAACACGGTGTTTGTCGTTTCATAGATCGCATCATGATAATTCCGGGGCAGGTCTGTCTTGACAATCAGGTAGCCGTTAACGATGAACTCGCGCATCTGGTTGTCGTCGAGGAGATGGGTTTTGTCAATCATGTGTTGATTTGTATGTGATTCGTCGTTCGTAGTCGGTGATTATTAGAACCCGCACAGCGTACGAACCGGGGGTGGATCAGGCAAACAGGGTACTAGTTTCTAATTTAGACTAGACGTGCGTATTTTATCAGGAGATGAAGAGGATGTCAACAACCGTGCAGAATGTTCGCAGCGCAGCCGCCGTTGATTCCGACAAATGCAGGACGGCACGGGGGCCGTCCCCTACGTGCGCGCGTCCCTATCCGCACGTGGTTGTCACTTTTGAGACCAGTTGTCGGCAATTCGGGCTTCCGCAACGACGGGCACGGTTTTCAGGACTTCGTTGCCGGCAGATTCCATCGTCCACTGGAGAATCGCCGCGGCGTCTCGGGCGGTGGCTTCCGGGGCTTCAATAATGATTTCATCGTGAATCATGGCAATGATTTTCGCTTGTGTTCCTTTAAGGGCAGATGGTAGGCGTCCCAGGGCAATTTTTGCGATGTCAGCCGCCGTCCCCTGCACCTGTCTATTAACATAGACTGTAAACGATGGCGGTTCACGCCAGACAAATCGCCTGCCGCAGAGCGTTCTCTGTCTGTTGGCGTACCGTAGTTCGCAGCTTGATTTTCGATGCCAATCACGAATGCCGGAATATGCCTCAAAATAACGTTTCTTAAATGTTTCCGCTTCCCCTAAACTCATCTCGACACCGTAATTCGCTTTCGCCGAGTACATCAAGCCCTTGGGACCCATCCCGTAGATTAGTCCAAAGTTAATCGCCTTGGCAGCGTTGCGTTGTTCTTGAGTCACATTCGCCGGAGAGATGTTCTGCACGAGTGATGCGGTCAATCGATGCAGGTCTTCGCCATTGCGATATGCCTCAATCATTTTTGCATCGGCGCTGATTGCCGCAGCCACACGCAGTTCAATCTGTGAATAATCGGCGATGATTAGCTTCCTACCCGATTCAGCGGTGAAGCATTTGCGCACTTCCATGTCGCGCGGCACCTGTTGAAAGTTTGGACCGGAGCAGGAATATCGACCGGTCGCAGCTCCGAGTTGCCAGTAATTTGCGTGGACACGCCCGGTATGAGCGGAGGTTGCCCGTGGCACCGGGTTGAAGAATGAGGTAATCAGGGTGGATAGCTTCTTGTACGTCAATAAGGTTGAAATGCAGGGATGGCTATCGACCAAGAAATGCAGTGCACGCCGGGATGTACTTTCCACCTCGACACCGATGTTTGCCAACGCCGCTTTGAGTTGGGTTGGGCTAGCGAGGTTTATCTCTCCCAGATAACCGTATAAGATTGATTGAAGTTCAATCCGTCGTGCTTCGACACGACGCCGATAACGGTTTATTTGATCAGTATCGAGCTTCATTCCGGAATACTCCATCTCTGCAGTCGCCCGAACACAATCGAACTCAATCTTGGCAACTTCGGTGAGCGCTTCGTCGGCGAGACGCGATTTCAAATGTTCTCTTAGACGCAAGAGTATCCGCACATCGTGAGCGGCGTAAAGCAGTTGCGAATCAGTCAAATCACGGCTCCAGTCGCTCGCCTGCTCTCCTTTAGGCAGCGGTATATCGAGATGTGTGCGGGCAACTTCGGCTAAAGTGACACGCCCCGACGGACTGAGCAACCTCGCCGCGAGCATGGTGTCGAAAATCTGGCCGTTTACATTGAAACCGCTTGACCACAACATTTTTATGTCAAAGTTCGCATTGTGGAATACTTTCACGGAATCGTTCATCAACACCCACTGAAGCGGCTGCAAGTCAGTCACACTATCAAAAGCGTCAAGATCTACGACGATTACGGGTTGGTTTTTCACCGCTAGTTGAATCAGCCGGATTCTTGCTTGATGCGGATCCAAACCCGCCTGTTTGAGTGATGTCTGCGCATTTTTGAGTCTCGCCTTCGCCACTTTGAGTTGATTTTTGGTCGCATCGCACATGGCTTTCGCCGCCCGTTTTTGCGCCTGCGTTGTCGCAAGCCTAACCGTTTCTCTAGCGAGTTCAAGCATTGAGTTTAGGTGTGAAAACTCATTTTCCGCACATTCTGCCTGTGTGCGGACTTCAGAAGGGGTATAGGTTTCCGTATCAATCGCAACGACATCGGCGTCCGCAAGAGGCATAAGGACCGATGTCAACGTCTCTTTATCGGTGATGACGGTATAATCTACCGTTTCGCCCATTGCTACAAGGAGATCAGCGTGTTCGTAGGCACCGGCTTGCCAGCACTGTGTCGCCTCGAGTAGAACAGGTTCGGCAGTTCCTCGGACTATAGCGGTGTCAATGGCTTCTATCCACCCTGAGGAGCAGCCCCTTAACATATCTGCCAGTTGGGTTGAAGGATTCATATTTGTGGATACCGGATGCATGGCTATGGAACCCGTTTGCAGACCGCAGTAGACTACGCGGAAACTTTAAACCGACGGAAACACCTTAACATATATTAAGTATATTCGCTCGTGACATACGTGTCAAGTCTTTAAGTGAAAAAAATTTGAGAAATTTTCCGATGATTAGCAAACGGGCGGCAGCATGACAATCATCATTCTCAGACTGCGTGCAAAATCCACAAACGGCACAATAGCATGAAAGTCTTCTCTCAAGTAACACTCAACATTGCACTCCTCTGGAGTGCGGAGATTGGGCGCATCACGATTCTATTGACATTGAGGATCTCTATCGCGCTCGCTATCCACTCGCTTGATCTCACGCTGGAGTGAAAACCAGACCACGAAGGAACACCTTCTCAAAGCCTGTCATAGATCCAAAGACGCGTGTTGCTTGCTGAAAGAATTATTCCGACAGGGATAATGGCGCGCTCTCAAGTAACACTTTTTCAGAACTAGCCATAGAGCGAGAGTTGAATGTCACTTGATGAAGAAATTATTCTGCCAAGGATAATGTGCGCTAAAGACAAACCGTCGGGGCAAGATGCCCCTCCTACATAGGACTTTGGGGCAGTTACTTGCTGAAAGAATTATTCCGACAGGGATAATGGCATGCTATCAA
>JAJDTR010000007.1 GCA_022827055.1 Candidatus Poribacteria bacterium | reverse complement strand
GGTTATTAGGCTGTGGTTACCTGCAATTACCCCCAAAAACTAGACTGTAGATTAAGGTGGATTTCGGGCTGGCAAAACGGTCATGCTTTGAGCCACACCAAGCTGCAAGACTTTTTTGCAAATGTACGTTGCGATTGGGGTTACGCTGAATTTTTTGTTTACAGCAAACAGTGGCACAAGGTATAATTTTCATCCCGCGAAGGATGCCTTCAACATGTCAAAGGAAATCTACAGGATAAGTGCGATCTTGACACCCCAACCGGAAGGTGGATATACGGTTACATGCAAGGAGTTGCCCGAATTATTTACAGAGGGTGATTCGGTAGAGGAGGCATTGGGGGTAACTGTACATTACCACTCTTGAATTATATGAAGATTTCGATCGTGAGCTGCCTAATGGTATCCGAATGAAAAATGTTGACGCACCTGAAGTGATGAAAACTGTTAGGTTTCAAACCATGACTCCTTCATTAGGAACAGTTCCTATTCCTACCAACGATAGTTTCTGGTTTCAGGCAGTAGTACCTGGGTTAGAATCAAGGATTACGGCAGTGTGAAGTATCGTGAGATAGCCAAGAAACTGAAAAAATTGGGTTGTGTAAACTTAACTAAGCGCAATACAGGATCCCACAGAAAGTGGCACAACCCTATTACAGGAAAAACGGCAAGTTTCCCAGATTGGGGTCCCCAGATTGGGGTCCTAAGGATTTGAAAACTGATACAGTTCGGGGACCGATCAAGCAGCTAGGGATTGACTGGAAAGAGTTTGAAAAAACCAAATAGCATTGGCAGGAAATTTAGTGTTGATTCTATCAGGGCAGGGGCTAACAACCTCTGCTTTTTTGTGCCTGCTCAAGAGGTTACGGGTATATTTTTAATCGTAACAAGAACCACTTAAACCTTTGTCATTACTGAGTGTCTCTTGGAGTAACAATTAATGAAAATCATTGTAACAGATAGTAGTTATAGTGACGACCTCCGCCAAATGATACTGGATTCAGCCGGGGACAACAGTGTGGTCTTCCCAGTTTCCGGAGAGGAATTGCTGGAGACTGTCGATGAAGAGGTAGAGGTCATCTTCGGTGGATGCAGTGAAGAAATGATGGAGCGGGCGCCGAATCTGAGATGGGTTCAATCCAGCTCAGCAGGAATGGATGCGTTCTTGACACCGGCGCTCCGAGACAGCGACATTGTGGTCACAAACGCGGCAGGTTTATACGGGCCCAATGTTGCCGACCAGGGATTCGCGCTTCTGTTAGGACTGGTTCGAGGCATTCATCATTTCGCTCGCCGCCAAGACAACCATAACTGGGACCGTCACATACCCACTCCGATTATCGAACTCCCCGATCTCACGATCGGCATCGTTGGCATGGGCGGGATCGGCGGCTTTATGGCAAATCGGGCAAAAGGATTTGACACATACGTTATCGCGGTTGACGCTTTTCGCACGGACAAACCGGAGAATGTTGATGAACTGATGCCAATCGACCAGCTTCCCGATCTGATGCGGCGGTCGGATGCCGTAATGATTGCCTGTCCGCTCACGGATGAGACGCGCGGTCTAATTAACGCAGATAATCTGGCATTGATGAAGCCTACTGCCTATCTGATAAACGTCGCTCGCGGACCAATAGTCGATCAAGACGCGCTTGTTGAAGCGCTGCAAAACGGCACCATTGCGGGAGCAGGTTTGGACGTGACCGAGGTAGAACCGCTGGAGGAAGACAGTCCGTTATGGGACATGGACAACGTGATAATCACGCCGCATGTCGCCGGGGTATCACAGCGCCGGTTTCCGCGACTGGTAGGGTTCTTCTGTGCCAATCTGAAGAAGTATTTGGCAGGTGAACCGTTGGACAACGTCGTGCGAAAAGAACTCGGCTTCTAGGAAATAGCTTGAGCTCCGGATGTAGTTGTCAATCTTAGATTGCCATTCCCGTGGATCGGAATCAAGCCACTGAATAAGTAGATTAAGCAGGCGAATAGCAATCAGGCACTGGATAAGGAGTACGATAGCAATCCTGCGATAGAACTCCCTTGCCCCGCCATGCAATGCCTAATTTCAAGCGAAACTCAACGTCAGTCGCAAAGTGCTAAAACCTCCAGCGACTTCTCGATGGCCAACCAAAAAGTCCAGATATACTAAGCATCGGTTAATTTTGCGCAACTGTACGTCGAAGGTTTGTAGGAGATCAAAGGAACGATCAAGTGAGTGAATAGATCAACTGACCGAATAGGGAAGGCGATAGGGATTTTAGCGCGATAGAGATCTTGTAGTGAGTGCGATAGAGATTTTTCTCCGAATCGCGACAGTCGGGAATCGGTGGGAACTCCTCCTACCACCCGCACAACTCACGCTGCATTTCTTGACTCTTAAAAAACGCAACTTTCAACGGCGTAGAGTATAGCTAAATTCATCTCTGCCTTTCTTCAACACTTGACCGACACCGCCTGTTAAACCATTAAATGTACAATGTCGAGTTAAGACCGTGTTTGAAAAGCCATCCTCTTCTTATGTAAATTAGAGTCAATGTGAGATTTGAAACCGTCTTGGGCAGCAAATTGGGTTTCATAACTTTCATACCAAAATTTCATAACAACGCATTTCTGGTTTTGGTATCGAAACCGTGTGGAAGCTAGTCATAGCAAGAGTTCTCGCCTCTACGTCATGTCTACTGAAAACCGCGGTTTGGTATGAAAAGTATGAAATTTCCACGATTGCCGAATGACATTTTTTTAACCGAAATCAAGGTTTTCAAACAGGTTCTAACTCAAAGATGGAATCCTCCAACCAACAGCAAAAACATGTGAAAAGGAGGTCCTCAAATGACCAAAAATAGCTTGTTTTCTATTATTCAAACAGGCCTTAGCTCAAGGAGGAGGCTATCCCAATTTTGGAAAAAAGCGGCACAAGATTGAGGGAAAAGGTCGCCATCGTCACCGGCGCCGGAAGCCGTGAGGGTTACGCCGACGGCACCGGGCTGGCGACAGCCGTGCTTTTTGCCATGCAGGGCGCCAAAGTGCTCGTCGTGGATGTCGATGCCGAGAACGCGGCACGTACGGTTGCAGCCATTGAAGAAGTCGAGGGAGAAACATCAGCATTTGTCGCCGATGTCACGCAAAGCGGGGATTGCGAGGCAATGGTTGAGGCGGCAATCGAGCGATTCGGGCATCTGAACATCTTGTTCAACAACGTCGGCATCAGCGGGATTGGTAACCCGGGGACCGTTCTCGATGTAGAGGAAGACGGCTGGGAAAGGATGATGGAAATCAATCTCAAGAGTATGATGCTTACGTGCAAGCACGCGATCCCTGCAATGGTAGAAACGGGCGGCGGATCCATAATCAACGTTTCTTCAATTGCGGCGTTGCGATCCCCGAACATGGCGCCCGAGGTTGCGTACGCAACTTCCAAAGGGGCGGTCATCTCGCTGACTCGAAACATGGCGGTACATCACGGCAGAGATGGAATTCGCGTCAACTGCATTGTTCCGGGCTACCTCTACGCATCAATGGTTAGCAAAATATCGGACGAATACCGCGATCTACGGCGTCGAACCGCACCGCTGGGAACGGAGGGAACAGCGTGGGATGTGGCGTGGGCAGCCGTATTTCTTGCCAGTGACGAATCTCGCTGGATATCGGGAGTGATGCTGCCAGTTGACGCCGGGTTACTCGCAACTACACCGCTAACCATGTTACCCCATCTTCGCTGAGTTTAGATTTTATCCATCCAATAGCGAGTCCATCCAGTATAAACAGAATGGGACCCTATCCATGAATTAGGCAGTATCCGTGAATCGAATGGAGAACTACACCATTTTAGTATGATGAAACTTGCGCCAGTTAATGCATTTCTGCGGCAATGACGTGTTGCACATAACCAAAAAGCGCAACTCGTCGTTCACATTGGCTTGACTCCCGGCCAACGTTACTCCGACTTTATCTGCTCCCACTCCCACAATAATATCGTGCCATCCTGGCTTCCACTGGCGAGCACGGCTCCATCCGGCGAAAAGGCAAGGCCTTGGATGCCGCCTCCATGCCCTTCCAAAGTTTTCAGATGTTTTCCCGTGGCAGCATCCCACAACTGAATTTCAGGGTTCTTCCACCATCCGCCACTAGCGATTGTCTTTCCATCGGGTGAAAACGCGACACTTGCGACCCAACCAGAATCCTTAGAGATATTTCTAATAAGTTTTCCTGCCACGACATCCCAGAGATTAATGTTGCCGCCCGATTCTCCAGTGACGAGCGCGTTTCCATCGGGTGAAAACGCGATAGCGGCAACGCGACCAGCGCCTTCGGCGAGCGTCTTAAGATGCCGTCCCGTGTCAGCATCCCACAATCGAACAGTTTGGTCGTGACTACCGCTGGCAAACACGAGTCCATCAGGTGAAAACACTATGCTTGAAACTTTAGCCGTGTGCCCCGTGATGGTTTTCAAGAGTAATCCCGCATGTGCGTCCCACAACAGAATGGAGTTATTTCTCCACCATCCGCCACTCACGAGTTTTTCTCCGTTAGGCGAATACACTAGATTGCTAGTACCTACATCCTTGGCAAGAATCTTCAAGTTTTTTCCGGTCTGCACGTTCCACAATCGAATTGCCGAGTCGCGCCCGCTCCCGCTGGCGAGAGTATCACCATCAGGAGAAAACGCAACGGACAGAACCTCGTGCATGTCCCCGATAAGAACGTCAAGCTGTACCCCAGTGTGCGGCTCCCATAGCCGAATTGTACCATCGCTATTCCCACTGACAAGAGTGTTACCATCACGAGAAAACGCTATACTGCTAACACTATCCGTATGCGTCGCCAGGATTTTCAGGTGTCTTCCTGTAACGCCATCCCACAACCGAATTGTATTGTCCTCACTGGCGCTGGCAAGCGTTTTACCATCAGGCGCAAAAGCTAACCCTAGTATCCTTTCGGAGTATCCCGCAATGGTTTTTGAATTGCTACCCGCAACATCCCACAGTCGGATCGTGGTATCCGAACTTCCACTGACAATCGATTTTCCATCAGGGGAATAGGCAAGGTACGTGACAGAAGACGCATGATTCTCAAAAGTCTTCACGAGCTCCCATGTGTTTGTCTCCCAAAATCGAATCTTCTGGTCCGTACCTCCGCTAGCCAGCGTCTTCCCATCAGGTGTAAAGGCTAAACATGCAACATATTCCTCGGGACTATCGGAATATGATTCATCTTTCCGTGTAACGTCCTTCCACCACTGTGCTACCCCGTCTCGCCATTCGGCGCCGACTGTTTTCAGGAGTTTTCCAGTGTTGACTTCCCACAATCGAAATCTATTGCCGTCTTTTCCCCCTGCACTTGCCAACATCTTACCATCGGGGGAAAACACGATAGAGGCGACGTGCTCTCGATAACCGGTTAGAGATTTCCGATGTTTTAGGGTTGCACGGTGTTTTCCTGTCTTGGCATCACGCAACCGAATCGTGCTGTCCCCACTACCGGTTGCGAGCAAGCTGCCATCAGGGGAGTAGGCGATGCTAGTGACCCAACTGGAATGTCCCTTTATCACCTTCAGACGCTTCCCGGTGCTAGCATCCCACAACCGAACATTATTGTCCTCGCTGCCGCTAGCGAGCGTATCGCCGACAGGAGAAAATGCAACGCACGTGACCTGTCCGGTATGACCGGTAAGCAGACCAACCTCATCGCCGGATCTAGCATCGTAGAGCCAAATCCCAATGCCGGATGCCACGGCAAGATGTTCGCCATCGGGAGAGTACGCAATATCGTGAATTTTACCATTGCCGAGACGCGCTCTGGCGCCTTGGGGCAACTGCTGTTGGACATAATCTAAACCGAAGGAATTTGGTAGAAACGCAACGAGAAAAGCAAATGTTGCTAATATACAAGAGCGTGTCTCCATCATGGGGACGTTCCTCCATTGAATCCTGCATTTACAATTTAGGACAAGAATCCGTGATTTACGATGTGAAAATGCAAGCTGACACGTTTCAGATAAAGAAAAACCCTGATCAATGTCGGGGTTTTCCAATTGCGCAACTTTGGGGCGAGGCTCGATAATTGAGTTCTTTGGACTAGCGAAGAATCCGCTGATCGCTCAGGTCTTTGCCACCGATTCCTTTTGAGAAACTGGCGCCACGGTATTCCTTTATTTCCAAGTCGTGGAAAGCATTGACGATACTGTACTGCGTCGGCAGGTCTTCCCATCTCGCTTTATGGAACTCCACCGTGCCTTCACCGCGCCAGAGCTCCGTGGTGCACCCATTTCCTGCCTCGGACGGCGTGAGCACGGCGTAAGCCACGTCAGGGGTACCCCACTCTCCCGTTCTCGGTATATACTTGTAATGCAATATACCAGTCAATACATCGTCATCCGATTCAGGTGACGACGACGCCGCTGGTGCGGTTTGCGGCAATGGAACCTCATGCAAATTGGACAATTTCATATCCAGAAACTTGAATCCGAGCCAACTGGCGATAGCGTGAATTTCACCGCGAAGAACAACCGGCTCCGGGAGTTCGCAATAGATTTTAGAGAATCCCAACTGTTCACGCCCTGTGAGAATCGGGTCGCACAAGTTCTCCCACAACACGGTCAGCAGGCTCCCTTTGGCGCGATCCTCTTCACCGTTAAACACAACCGGAAAGCTCACCCCGAGTACATTGTATCCGCGCCCAGCCAGCCACTCTATTTCCGTCATGTAAGTCGCCGAAACCGTTACGACTGGCTCTCCACTTAATTCAAAACCGCCGGGCGGCAATAATTCCTCCAGTTGCCCGCTATTGGTCAGAAAGCTGACGGCGACAGACGTTGACTTGGGGTTATCTTTGCATTCAAACTTGCGGCCGTCCGGGCCCTGCCTCGGACCTGTGCTTGGTCCAAAGTGCGTCGGCATCATATACATGGTTTGCGGATCCAGCTTGTACGCCATGATGTCCTCCTATCCGATCTGCGGTTAATAGTATTGCGACCATCGAGCCGCCAATTCATCCTTCAGTGCAGCCCCGGTCTTTTCCCAACCGCTTGCTAGTGCACTCCGATCCCACATGGCGCAGTAATCTTTAATCCCCAACTCGGTATAGTAATCCATCTTTTCGGGGGTGGGAAACTCCAATTCGACGCGGGGTCGAAGCCCTTTGGCAAGCGCCGTTTTGATAACCTGTTTCTCAAAATACTGAATTTCTTCGGGCGTCGGCGTGCTCGGGCGACTGAACCCGAAATCCGACGGTCCCCACTGGATCATGTCGACACCCAAATCCGCGGCAACAGAACAGATTTCGTCGAGATTTTGGACCGCCACATCCTTTTCAATCATAATCATGAACCCAATGTCTTCAATCTTCTGAAGGTAGCTCTTGCTGCCGCTGTATCCTTCAATGGCGATTCGGCGGATCTTGACCCCCATGTGCCCGTCTATTCCGGGCTTGTCGGGTCGAAGTATCTTGTGGCACGCAACGATGTCATCAGGCGTCCGTATGTCGGTGAAGAGAACAGCGTGAAATCCTGCGCCAATGGCTGCCTGCGCCCAAAAGCCTTGACTGTATTGGTCGAGTTTTATGATGAGCGATGTATCATACAACTCCGCCGCGCGCGCCATATTGTTCAACAAACGCATGTCAAACATGCTGTATTCCGCGCTAAACTCGATAGTGTCATAATGACCTGTTGCCGCGGCTAACTCAATGAGGTCTTCGTGAGCTGTCATAATGTGAGTTCCGGTAAGCGGAGCTCCGGAGTTCATTCTCTCTCTAAAGCGATTTGATGCCATCAGTAGATTCTCCTTTTATTTGACGTTAGTACTGAAATACAATCAGGGCACAGTGTCGAAGTGATTTTGTAATTGCCTGTGTAGGTTGACAAGACATCAGAAAAAGTTCGCTGCAACCCACAAGCATGTACTTAGCCGTGACCGAACAACTTTGCAAATAATCCCCATCCGCTAATGCCCGCGAAGACAATGAGAATGCCCGCGGACACAACAGCGCCGACTAACATCGGCGGTCGTGTCCGATAGACGGAGGGTAGTTTGAAATTTAGATATAGCGCAGCGAGCATCATCATGGCAATCGCCAAGTTGGCGATGAGAAAACCGGCAATCTGTGTGAGGATGTGGAATGGAACGTTGCTCCAAATGATGATTGCAGTGGTGATGAACAGATAACCACAGATTAACCGCTGAATCTTATTATAATCCCACTCACGGTTTGGCCAGACCGCTTGAAGAAATTCCTGTGAGACACGCGCATAAATTTCAGGCAACGCTTGAAGTGTCCCCCACAGTGCGGCAATGATGCAGATATAGTAAACCCAAACCAACGATGCGTGGATATTACTCCACACATGCGCCTGCTCCGTGAGCAAACTCCACCCTTTGAACTTGGTCTCTAGGGGATAAAGCACTGCCGCACCGGATATCATGAATGCCCCGGTTACGATGAACAGGACGATAGCGCCCATTCCGACATCCCAGCGCAATGGCGCGGTGATTTTTCGGAGGCGTGCCACATGTTCTCTGCCTTCGGGCAGGTAGTCAATCTTATTACGCGAAAAGGCGTATTCACGGATGGCAGAAAGATTTTTATGGCTCGTCATTCCCCAGCGGTGCAGTCCAACCCAATTCGCGTAAACAATGTAGCCCAACACGGAACCGCCTACATAAGCGAACGCCGTCGCCATGGTTAACAGGGGGTTCTTGACGGCGTCATCAGGTGTCCAAGGTGGAGGTTCCGGCAACTGTCCGACACTTACGCTTCCAACCAATGCCTTGCCAAAATCGGGACGTACCATTAATGTGCCAATTATCGTGCCGGTGACCAAGATACCGCATATGATGAGTTGCTGTTTTTCCAACCTTTCAAAGGAGAGGCGCAGGCTTAGCGCGAGCGCGAGACCAATGAAAGCACAGGTAAATAGGTTTTCCCAGACCGGCTCGGGAATCGACTTGGGCATGCCGTCAAGGAAGTAATGAAAAAGATCGCCGCACGGTTTTGCTATTGGCACCCATGCAAGCGGGGCGCCTATCATTTCCATGATTAGAATGGTGAGTAACAGCCATCCACGCGGACCAGGCAAGCGTACCAGGCGATGGCCTACATGCTCACCGCTGACAGCAGTGTAGCGTCCGAGCAGATAGGTGACGAATACCCCTTTGACAACGCAACTCAAAAGCACAAGCCAGAGCAGACCGTATCCTGCCCACGCGCCCGCACTGACAACAACAATGGTCTCACCCGCTCCGATGCTTGCCGACGCAACAATGGCGGCAGGTCCAAATACGGCAAGCAATCCGAACAACTTCTTCATCGACCACGGTTCAGCAAAGACACCAGTTGGTTGCGGGATTTCAATCTTTTCGACTGTGTCTTCGGTCTGCTCTACCGGGTCACTGTTTTTCATAGAATTCTCCGCCATGGTTCTCTGATAAAATCATACGGGATTGTATAGGGAATGTAATTTTGGTGTGCGGTACTCTTCCTGCTCCATTTTATTATAAGGGCAAGTTGTAGTTCTGTCAACCTACGAATTCGCTCGGCTCGGGAAAACGCATCTGGACGTGAACGATGTGGATGGAGGGGAAGCGGGAAGGGCGGACAAATAGATAAATGGGAATCGGTATTTCACGCAAACCGTAGGATGGAATTTTAACGACGCGCGGCGTGTCCATTAGGCATGTAACCCAAAATCTCAACCTACATGGTACTCTTCACGTCGGGTTCCACTAAAAACTAGACTTCTCGCACGGAGTCGAACATCAACCCCTATGTAAGATGTTTGATTTTTGGTCGGTACTAGGTTCTGTTGACATTTGAAAATTGAGCCAATATTGATTCACTTGACCCAATGTAGGATCGATTCCCGTAAGGGTTGGGTTTCCCAACCCGTTGGGCGAGGAAACCTCGCCCCTACGATAGGGGCTTATCGGCGAATTATGGACACGGCTTACATAAATGTCAACACGCCCTAGTCAAGCCAACCTTCATGGGGCTATATAATGGTGTGAGATTGCCCTGGCGCCGAGGAGGTTCAATCTAAAGCATACGATTGTGCGCAGGACGCTGTTGGCAGCAGAGTTGACAGCCACGGTTTCTGAGCCGCGCGAGACGAATCGCATATGCGCCAAGCACATTATACCGAGGCGAGTGATTTCTTCAAGAACAGACCGGTATGTGATGTTTCCTGCCCAGCAACGGTCTCGGGCGTCCCCATCGCGACAATCTCCCCTCCGGCATCACCGCCTTCAGGTCCAAGATCGATGACCCAATCCGCGCACTTGATGACATCCAGATTGTGTTCAATCACGACGATGGTATTGCCCTTATCGACCAAGCGATTCAGCACGTTGAGGAGTTTCTTCACGTCGGAAAAGTGCAAGCCCGTGGTCGGTTCATCCATGATATAGATGGTTTTGCCCGTACTGCGTTTGGCAAGTTCACGAGCCAGTTTAACGCGCTGTGCTTCGCCGCCGGACAGCGTTGTTGCAGCCTGTCCGAGTTCAATATAGTCCAATCCGACATCGTAGAGCATCTGCAATGGTTTTCGGATTGTAGCTACATTTTGAAAGTGATCCAACGCCTCCTCTACTGTCATGGCAAGGATATCCGCGATATTCTTCCCTTTGTAGCGGATTTCAAGGGTTTCGCGATTGTAACCCGTGCCGCCGCAGATTTCGCATTTCACCCAAACATCAGCCAAAAAGTGCATTTCAACGCGGGTATAGCCGTGTCCATGGCAATTCTCGCACTGTCCTATTTTCAAGTTAAAGCTGAATCGCCGGGAATCGAACCCTCTGGTCTTCGCTTCCGGCAACTCGGCGAATAGATACCGAACCTTCGTAAAAATATCGGTGTAGGTCGCCGGGTTGGATCGAGGCGTTTCCCCGATCGGTTGCTGATCAATGTTAATCAGTTTGTCGAGATGCTGTATTCCGGAGATTGATCCATACTTTCCGGTGCGCATCTTGGTTTGATTCAAGTCGGTTGCCAGAGCGGGGTAGAGTGTTTCTTCAATGAGGGAACTCTTGCCCGATCCGGAAACTCCCGTTACGCATGTGAGAGTTCCCAAGGGAATCTTCGCATCAACCGATTTGAGATTATTCGTCTGGGCGTTAGCGATTTCAAGCCATTCCCCCTTTCCCGCTCTCCGTGTTTCGGGAACCTCGATTTTTAACGTTCCAGCCAAATAACGCCCCGTAACCGAGTTTTCATCTTCTTTGACATCATCCGGTGCACCGGTGCTAACTACCTCACCGCCGAGTTTGCCCGCGCCCGGACCAAAATCGACGATATGATCGGACAACAACATCGTCTCCATGTCATGCTCAACGACCAATACGCTGTTTCCAAGATCTCGAAGATGCGCGAGAGCTCTCAATAGCCGCTCCTGATCGCGTTGGTGTAACCCGACGCTGGGTTCGTCCAGAATATAGGTTACACCCGTTAGTCCGCTGCCAAGCTGGCTCGCTAGTCGAATTCGTTCCATTTCGCCGCCCGAAAGCGTCGGCGCGGGCCGGTCCAAAGTCAAGTAGTGAAGTCCCACGTCCATAAGGAATTGAAGACGGTTTTGAATCTCGTTCAGAAGATTGCGCGCAATCTCTACCTGATGGGGCTGCATCTCCTGCGTCACGTGTGCCGGGTTGTTCGCACCTTCCGCCGGAGGATCTGCGAAAAACAGGGTTGCCTCTCCAATCGACATCGCCGTGGCATCCGCTATGGTTTTCTGGCAAATCTGAACGCTACGTGGGAATGGTTGTATGCGTGTACCGTCGCATTCTCGGCAGACTCGGCGTCCACGGTAAAATGTTCCAATTCCCTCGCATTGCGGACATTGTCCCAGTGGACTATTGAATGAAAAGTGGCGCGGCGTCAACTCCGGGAAACTTATCTCGCAGGAAAGGCAGGCGGAGTGTAGGCTGAAAAAGATTGGGGCAAATGCTGGATCGTCAGTCTTGAGAACAACGACACCGTTACTCTGGTTGAGCGCAATCTCGACGGCTTCCGACAATCTCCCTTGTTCTTCGGTGTCAAGCGCCATGCGATCAACCACAATCTTGACATCATGTTTAATGCTCTTGCCAATTTTGGGCGTTTTGTCAAGCGGGACAATCTCGCCGTTTATCTCGAGACGTGCATAGCCCTCTTTTTGAAGGCGGCGAAATGCGGCGGGGTAGTCTTCGTTGTTCCTCAATACGAGTGGTGAGAGAATGTACACGCGTGTGCCGACCGGCAGTGTTGCAATCTTATCGACAATTTGCTGGAGCGTTTGGGCGCCGACTTCCGCGCCGCATTGTGGGCAGTGAGGAGTTCCAGCCCGTGCGTACAGGACGCGCAGATAGTCATAAATTTCTGTAACGGTTCCGACGGTAGATCGCGGGTTTTGACTTGGAGGTTTTTGTTCGATTGCGATGGCGGGCGATAACCCTTCAATTTTTTCAACCTTCGGCTTCTCAAGCTGCCCAAGAAATTGGCGAGCATAAGCTGAAAGGGATTCGACATACCGCCGCTGACCTTCGGCATAAATTGTGTCCAGCGCCAAGGAGGTCTTGCCTGAGCCGCTCACGCCTGTTAGTGTTGTTAGCTTCCGATGGGGGATATCGACATCCACATCTTTCAAGTTGTGTTCCCGCGCACCGTGTACAGATATGTGCCGCCGATTGTTGATTCCTTCACTTTCTCTCCCGGTTTGATACGCAGTTTCGGTCTCGCGCAGCGCGCTGCCCGAAGTCGCCGACATCTTCTCCTCACTGATACTTGCTGGAACGGACAACGCGGATTGATAGGTGTGAGTTATGTGTTCATCATTTCTTTGATCGTCCAAAACCCTCTTTAATGCTTGTCCCGTATACGATTCGTCCAATTCCGCCACATCTTCCGGGCGACCAAGGGCTACAACGTAACCGCCCTCCTCGCCGCCTTCGGGGCCAAGGTCAATCACATAGTCTGCCGTTTTGACAACTTCCAGATTATGCTCGACGACGACAACCGTGTTTCCCTTGTCAACGAGCCGATGAAGTACATCCAATAGCTTCTTGACATCATCGAAATGCAGTCCTGTCGTCGGCTCATCAAGAATGTAAAGCGTTTTTCCCGTGCTGCGTTTGGCAAGTTCGCGGGCAAGCTTAATCCGTTGCGCCTCTCCGCCGGAGAGAGTCGGAGCAGGCTGACCGAGCTTAATATAATCCAACCCCACGTCGTGCAGTGTTTGTAAAACATGTGCAATCGGAGGCACATTGGCAAAGTGCTCTAGCGCCTCTTGCACGTCCATATTCAGTGCGTCAAAAATGCTTTTGTCACGGTATTTTACTTGCAGCGTTTCTTCGTTGTACCGCCGACCATGACACACATTGCATTTCACCCAAACATCTGCCAAGAAGTGCATTTCGACTCGTTTGGCACCGTTACCTTCACACGCCTCGCAGCGGCCTCCGGAGACATTAAAACTGAACCTACCGGGTTTGTATCCCCTCAACTTTGAGTCTGGAAGTTCGGCATACAACGAGCGGATATGATCAAATACTTTGGAATAGGTAGCAGGATTGGATCGTGGAGTTCGTCCGATGGGCGCTTGATCGATGTCGATGACTTTGTCGATAACACTCGTAACCGGCACTTGGATGCTAGGCGATTCCGATCGTAGGGACTCCGGAGGGAAAGACCCAAAGTTCTGACTTGGGAGCTCTTCGAAATCTGTGTCGAGACTGACAGATTCAGGATCGTCCATATCGTCGTTCTCGGACACGAGCGCTCGAATCGCTTTGTGTTCTCCCGGTTCACCGTGCGCCTTCATCAACTCACGTGCTAGGGCTTCATACAGAATATCGTTAATCAGTGAACTCTTGCCCGACCCGCTCACACCGGTTACGCAGGTAAAACTACCGATGGGGACTTGCACGTCAATGTTCTTGAGATTGTTGTGACGGGCACCGGCAATTTCAATCCAGCGATCACCGACAAACCGGCGTTCGACCGGGATATCGATGCGTTGTTCTCCGCGCAAATACCGCGCCGTCAGAGTATCCGAGTTGTCAAGCAATTCCCGGGGTGTACCGATGGCGGCAATCTCTCCGCCTTTGATCCCCGGTCCGGGACCGAAGTCCACGATCAAATCTCCAGCCCACATCGTATCCTCGTCATGCTCAACAACAATGACCGTGTTCCCTTGATCTCGGAGGAGCTGCAGGGTTGCGAGGAGGTGCGAATTATCTCGTGGATGTAAGCCGATACTCGGCTCATCAAGCACATAGATTACGCCGCGTAAGCCCGCGCCCACCTGACTCGCCAATCTGATGCGTTGCGATTCCCCGCCGGAAAGCGTAGGCGCCGTACGGTCGAGCGTGAGATAGTGCAAACCAACGCTAATCAAGAACCCGATACGTCCCCTGATTTCTTTAAGCAGATCGGTTGCAATAAACTCCTCGCGCTCCGCAAGCCGTAGATTCTCGAAGAATTCAAGGCTTTTGCTGACTGTCATTGAGATTACATCAAGAATTGACTTGCCACCGATTGTTATGGCTTTAACTTCAGGCTTAAGCCGCTGTCCATTACATGTGGGACATGGTCCCGAGACCATGTACTTTGACAGATACCGCTTGTGCAGTTCTGAGTTGCTCTGGAAATACTTGCGTTCTTCAGGCGGTATGACACCCTCATACGGCGCTCTGTACTTATGGCGGCGATTTCGACGGCTCTTATAAACAAACGGAATCTTTTTGTTCCCAGTGCCGTAAAGGACCACGCGGCGCTGCTCTTCGGTCAAATCTTTCCAAGGGGTATCAATATCAAATTCAAGGTAGTCCGCCACACTAAAGGCAAGATGGCGGGTATGAAGGGAATCAAGCGTGCCCCAAAAGACAAGCGCACCCTCAAGAATAGATTTGCTGGGATCAGGTACGACCAGATCCGGAGACATTTCGGTTTTGGTTCCTAAGCCCTTGCACGACGGACACATGCCAGCCGGGCTATTAAAGGAAAAATGGCGGGGAGCGGGGGGTTCATAGCTGATGTTACACTGAACACACGTATAATCCTTGCTGAATAAAAGGTCTCCGGAACTCGGTTGTTCCTCACTCTTCTCTCCCTCCTCGGTGGAGTTTGAAGTTGAGACGATGTGGACGATAAGCCTACCATTCCCCATTCGCAATGCGGTCTCAACAGCTTCGGCGACTCGACTTCGGATGTCGGATTTGATGATGAGTCTATCGACGACAAGCTCAATATCATGCCGTTGGTTCCGATCAAGCTGGATTTCATCCGCCAACTCGTAGACCTGCCCATCAATCCTCGCGCGAACGAATCCGGCTTTTCTAGCGTCTGCCAAGTCCTCACGATACTCCCCGCGGCGACCACTCACAATCGGCGCCAAAACGAGTATTCGCGTCCGCTCCGGCAAATCTACAATCTGATCGACAATCGCATCCCCTGTTTGGGCTCCCACGGGCCGACCACATTCGCGACAGTGCGGCGTACCCACACGCGCGAAGAGAACGCGCAGATAGTCATAAATCTCCGTAACGGTTGCGACGGTTGAACGTGGGTTGTGTCCCGCTGATTTCTGGTCGATTGAAATTGAGGGGGAGAGGCCGGAGATGAAGTCGACATCAGGTCGTTCCAGTTGGCCAAGGAATTGACGAGCGTACGCGGAGAGGGATTCTATATAGCGGCGCTGCCCCTCAGCGTAGATTGTATCAAACGCCAGTGAGGACTTGCCAGAACCGCTGACGCCCGTGAAGACAATGAGTTTATCCTTCGGGAGGCGAAGGTTGATATTCTTGAGATTATGTTCGCATGCGCCGCCGATGTCAATGTATTCCTGAGGCATGAACTTCCCTTGAGAGTAATACGCGATCCATATTTTTCCTGAGCGGTTCGGCAGCAGACATGATGGCGGGCTCTTTGAAAAGCGTTACGTTTTAGTGGCGGACGAAATCGGGAGAGATGCTAGCTTTGGATGCGGAACGCCCCCAGTGGCTTGAGATCACGCGGGGTAGCTAGTCTGAAGTCGCGAGGAACTTTCCAATCACATCTTTAAGTTCTTGATTCACTTGCTCGATCTTATCCGACGCATCAATCACCGTGAACCCAAACTCCTCTGTCATCTTGTCAAACTCTTCAAGAACACGAGTTTGATATTCGGCGAAACTCTCATACAGACCGCCACGAAATCCGACATCCATTCCCGATTCCCAATATTTCATACTTCTGCCGGACGTGAAGGTGCGTTGAATCAAGTCTTCAAGTCCGATCTTCAAATATATTACGAGATCGGGCAGCGGCGCGAATCCATAGATTCCGCGAAGCCATTGTGGATCGACGCCCCGAACGACATGACGCGCGAAAGCCGTGTACATATAGCGATCAGCCAGAACGATGAACCCTCCCTTCAGGGCTGGGATGATCACGTTTTCGAGGCGATCGGCGAAGTCGGCGGCATAGAGAATACTGTACGTAATCTGATTCAAGGTGTTACCCTGCTTAATCGCATCAATCGCGGGGCCCAAAAGCGGCGATCGAGTCCAACCCGTGCTAACCACGCCGTAGCCTTGTATCTCAAGCCACCTTTTCAACCCTTCGATGGGCGTCGATTTGCCGCTTTCATTAGTACCCTCAATTTGGGTGGATCTACCGACTCCATCAGTACCTTCGATAACAATCAGTTTTCCACTCAAATCGGTCGTGTCAACGTAAGGCAACCCTTCGCCGTAGAAGATTTCGTCTCTCATCGTTCCTTCTCCCGAAGATTTCGAGCCCTAGACAATTTTTTATGCACAACCGACTACGCGATACGAAATTAAGTGATTGGCAGACCGGAGAAACTTGTTTTGCCTGTGATTCACACATTAAATTGACGGAGCAGTTGGTGATGTAACTTCAGCCGCGGTGTCACGATGTAGTTCCGGTATGGTCATCGGTCGGTGATGGCGTGCATAGTCCGTTAACGCATTGCAGACAACGTCGCGCAGCCTCTCCTGCTGTTCATTGATTGGACCGCTCCCGTCAATGACAGTAAGACCAAATTCCTCCGTCAGTCGATCGTATTCATCGATCACCTGGCTCTGGAAAAGCCTGAAGCTCGTAACGGGATCATCGCTCAATCCAAGATCCATGCCTGCCTCGTAAAACTTTAAACCTGCACGCCCGATGGTGACTCGCTTGATGGAAACATCAATAGGTACCTTGAAATAAAATGCAATGTCCGGTTTGACAGCGAACGAGTAAAGATTTCGAACCCAGTTTGGGTGAACACCACGCACAACATCTCGCGCAAAAGCGGTGTAGGCATACCGGTCCGCTAATACAATCATACCTGCCTGCAGAGGCGGAACAATCATGTTGGCTAACCGATCAGCAAAGTCGGTCGCATGCAGAATGCTGAACGTCGTCGGGGTTAGGAGATTTTTCTTCTTGCCCTTTTTGTTGGTCTGCTTGACAAGAGGCGAAGAGTTCCACTCGGTGAAGAACACATTGTATCCTTCGGCTACCAACCATCTATGCAATAGGTCCAACTGAGTGCTCTTGCCGGACCCATCGATTCCTTCAACCACAAAAAGCTTGCCCGGATAAGGATGGGGTTGTGTAAGACGGCTCATCTTTTCCTCCTGAATCAATGATTGCTAAGATCAACGTATCTAAACGTAGACCCGCCGCGCGTTCATAAACATGCACGATTATAGGCGTCGCTATCGCCGACACGGGACAACGCGGTTTTTATGTAAATCCAAGATTATCGCAAGCAAGTACCGCCGCGCCAACGACACCTGCGTCATCGCCGAGCTTCGCGCTCACAACTTCAACGCCGTTCATGGCATTGGGAAGAGCGAGGTCCGCAGCGATATCATACACACCACTAACAAGATTCTCGCCCATGGCTTCTATTAGGCCACCGCCGAGCACTACGACTTGTGGATTTACGATACCAACTACGGTGGCGACCCCGACGCCAAGATAATACTGCGCTCGTGCAATCGCCTTAGCCGTCACCTTGTCACCCCTCTCCACCGCTTTCGCCAAGGCTCGGCTTCGCACCAATTCAAGATCGCCGCCGTTTAACTCTGGTAGAATGCTTTTTTTGCCCTGTTGAGTGACGGCTTTCCGAACGTATCGCGAGATTGCGGTGCGGCTCGCAAGCGCCTCCAAACAGCCGCGATTTCCGCAACTGCATCTGGGTCCGTCGGGCTTCAGGATAACGTGCCCGATTTCGCCCGCGGTCTGGTTGGCTCCATAGAAGAGTTTACCATTCAAGATCATTCCGCCGCCGATGCCTGTGCCTATGAAAATGCCGACGAGATTGTCGACTCCTCTTCCTGCTCCCAACGCCTGCTCCCCGAGTGTTCCCAGATTCACATCGTTCTCCACGAACACGGGGATCTTGAACTGATTCTCCAAAACGGGTTTCAGGGCTACATTCGACCAACGAAGGTTGGGAGCAAATATGATAACGCCTGTTTCTGAATCAATAACGCCGGGGACACCGATCCCGATTCCTCGTATCTGCGTTTTATGCAGATTCGCCCGTTCAATTGACTCGGAAATACAATGCGAGATTCGATCGATGACCTCATCGGTACTTCTTTCCGCCCGGGTCATCCCCTTGCATCGTGAGATGATTTGCCCATTTGAACCGATTACTGCGGCAAGAATCTTTGTGCCGCCCATGTCCACGCCGACTACGTAATCGTCCTCTCCAAGTTTCTTAAGTGCCGAGTTAACTTCCGAATCCATAATCTCCATTAAGCTTCATCTTGGCGGATCGACTACCCCCAAGCGTCGAAGGAACGAAATTTAATCACCATATCGGCGCCTTGAATAATTCCAGCGGCACAGAAACTGATTCGCTACATGTTATGGGTGTTCGAAAGAAAGCGATCATACATCACGCCGTAGCGCAAGCCGTGCGTACTGACGCGAATCCGTGAGGTATCAAAATACTTTAGAACGCTCCGAAGAACAGCCGCGCCTGCAGTGATGATGTCCGCCCGCTTGGCTTCCAATCCGGGAATCATTTTGCGTTCCTCTAGGGAAACGGAGCATAACCGACGAATCTGATTCTCAATCTCCGCGATGTGCAGCATCTCCCCATGGAGCACGCGTGGATTAAAGTGATTCAAGCCAAGTTTCATACCTACAAGGTTTACGATTGTCCCCCCGACTCCTGCTAACAAGAGATGCGAATTGTCCTTCGCCCTAGCAACCGATTGCGTTGACCACGTGTCTTCAAGGAATGAATTCAGCGTCCTCATTTCCTCCGCTGTCGGCGGGTCGCTAGTAAGAAAAGTTTCCGTTAGATAAACAGCGCCGAGGTTCACGCTCACGAAATTGTCAATCTTCCGTCTGCCTACTATAATCTCCGTACTCCCGCCGCCGATATCCACGACCATGATATGGTCGCCGTTAAGATGTCTGAAAGACTCGTCCGATCGAATCGACAAGAAAGCACATCGGGCTTCGGTTTCGCCCGAAATGATTTCTATCTTGATGTCACATTCATCCTCGACGCGCTTCACAAACTCGGCGGCATTCCGCGCTGCGCGGAGCGCACTCGTGCCAACAGCGACTACCTGATCGACGCCTAATCGTCCCGCCTGCACAGCGAACTCTCGAATCGTGGCGCAGGTGCGTGCCATCGCCTCTTCTTGGAGCTCATTCGTCAGCGTTAATCCATGACCAAGCCGCGTGATTCTTCGATCGTCAAGGACAATTCTAGGTTTCCCTCCATTTGTGCCTATATCACAGACGAGCATATGAACAGAATTTGTGCCAACATCAATAATGAGATTGCGATTATGTTGTTTCGGATGCATTAATCCTTAATCGTCCATTCATGACAATAGCCGACGGCGTGTCATCATTGGAGTCGAAAACTTAATCTGAATTGAGCATTGGTATGGAACGCCTGGGAAACTCTCTCCCTTCACATCTCGACATATAGATTGGTTAGCGTGATGTTGCGCGTATTTGAACACCTACCGAGATTCTATGAAGTCGGGATTTCGTCCACTTTCTTCGCGTTTTGGCGAAGGAAGTGGTCAACCAACACTAGCGCCGTCATCGCCTCAACGATAGCCGGTGCACGGGGAAGAACGCACGGGTCATGCCTTCCATGCGCGGACAGGGTTACCGAATTGCCTTGAGCATCTACCGTTTCCTGCTCCTTGCGAATTGTGGCTGTCGGCTTGAATGCCACCTGGAACAGGATATTTTCACCGTTTGAGATTCCGCCTTGAGTCCCGCCCGAATTGTTTGTCCGCGTGCGGATTCTGCCGTGATCGCTGTAGAACGGGTCATTGTGGGACGATCCGGTCGACGCGACACCACCAAACCCGGATCCAATCTGAAAGCCCATCGTTGCGGGGAGTGACATTATCGCCTTGGCAAGATCCGCCTTCAACTTGTCGAACACCGGTTCGCCAAGTCCTGCGGGAACATCGCGGGAAACAGACTCGATTATGCCGCCCAGCGAGTCCCCGTCTCGCCGCGCTTGATCAATACAGGCTGCCATCTTCTTGCTTGCGATACGATCAGGGCAGCGCACGGGACTCGACTCGATCTCATCCAAAGTGATAGTCTCGGAATCAACTTCAGCCGCGATGGTGTGAATCTGTTTGATGTAAGCGAGAATCTCTGTTCCGCAGGCTTCTCGTAGAATCTGTTTGGCAATCGCCCCCGCCGCGACCCGTCCAATGGTCTCGCGTGCGCTGGCGCGCCCTCCACCCTGCCAGTTATAAATTCCATATTTCTTCTTATACGTGAAATCGGCGTGTGAGGGTCGATATATGTCCTTCAGATGGTCATACGCGGAGGGTTTCGCATCTTTGTTCCTTACCAGCATGGATATCGGCGTACCGAGCGTTTGTCCCTCGAAAACGCCCGAAAGGATTTCGACTTGATCTTCCTCCTGTCGAGGAGTCGTGAGACTGCTCTGACCAGGACGGCGCCGATCCAACTCAAACTGAATTGCTTCGCGGTCTATCCTTAACAAGGGCGGGCAGCCATCTACCACCACACCGACGGCGTTGCCATGGGACTCGCCCCATGTCGTAATACGAAACAGATGGCCGAATGTGTTCATTCGCTAACCTGAAATGCGGAAAGAACCGCCCCGAAATCTCCTTGACAAGCTGCACAAAACGGTATTACCATGCAGAAATCATCCACGAGCAACTATAGCATACCGACAGTGGAATTTCAACGGAAAATGTGCTTAATCACGGAGTGATTTGGGCGACCATATGTCGCAAGGATTGGAGGGAACCGATGTGATTAAAGAATTCTTCAGAAGGCTCAACATCGGCATAATTCTGATATTCGCCGCTGTTACTTTATTGTGGAATACACCCGTCGTTTATCCCTTGAAGATATTCGTCGTGTTTATGCACGAAATCAGCCACGGCATCGCGGCAATGGCTACCGGCGGTAAAATTGAAGAGATTGTTGTCGTTTCCCAAGAGGGCGGGCACGCCATCACTAGGGGCGGATCGCCTTTCTGGACATTGACCGCCGGGTATCTGGGCAGCCTAGTCTGGGGCGGGTTGATTCTTCTCCTCGCCGTGCGAGCACAACTCGACAAAACTTTGAGCGTCATTCTCGGTCTCGGAATGATTGTAGTTTCTATCTTTTACCTGCGAAATCCGTTTGGTCTCGGATTCGGTATCGCATTCGGCGCAGCCCTCCTCATCAGTGGAAAATTCCTTAATAGATTGGTCAACCGTTGGATCCTGCAGGTCATTGGTGTAACTAGCTGTCTCTATGCCATCCTTGATATCAAGAGCGACATCCTGGATCGAGCGCATCTAAGATCTGATGCACGAATGCTCGCGGAGATGACGAATATTCCAACACTCTTCTGGGGTGTTCTGTGGATACTTCTTGCAATTGCGGGAACAATTTTCTTTCTGTATGTCGCGGGTGGAGGCAAGAAGCAGCAGACATTAGCGGCAGGTGAAACCCAGCCGGAAGATTGATAGAGTGCATAATCTAATTGTCATGCAACCTATTTCCGGAAGGAGTCGAAGACCGTGTGAAGTTCTGTGTAGTGGAAAAATTTGACAATTATGCCTAATAACAACAGTGGTACGATGATTAGTGCAATTATGATGAGCGCACCCCAGACCCACGACTTCTTGCCGCGATCTTTCTCAGAGATTCCCGCTAATCGCGAGATGAGCGTGCCTGCGCCAATCATTCCCAATACGACACCACCCAAAATCAGCCAAATCATCATACCTTACCCCGTGCAAGTATAGAGAATTAACTCCACATATCGATGTTTTGGAAATTCAATGATGCCGGTCAATTCACAGATCCGCACGGCATTCTATCTCCCAAATCAGCATTCTTTTTTCTTTTCAGTTCTCCGAATCTGTGGTATAATGGATCAGCGAAAATCCGGTACTGGATTTGCATTGTCATCGATTTTAACGAAAACGATAAGGAGAAAAGAAAATGGCTAAGTTGATCCCCACAATCAGTTCGGGCGTTGCCGGTCCGCTTGGTGTGCTTCATCTTCCGAGATTTTGGTCAAAAGTGCTGATGGATTCAAAGGGTGTATTGAACGATGATTATCCTGCATGCGGCGCAGGGTTTGATCAGATGGTTCTTGACGGCTTGGGTCTTGATAAAGACGAAACACTGGCATATATTAGTGATAATTCGCCCACGTACCCCGAGTTTGAGCAATGGGTTCTCGACCAGAAGGGCGGAAGTCTGGATCAATCGGCAGTTGCCGAACTGAACGCGGCTATTGAAGGCTATAACCATGATGATGAAACCCGCGGTTCAATCCTCGGAGCTTCGGGAATTGATGATGACGGTTCTATCCTCGACGCCGTTAACCTAAACAACCTCGACGATTGGTGTGAATTTCATGCGAGTTTGGGCTAGGTATTAGCTCATGCGTTATCTTGGTAGCGACTTTCGGTAACCTTAGAAAGTCGCTACTACCGCTATGGTACATCACGCAATGTTAGCCGTCAGTTATTCTATTACGATTTGACATACAAAACGACTGAAAACTACGTCCCTCCCGTTAGATTGATACCCTCGGAAAAAATAACGGCAATCGGGGATTGTTCCGAGCAGCGAGTGAATCTAGCTTTCTTCGGATAGCTCAATCATCACCGTCATAGCCAGGCATCACCACCTTGGCAGCTGAGACCTCCTCTTAAAAACCATTAGTCCGATAAAGCAAAAAGGAACCTCCGGATTGTGACAGAAGAATCATCAAACTCCACCTTAATTGACACGAATGATAGCTTGGGCATGCCTCCGTTCGATGGGATCGCTGTCTTGATTATCATTATACCGTAGCACGATGGTGGGCTGATGAACAAGCTATAAACTTGACTCCGTTGTCATCTAAAATACCAATGCCCATCATCGAAACTGAATCGGTGATGGGCTTTTTTGTTCCAAAGCCGCTTTTACGCCGCACAAAAAATCAAGGAGAAAAGATGTTCAAAGATGTACCCAATTCCGTCAATTTCGTTGCCCAAGAGCACAAAATCTTAGACTATTGGCGTGAAAGGAAAGTATTTCATCAACTCAAAACGGCACGGCATAATGCACCACGCTGGAGTTTTATCGATGGCCCAATTACTGCCAATAACCCGATGGGCGTCCATCATGCATGGGGACGAACGTACAAAGATCTCTTTCATCGATTTAAGGCGATGCAGGGCTACCAAACGAGATATCAGAACGGGTTCGATTGTCAAGGATTGTGGATCGAGGTCAATGTGGAACGCGACATGGGATTCAAAAGCAAAAAGGACATCGAAGCCTATGGGATGGCGGAATTTGCGAATGCTTGTAAACGACAGGTGCTCCGGCATGCGGCTACGCAGACGGAGCAATCAATCCGATTGGGCTACTGGATGGATTGGAACGATCCGGAATTGCTACGCGAACTCGAGTCCAAAATGGCGACAGATCCCTCTCAGGTAATCACCGTGGAGGGGCCGCAAGGTCCCGTCACAGATACGGTTGAACAGATCGTCGGAAGGCTTGGATTGCCGGAATTGGGCGGCTCTTATTTCACCTTTTCAAACGAAAACAATTATACAATTTGGACAATCCTGAAGAGATGTTACGAACGCGGTTGGATTTACAAGGGCACCGATGTCATGCCGTGGTGTTCCCGTTGTGACACCGGCATCAGCCAACACGAAATTGCCACCGACGGGTACCGAGATTTGACACACACCAGTATTTTTCTTCGCTTCCCCTTGCGCGACCGTCCCGGCGAAAGTCTGCTCGTTTGGACTACAACCCCATGGACGTTGACCAGCAATGTCGCGGCGGCGGTACATCCTGATTTGACCTATCTTCTTGTTGAACAGGAGGATCAGCGTCTCTGGTTGAGCAAGGGAGCGGTAGAAAACGCCATCCGAGGTTCGTACCAAGTTATCGACGAACAACAGGGTGAAGCTTTGGAGGGCTGGGCTTATGACGGACCATTTGACGAATTACCCGCACAAGAAACGTCGGGCGCAGCCGCACAGCATCGCGTCATCTTGTGGAATGAGGTCGGTGAAGCCGAGGGAACGGGCATTGTCCACACTGCACCGGGTTGTGGCGCCGAGGACTTTGAGTTAAGCAAGCAACACGACCTCGTCGTTATCGCTCCGTTAGGTCCGGGAGGAATCTACGGCGATGGATTTGAGTGGCTCACAGGCCGTCAAGTTCACTCCGTGGCGAAGGATATCTTTGAGAACTTAGAGCGGAAGGGCATTGTCTATCGGCTCGAAGATTATACCCATCGCTACCCGGTGTGTTGGCGTTGCGAAGACGAATTGGTGTTCCGCCTCGTGGATGAGTGGTACATATCGATGGGTGAGCAACTGGATAAACCTTACGAACAGGTTACCGACGAGGAGAAGGATCAGAATGTGCGTTACCAGATGATGGAGGTTGTTCTCAATGAAACCAAATGGTATCCCGATTTTGGTCTCGCCCGCGAACTAGACTGGCTGCGCAACATGCACGATTGGATGATCTCCAAAAAACGATACTGGGGATTGGCGCTCCCAATCTACGAATGCGGGGAATGCGGACACTTCGATGTCATCGGAAGCGTTGAGGAGCTCAAGGAACGCGCGGTTGAAGGTTGGGATGAATTCGAGGGACACACTCCACATCGACCTTGGATTGACGCAGTCAAGATTGCGTGCACAAAGTGCGGCTCTAGGGTCTCACGCATTCCCGATGTTGGTAACCCGTGGTTGGATGCCGGGAGTGTCAGCTTCAGCACGATGCAGTATCGCACCGACCGCGACTACTGGCAGCAGTGGTTCCCCGCCGACCTAATTAGTGAAAGCTTCCCCGGACAGTTTCGAAACTGGTTTTACTCGCTTATCGCTATGAGCACGGTGATGGAGGGGCACGCTCCCTTCAAGCATAATTTCAGCTACGCCACATTGTTCGCAGAGGATGGGCGCGAGATGCACAAGTCTTGGGGAAATGCGATCTGGTTTGACGATGCCGCCGAAAAGATGGGCGTGGATGTCATGCGCTGGCTGTATTGCGCCGCTAAACCGGAGCAGAACTTAATGTTTGGATTCAACAATGCCGATGAGGTCCGACGCCAGTTTCTTATACCATTGTGGAATGTGTACAGCTTTCTTATTACATACGCGAATGTCGATGGCTGGAAGCCGACAGTAGGCACAGGTACTGGGTTTAAGGCGCCAGAAAACCTGCTTGACCGTTGGCTCGTATCACGGCTTCAAGCGACTATCCTTGAGGTCACCAATCGACTGGAGCGATATGAACCGGACGGCGCCTGCCGTGCAATTGAGGTTTTCCTGGACGATCTGTCAAATTGGTATCTGCGGCGAAGCCGGCGCCGATTCTGGAAATCGGAAGCTGATGCCGATAAGGAATCGGCTTATTCTACGCTATATCAAGTCATGGTGACTTCTAGCCGTCTACTCGCGCCGTTCATTCCTTTCGTCACGGAGGAGATATACGGCAATTTAGCAGGTTCAGTCGATTCCGACGCCCCTGAAAGCGTTCACCTCTCTGACTATCCGGTCGCAAATAGCACATTGATTGACAAACAACTGGAAGACGATATGGCGCTGGTGCGTGATCTGATCGTCCTAGGACGTGCAGCCCGCAATCGCTCGGCAATTAAAACTCGACAACCGCTCGGATTGATCACGATTGGCGGTTTGTCGGACGAGCAAAAATCCGCTGTCCAGCGATTGTCAGACCTCATTCTTGACGAACTAAACGTCAAATCAATCGACTTCAGCGATCAAATCGGAGAATACGCAACGTATTCGGTGAACCCAAATTTCAAGCTACTCGGTCCAAAACACGGGAAAGCCGTTCAGGCGATTGCAACGGTGGTAAGAGGGGCGAATGCATTCGCGCTCAAGAATGAGCTTGACACAACCGGAGCGCTGCAAATCGAGGCTGACGGATTGACATACACGTTGGAGAAAGAAGACGTTGAAGTGCGCTCTAAACCTCGCGAGGGGTACATGGTTGAGGCGGATGCGAAGAAATTCGTCGCACTTTCGACAGAGTTGACGCATGAACTTACGCTTGAAGGCTTTGCACGAGAGTTGGTCAACAGAATCCAACAGATGCGCAAGGAAGCAGATTTCAACATCTCCGATCGAATCTCGCTGACCCTGAAATCCACGCCAATCGTACATGAAGCCTTCAATGCCCACCGCGATTATATTACTCGTGAAACGTTGACCACGCATGTTGCAGATTCATCAAGCGAAGGCTCTTTCGTGAAATCGCAGAAGGTAAATGGGGAAGTGGCAACAATCGGTGTGGAGCAGATTCGGAGAAATATGACCGCTACAACCGAATGATGGGGAATTGAACGGCGGAGCCGGTTGCGATCTATTGATTCACTGCGGTAGGTTCGGTCTCCTAACCGAACTGGTATTTATCCAGTCTCGTAGGTGCGGTTGGAAACCGCACCTACCGAAATCAGTTTAAATATGAATGGGTGAGATAGACCCTGACAATAAAAAAGCTCTCAAAGATTTGAGAGCTTTTTTGGATACGACACGAACCGTTAGTCAATTATATAGATATGATATATAGAGATATAACCTCCGCGTCTAAAGGTATAGGTTCTGCCTCGTGAAACTGAATTCCTAAGGGCAGGGCTTGGCAATGGTAGAATTAAATCGTTGCGATTATCTAAGCTTCACTACTTCCTCTGCCTGAAAACCTTTAGGGCTTTCGACAATTTTGAATTCAACCTCCTCCCCTTCCTCAAGAGATTTGAAACCTTCACCCTCAATGGCAGAGAAATGCACGAAAACATCCTCTCCTTCGTCGGTGGTTATGAAGCCGTAACCCTTACGATCACTAAACCATTTGACGGAACCTGTTGGCATGAGTTTGCCACCTCCTTTCGCCAGCAACTCTCACAGCTACAGATTCATTTTCGAGCTTAAGCGTAGAGGTACAAAACAACAGTGATTCCGGATAGGGGGATTTTGTTTTTTCTCACCGTTAGCATAACTACGGTTTTGCTCCTCATGCCGCCAGCAATACTTCTTGAGACTTTGTAACAATTTCCCATTATATTATATAGTAGTTCAAAACGAATTGCAAGCATTTCTCAAATTCGGACATAACAGTTGTTTTATAGTGGCTCGGACGGGGCCTGTACCGCCTGACGAACCCGACGGGCAATCACATATCCTGTTTCTTCAGGTGCTCTGCCAGGTTTGAAATCATTTCTCCGAGCGCCGGGAACGCCT
This sequence comes from Candidatus Poribacteria bacterium, assembly GCA_022827055.1. GTDB lineage: Bacteria > Poribacteria > WGA-4E > WGA-4E > JAJDTR01 > JAJDTR01. The sequence continues at coordinate 2,753 of JAJDTR010000007.1, read as the reverse complement.
CGAGCTCCTCTGGCGATAGATCCGCCATGTGGGTGTCCCCAACAAGTCGATACATCTCGGCTGCGCCAGCGAGTATTTTAGGGGTCAAACCCACATACTCGAACGTAGCCGAGATTTCGTTCATTTCGCCAATCCAGCGCCGCGACTTCGGCGGCATTGTAGGTAAACCCCGCTCCATGCGTTCGTAAAGTGCGGATTGGCTTAACTTGAACTCCGCTGCAAGCGCATCCGAAACTCCCAGAATTTCTGCCGCCGTGAGAAGCTCTGTGCAGAGTGCTGTTAAGCCTTTGGTCAGCGAGGCGTAACACATCTTAATCGCGGACGCCAAGCCGACTTGAGTGCCCAGTGGGCGGATATCGAGCCCAAAGCAGCTCAACTGCTGAAAGATATCAAGGTTACCCCCAGAAGCGTAGAATCGTGTTGATCCATCGTTTTTGGGTGGTGGACCAATAATCGAGGCATCCACGAAATTTCCTCCCGCGGCAGTGATAATTTTATCAATCCGACGCACAGTCTGTGGAGCAATCGCGTTGCAGTCGGCGTAAACGAGTTCCGTTTTGGTTTCGCCAAGCGCCTCTGCGACATTCTCGGCAGCAGCCATGGCTTGGGCAGGCACGAGGATTGACAGGATGAGACCCGCCTCGACCACAAGCTGCCGGTACGTTGGCACGGCTGTGATATTTGCGCTCTCGGCAAGCAACCGGGTGCGCTCACTTCTCCCTTGGATACAGGCGATTACGCGCAAACCGTGTTCGCCAAGCACTCTCCCGACAGTATGTCCCATGTCACCCGGGCTTAAAATTCCGACTGCTCTCAGCGGCATAGCGATTGCCACCTCCTTTGTTCATACAGCGTCGTTCAACGTTTTTTCAAACGGAGCCAAGATTTGTCGATGCAATAACCCGTTGGTAGCGAGTATTGAATCGGTGTTCCTGTCAATAGGTGCGCCCTGTAGGTTGGTCACCTCTCCACCTGCCTCCTCTACGATTACAGTCAATGCCGCGATGTCCCAAATGCTGATTGCCGCCTCAATCACGGCATCTGCTCGACCGGAAGCCAACAGATGATACATGTAGCAATCGCCAAAGCCCCTTGTCCGATGCACATCATCTGCGAGGGAAAACAGATTCGCCAATATGCCTTTTTCGTTAAAATACTTTAGCCCGCCATGGCAAATCATCGCTTCATCGAATCGGCTGACATCCGTAACGTTTACCCGTTGATTATTCAAAAATGCGCCACGATTTTTCTCGGCGTGTAGCAACTCAGTCATCGCCGGGGCGTTGGAAACTCCCAAAATGAGCTCATTTTCTCGCATCAGCGCAATTTGCGTCGCGAACAGCGGGATATGGCGGATATAGTTTTTTGTCCCATCAATCGGATCAATAATCCATACATACGGAGAGGCTGAGTGCGTATCGCCCGATTCCTCGCCCAAGAACCCGTGGTCGGGAAATTCGTCTGTGATGGTTTCTATGATTATCCGTTCGGCTTCGGTATCCGCCGCGGTTACAGGAGTACCGTCGGGCTTTAGCTCCGATGCAATGCGATCTGAATAGTAATCCATTATGACCGTTTCCGCCTTGGATGCGGCTTCCAAGGCGACCGATAGGAACGGACTGCGATCGGCATCATTCTTGTTTGGCACAAATTCCTCCTAGCGTCTTTTGATAATAGTGTCTACCCAACAAGTCTGGAGATAGTAATTGAAATGGTGGGCAGTGCCCACCCTACAAGCTTCCAATCCTCCACTGTGCAAAAAAACGCAATGAACTGCTCTGCTACAATCCGAATTGCGTTAATCTTATAGGTATCAGATTCAGTTCGCACGTAATTCAATTGGGCGGCAATACAGTCCCCGCCGCTCACGATTCCACCATAAGCCATCCTTTCGCTTCGTACGCAGGTCGGTGAATCGGTAGTCGTAGAGGACAGCGCGGACATACCGCGGCGGCGCTTCAGGAAAGGGATTCTTCTCTAACAGCTTAATCACATCGGGCGACCCTTGTAGCAGGCGTATCATGAAGTTGACAAACCACGGGACATTCTGGCAGTTTCCGCGAAGCGCCGCGAACCACATCTGCCAATCCAATCGCGGTTGGTGGGGCGCAACCCAGCGCGGCGCCTGGTTCAAATCATCCGGCTTCCATTTGAATTTGTACGCCTTCCACGTCCTTCCATCGCTGCTGCCTTCAACTCCAATTTCAGGTCGAGAGGTAGTCATCACGGTAAATAGGCCGTAACTGTTTACTATGTGAAACGGGGCGACCCACTGAAGGACGTTTTGAGCGATCGGCGGATAAACCTCTCGCCACAGGAATGTCCCGGTCATCCGAATTCCGCTCACCAACAGTATAAATGCCGCTAAAACGCCAATCAGAGGGCGCTTCCATCTTTGCGACAGCTTTATTGCCGATGGCAGCGTCAATCGCTTGGCAATCCGGGATGGGAGGCAGCGGCGTAAAACGGCGTCGTCAAGTAACACGATGCAGAGTAGAAGCGTCAGTAGGTTGAAGAAGCAGTAATTCCCGGTGGCGGCGATAAGGAGTTGCAGCATCACAAGGGCGATAGCCCCAAGGATTCGCAGGCGGCGCGGCGCGAAGATGAGGACTGGAACGACAATCTCAATCCCGAACATTCCTGCCACAGAGAACTTTTGAAACCATTCGGGCAGGTGATGGGCGTACCAACCCAGGGACGTTGGGAGCGGCTGCGTTTCATAATGATAATTGAGTGCGGTAAGGCTACTCCAT
>JAJDTR010000096.1 GCA_022827055.1 Candidatus Poribacteria bacterium | reverse complement strand
CATATATGTACGGGGCTTTTTTGTTTTTCCAAAATTCAGGATGCCTTGACGCACCTCAAACTCATCCCCAATTGGATTGAAGATTGAAGATTGGAAGGATGGGAGAGAGATTGGATGGAATTCTCTCTTCCACGCCACATTAAAGAAATTTAGATTCTATCTTTCCAGTAGTTCGACCTCATAACCATCTGGATCGGTGATAAACGCCATCTTCATTCCGCCCGAAGTAAACTGTTCGCGCCAACCATCGGGCCAAATTTCAAGCCCCGCTTTCTCCAGTTTGTCGCAGAACGCCACGAGGTCCGGAACACCGATGGCAAAGTGCATCAAATCCTCCGGAACATTGAGGTCGTAATCGGGGGAATATGTAAACTCAAGCGTGTGCAGGTTCCCGGGTAATTCCATGTGCACAATCTGGTTACCAGCCGGTGACTTGTCGCTCCGGCTCTTCACCACGAAACCGAGGTGGTCGGCGTACCATTTAATGGACCCATCCAAATCACTCACTCGGACGCGAGTGTGTAAAAATTCTGCCATTTTCATCTCCTTGTATTCATTGGTTTGTACTAATATCGGTTTAGCAAGATGCACATTTAAGTCAATCTTTCTCACTAGGAAGAATAGGGTGGGAAAGTTCCAAGATTACAATTTTGGATGACTGAAACCTGTTGGATTACACTTTTTCGAGCCAATCGTCGGACTGAGGATGGGATATACTCAGAAACGCCGCACCAATTCGAGGCTCCAATGTCGCGGTTCATTGACATAGCCTGTCAGATTGTTGAAATCAATGCCTCCGGCGGGAGACGTATCGTTGAGGATGTTGCGCATTGAAAGTGCCACCTCTGCGTCGTCATTCGGTAATAAATAGGTCAGTCGGACACCGCCCTCCAGAAGCCAATCGTCGGCGAATTCCACGGAGTCGTAGAGAAAGAACCGCACCCTGCTGCGGTACGCCCAGTCTGTAGACGCAATGAGATGCGCCCCGGTGGGAAGCGCGATAATATAGCGCGCAGTTGCATCTGCAATCCACCCCGGCGCCTGCGGCAGACCGTTACCGTCGATAGAAAAAGTTCCGGCTGCGGCGGAAGTGGGTGGATCCAGAACTGTGCACGGCGCACCACAGCCCTGCACCGCCAAGTGCGGATCGTCAATACGCGTTCGATTGTAGCTGACGCCCGCTGAAATCTCGAATGACGTGATGGGTAAGAGGGTTAATTCCGCTTCAACCCCGCGTCCAATGGTACTCTCCGCGTTAACTAACCGATTGAAATTTGCTTCGCCGCCCACCGCGGTGAGTTGTTGATCCTGCATAAAGTATTGGAACGCCGCCATATTCAGGTGCAAACGCTGTTCCCACAGTCGTAATTTCGTGCCTCCCTCAAGAGAAAGGATGATTTCCGTGTTCGCCAGCGTGACTACGTCGCCAAACAGCAACCGTCCCTGTATGCTGGGTGCCCGGTATCCTCGCGCTGCACGCAAATACGTCTGCACCCCGGGTGCCGCAAAATAGCGCAGACTCAAATCTCCGCTCCATACCGTATCTTGAGGGTTCTCGCGAATAGGTCCCAGCGGGCCTGCGCCCGTAACAGCAGGCGCTGCGTCTCGCCATGCGGTATAATCCTTTGTGTCATCGGAGAATCGCAGCCCGGCGCTCAACTCCAAATCTTCAAACCACTCGAAAGTCATCGCCCCAAATGCCGCCCGTGCGGTAACTCTCTGTTCTTGGCGTACCATCCCATCCAAGGTACCTCCACCCAAGGTATTGTAGTTGAAATCCTCCATCTCCACGAACTCCCGGAAATAATACAACCCGAGTTGATAGGCAAAACGGGATGCTCCCGTACTCATCAAGCGGAATTCTTGGCTAAACTGGCGCAGCGTGGGAATGCCGGACGCGGTTTCAGACGGAAAGGGAATCTCGCCGGGTCCGCTGGGCTGGCTAAACACGGCACCGAAACCGCCATCAATGTCCCCGCGCGAAAAAGTAGTGAGCCGCTCCAAGCCAGTTAACGAAACCAGTTGGAAGTCCCCGATGTCGTACCTCACCTCAGTTGCCAAACCGTGCGTATTAAGAGTTTGCTCATTGCGTCCGTCGTGTGCGATGCTGTTACGGGCAAAGTCCTGAACCAGATCGCCTTCACCCCGCATTAAGATATTGGCACGAAACAAGCGAGCGGTGCCATCAAGATCGCGAGCATGGAACTTGAACCATGCCCGCAGTTTCGGCAGAGGTGTCCACAGCAATTGTAGGCGTCCAGCTAAGTCCCGATGTCCTCCCAGCGCATTTTCTTCGTCTGCATACTCGTTGTCTACCCAGTCTCCCCGTCGTTGGGTGAGGAGCGAAAGCCGCGCGGAAAGCACAGATGGGATGACCGGGCCCGACACGGCTCCTTCAAAATTAACGCTGTTGAACCGCCCATAACCCAAGCGTCCGTATCCTTCTAAGCTCTGGGTAGGGCGCGCAGATTCAAACTTTACGGTGCCCGCGGGCGTGTTGCGCCCAAAAAGTGTACCTTGCGGTCCTCGCAGTACCTCGATGCGATCTAGGTCGAAGGTAGGAAATCCTTTCAACAAGGCATTTTCTAGCACAACTCCGTCGTGGAGAACCGAAACCGGTTGCGAAGCGTTGAGGTCAAAATCCGTATTACCAAGACCGCGGATATAGAAGCGTGGAAAGACACGTCCGAACGACGATTCCATTTGCAAACTAGGAGTACGGTTTGACAAATAACGGACATCCATGCCCGATGAGCGCAGGGCGTCAAATTTTTCGCCTCGGACAGTGGATACTGAGAGCGGCACATCAAAAGACCGCTGCTCCCGCTTTTGGGCAGTAACCACGACCTCTTCCATCATTATACTCTCTTCTGTCTGCTCGTCAGCAACGACTGTTGAAGATATTGACAGCGTTATTGAGAAAGCGAGACCACAAAACTGTTTAGCAAAGTTCATATTTTCTGTCCAAAAGATTCGAAGACATTTTGCGAAAATCAATTCAATTATAGAGGAAAACCTCAGATCCAAGAATCAGTATACGAGCGATATTATACCATATTCCGGCAAATCTATTCGGAAAAATCAGATCGGTTTCCGATACAATCTTTTGTGGGTGCGTCATCCTGGGATTCACTTCGTGACAAGTAGATTTTCCGCTCTAACTTCGCGTCTCACCATCACCATTAGCCACTGTTTTCACCTTGACATCCACCCTGGATCATGATACTTTTTTGGGGTGTTGAAAACCGAAGAATTACAACATAGATTAGGGACACTATGGACCCCAAACCCGGCATTGAAACTATCCACCCCTACCAAGGCGGCAAGCCGATTGAAGAGGTTCAACGCGAGTTTGGTATTGACGATATCATCAAACTAGCTTCCAATGAAAACCCGCTCGGCCCTTCACCCTTGGCGAAGGAAGCAATCAAGCGGGCAGCCACAGAGGTCAATCTATACCCGGATGGCAACGCATACTACTTCAAAAACGAACTAGCCGAACATTTGGCGGTTTCACCGGATTATCTCATCTTTGGGAACGGTTCCCACGATGTACTCCAGATTGTCGGGGAAACGTACATCTCGCCGGGCGATGAGGTCATCTATTCCGAAAGTGCCTTCGTCGTCTATATGCTGGTATCTAAAATCTGTGGCGCGAAATCGGTTGTGACACCGAGGCGCAATTATGCCCACGATCTGGATGCCATGGCGGACGCAATTACCGACGCCACGAAGGTGATTTTCATCGCCAATCCGAACAACCCTACCGGCACCATGATCACGAAGGATGAGACCGAACGCCTGATGGCGTGTGTTCCGGACGATGTCCTTGTCGTTTTCGACGAAGCCTACTACGAATACGTCGAGCGTCCCGATTACCCGCAAACACTCCCGTATGTGGAAGAAGGGCGCAACGTGATTATCACTCGTACGTTCTCGAAAATATATGGGCTTGCGGGACTGAGAATAGGTTACGGAATCGCGAAGCCGGCGACCATTGAAATGATGAACCGGGTACGCCAACCGTTCAACTGCAATCTGATCGCCCAAGCTGCGGGGCGCGCCGCGCTCAACGATGCGGACCACGTTCGCCGCAGTCTGAAGTTGAATGCCGCAGGGAAGGCTTACTTGTATGAGGCGTTGGAACAGCTCGGTCTGGAATACGTGGAAACAGAAGGGAATTTTATCTTGGTTCAGCTAGGCAGGCCGGGACAAGAAGTGGCTGACGCACTCATGCGAAAAGGCGTAATCGTGCGGCCTATGGCGGCTTACGGTTTCCCCGACGCAGTTCGTGCAACGATCGGTAAATCCGACGAAAACAAGAGGTTTATAACAGCGTTACAGAAAGTTTTGAATTAAAGGTACTTTAAATCGAGCTTTTGAAAGAGAACTTTAAGGGATTTCTAGTTCTGCCACTACCTGATCACTCTCTTTCTACATGCGTTACAGACAGGTAGCCATCTATGAATGAGTTACTTCAACTCGACAATCGAAAACTAACAAAGCAGATCAATGTTGGCGGCGTGCCGATTGGAGGGATGCGTCCGATTTCGATTCAGACGATGACGACCACTCTCACACACGATACGGACGCGACCATGCGCCAGATTGACCGCTGCGTGGAGGCAGGCGCTCAAATTGTTCGCGTCGCCGTGCCCGAAGAACGAGACGCAAAGGCACTTTCTACGCTTGTCAAGCGTGCGCCCGTTCCGATTGTCTCCGACATTCATTTCAACTACCGCTATGCACTCGATGCGATTGACGCTGATGTCGCCAAGGTGCGCATCAACCCGGGCAACATCGGGAATGAGGAACGAATAGCACAAGTATTGAGTAGTGCAAAATCGGCAAAAATACCCATCCGTATCGGCGTTAATGAAGGCTCCTTGGAAAACGATTTACTTGATAAATATCCCTCCCCAACGGCGGAAGCTCTTGTGGAAAGCGCCATGCGCCACGTCAAAATCTGCGAAGACCACGATTTCTCCGACATCGCCATATCCGTCAAATCAAGCGATCCATTACGCATGATTGAAGCCAACCGCATGCTATCCGCGAAGGTACACTATCCATTACATCTGGGAGTTACGGAAGCTGGCACGCCGCGCAGATCCCATGTGAAATCGACGCTTGGCATCGGAACGCTGCTAATGGAGGGCATCGGAGACACCATCCGTATCTCTATTACCGGCGATCCGGTTGAGGAAGTTCTTACGGCAAAAGAACTGCTACGCACGTTAGGGTTGACAGAGAATATCCTTGACGTTGTCTCCTGCCCATTTTGCGGCAGAGGAGATCCGGAAGCTGATTATGAAGGCATTGTCGCTGCTGCCGAAGAACTGTTGGAGAAGCACGGGATAAAGATTCCGGTGGCTGTCATGGGATGTGAGGTAAACGGACCGGGCGAAACCCGTAATGCGGAAGTCGGCATCCATCTCGGCGGCAGAGAACTTGCAGTATTGAAGATTCGCGGCGAGAGAGTCAAGACATTTCGCGGCAGAGACGAGGTTAACCCGCAGTTCCTCGCGAACGCGCTGTTGGAAGCAGCCGTGCAAGTCCAGAGCGAATCGGGCACTACAGAGGCGCACTGAGACGACATTTACACGCGTTGTCTTCATCCATGAAAAATATAAATCCTCGTCAGATTTCCGCTTATTCACGTCAAGTGGAGTTTCAATTTGAAGGAGATCGCCGAATCTAATTCCTCCATTGTAGACTTTATTCGAATCCGATATAGCGGTGATGCCAGTTAAAGGTACGTCGCTCACGCTTTCGAAATCTACTATCTACTCTTGTGAGAGGCCGCATAACGTATGAAGATAACCGACATTGACACATTTATTGTGGACGCGGGGTGGCGCCCGTGGACATTTGTAAAGATTGAGACGGACGAAGGGGTGACCGGGTACGGTGAATGCAGCGATGGTTCGGCGCCCCACGGGGTCGTGGGCACCATTGAGGATTTGAAACCCAGGTTAATCGGCACGGATCCGAGGGCTTTCGAGATGCGTTTCTGGGACATGATTCGCCGCACACGACAGAGTCCCGGCGGGATCGCCGCCAAAGCCATCGCTGGCATCGACTGCGCGCTTATTGATATTAAGGCAAAGGCGCTTGGTGTCTCGGTCGTAGAGCTTTTCGGAGGTCCAACACGAGATAGCGTTCGTGTGTATTGGTCTCACTGCGGCACATCTCGCGCGAGGAATTATGAACTCATCGGCGTGCCTCCGCTCAGAACCATGGAGGATATTGCTAATCTCGGGCGCGAAGTCGTAGATCGGGGATTCACTGCGCTCAAGACCAACATCGTGTTTCCGGGAGATCCCGCTTCCTTGTATTGGAGCGGGTTTGGGAGTGGTGCTGGAACAACCGACCAAGTTGCCAGCCCTGAACTTTTGCGACACATCGAAACGCAACTCGGCACATTCCGGGATGCAATAGGCCCGGATGTTGGGCTATGTTTAGACCTCAATTTTAACTTCAAAACAGAAAGTTGCCTGCGAATTGCCAAGGTGGTGGAACAGTTTGACCTCCAATGGCTCGAGATTGACATGTATGATCCTGAAGCTATTCTGCAAATCAAGGAGTCAACGACGACACGCATTTGTACCGGAGAAAACCTGTTCTACATGCGCGAGTTTATCCCTTATTTGGAGTTGCATGCCGCGGACGTATTGATGATAGATGTACCTTGGAATGGATTTTCACAGTCCAAGAAGATGGGCGATCTCGCCGAAGTTTACCAAACGAACATTGCCCCTCACAACTACTATAGCCATCTCGCCTCAAACATCAGCGCGAGCCTATGCGCGATCTTGCCGAATGTACGCATCATGGAAATTGACATCGACGATGTCCCATGGAAGGATGACCTCGTAACCGACCCTCCCGAGATCGTTGACGGTTACATGACGGTGCCGACGAAACCGGGCTGGGGAACGGATTTAAATGAGGCGGAGGTCGCCAAGCATCTATGGGAAAACCGGTGAATGAAACCATAGAAATCAAGGATTGGGGCTAGTCAAAGAAACAACCCAAGCATAATCCTAATCGCGTTAAGCTCAAGACTAGGTAATTCTCAATCGTTATCTAACCCAGAACCAAAACTCATTGTGGGGTGACACAAATGAAAGCGCCAGATGAATGCGCGAATATGGAAGACATACGCTCGGAGATTGACCGCATTGATCGAGAGGTCATAGCTTTAATAGGCAAACGTCTTCAATATGTGCAAGCGGCGGCACGATTCAAAACCAGCACGGAGGGTGCGAAAGATACGAGTGTACGAGACATGCACCGGGTAGAATCCATGCTGAGACAGCGCAGGTTTTGGGCAGAAGAGGAAGGGTTGTCTCCGGATGCAATGGAGAAGATTTACAGCGACCTCGTGGAATACTTCATCAATGAAGAGATGACGAAGTGGAAAGCGGAAAAAGGTTAGGAAACGGGATTCCATTGAAACGCACGTTTCTCAAGGGCAACACGGCGGTCAGGTGATGTGTCCTTTGGTTTCTTTCTCCGTAATTCTCTGCCGTGTTGCGAAAGGAACAAGATGAATGTTTTAGTTGTCGGTGGAAATGGGCGAGAACATGCGTTGGTATGGAAGATTGTTCAGAGCCACCTTGTCGATAAAGTATATTGCGTGCCGGGAAACGCGGGAATCGCCGAACTTGCCGAATGCCGATCAATGCCGTGGGAGGATGATTTTGGTGAACTTGCAGACTTTGCGGAATCCGTCAAGATCGGCTTGACTGTTGTTGGGCCCGAAGCACCGCTGGCGAACGGCATAGTCGATACCCTCCACGAGCGCGGACTACGCGTTTTTGGGCCAACCCGGAAGGCGGCAATACTTGAAGCCAGCAAGGATTTCGCTAAGAATCTGATGGTCGAAAACGGTGTTCCAACAGCCGCTCATCGCACGTTCGAAAATCCGGAGGAAGCAATCGCTTATATCCAACAGGTTCAGTCCCCCGTTTTTGTCAAAGCCGATGGACTTGCCGCGGGCAAGGGCGCAATCCCCGGCAGAACAGTGGACGAGGCTATTCAAGCGGTCAAGACGATTATGGTTGACCGCGAGTTCGATGATGCCGGGGACCAAGTCATTATCGAAGAAGAACTAACCGGCGAAGAAGCATCTTTCTTCGTCTTCACTGACGGGACCTACTGCCTCCCATTGGCGAGTTCGCAAGATCACAAGATGTCGTTAGACGGCGATAAGGGCAAAAACACGGGAGGAATGGGTGCGTACTCGCCGGCGCCGGTGCTAACCCCTGAAATCCAAGATTATGTAATGGATCGGATTGTTTATCCGACAATTGACGGAATGCGTTCGCTGGGACGAGTTTTTAAAGGTGTGCTGTATGTGGGCTTGATGATAACCGACGACGGACCGAGCGTCGTCGAGTTCAATTGTCGCTTTGGAGATCCGGAAGCACAAGTCCTTTTTCCGCGGATGGAAACCGATCTTGTCCCTGTGCTAGAAGCATGTATTGACGGGAATTTAATCGATGTTGAATTGGCATGGAAACCGGGTTCGGCCGTCTGTGTTGTGATGTCGTCGGGCGGTTATCCGGATGCGTATGAAAAAGGCAAAGCCATCACAGGATTAAGTGACGCCGGTGCGCTGGAGGACGTTGACGTCTTTCATGCGGCCACCAAAACACAAAACGGACAGATTGTAACTGATGGCGGCCGAATCCTCGGAGTGACGGCGCTTGCGAACGATCTGAAATCGGCGGTAAATCGTGCATATCAAGGGATAGACGAGATTCACTTCGATAAAGCCCACTTTCGAACGGACATCGGTCATCGAGCGATCACCTGAGCAAGTTAAAGTAGCAATTCTTTTACGTTTGCGGGTACGGCTTCCCGATGTCTATCCTATCCTTTCAAGCGACCGATTCGGATTAGAACCTGTTTGAAAAGTGCATCTGTAAGGTGCGCACTGCGCACCAGCCTCTAAAAGCCCCGCGGGGCGGAAGGTGTATAGAAACATCAAAACCCTGTGTTCCTAAACCCCAGCGGGGCGAAAGGTACGAAGTAGATTGCAATTAACACGTGAAATAACGCCGTAAAAGTGACCAAAAATGGCTTTGCTACGATTTTTCAAACAGGCTCTTAAGGAAGAAAATGAGATTAAACGAACGAATAGTGAGTGCAACGGAGTTTCCATAGAACTCCAATCGAGAATCCCTGTTTTCTATGCAACTCCTTGATTGGCTTTTTTCTCAATCCAAAATCTCGATTAGCGAATCAAGATGATTTTTTCCTTGGGAGAACGCTGAATGGAGCATGCGAACATGACCGTCAATGAATTACGCGAACTGATCATTCAAGGAGAAGATTCCAAGACGCAACTGAAGCGCCAATTCAATGGTGTCGATGCTGTGGCGTCGGAAATCGCCGCTATGGCGAAATCCGAGGGTGGAAAAATCATTGTTGGTGTATCGGATCAGGGGGAAGTTGTTGGCGTAGAACGTCTCCACGAACTCAACCAGTGGATTTCAAACGCTTGCTCTCAGAAGATAGAACCACCCGCAAGTGTTATAACGGAACTTCTGAAAGTTGATGAAAAACGTCTCTTGGTGATCCGGGTGGCGCTTGGCATGGACAAACCGTATGCCGTAGATAAAACTACATTTTGGGTAAAAGTCGGCGCAGACAAGCGGCGTGCAACTCGGGAGGAATTACGTCGGTTGATGCAAGCATCCGGAGTTTCCTACGCCGATGAGATGCCCCTCGCCAGCACACAACTTGATGACTTGGATCGGCTTCGATTTCGATTATTTTACGAAGAACAATACGGAAGGGAAGTTGAATCGTTAAACTTCAACATTGAGCGGATTCTATCAAATCTGAAACTGATGAAAGATTCGAATCTAACGCTTGCCGGGCTTCTGCTTTTTGGTAACGAACCTCAGCGTGTCCGACCCCAATATGTTATCAAAGCAGTAGCGTTCGATGGCAATAGCCTTACTGGCACAGCATATCTGGATAGCGAGGATATCGGGTTTACACTATCCGAACAGTTTAAGAATACAATGGGATTCCTAGGTCGAAACTTACACAAATTACAGAACGGTCAGAATTTCAATTCTATCGGAAAATGGGAGGTGCCCAAAATCGCGTTGGAAGAAGCGGTTGCTAACGCTCTTATCCACCGTGATTACCTCATTAGTAGTAGCATCCGTGTCTTTGTTTTTGAAGATCGCGTGGAAATCATCAGTCCGGGACGCCTCCCCAATACCGCAACGATCGAATCCATCAAAGCCGGCATACAGATTGTCAGGAATCCAATTCTAGCATCGTTCGCACCAAAGCTTGGGTTTCCCTACCGAGGGCTAGGTACAGGTGTTCCGCGCATGATTGTAGAATGTCGAAATGTTAACCTGCCAGCGCCTCATCTAATCGAAGATAAAACTGGTGAAGTTTTCAGAGTTATTTTCCAAAGACCAGCATCTGGCCCCCGTCCCAGATGACGCCGCGATGCCGAGATAGCCGTGGCAGCTAAGTGGAATAAACCGTAAATTTAATTGGCGCCTAGTTCTTTATTCACGTATTCAATAGACGCAAACGGGCGAAACACTCCTGGTAGGTTTTGGGAATAGAATTTACGCAGTTGAACACTTCGAAATTCCGAGTTCGACGATTTATTACACGTAATGCGTAACAATTCGGCCGTATTGCGTATTTTTTCTCGTTTTTCACTTTCTATAATCTTAGGAGACTTTGCGCAAATCCTAACATTGAAAATCGCTCAAAATTCATCTTCATATCGAATTGTATATCGATATCCTTGCTCAGTAAGGAACAGTTGCCGGTTGATCGCAAATTCTTGATCGCGCGAATCTCGGGTGACAATCGAGTAAAAATGGGCGATTGAGCCATCCGATTTGGGACGCAAGATTCGCCCAAGCCGTTGTGCTTCCTCTTGGCGCGATCCGAAGGTGCCAGATATCTGTATTGCGATATTGGCGTCTGGAAGGTCTATGGCGAAATTCGCGACTTTGGACACAACAAGTAGCCCAATTTCACCGCAACGAAACTGTTCGTACAGTTTAGCACGATCAACGTTGGGCGTTTGACCCGTAATCAACGGCGCATTCAAACGTGCTGAGATTTCATTGAGCTGATTTATGTATTGACCAATGACAAGCACCTGATCGCCTCTATGTCGATCAATAAGCGCGTGCACAATCTGAAATTTGCGCGGGTTTTCGGATGCGACGCGAAATTTCTGTCGGGAACCCGCAATCGCGTATTCCATGCGCAAGTCGTCCGGCAAATCCACACGAATCTCCGTACACTCTGCCGTAGCAATCCATCCCTGCGCTTCCAATTCCTTCCACGGCACATCGTACTTCTTTGGCCCTATGAGGCTAAACACGTCATCCTCTTGTCCATCTTCACGCACGAGGGTTGCAGTCAAGCCAAGCCGTCTCCGCGCCTGAATCTCGGCGGTCATGCGGAACACGGGGGCAGGGAGTAGATGAACCTCGTCGTAGATAATCAGCCCCCAATCCATCTCCGAAAACAGACCAAGATGTACAAAGTTCTCCGATTTGTTTTTGCGATACGTGAGGATTTGATACGTGGTCACTGTAATCGGTCGAATTTCTTTGCGTTCACCGGTATATTCGCCAACATCGTCTCGAGAAACGGTCGTCTTGTCGAGAAGTTCATCAATCCACTGGCGCACCGCGATTGTGGTTGTTGAAAGAATCAGCGTGTAGCACTTCGTGTTGAACATACTACCAAGCCCAACAATGGTCTTGCCGGCGCCGCACGGCAGGACGATAACACCGCTTCCTCCACGGCTGTCTCCGCCCGCATAGAAAATCTCCGCCGCTTCACGCTGGTAGTCTCGGAGCCTAAAACCAAGTCCGGCTTGAGTAACTTCTCGTGGCGTAATCTCCAGAAATTTGCCTTGAACATAACCAGCAAGGTCTTCAACTGGAAATCCAATCTTTATCAACGCCTGTTTGAGATGCCCGCGAAGATGACTTGGAACTCTCACGGTATGAGGATCCAATTGCTCGCCCAAGAGACTCTTTACCGGTTGGCTATGTGTTATTTCAGCAATGAGCGCCGGTTCATCTGCAGTCAAGACCAGACCGTCGTTTTGTTCAGCCAATTTAACGCGGCCATATCGAGAAACATAATCTTTAATCTCGGCAATGATGTTCTGCGGCACATCATATTTTGTGTGTCGTTCGAGCGTATCCAAGATGTGCTCTGGCTGAACTCCCGAAGCGGCGGCATTCCACAGCGAAAGTGCCGTGATTCGGTAAGTGTGGATGTGTTCGGGGCTCTTTTCTAACTCGGCGAAACGTGCTAATTCATCACGCGCGGACTCGTAAGTCGGATTATCGACCTCCAAGAGAACAGTCCGATCGCTCTGGACAATCATGGGATTCTGGGGATTGTATCGCATCTGTTTTTTTTTTTTGAAAGTGTTGAAGAACAGCGTTTGGTAGCAACCCTGTAGGCGAAGACGGGCAATGAATGCGAGCCTATCTGAGGGAGAAAATCGGAGATTTGACGATTGCCAAACCGAGTTGTCGATTGGAGAAACAGACGTAATCGCCAAGTTTCAGGGATGCACTACTAGCCGGAGAAATCAACATTCAGTGCCGATTGTCGGCGGAGGAGAGAACACGCGCACAATTGCCCAAGTCGTCGCTCGACGGAGTAAGTTATCTATACGTTCCTGAAAGATTGGGTGGATTACATCCGGTGCAATCTCCGCGAAGGGCTCTAGCACGAATCGGCGCTGATGCATCTCCGGGTGGGGAATAACTAGTCTCGGTGAGTTGACGCAGAATTGATCGTAAATGAGGATGTCAAGATCTATTTCCCGTGGTCCCCAGTGCATGCGCTGCTGCCGCCCAACCTTCCTCTCAATTTCTTGCAATATCGTCAGCAATTTTGGCGGCAGCACATCCGTTTCTACCTTGGCAATGCCGTTTAGGAACCAGTCCTGCTCTTCGTTGCCTATTGGCTCGGTCTCGTAGATGGACGAAACTTGCACCACCGAAGTGTGTTCTTCACCAGATAGGAAGTCCAAGGCTTGATGGATATACGATTGACGATCCTCAACATTAGAGCCGAAGCCGATGTATGCGTGTGGCATGAAGCTAGCTAAAGACGTGTAAAATACTCCCGATAAAAACGCGGATAACCGGAGATTGGATCATGCGGCAAGAGATGATGCTATGGCGCCGTCACCCTATGTTGGGCTGACAATTGCACATCTGGCAACAGATTCAGTTGGAGGTATGATTTCTCCTTTGCATAAACTTCGGAATCGTTGCGTTCCTTGGGCGATGCAGCTTTCAGATGACGAAGGATGTCTCTCGCACCATCGCGTGGATTCAGTTTGCGCCCTCCCAAACGAATCAGGTCGATATTCCCTTGCGGCGGCTTTTCAAATGATGTCGGATCGAGGACAAATAAAGGGAGCTCCATCTCAAGCGCCGTCAGTCCGGTATTAAACGTACCGCTCAGTTTGCCCTCTGTGTTTCGCTTGGCGCCCGATTCAATTACGACGACCGCCTTGGATAGCGCACAAATTAACTTGTTCCGCGTCATAGCGTTGCGTGCCAATCCTTTCGCATCAGGGGCAAATTGCGAGACTGCGAGTACGTTACGCTCCCAGTTGAAATTCCTGAGCGCTTTTTTCCGCCGCAGTCCGGTAATTCCGTGCGGAAGCACGATCGTGGTTGTTCCGTCCGACGCTAACGCACTTAGGTGAGCTTCCGTATCCACCCCCCTGGCGTATCCGGATATGACATTTATCCCATCTCTTGCAAGCCCGGCAGCAATTGTTTGCGCGGCGCGGATTCCCTCGTCCGAAACATCCCTTGCACCGACAATTGCGATGCCATCTGAAGTGAGAAGCCTAGGTTGACCCTTAATGAACAGCATTGGAGCAATTTCAAGCAGGTGGCGTGGGAAATCGGGGTGCGACGGTTGAAGAATACAGATTCCCGCTTCTCTAAGTCTTTGATATTCCGAGTATATCCTCTGACTGTCCTCCACGTGGATCTTGCCATTGAGGATATTGGCTAGTTTTGGAAACTGCGATAACAATTCGGTTGGATTTAGTGGTAGAGTCTCAGGCTGGCGCCGGTGTTCATGCATAATCTTCGCAATGGAGATCAGCTTCTTTGGACCGATTCCGGGCGTCCCGCATAACCACATCCAAAAGTAAGGGGCTTTTACTCTCATCGTTTCGTTCCTGTTTATGTGAGTGTTAAGGAAACTTACGGGGTGCACCGCCTTTGTGCCGCAGAGAGCGCGGGTAGTCTTGATAAGGGTCTTTACCCTGTGTCGAATAGACCGCCCATGCGCGGAGCACAACTTGAGTTCCTTTGCGAGGTTGGATTACAAGTGCTCGCTGGAGATGCTGCTCTTTACTCACAAGAGTACCGCTAAATGGTGAACTTGCTCTCGCCCCAATAAAATACTGGCGAAGAACATTCACGACTAAACAGAACGATAGAATTTGTTCAGCGTTTCATTTGCCCGATTCCAAAATCCGTCAGATTGGTAATGTGCCACTATCCCGGTTCGGCATAATTCATTCAGCAAGTAACACTCATTCATCGATCTATGACAGGTTTTGAAAAAGCGTTCCTTCTTAGAATGGTTTTCACTCCAGCGGAGTGCAATGTCAATAGAATAGCGATGCCTCCACTCCCCGCACTTCAGAGGCGCTCCATGTAAAATAGGACGATTTGACAGTTGTAGGGTGGGCACTGCCCACCAGCCTTTGAAAACACCGGCGGCGGTCACGCAAATGGACAGCGGACAGTCATACGATTAATGACCGCGATACAGATTCTCCACCTCTTGCACTCCAGCGGATCAAGCGAGTGATTAGTTGTAGGGTGGGCACTGCCCACCAGCCTCTAAAATCGCCGACGGCAACCAAGCAAGTGGACAGAGGGCAATCATACGATTAATGACCGCGACACAGATTCTCCGCCTCTTGCACTCCAGCGGAGTGCCATGTCGAGTGTTACGTGAGAAATGACGAATTGCGAAGAGAGGGTAGGTTCAAATATTTGAGTGTCAGTTAAAGAGATTCAATTGGCTGGACGATTCTGCGGCTATATTGATATGCACATTCCCCGATTTCGTTGGCTGTGCAATTCTCAAATGGTCTAGAATCTGCGCCATGCCATCTGACGGATCTAGTGTGCAACCGCCTAACGCAATCAAGTCCGCATTACCCTTTGGAGGGTTATCAAAATATTCCGGATCTACGACAAAGAGAGGTAGATTCATGTCAAGCGCTGTTTTCCCCGTATCAAAGGTGCCGCTCATTTTCCCTTTTGCATCTCGCTCGGGCCCCGATTCAATCACGACAACTGCATTGGACAGTGCACAGATTAATTTATTCCGAATCATTGCGTTACGAGCTAACCACCTGGCATCGGGAGAAAATTGCGAAACAGCGAGAACATCCTGATTCCAGTTGTATTTCTTAAATTCTCGTTTCTGTCGTAATTCGTTGATTCCGTACGGGAGTACAAGTGTCGTGGTACCTTCTGCCTCTAGTGCTGCCAAATGGGCAGTTGAATCCACTCCCTTTGCGTACCCGGAGATGAGGTTCATTCCTTCGCCGGCGAGTTCTGAGGCAATTTTTTTTGCAACCTGGACTCCCCTGTCTGACACATTCCGAGAACCGACGATCGCAATCCCATCTGAAGCGAGAAGCTTGCGTTGGCCCTTGAGGAACAAAATTGGCGAAATTTCAAGCAAATACCTTGGGAAATCAGGCTGTGACGGATGAAGAATTGTGATTTCCGATCGCTTCAGTGTTTGATACTCATCGTAGATTCTCTTACTTTCCTGCGCGCGAATTTTGCCATTGATAATATTAGCTAATTCCGGACACTGTGAGGACAACTCCCTTGAATTCAGCGACAGTTTTTCGGGTTGAATTTGATGCTCTTCTAGTTCTTCGGCAATCAGGGCCAAACTCTTGGGACCAATTCCGTGAGTCTTAAATAATCGGTACCAAAAGTAAGGCGTTTCAAATTTCACTGTTTCGTCCTTGTTTGCGTTAGTGTCAGAACAATCACACAGGAAACGCCGCCCTTGGTGCGGAGTACCTGGGTCGCTTCAGTCAATGTTTCGCCAGAGCGGTAAATGTCATCAAATAGCAGCACGCATCGAAAGTTCCCGTTATGAGATTGAAGGTCAAATGCTCCTTTTAATTGCTCCTGCCTACTATTATCATGGGCGAGACTCTTAAGTGGGGGAGTTCTTTTTACTTTAATTAAATAATTTAGAGCGGCAGGCAAATCAAGCATTTCGCCAATCTTCGCGGCTATTGCGATAACGGGTTGGAAGTCTCGAAATGTTGAAGGGGGAATAGGAATAATCGCCTCAAGGAAGGGATGGTCACGATGTTCATCAACCGCAATCTGTCCCTTGACAAATTCAGACACAATCTCTGCTATTGCTGGAATCTTTGTCCTGTCATGACGATACTTCACCTGGAAAATGAGTTCACCTAGTTGGCTTCGTTCTGTGTGAAATTCTCCGTCAGGCAGGGGTACACTGGAAAGTGTATGCACATCCAAAACCCAACCGGCATCCCAATTTCCGTTAATTTCCGTTGGATTAATATTCATCTGTTCTCGGACATCCGGAATTGGAATCTGAAAGTCTAGCCACACGACTAACTGCCGTCTGAGAACATCGCCCGAAGCGCTCAACGGATCAGGGTAAATCTAAAGTGCGGAAATGTTAGCCTATGACAAATCACGCATCAACAAATTTGCGAATGGCGATTGACGTGTTGTGGCCGCCAAAACCAAATGCGTTAGACAGTGCAACTTGAATGTCGGTAGGACGCCCCTCATTGGCGACATAATCCAAATCGCACTCGGGATCGGGGGTTTCGTAGTTTATGGTGGGAGGGGCGTAGCCTTTCTCAAGCGCACATACGGTAGCGATGAGCTCTACCGCACCCGCGGCTCCCAGCAAGTGCCCCATCATCGATTTGGTGGAACTCACGGCAATCCGTTTTGCGTGAGAACCGAACAAGCTCTTTATTGCGAGGGTTTCAGCCACATCTCCCGCCGGCGTTGAGGTCCCGTGAGCATTGATATAGTCTACCTCGTCCAGCTCGGCGCCGGCATCCCTCAAGGCAAACTCCATCGCCTTCGAAGCGCCCTCGCCGTCTTCACCCGGATGCACCATGTCATAGGCGTCGGAACTCATGCCGTAGCCCACGACTTCCGCGTAGATACGCGCGTTGCGATTCAGCGCGTGAGTCAGGGATTCCAGCACCAACACCCCGGCGCCTTCCCCCATCACGAATCCGTCCCGATCCTTATCGAACGGACGGCTCGCGCGCTCGGGATCATCGTTGCGCACCGACATCGCACGCATACTGCAGAATCCCGCAAAGCTTAGCGGCGTGACCGCGGCTTCCGTGCCGCCGGTGAACATCACATCGGCGTCTCCCCGCTGGACTATCCGATATGCCTCGCCAATCGAATTGTTAGCTGTGGCACATGCGGTGACCGACGCGAAGTTGGGTCCCTTAAGTTTCAGGTGGATGGAGATCTGCCCTGCCGCCATGTTGATGATCTCATACGGCACAAAGAACGGGCTGACACGGCTAGGCCCTTTTTCCAACAGGGCGCGGGCATTGTCTTCAAGGACGCTAATTCCCCCGATGCCGGAGCCAACACCAACTCCCGCACGGTAAGGATCGGAGTCGGACAAATCTAACTCTGCATCCTGTTGCGCCATCATCGACGAAACGAGAGCATACTGGATAACCAAAGGAAAACGCTTTGCAGCTTTGGGCGACAGGTACGCCTCCGGCGCAAACCCTTTAACCTCGCCGCCTATTTGGGTCCGATAGTCTTCCGGATCAAAAGACGTGACGCGGTTTATGCCGCTCTTTCCCGCTGCGAGTGATGCCCAGAGTTCCTCCTTCGAGTTGCCAACAGGGCTAATGACGCCAAGTCCGGTAATAACTACGCGCTCCACAGGCTACACCCCTTCTTCAATCGACAGATGCCAATTCAAACTGTTGCGTATTTGAGGGTGCCCACAAGGGGCAGATCAGTGAATGCTGCTAATTCGTGTGTGATTCCATGTAATCAAGTGCATCTTGAACGGTTCGAATCTTCTCCGCATCGCTGTCGGGAATCTCCATGTCAAATTCCTCTTCGAGCGCCATGATCAATTCGACCGTGTCCAAAGAATCAGCTCCCAAATCATCCATAAACGATGCATCGGGAGTGACCTGATCCGCGTCAATCTGCAATTGCTCGGCAATAATTGTTTTAATTTTGTCCGTATCTAATGCCATGAGTTCGATTTAACCTCCTAAGGTGTTGAGACTTACGGCTTCAAAACCGATTTCAAATTCCCGGTTGTTAGACAACCGGATTACATAACCATTCCGCCATCAACTTGGATGGCTTGACCTGTGATATATCGAGACGCATCGGACGCCAAGAACAGGGTTAGTTCCGCCACATCTTCCGGTGTGCCGAATGCGGCTAGCGGAATCATGGCTCGGATTCGTTCCAGATCCGCCTCGGAAAAATTGGCAGTCATGTCCGTGGTGATAAAGCCCGGTGCGATGGCGTTCACGGTAATTCCACGGCTGCCTATCTCTTTTGCCAATGATTTTGTCAGACCGATGATGCCGGCTTTTGATGCGGCATAGTTGGCTTGACCCGCATTGCCCATCAGTCCGATGACGGATGATACGTTGATAATCCTGCCGCTTTTCTGACGCATCATCGTCCGAAGCACAGCACGCGCACAGTACATTGTGCCCGTTAGGTTGGAGTGGAGGACAGCATCCCAGTCCTCATCTTTCATGCGCATCAGCAGCGTGTCGCGGGTAATGCCCGCATTATTCACCAAAATATCTATGCGCGAATACTCGTTAAGCGTCAAATTCACCAGCGCTTCGACATCGCTTTTCCGCGACACATCCGTTTGCACAAATTTCGCGTTGAATCCCTTCTCCGCCAATGGCTTGGCGACCGCGGCAACCGACGCTTCGGAACGCGAGCACAGCATGACATTCGCCCCCTCCTCACAAAACTTTTGGGCGATTGCCGCGCCGATACCGCGTGAAGCGCCTGTAACTATCGCGACTTTTTCTTGAAGTTGCATTGGATCAGTTGGATCTTATGACTTCTACAGTTTTCTCAAGACTCCTCACATCTTCGACATTTAGACAGATTGCATCGTCAAGGATGCGTCGAACCATTCCACACAGGACTTTGCCGGGACCGAGTTCCACAACGTGCGAAACACCGGAATCACCAATCGTTCGAATCGATTTCTCCCACTTTACCGGGTTGGTGACCTGCGTAACCAACAGTTGGCGAATTTCATCGGGCGCGAACACATACGAGCCGGTAACGTTTGCCACGAACTCCGTCCGAGGCGCCTGAAAATCGAAAACGCTAATCACTGACCGGAGCTGTATAGCCGCCGGTTCCATCAACGCCGAATGAAACGCTCCGCTGACGGGAAGCAAGCGGCATCGCTTGGCGCCAACCTTTTCCGCCCCTCGCGCGACAACCGTCTCGACAGCCGCCGCGTCTCCCGATATGATTAACTGTCCCGGGCAATTGTAATTCGCCACCTGCACCACTCCGACCGACTGCGCTTCCGCACAATAGTCATCGAGGGTATCCTCATCCAGCCCCAGAATCGCTGCCATCGCACACGCTTGCCGCCCGGAGGCTTCCGCCATGAAACGGGAACGGTACTGCACAAGCTCCAATGCGTCCCGAAAACCGAGCGCGTTCGCCGCCACCAGCGCGGAATATTCCCCCAAGCTGTGCCCTGCTACAACACGGGGCGTTATCCCCAACTCCTGCACGACACGCAACACCGCGATGCTGCATGTTAGCACGGCAAGCTGCGTATTTTCTGTTTGTTTTAGCGCCTCCGCAGGACCCTGAAAGCAAAGTTCACTCAACCTCCGATTTAGAACCTCATCTGCTTCATCAAAGGCGGCGCGTGCCGCGGGATAGGCACGTGCCAGTTCCAATCCCATCCCTACCTGCTGCGACCCTTGACCTGGAAAAATGAACGCAAGTTCCGGCATATCACCATTAGACGCGGGCTGTCACATCGTTTCCTAGACAAAAGTTACGCAGTTGAACGCTTGATTACGACATCTCCGCATATAGAATCGATCTCCGAAACGCGGCGTCCCATGACGGCATAAGCCCTACTAGAGTTTCAGCAGCGTACTTCCCCACGTAAGACCTGCCCCAAATGTCACTAGAAGGATGTTGTCTCCCTGTTTTGCCCGCCCCTCTCGGATAGCCTCGTCAAGTGCGATAATTACCGTTGCGGCGGAGGTGTTCCCATATCTGTCGACATTGACGTATACCTTCTCACGAGGAATACCGAGCCTCTCGCCTACAGCCTCTATAATACGTAGGTTAGCCTGATGCGGAATCAAGAGGTCGATATCGTCAATCGTCAGCCCAGACTGCTCCAAGACGCGTTGGGCAGATTCGGGCATGATGCGCACTCCCAGCTTGAAGACTTCGCGCCCGCTCATCTTTATTGAGTGCAGCTTTTTATCGATAGTCTCATGCGAGGGAGGCAAACGGGAACCACCGGCTGGGACGCCCAGCAAATCGATATCCGCATTGTCGCCATCCGATCCGATATACGATGCGATTATTCCAGTCGGCTCATCCGTCCCACGCAACACCGCGGCACCGGCACCATCACCAAAAAGCACACAGGTGCTTCGATCCGTCCAGTCAAGTATGTTGCTGAAAACCTCGCCGCCGATGACCAAGATGGTATCATAACGTCCCGATTTAATCATACCATCAGCGAGGTCAAGCCCATAGATGAAACCGGCGCAAGCTGCCGAAAGGTCGAACGCACTCGCGTTCTTCGCGCCGATACCTTGTTGGACGTAGCAACCGGTCGCCGGAAAAAGAGTGTCGGGCGTAACCGTGCCAACGATAATCATATCAACGTCGAGAGGGTCTACTTCAGCCGTTTTAATGGCTTGCCGAGCCGCGCGAACCGCCAAATCGGACGTAGCCATGTCGCCGTCGGAAATTCGTCGTTCCACTATCCCCGTTCGCTTGCGAATCCACTCATCGGTCGTATCGACCATCTTTTCAAGGTCGAAGTTCGTTAAAACTGTCTCCGGGACATACGAACCAGTCCCGGCAATTGCCGCATATCGAGCCATTCTGATTCCTTATCCTAATCCTAGATTGTTACTCTTTTATCTGTAGATGGTTGCAATGCGGTGTTAGCGTTCTGCGTCGCTACTCGACCTTTATTTCGGCTGCGAGCAATCAGAAACCCTTCAGCTACCTATGCTGACTCCTCAACGGTTTCCTCAACGATGGGTCTACCTTTGTAATAACCGCAGCTCGGGCACATACGATGGGACATAATTGTTTCCGCACAGTTTGGGCACGTCGGAAACCTGAAAAAAGGGAACCCCCGTAAGGCGTAATGGCTTCTTCGCATTTTTTTCTTTGACTTTGAAGTTCGGCGTTTTGGATGTGCCATTTCTTTATTGGTTCAAAAATGAACCAATTTACCTCCTTTACGAAACACTCATAGTTGAAATTTTTTGAATCTCATTTCTAAACTAACGTCAACAGGACAAACAATTAACTACCGAGAGCATTCACATGAAGAATAACGTGCTACATCTCGCTCCTACATTGATTAAAGACGGTGTTTATCCTCCATTTTCTCGGACCACAAATCTGATAATGCTGAAAACGGCGACGACGACTCTGACGCATCATGGCAGTCGCAATTATTGGTATTGAGATTTGTGCCGCAACTCGCGCACAACCCTTTACACGACTCCGAGCAGAGCGGCCACACCGGAATCTCTAATACGAGTCCTTGGCAAGCATCCTCCGACAAGTCAATCACGTCGCTCGAATAATGCCGTTCCCCGGCATCAATCAACCTCGGATCCATTTTTTCGGGGTCATCGACTTGGCAGAACTGCAATTCTACATCTGCTACAATTTCGGTTTCAAGCGACTCTATGCACCGACGGCATTCCACCACAAGCGATGTCGAAAATTGCGCTTTTGTGTAAATGTTCTGGTTTCGTCGCAAAAACTGGATATGGCTATGCACAGGGGAAACGGTTTTGAAATCTTCGCCCATTAAACCGATGTCGGAGGGCGAGATTTGGAGTTCGTGGATGACGAGATCGCCTTCGGGAATCTCCGCGACCGTGAACTCTAACCCTTTCATGACGCAACGTTTCCCAGTTCAAATTCGTCGTGCACGGCGCGCACTGCCCGTTCCGTGTGCCGTTCATCAATCGCACAGGATATCTTAATCTCCGAAGTGCTAATCATCTGAATATTCACACCTTCCGTCCCGAGTGCGCTAAACATCCGCGCGGCAATGCCAACATGGCTCTGCATTCCGATTCCGATTGCCGATATTTTCGCGATAGTCTTGTCAGTGCTGATACTCCGAAAACCCATGTTCGATTTCAGGCTTTCCACTATTCCCAGAGTTGGGGCCAGGTCTTTTTCGGCGACCGTGAACGAAATATCAGCAGTCTCGTCTTGACCCGCATTTTGAATAATCATGTCGATGTTGATGTTGGCATCGGCAACCTTCTGGAAGATTTGAGCGGCGATTCCCGGAGTGTCCGGCAAGCCAAGTAGCGAGATTTTCGCTTGGTCTTTGTCAGACGTCACACCACTGATAACAACTTCCTCTATCATGACACTGTCCTTCACAACCATCGTGCCTTCATCTTCACCGAAACTGGATCGAACATGGAGCGGAACATCGAATTTCTTCGCTATTTCCACCGACCGAGAATGTAGCACTTTCGCCCCGAGCTGTGCCATTTCGAACATCTCATCATACGTAATTCGACTCAACTTCCGTGCGTTCGGGACGACACGGGGATCCGCGGTGTAGACGCCATCGACATCCGTGTAGATCTCGCACCGATCCGCACCTAATGTGGCTGCAACTGCGGTAGCAGTGGTGTCCGAGGCGCCACGCCCGAGCGTTGTGATTTCATTGTCGATACTTACGCCCTGAAATCCTGCCAGAATGACGATTTTTCCCTTGTCGAGTTCCGAGAGAATTCGCGAATCGTTGATATGCTGAATTCTCGCCTCGCTGTAGAAGCCGCCGGTAACTATGCCCACCTGCGTTCCCGTGAGAGATATGGCTTGGTACCCAAGTTCCGTTACCGCCATGGCAAGTAGCGCAATAGAGACCTGTTCACCCGTAGACAGGAGCATCGCGAGCTCACGGTCGGGGGGATTGGCAGAAATCTCATGAGCCAGAAAGGTCAGTTGATCGGTTGTGTCCCCCATTGCCGAAACTACGACGGCGACTTGATGTCCCTCCTCTTGTGTCCGCACAATACGTTTGGCGACGTTTTTGACTTTTGTTGCATCGGCAACGGACGTGCCGCCGAATTTCTGAACGATAATCCCCACGCCTAATGCTCTCTTCCGCGGTTGGATTCGGACGTGAATCGGTTGTTCAATGCTACAACAACGAACATCTCAGAACGCGACCTCTTCCTCAATCCTGATGAGTTGACTCGCCCCTTTAACGACATCAAGTGCGTCGATTTCTTTCATCGCAAACTGCATATTCTTCTCGGACGCCATGTGAGTAACAATGACAAGGGACGCAGTCTCATCAGTTTCGTAGCGTTCTTTTTGGATAACCGATGCGATGCTAATACGATGCTCGCCCAGAATACTACTAATTTGTGCCAAAACTCCCGGTTTATCTTGCACAACCGAGCGAATGTAGTAACGTGTCTCAATGTCGTCAATAAGACAAAGCGATACTTCCGGTTTTGCATCAGTTCGCCAAGCACGCGAAACCCGTGAATCCCTGTCGCCCACAATCGACTTCCCGGCATCAATGATGTCGGCTACGACCGCACTTGCCGTCGGCATTTCTCCCGCGCCCTGACCGTAGAACAATGTAGGTCCAACCGCATCTCCGATAACGCATACGGCGTTGAAAGCGCCACCGACGTTTGCGAGCAAACTTTGCATCGGCAACAGTGTCGGGTGAACTCGAATCTCAACGCTTTTCGCCGAATTCAACTTTCCAATGGCGAGAAGCTTAATGACATAGCCGAGTTCCCGGGCATATTGAATGTCTTGCTGTGTGATTTTTGTAATTCCCTCGACGTGAATATGTTCGGATGGAGCATTCATACCGTAGGCAAGAGCGGTAAGGAGCAGGAGTTTCTGAGCGGCGTCATGTCCTTCGATATCAAGTGTTGGATCGGCTTCCGCGTATCCTTTGGCTTGAGCC
Source organism: Candidatus Poribacteria bacterium (assembly GCA_022827055.1). Lineage (GTDB taxonomy): Bacteria > Poribacteria > WGA-4E > WGA-4E > JAJDTR01 > JAJDTR01. The sequence goes on along the minus strand of JAJDTR010000096.1, from coordinate 17,120 downwards.
TCCTTCAGGACGACCTTGAAATCCACACCGCCTTCATGCATTTGACTCAGTATATAATTGCACGTACCGTTAATTATGCCGTAAAGCGATTGGATGCGATTCGCGGCGAAACTCTCCCTCAATGTCTTTATAATCGGGATCCCGCCCGCCGTACTTGCCTCAAAATTGAGACTGACGCGATTTTCGTCGGCAAGTCGAAACAACTCTCCCCCATGTTCAGCTAGCAAAGCTTTGTTTGCGGTGACGACGTGTTTGCCGTTCTGAATGGCTCTACCAATAAAATCGCGCGAATCGGTTACACCTCCGATGAGTTCAACAACAATATCGATTTCCGGGTTGTCAACCACTTCGCTAGGGTCCGTGGTCAAACAGTCGTCAGGAAAGTCTACTCCATCACGCAGGGCGGGGAGCGTACGCTTCGCGATTTTTTTCAATCGCAGTTCAACGCCCGCATTTTGTGAAATTAGACCACTTTGGCTCAACAATATCTTGGAGACTCCCGTACCCACGGTTCCCCAACCAAGCAGCCCAACATTGATACTGGATTTGTCCACTAAGGTTCGATTCCTATTTCACTCTGGTGTTGACGGTCTTTCCTCAATAACGGATCTGCCGTTAAGTGTCGATTTCGCAACATCGGCATCAGACTGCAATCAGCCCATTAAAAACCTTGCTCGCCGCAAATTTCGATGGCTAAATGGAGGTCGGGTTGTGGTCCTCCATTCGTTCCGAAAGTCGGGGCGACTGGATTCGAACCAGCGACCTCTTGAACCCCATTCAAGCGCGCTTCCGGACTGCGCCACGCCCCGCCCAACTTTCGATTCAAAAAACCGCGTGAATAGTAACATTCACATAGGCGCATGTCAAGAGAAAATAACTGAACGGCAGAGTGATCGAATCTTCAGCGTAGTTGTTGAAGCGTCTCTACGTCACTCCTGATCACGTATGCAATGAATGGAAAAAGGTAACTGTTTAGTCTATCAATCCGTTTTGGGAATGTTGGTTCATCGTGCTGCAGTTTAATCCCCGTGCCAACACCATGAGCGTAATGTAGGAGATCAACTGACTGAATAAGGAAGGATCAAGGGAATGAATAGTGACCGCGATAGAGATCCCATAGAAATCTTCTCCAGGTCGCGATTTCCTGTTTGCGCGTAAGTTCTAGACTGAACTAAACAATTACGAAAAATGAAACCGGTGAGAGCGGTAGCCTATGACGAGTAAAAGCAGTGGTATGCAGAGAATAGGGGACGGAAATCTGCGTTCCCTACAGTTTGAGGCGCGAAAGTCGCGCAGCCCTGTGCATGTGTCGCTCCGAGAGGGCTTAGCTTCGTTTGAAGTAAGGAATGAATCGCTGTTCTTTTCTACGGATCGGCAGGTAAAATCCGAAGCGCTGCAAGTCTGAAGAATCAGTAGAATATCAATCAACCGGAGTTAGCCGAATCGGCAGTTTTCCAGGCGCATCGCTTTCGCCGGCCATTACTTTAACCGCTGCCAACACGGATTCGAAGTGTATATCATAGGCGGCGAGAGATGCCGAAACGTTCGGACAACGTCGAAGGGAATACGGCGATCCGAACGCCGCAACAATGATTGGAGTTTCTGTATTCGTGTCGAGTCGGTTTATCAATTCTGCCTGTCGGTGATTTGAAATTCCAGCTATGACGACATCCGCAGCATCGGCTTGAAGTACCAATCTCGGTAAGACTGCTTCAGCATCCGGCTCCGCCGGAATCCTTGTGCTTATGCAATTCGCATATCGCACTCTTAGCAAGTTAAATAGTATAGACGATGAACTGATGACTAGCGGGGTCATGTTACTGTTTAGCGGTAAGATTCCGGACCGATTTTGGACCGTCGTTATCGCGCGATCGGCAATTGTGGCGGCAATCCTCCGGTGGGCTCCGCTTCCGACCGACTCAATCGCATTCGCGGAGGTAGCATCTTCCCAGTCGAACACTCCAAACGCCTTCTTGTACTTCAGAATGCGTTCAACCGATTGATTGATTCTGTCTTCGGAGATTTTTTCACTCTTTACGGCTGAAACGAGTGCGTTGAAAACCTCACGCTGATTCCGGTACCTCCAAAGCGTGAGCACCATATCTGCTCCCGCCTCAATTGCCATCACTGCCGCTTCACCCGTTCTATACCGTTCATCGATAGCTTTCATTTCCATGTCGTCCGTAACGATTAATCCATCGAATCCAAGTTCTTCACGCAATAGATCCGTCAATATTGGTCGCGAGAGCGTTGCTGGGCGATTCGCATCCAAAGTCGGATAGACAATATGAGCAGTCATAATGGCACCGACTTTCGCCTCAATCGCCGCGCGGAAGGGCTTCAGTTCGACTGTTCGAATACGTTCCGCGTCATGCCCGACGGTGGGCAAATCCGTGTGGGAGTCGACAGTCGTGTCACCGTGTCCGGGAAAGTGTTTCGCGGTCGCAAGAACGCCATTCTGCTGCAAGCCTTTGATATATGCACATCCAAAGCGCGAGACCAAGTCTGGACATTCGCCAAAGGAGCGGCGATCAATCACGGGGTTTCGCGGGTTGTTGTTAACATCAATAACCGGCGCAAAGTTCAGATTAACGCCGACAGCGCCAAGCTCAATCGCCGTAATCGTTCCCGCATGCTCTGCAAATTCTGTCGACCCGGCCGCGCCCAGCGCCATATTCCCCGGAAGCACCGTTGCTCCGATTTTCAATCTGGCGACCCAACCACCTTCCTGGTCCATCGCGATAAAAAGCGGGATCTGGTGTTCAGTCGCCCGCGTCAGTGTTTGGAGGTCGTTGGTCAACCTCGCTACCTGCCGAGAAGATTGGATATTCCGTGCGAAAAGCGTTACCCCGCCGACAAAGTGTTGTCTGATGATTGATCGAATGTCCGCATTGATGCGAGTGCCTCCAAAACCAACGACAATCAACTGTCCGACCTTTTGTTCAATGGACATTTGTGGGATGAGTTGGTGCATTTCTTTCTCGGTTAGGGCAAAATTTCGGGTAGGTTCCAACAGGTCAATAACGCGGCGAGAACAAACAAAGAAGGATGGGCGAAGCACAAAACGCAAGGGCTGATACCCGTTGCGCGAAACATTGGAACATAGCCGCGTAATCTAGTCGATGATGGGTATTGATTCACGAACGGTCTATCTGCCCCAGCCTTACAAATCAAAAATGACGTTAGCCGTCCACTCCCCGCCAGGGGATTGACAGACGCTCAGTTGATGATAGGTCACACTCTTGATTTCCGTGAACACAACATGCTTCGTAAAATCCGCGGGTTCGCCGAAAGCACGTGCAGATAGGCAAGTCTCGGAAATTTCCACAATTTCAACGTACTTAAAGAAAACCTCGTCGACCTCATGTCTGAAAATCAACTCGTCCAGCCAATCGACCATCAACTCCGCGGCGGATTCAGCCTTAACATTGATCTGAAACTGCGAGATAGGATCAATGGTATCGAGTACCGCAACCGTTTCAAACAAAGCCTGAGCCGCATTCGTAAAGAGTTCTTGCAGCGTTTTTCCTCGTACTCGAATGCCAAGATCTGCTGTATGATCAATGTACTCAAAATTTCTCATAAATGGATAGAATTCGGTTAGACCGGTGTCCAAGCTATTCTTCAGTTTAACAAACAGTGACCCACATAACAACGAAATTAGGATTGGGCGGAAAATCAGGAAGTGCGACTAGGACATTAAAGAAGGGCGTATTCGTAGATACAATAGAAATGTTAAATCGACAAATTTCGCGTCCCCGGTAGGAGCGATCTCCGAATCGCGACTCCGAGTCTTGACAGATAAGAATTCCTATCGAAATAATTTTGCGTCTTCGCCGTTGGGAATCCCTATCACACTCGTTATCCACTAACTCGATCTCGGTTTTTCATTCAGAAGAGAGCAGGGCCGTAGGTTAGGTTGAGCGGAATTCCATAAGAAATCTTACACGGAAGGGCGTGCCTGCGAGGTTTCGTTTCGCCCAAATAGCGCCGATATTCGAGTGAAATCCATCACTTCATCGCAAACAATCGACGATCATTAAATCGATGACTGCATAATTTGACCCACACGTGACCTATCCCCTATAAGTGTCGACAGAATAACCAAACTTGAGCAGTGAACTCAATTTGATACAAACGGCAAGAGATGCTAAACCGTCAACTCAGTGGGCATCCCTTCATCCGCATGCGTTCCCCATTCATCTCAAAATAGTACATACTTTCAAACCGGTGAACGCGTGATGGGAATTGCATTTACATTCGCCGAGATTTTAGTCTATAATAGCATTACGAAAACCGTGATTTCTGAGTTCCACCATACACTCAAGGCTATTTCAATCTGTGGCATATAGTCGCGGAAATGAGTCAAGTTAACGGGCTAACTCAAATGGGAATCTGCGGTAAACCGTAACGAATCGATTATTCGTTTTATAGGAGATTTTGTCAGTGGATTACGAATTTCATCATGTGCACCTTCGCTGCGAGGATTTGGATGCGGCTGTCGACTTTTATAAGAACGTGCTTAACGGCAAGATTACCGAACATGTGGCGCTTGGCGGTATGCCAATTGTTCGTATGGAGGTAGGCGGACAGAGACTCTTTCTTTCCCCAAAGTTTGGCGATATTGATGTTGAACCGACTAGCGGAAAGGCGCGTTGGGGCGTTTATCAACTTGCGTTTCTTGTCGATGACATTGATGCCGCGGTCGAGGAACTGAAGTCAAGAGGTGCACAAGCTCAAAATATCAAACCGTCCGGAAATCCGATTGCTTTCTTTAGCGGTCCCGATAATGTGCAAATCGAACTGATGCAGCGGTCTTAGTTTGCATAGAGTAGTTCTGAATTTGGTTTTAGCACAATCTTGAGCAGATATGCGATAGAGATTTTGCCAGAACATACGCTGTTTCCTTGATACCCATAGAGGCATGATTGATGCTTCGCTCCTCTGGAGCGATATGTCAATAGTTGGGTGATACGTCCAATTTCGGCGCTCCAGAGGAGCGCAATGTAGATTGTTCTTTGGCCCAATTTACGGGTGACCCCGTGAAGATGCGATTTATGTCAACATGCTGCGGCTCCACATGAAATTCAGTGAACTCTTCTACACCATTCAGGGCGAAGGGAAATTTGTCGGCGTGCCGTCCGTATTCTTCCGGACCAGCTATTGCAACTTGAGGTGTATTTGGTGCGACACCCCGTATACGAGTTGGACGCCGGAGGATAAAGACATAACTGTCGCCGCAGCAGTCGAGGCTATCACGCAATATGAGTGCAAGCACATCGTCATCACGGGCGGGGAACCGTTTATCCAGGTCAAGGAACTGACTCAACTGAGTCAAGAGTTGAATCAACGGGGGCATCACATCACCGTGGAGACGAACGCAACCGTCTTCGCGCCTATTGCCGCCGACCTAATCTCAATGAGCCCGAAACTCCGAAACTCGAACCCCGCTCCAGACAATCGGTTCTTTAAGCGTCATGAGCGGGGGCGCATCTGTCCCGATGTCATTCGCCAATTCCTCGATCAATACGAGTGCCAAGTCAAGTTCGTTGTTGATTCTCCCGAAGACCTTGTGGAAATCAAGGAATTGCAAGTCGAAATTCCCATTCCGGGGGAGACAATCGTACTCATGCCCCAAGGTATGATTCCCGAAGAATTGCAACCCAAACAGGAATGGCTGGTGGAGATATGTAAAGAGGAAGGATACCGCTATTCGCCGCGGGCACACGTGGAGATTTGGGGGAGCAAGCGCGGCGTGTAACGCTTAGGATCGGATAATTGTACGTCGGCTCAAATTGACAATCCGGGGAAGTTTCAAAATATGGCAGAATTCAAAAAGCTGAAGGGCTGTTATCGACGGGTACTGCTATTCGTGTTTGCGATTGCCGTCATCCTCCTGGCGGCATGTTTTTTCTTTTACCAGCAGGTTGGCGGAATTGAAGGATCGCGATACTGGATGGCGGGGCGGGCGTTAGGCAACGTGGAAAAGCATCTGTTGAAGAATCGTCCCGATGGTGTCGCAAAAGTGGATGTCGAAGGCCAGTTTGAAAAGGTGCGAAACGCAACCTCCGAGTGGCATGTCGATCTGGTGGAACTTCATCGTGTGCTCAAGGATTATCAAGACCGATTTCAGAACACGAAACCTTCCACTCCCGAGACAGTGCAATTTCTCATGAATCTTGAAGCTACCGTTCTGACCGAAGAAAGCAACCAATCTTAATCATTACGTCTCCAACTGTATAGCTGTGTTCCCTCAATTTCGCGAAAAACGCGGTTTGGTTAATGTTTCTTGATTGACAAAATCATACACAGCGCATCACGATTGTTTGGCGAGGGACCGCTAACCGGACAGGATTTTCGGCAGATAACCCACCTTTATTCCTCTCTATCCCTAACCGCGCGAATGCAGGTGTGGGCACGCCTGATTTGCTTGCAACCCGTAATGAGAGCGATTGAACAGCACGTCCCTCATTCCACCGAGCGGCTGATCGATTTGGGAAGTGGATACGGGTTGGTGAGCGCACTCACCGCGCTGCGACGGGATTGCATCGTTATCGGGATTGAGGCTTCGCCCCCAAGACTTGCGATTGCGCGACACGCCACAACCGGACATATCCTGAATGTATCCTTTCAGCAGGGGGATATCGCCCAAATCTCCCTTCCTTCGAGCGACGTCGTCCTGTTAGTTGACGTGTTATGCCTCTTTACCGGTGACGCCCAAGCGCATGTTCTAGAGAATTGCGCGGATTCACTGTGTTCGGGCGGTGCTCTGCTTATCAAGGACAACACGACGACCCCGCGATGGAAATATAAATACACGCATCTTGAGGAGAGAGTTAAGCTGTGGATGGGGACGTACGGGGTGAGAGCGCAGGCACAACCGAACTATCGCACTCCCGATGCGTGGCGGCAGCTTATCACGAATGCAAACCTGAGCATTGAAGAGGAACGTTTTATCAGATCAATTGCACCCTATCCCGGGGTAATCTATCTCTGCCGAAAATAGCATCTACCTTGTTGCAGCGCCCTCCCGAAATCTCCTTACACACTCCCGAATCTGTCTAGCAGTCGAATCGTCGCTCAAATCTGAATTAACGAGGATTTCCAACGCACGGGTTAATCTAGCTTCCGTATCACCCCACACATTTAGCAGTGCCGCGTTTTCCTCCTTTGTCGGTCGAGCCACTGCCTCCAACAGCCGATGAATGATCGAAAAGTAGAAGATGATGTTGTGATAATCGAGTTGTGTGAAAATATCTTCCTCGGAGCTGGCCGACCGGTATGTGATAGCTTGGCTTGCGTACGCGCGGATGGCATCTCGATTCAGCAAGTTGAGGTAGTTTCCCCCTTCGCGGTTTGCACCCAAGCTATTGAAAAACTGAACGATGCGCCTTTCGCTCCAATCCCACCCGATACTCCCAAAATCGACGTAGGTGATGCCGACCGTGTCAATCACGATGTTGCGTGCATTAAAATCGAGCGTCCCTAACGTCGTCGAATCTCTACGAATGGCTTGAGCAAAGTCCGACCAAAGGTTGTCAAGCTCCGATGCTGACGTTTCGCCGCTCGATTTGGCGAGGTAGCCCATCGTTTTTCGACCTCGGTCTAGCATGTCGTCCATCGCCTGACGTAGATGGGTTGAATAGTCCAGCGGGCAAACATAGGGTGCGAAATCCGTGTGGCGATCGGCGAAACTTTTCTCTATATGACAATATTCGCCGAGCGCGCCGATTACCGTTTCTTTTAGCAACCCAAGTGAAGCTGTCTGAGCTACATCGTCAAGCGTTGATTCGCCGCACCATTCCATCAGCAAACAGAAATCCGGCTCCGACTGCCACACAATCTTTGGGACGCTGCAGCCAGCGTCGCGTAGCGTCGAGAGAACAAACGACTCGATTTCAAACGGCGTAAATTCCGAATCTCCGATAGGACGTGTGATAAAGTGCTGCTTGAGCAGGTAGCTCTGTCCGTCAATTATCACCCGCCAGAGGTTGTTTCTTTCGACACCGCCATGCTTTATTGGCGTGACGCACAGGCGGTCCGGCGACATACCAAATTGTTTCGCAATTTTCCAAATGATATGGAGCAATTCAGGCATCATAAAGTTTGGCATCGGGGTAGTCAGCTTTATGGGAAGCAGTATACCGCAAGTCAGTCAATCGTTCCAACCATATCGTGTTATAGATACCCAAACTATCCTTATTGTAGGGGACGGCCCCTGTGCCGCATTGGGATCAACTTAAGGGATTTCGTCTAGTATCGGTGGTGTTCTCCGACGCAAAACCCTAACTTAGTCCCATAGGATGGGGAGGAAATCTCTATCATCCCCCGCACGGTAGGTGCGGTTTCCAACCGCACCGGCACCTACGGAAACCAGCGCCATAAGTCATCTTTTGTGGCGCACCCATCAGTGAATGAACTGGTATTCCCTCGCTCACGCCTACATGGAGATTAACAGTTCAAGACATTGAAGCCGCGTGACTTGCACCCTAAAACGCTTAACTTGATCCCTATGGTGGACGGCCCCTGTGCCGTCCCTTTTGCTCTAAGGTGAACACCGCCCACTATCCTTCCATTCTTCCACCCTTCCACCCTTCCATCCTTCCACATCCATCGCAATCCAATGTGATCGCCTACATTCGCATGTATTGTCTATCGCATCTGGACGTTGGATGTGATATAATTAAACGCTATTTTTCGTTGAAATTGGGGGCATTGCGTGTCTAAAATCAAACCTATCGTCTGGATAATTTTCCTTGTGTCCGGGGCAAGCGGTCTCGTTTATGAAGTCGTCTGGACACGCCAACTCACGCTGGTTTTCGGCAGCACGGTGTTTGCGACAAGCACAGTGTTGACGGCGTTTATGGCGGGCTTGGCGCTTGGAAGCTACTACTTCGGACGCTTGGCAGACCGCGAAAAGCGCCCATTGCGGTTGTATGCCATCCTCGAAGCGGGAATCGGTGCCTTCGCACTGATCTGGCCCCTACTCCTAAGCGTGTTGAACGCCATTTACGTTCTCGCCTATCGCGGTCTCGGTGCCGAATTTTACTCCCTGTCGCTAATTCGATTTGCGCTTTCGTTCCTCGTTCTGCTTCTTCCATCAACCCTGATGGGTGGAACGCTCCCCATCCTGAGCCGTTTCTTCGTGAACCGATTGGAGAAACTCGGTCTCAATATCGGGGCGCTCTACGCCTTAAACACCTTCGGCGCCGTCGTCGGCTGTATCGCGGCGGGGTTCTTTCTTATCCAGTATTTGGGAATCCAAGCGTCAATTTTTCTTGCCGCGGGGATAAATTTCGCCGTCGCAATCATCGCATTTCTGCTGGATCGAATGAGCGTCAAAGGCACGGAAACAGGCGAAGTTGAAACCCAAGAAACACAACCCGCGACTGATCCGGCGCCAGTTAATACGGCCTCTGATCCGGTTTTTCGTCTCGTCCTATGGGCTTTCGCTGTATCCGGGTTCTGTGCTCTCTCCTACGAAGTTTTCTGGACTCGCATCCTCGTCTTTTTTCTCGGCAGCACGACGTATGCATTTTCGACGATGTTGGCGGCATTTCTTTTCGGAATCGCGCTGGGGAGTTTCATCTTCGCGTGGATCGCCGACCGCCTGAAGTCGCTCGTTAATCTCCTGGGGCTGGTGCAGATCGGCATCGGACTCGCGGCGGTGGCGCTGATCCCTGCCTTCGGAGGGCTTTACGACATCAGCAGCACACTCCAATCCATGTTCGGAGGGGGACGGTTCTGGGCATTTGTTGCCTGCGTCATCGTGATGAGTGTACCGACACTGTTGATGGGGATTAGTTTTCCGCTCGTCGCCCGCATTTATACCGTCAACGCGGATAAACTCGGTCGAAGTATCGGGAATGTCTACGCGCTCAACACCGTCGGGTCCATCCTCGGCGCCTTCTGTGCCGGGTTCATTTTTATTCCGCTCATCGGAATCCGTCCGGGCATCGTCCTGATGGCGGCGCTCAACCTCATTGTCGGATGCATCCTAATCTTTCGGAACGAAAATCGGTCTCGGTTCTTCAACGGCGCAGCAGTGGGCGGCACGATTCTGACTGCCGGGGTTGCCGTAATTATTCTCTTCGCGGCGAACAAACCGCTCTTCCTCAAAAGCGCCATCTTTCGCACACAGCGACCGGGCGATACTATCATCGATTATAAAGAGGAAGTTGATGCCACAGTTACCACGCTCAAGGACGACGAAGACGTGTACCGGTTATATGTAGATACGAATCAGGCAGCCGACGCTTCCCGTTGGGATTCGCCGTCGCACCGCGTCATTGCCCATCTCCCGCTGTTGCTGCATCCGAATCCGAAACGAGCGTTGGTCGTCGGATTTGGCATGGGCGTGACATCTTACTCAATCACGCAACACGGCGTCCGAGTCGATGCTGTCGAGATCTCGAAAGGGGTAATTGATGCCGCGCGGGCACATTTCAGCCATGTGAACCACGACGTTCTGGATAATCCGCTGTTCAGCCACTTCATCAATGATGGGCGAAACTACATCTTGATGACCCGGAAGAAATACGACATGATTTCGACCGGAATCATCCACCCTCTGGTTAGCGCGGGAAGCTCGAACATCTACACCGCGGATTTTTATCGGCTTTGCCAGCGGATTCTGACCGAGGACGGAATCATGTGCCAATGGGTGCCGCTGCACCGCGTGCCCGAGGAGCACTATAAGACAATCGTGAGGACATTTGTCAAGGTGTTTCCGCACACGACGCTCTGGTACAAGTATACGCCTGACTTCGTTATCTTAATCGGCACGCCTCGCCCGCTCAGGATTAATTACGAAGACTTTTTGGCGCGCGCGCAAATTCCGAGCATCCGCGAAGGGCTTGCGCACGACGATTTGGACGGTATGTCACTGCTCGACTCATTCATGATGGGCGAGAAACGGATACTTGAATACGTCGGGGATGGTCCTATCCATACTGACAACCGACCGCATCTGGAATTCTTCCGCGCGCAAGACCTAACAAATACAACACCCGTTAACGTTACCGGAATGACGAAACACCGTGAACGAGTGACAGCCTATTTGGATAACTACGGTCGCACGATTGACGCGAAAAAAGAGATTAGAGGACAAATTCGTCAGTATTTCGATGCCACCGAGAAACTGATTCAGGGACAGATTGAGTACGCCAAAGGAGACTACGACCGAGCCGTCGGTTTGCTGAATCAGGCGGCCGCCATCAATCCGGACGATGAAACGATTCACTACAACCTCCGAGTTGTCGCGGACCTTTTTAACGAGGAATACCAAGGAGAGCTCAAGCAACTTGAACGACTCGTGAAACAGGCACAGCAGAAGGATCCCAAAGACGCGGAGGGTTATCTCCAACTGGCGGTCATCTATGAAGGGCAGGGCAAGCTGAAGGAGGCAGCCGAAGCTTTGGAGCAGGCTATTGATCTCGAGCCGGATAAGGTGCAATTCTACCTGCTGCTTGGACCGATCTACGAGCGCCAAGAGCGCTTTGACGAGGCATTACGGACGTACCGGCGGCTTGAAAAGGTGGATCCAAATCTGCCCGCACCAATTTTGCAGGCGATGGCGTTCATTCAGCACCAAAAGAAGGAGCACGACGACGCACTAAAACACGCCAAAAGGGCGCTGGAGGAGGACGCAACTTCATGGCGCACCCACTATCTCCTGGGCAGCATTTATGCCGCCAAAGATGAGGGGCAAAGAGCGATTCAATCCTATCGACGGGCAATCGAACTTGCACCCAACGAACCTATACCGCATATCGACTTGGCAGAGTTGTACTTTTCGCAGAAACGGTATGACGACGCGCTGAAAGCCAATGCGTCCGCAATCCGCCTCGCGCCAGGTGTCCCGGAGCTAGAGGAGCAGCGGCGGCGGATCCAGGCTGCAATGCCAAAGTAGTAGGCATACTCCGTATGCCGTAACCGGAAGAACTACCGCAGGCGGTCCAGGAGACGTTAATGAAAATCCAAGTAGTGAGAAGGAGCAATCAATAACAGACGCAGATTCAATTTGTAGGGTGCGCATTGCGCACCAGCCTTTATTAGCTCCAGAGGAGATCAAGCGAGTGCATAGCGACCGCAATAAAACTCCGATAGAAATCCCACAGGTACATAGCAAATAACCATAAAAACATGAAAAACTTTCTGAAAGTGACCAAGAATGGCTTTGCTGCCGACTATACAAAAAGGCTTTAAGAATTACGGAAGACGGCCAAAGAAACTTTAATGAAAATCCAAGTAGTGAGAAGGAGCAGTCAATAATAAATGCAGATTCAATCACCAAAGGGGACGCGAGACATCCTCCCTTCAGACATCCAGACCTGGCAGTGGGTGGAGAAAGTCGCGCGGTCGGTTTTCGAAACGTACGGCTATCAGGAGATACGAACTCCCATCTTCGAGAGCACCGAACTCTTCGTGCGCGGCGTCGGAGACACAACCGACATCGTCGAAAAGGAGATGTACACTTTTGACGACAAAGCCAACCGCAGCATCACGCTGCGTCCGGAAGGCACGGCGCCGGTGGTCCGCGCGATTCTCCAGAATCGACTGCTAGAGGGAACAAATGTGCTGAAGCTGTACTACAATGGTCGAATGTACCGCTATGAAAGGCCGCAGGCTGGACGTTTCCGCGAACACTGGCAGGTGGGAGTGGAGGTCTTCGGGGCGGCGGGCCCCGCCGTTGATGCCGAGGTCATTTCGTTAGCTCACCACTTCTACACGACACTCGGATTCAAGGATCTGATGCTGCACCTCAACACTATCGGCGATCGCGCGTGCCGACCCAACTACGTGGCGAAGCTCAAGGCGTTCACGAAGAGCCGCCTCAATCAGTTTTGTAAGGAGTGCCAAGGACGCTACGAGCGCAATCCGCTGCGCCTTTTCGATTGCAAGAAAGGTTGTCGTGAAATTCTTGCCGAAGGTCCTCGACTGGTGGACTACCTGAATGAAGCGTGCCGTGAACATTTCGACTCGGTCAAGCGTTATTTGAAATTGTCAAACATCGACTATACCGAAAATCCCGATCTGGTGAGGGGGATGGACTACTACTCTCGCACCACGTTTGAATTTACCGCGGGCGGTCTCGGCGCACAGAACGCCATCGGCGGCGGCGGGCGTTACGATTATCTCGTCGAAGAACTCGGCAACAAGCCGACACCGGGAATCGGGTTCGGGCTTGGGGTTGACCGCATCATACTCGCCCTGGAGGCGCAAAAGGTTGCAATTCCTACGCAGCCCCACGTCGAAGTCTTTATCGCCGTGCTCGGGGACGAGGCGATGCCAGTTGCCTTTCAGTTGGCGCAACGCCTGCGTACGGCTGAGATTAGAACCGAGCTTGAGCACACCGGACGCAGCTTGAAAGCCCAGATGAAAACGGCAAACAAGCTCGATGCGCGGTATGTCGTCATTCTCGGAGAAAATGAGATTAGCACCGAAACGGCGACGGTTCGAGATATGGAAACCGGCGACCAACGATCGATTGCGTTCGACCAATTGGTTGAGGAACTGAAGAAGTAGAAAAAATGGGAAATAACAATGCGTGTCTTCTGTAGGAGCGAGTTTCACTCGCGACCTGGAGGTCGCTCCTACAGTATTTTCGTGGTTGAAATTGACGACTACAAAATCGCCGATTTCCCTCCTCTTCATCGCACATCATGAACAAAACCCTGTCCCACTCATACAACAAGGAGAAACGAAATACACACGATGCCTGAAATGAAAAGGACGCACTATTGCGGAGAACTACGGCTCGCCGATGCCGGCACATCTGCCCGATTGACCGGCTGGGTCGCCCGCCGTCGAGATCACGGCGGCGTTATTTTTGTCGATTTACGGGATCGGACGGGAATCACACAGGTCGTCTTCGATCCGGAGATTGACCTCGATTCACACCAACTCGCACACCAGATACGGAACGAATTTGTGTTGTGCGTCGCCGGAAGCGTGCGCGAGCGCGTAGAAGGCGATTTGTTGGCGCTGACCGATCGGAAACACCAAGCCGACCTTGATGCGGGGCACCTCTCCGAGGATCTCAAATCCACCTTTGAAGACGATAGACATTCCCTTTCGACGGACATCACCGTCGCCGTTCGAGAAACTGGAAGCCGGTGGCTCATCACCGACAATGAGAGCAGCCGAACCTACGCGGCGAAAGTCGTGGACGATTCCCTCCATATCTACCAAGGCACCATCAATCCGGAGCTTGCCACGGGTGAAATCGAACTGGCAACCGATCAGCTAGAAATTTTGAACCGCGCCGAAACGCCCCCGTTCCCCGTGGAGGACGACATCGACACCGACGAAGAGATTCGCATGACGTACCGCTACGTCGATCTCCGCCGTCCCAAGATGCAAAAGATGCTATCGGTTCGACACAAAGCCGTTCTCGCCGCCCGGAAGTACATGGATGAACAGGGGTTTCTTGAAATCGAAACACCAATCCTGATGAACAGCACGCCCGAAGGTGCGCGGGACGTGCTCAGCCCAAGCCGACTCAATGCCGGCAGCTTCTACGCGCTGCCGCAATCGCCGCAACAGTTCAAGCAGATTTTGATGATGAGCGGCGTTGACCGCTACTTTCAGATTCCCCGCTGCTTCCGCGATGAGGACACCCGCGCCGACCGCCAACTCGAGTTCACCCAACTCGATCTTGAGATGTCGTTCGCAACCGTGGATGAGGTGCTTGAAGTCAGCGAAGGATTGATGAAACGCATGTTCGAGGAAGCTGCGGGCATTCCGGTACCGACGCCGTTTCCGCGCATCTCCTACCACGACTCCATGGCGCGGTTCGGCAACGACAAACCGGACACCCGCTTCGGGATGGAGCTATCCGACCTCTCGGATCTCGTCGCTGACTGCGATTTCAAGGTGTTTACCGGCGCTTTGGAACGGAAAGGGCAGGTGAAAGGGCTTGCCGTTCCGGGTGGAGCCGCGTTCTCCAGAAAAGAGATTGAGGACTTGACCGACTTTGTCGCCATCTACAAAGCGAGGGGACTGGCGTGGATAAAGGTGACCGAGAAGGGATTCGAGTCCAGCATCGTCAAGTTCTTCAGCGAGGAAACCCTCAAAGCTGTGGCGGAGCGGATGGAAGCAAAACCGGGTGACATCATGATGTTCGTCGCCGATCAACCGAAAGTGGTTGCGGACGCCTTGTCGAATCTCCGACTTCATCTCGGACGGCAACTCGAACTCATTGACGAGAGCCGATTTGACTTCCTGTGGATTGTCGATTATCCGCTATTCGACTGGAACGAAGACGAAAACCGCTACGAACCCTTCCACCATCTCTTCACCGCGCCCGCCGACGACAGTATCCCGCTCTTGGAGACCGATCCCGGTAACGCCCAATCGCAGCACTACGATCTCGTCATCAACGGCATCGAGATCTGCAGCGGGAGCGTCCGAATCCATCGCTGGGATATCCAGCAGAAGGTGCTGGAACTCCTGAACATCGGACCCGAGGAGGTCGAAAGGCGTTACGGCTACTTCATCAAAGCGCTGCAGCACGGCACACCGCCGCACGCCGGGATCGCCCCCGGGCTGGATCGCATCTTGATGTTGATGACCGGCGAGGAGAACATCCGAGAGGTCATCGCGTTTCCCAAAACCCAAAAAGGCTTATGCCTCCTCACCAGCGCCCCTTCTGCGGTCACTGACGAACAGTTGGAGGAGTTGTCGATCAAGGTGGATTTGGAGCAGGAATAAGTTGTAGGGTGGGCACCGCCCACCGTTTTTTGCTTTCCCGGTTTCTGTAGGATGCGCACTGCGCACCAGCCTATATTAGCCCCGGAGGGGATCAAGCGAGTGGATAGCGAGTGTGATAGAGGTTTCTCGTCATATTGCAGATTTCTTTTCTTACTGCCCACCAAGAGCTAAACTCCACCAACGAACAGGCTCAGTCGGAAATATGTGGAGATAATCCTCATGGCTGAATACATGAAAGGGATTAATCCCGCTATAATCAAGTGGGCGAGAGAACGCTCGGGATACACGCTTGAGGAAGTCGCCGATTCCCTCAACAAGGACGCTGAAACTATCTCCAACTGGGAGTCCGGGAGTTCCGCGCCGACCTATGCTCAGCTTGAAAAACTGGCTGACAAATTCAAACGTCCTGTCGCCCTGTTCTTTTTCCCCGAAGTTCCCGAAGAGCCTGATTTGGTCAATCAGCTTGCGTTGCGAAGTTCAGAAATCGAGGAACTAAGCCCCAACATCCGCTTGCTGTTACGCCATGCTGCTGTCAGACAGGTCTCATTGATGGAACTGAACATGGGCGTGAACCCTGTCGAAACGAGAATCTTTCGCGATCTTCATGCCCAACTTGACGATTCCGTGGCAGAGTTGGCGAATCAAGCCCGGAAATACTTGGAAATCAGCGTTGAAACCCAAGCAAGTTGGAGCAACCCAAAAGAAGCTCTCGAAATCTGGCGAGACCGCATTCAAGACAAAGGCATCTTCGTTTTCAAGGACGCATTCCAGGATGATTTCGTTGATGGGTTTTCGCTCGTCCATGACCAGTTTCCTGTCATCTACCTGAACAACAGCAGACCCCATGTCAGACAGATTTTTTCGCTTTTTCATGAGTTGGCTCACCTCTTACTCGGCGAGAATGGAATCACACGCGGCGTCAAAATTGGAGGGGAGAAAATTGAGCGGTTTTGCAACCGATTTGCCGCTGAATTCTTGGTACCGTCGTCCGATTATTCTGCTCAAACTGATCAATCGACACATTCTGGAACCGACTGACTATGAGCGGATGACAAAAAAACGGAAAGAGGCACACCAATCCAATCTGGAAAAAGCGGCAGAAAGCAAAAACCTTGGCGGGGGTGACTACTACAATACCCGTGCAGTGTACTTAGAGGTATAGATTTATGGAACTCGCTTTTAGCAGATATCATCAAGGAGGATGTTCCATTGAAGAACTCGCAGGGCATCTGAATGTCAAGGTCAAGAATTTGCCGGGACTGGAATAGGAGTTACGCAGTTGAGTAAAAATAGGTTATAATTTGAGCATGAATCCACCCAAATATACTGACACTGACTATGTTGATTTTTTAGTTGGCACTCAGAAAAGTTACAGTTGTCTTGAGGCGGAAAAAGTTCAACCCCAA
>JAJDTR010000119.1 GCA_022827055.1 Candidatus Poribacteria bacterium | reverse complement strand
ACCACATCAATTTACCAAGCTAGAGCGCCTGATTCACACCACTCGTGACCTTCGCACGAACGTGCGGACAAACTCTAGACTAAATCTGCTACATAATAATTAATTCAACTTTTGCTCATCTGATAATGCGGATGATAAGTTCCATGTTACGTTTGAGTTTTATCAGTGAACAACGTCGGCCAGGCAAACGAAGCCAACCGACCCTCAGCACACGTTACCCATCTAGCGTAGCGAGAAGTCTTCACTCCCTTTGCGACAGACCTTAACAAAATCGGTACATGTCGCACTACCGGATACGAGCCGCATCAGTTTGAGTACACCCCTATACAAGTCAAATAGCTGATGTCGTTCTTCCAACAAACCAAGGAAAATCAGCAGTTATCTTGCCCGTTTTATCTTACCCCACGATGTCGCGAGTTTCCCTCGCGCTTCTACGGCAAGATACTGTAGCAGTCCTTGTCGCCAGAGGGTTGTAACTTCGTCTGCGCTTAATGCATGATTAAAGACGGCGACCTCATCTATAAGTCCTGCCGTTCCGTAACTTGGCCTCTGGCCCTTGGTCGAACGCCCTATGATTTGGCAGCCTATCATAAATGGGGCGAATCTGCCTCCCCCTAGTGCCGCGAACCCGGGGGACGGAGCGACTTTAATTTTTTTCGCTATGTCGTTTATCCTTTCGTTTTCCCGTTTTCCCACCTCTTGTCCGTCGACATAAAGCACGAGCATAGGCTCCTTATATGTGCCGACGACGTGATGCCACTTCCCGTCAACGACATTGGCGCGCTTTTTTGTTTCGTTGACAAGAACGCGGGATACACGCGGCTGTTGAGCGGTGAATCCGAACGTTGCGTGCCCCAACTCACCGCGCCTCTGTTCTCCGCCCTTCCCGGCATCTGAAACCCACATGGCATAATTGCATCGAGCCAAGTGGGACGTTTTGCCGAACAACATCTGATTGGCAGATAGATCCGTTTCATCTCCGCAGGGATTATTACAGAAACCATCGTTAAGCGGTTTACCTAGGAGTTCTTTGATCCGGACCCAACCTGACAGTGAAAACTCAACAATGTTGAAATCCTCGTGGTGTGGAATTTCAACCCAGCCGGGCCACTCGGATCCTGCCTCGCCCTCTGCTTCAAAAAACTCCAATGCCGTTCCTCGTTTACCTGGTCGCCATTTGACTCTGCCCGCAATTTTGCCGTGGTGCCCGTTGCCGGAAACATCCTCTATCTTCCCATGGGCTTCCTGATTCGGTTCGCCTCTATCAAAGGTCCATGCACCCACGACTTCGGCATGGGCAAGCGGTAGGATTACGCAATAACTTAGGAACATGGTGAATACGCTGACAATCGTAGCAGATTTCACGATTAATTCCTCCTAATTGGGTTAGGTTAAATAGCGCTTCCGCTGCCGTAACGTCATGTGTAAGAAGAATCACTCGGCAGCAGACATTCTAGATCCTTGCTTCCGGTCTTGCTCTGCCCAACTCTTGAACCAATGAGCAGGACAGCAACGTGTCATTTTAGAATTTTCGGTATTCGTATTCAGTCTTAGCTAATGCAGAATACCAAGGTTCGGCATAAGTTGGATTTCTCCAAGCTCTCCCATGCCACTTCTGCACCTAGACGTTACACACCATCCAGTGAAATCCGACAATAAATTGAACGATGTGCGACAGAGCCTCCACTTTAGCTGATCCTATCCTTATCTTTTGGACGGTAATGAAAGAGATTTGAGTTGCGCAAGGGATCTCTATGGGATTGCAATCATATTCGTTATTTGTTCCTTTGATCGCCATGATTGCTGCGGAACATTCTGAAGAATCTTCTTTCTTGGCCCTGGCATTTCCGAGCCATAGCTTCACCTATATGTTGACTCATTCAACTCGGAAACATCGCTGATTCCCCCGTCTAGTTTTTGGGAGTAGTTCTACTCTTATTGCCTCATTTAGTTTAAATACATATACCCATAGTATATTATAACACATCTTATGGTTTTGTCTACCACATTCACCATGTTTACTAGGGGAAACGCATCTAAATTTTCTGCTCGGCAAAAAAGAAATTCAGGCTGAGTTTGTGGTAATTTTTCTAAAGATCGTAGGTTGGGTTGAACGAAATTCGTTAATGATTGTTAATCTTAGAGGCGTTTCCGAGTCCCCACTTTGCATGAACATGTCAAAAAAATGAGTGAAACCCAACATTAATCGTAAATTCTACCGCCATGAGACATCTTCTAAATTAGATGCGTTTCCCCTCTCATGTTTACTCTAGAAAGATAAACCACCGGTTCCTCTAGAGTCCTGCTAGCTTACTAAGCAATGCCAATGAGGGCGACCAACTTGTGGTCATCGTTGACACGGTCTAATGGAAATTATCATTTTTCGAAAACTGAATCGTCCTATGACTACATGCTTCTGTGTTGACTTTTTTTGCGATTTTGCTACAATAGTCGCCAGCCCAAATGTCCAACCCCGCACAGACAAGCCCATAACATATTCTGTGCGTGGTATTTGTGCAACCTTTATCCGGAATTTGGTAGCGATCTTTTCGTTGGAACGGATACGGTCTGTATCGTGCCCAATGGATCCGGTGTGTCTCCAAAGTTAAAGCAAACTTCCAACCTCACAACCACTCGGGGCGAACTAAAATTCAAACCGCAACTTTAGGTCCGATTCAATTGCGGCCACGTGGAAAGGAAGGAAAACAGGGACAAATTTCCTTCCCGCCTTCCCTCGCTTTAGCTAATTTTGTCACAACAAACTGACAACCAAACGCAGGCAGAAGATGAACCAGCCCCATGCAGCTTCGATTAATCGGTTCAAGTTTGGTCATTTCGGTGACGAGAACACTCGTAGATAAACTGAAGGAGGACAAAATGAGATTCATTTTACCGTTGCTCGGAGTTATTCTGTTGCTCTGTTGCGGCGGGGCAATGGCGAAAACGCTGTTTTTCGATGACTTTGAAGATGGTGTCATTGATAAGAAATGGGACTTCACCGGTAATTGGGAGGAAATGGATGGGCATCTGGCTTGTGTCGAATCGGGTGTGAAATTCAACTATGCGATTCCCGAAATTCCGGCTGAATTCCGTTCCAAACAGATTACCATCCAGGCCAAAGGGAAAATCATCGGTGCTCCGTGGACCCGAATGGGCACTGCGGTACGATTGACGCCAAGACTCAACAACGCCGAAGCGCAGGATGGCAAACCAACAGGACATCTTGGATACTGCTTGACGACAGGAGAAAATGGCCCCAGTGATGTCAAATTGTTAAATGAAGGGGTACAGTGGGTCAATCTGAATAAACCCGTGCGTCCCCAACTTGACCAGTGGGTCTGGGTTCAGTTGACCGTCACAGCAAAACAAGAGTTGATTGCCAAGGCTTGGCTTGATGGAGAAGAAGAGCCGCTCAAACCGATCGGAAGCGTCAAACAATGGAAGAAAAAAGACGGAACCGTTGTCAAGCAGAATCGGCCCGCGGGCCCTGCCGGGTTGGTCGGAAAAGCCATGGAAGCCTGGGGACGGGGTGGGGCAACTCCCGTGTATGATGAGGTGGAGATCTGGGACGCGGATGGTCGAAGCGAACGTCCGAAAGCCGTCGATCGCGCCGGAAAGTTGAGTCTCACGTGGGGTAAACTTAAAACCTTGTGACCTTATCGCTTAAGAGCGCGCCATTATCCCTGTCGGAATAATTCTTTCAGCAAGCAACACGTTCTAGTTGGAGTCTCTTTCCTCGATCCAGAGGATCGAAATGTCAATAGAATACGATTCCTCCTCGCGTCTGCACTCCAGAGGATCAAGCGAGTGAATAGCGAGTGCGATAGAGATCCTGTGCAATGTGGAGTGTTACTTGATAGGAACACCTCCAATCCAAAGAGCACCGATCATGATTTATGTCGGTGCTTTTTTGTTTCATCGGCGGCAATAGGATATGGATAGAGATCAATGCCAATGGAGTGCATTAGGTTCGATATGCCCCCATTCGTCGTCAACTGCCAATTCGATGTTAGGGACGCGATTGGCGGAACGAACTATGCAAGTAGCGGAAGCCAACGGCAAACGAAGGTAGCATAACAGAGGAGTTCAGTTGTGAACGCAAACCAGAAAAGACATTTGAAGATTGCTTATGGAACGTACGGGATGCCCGATGAGGAGATTCGTGCGGCGATACCACGTCTTTCAAAAATCGGCTATGAGGGGCTAGAGATTTGTGTGGGAGAAGCATACCCGACAGCCCCCCAAAAACTCTCGAAAGAAAAGCGCTCTGAAATGCGCACCATAGTTTCCGATCTTGATCTGGAGATTCCTTCACTAATGCTTTTGAGCCGGGTGTTGACCGCTGACCCTCGGGAGTATCAGCAGCAGCTTGACGCATTCCGCGCGGCTGCTGAACTGGCTAACGACCTGGCTGTGAGCAATAAGATCCCCGTGTTAACAACCACGCTGGGCGGCGGGACCTTGACCTGGAAGAAGGACCGAGAAGCGCTTGCGGATCGTGTCGCGGAAGTGGGCGAATTAATAGCAAAGGCGGGAACTCGCTTTGCCGTGGAACCTCATGTAGGCAGTATTCTGGAGCATCCCGATCACGCCGTCTGGCTGATCCAGCGAATCAACTCACCTTCGGTACGACTCAATTTCGACATCAGCCACTTTGCCGTAGCGGGCTATCCCTTGAACGATACGGTCGCAAAACTAGCACCACTGGCGATTCACACACATGTGAAAGATGGACGCATGGTTGCTGGCAAAGTGCAGTGGCTTTTGCCGGGCGAAGGAGACTTCGATTATACGGCCTATTTGCAGGCAATGGCCAAAGCGGATTGGCGTGGATGCATAACGGTTGAAATCAGCGGCATGATCTTCAGCAAGCCAAACTACGACCCTTGGCGTGCCGCGGAGTTTTCATGGAAGACGTTGAGCGCTGCCAGGAAAGAGGCACGAATTTAGGAGCGACCCTGAAAACATCAACGAGCCCGGTCTCGTGGACAGTTGCACTCCACATGCCGTACTTTTTGTCGAGGCAGACGATATGAAACAGCCCCGTATACAGACCTACCCTTCTCTACTTCCTGCACTAACAATTGGCATCTTGCTCATCATCGCCAACTGTTATTGGATAGGTATGGGACGTGCGACCGATCAGTCGTATACGACCAACATCTCGCTCTACTTCAACGTTGTTTTTAGCTTGTTCCTTTTGACGTTGTTGAATCTTCCGCTGAAGCGATTCTTACCAACCTCTGCGCTCAGTCAGGGTGAACTCCTCGTTGTCTACGTCATGTTATCCATCGCTTGTTCGTTGGCTGGTCTCGATATCATACAGAGCCTCGTCGGCATTATGAGCACGCCATTCAGGTTTGCGACACCAGAAAATGAATGGGCGAATCTCTTTTGGCGATTTATTCCGAGATGGCTTTCTGTTGAAGAAAGCGGCGCTTTGGACAATCTTTACGATGGGGATTCTTCACTCTACACCGCTAGCCACATTCGAGCCTGGGTGTTTCCGGCGCTTGCCTGGTCCGCTTTCTTGGTCGCACTTCTGTTTGTCATGCTCTGCATCAATGTCGTGGTTAGAAAACAATGGGTCGAAAGGGAAAAACTCACCTATCCGATAATTCAATTGCCTTTCGAGATGACACGTGCGAAATCGGGGTTTTTCGTTAATCGACTCATGTGGTTAGGTTTTGGGATTGCATTTCTAGTAAATATCGTTAATGGATTGCACTTTCTCTTTCCCGTCGTGCCTAGCTTAGGCGGCGAACTCTATGAGAAGACAGGGCGTGGGTTGGACCTCGGAAAGCTCTTTACCGAAAAACCGTGGAGTGCGATCGGTTCGATGCCCGTGATGGTGCTTCCCTCAATCATCGGACTTGCTTTTTTTATCCCCTTGGATCTTTCATTTTCCTTCTGGTTCTTCTTTCTCTTTTGGAAGTTACAGGCTGTTTTCGCAAGTGTCCTCGGACTCGGAGACATGCCTCGGTTTCCCTATACGGGCGAACAGGCATTCGGCGGACTCATCGCACTATGCGCCATTGCCCTTTGGGTGAGCAGAACTCACCTGAAGAAGGTAATTCTCACCATATTCTCAAGCCGTTCACCGCTTGATGACTCAACCGAGCCCGTAAGATACAAGTCCGCCTTTACAGGAGTAGTTTTGGGGATGAGTTTCATCACGTTCTTTTGTTTGAGAGCAGGCATGTCGATTGGGGCAATTCTTCTTTTCTTCACGTTGTATTTCGCCATGTCCATCGGCATCACTCGGATGAGAGCTGAACTGGGATCTCCCGTAAACGATTTTCATGATTCCGGTCTCCCTGAGATGATATCCGGGACGATAGGCACACACCGATTCGGCGCTCATAACTTGACGATGTTTTCTTTTTTTCGGTTTTTCAACAGGGCGTACCGACCCCATCCGATGCCTCATCAGCTTGAGGGTTTCAAAATTGCAGAGCGATCAAAAATCAGCAACTCCGGGATATTCCTTGCTATGGTGCTGGCAGCCGTGATTGGCGCATTAGCGTTTTTTTGGTCCTATCTCGACGCCCAGTATCAGTTTGTTGGACTCAATACAAGAGGGCGCGGGATTCATGCCTTTAATCGCCTGAAAAGTTGGCTCTATTATCCTTCACAAGCGGACTACGCGGCGATCACTGCGATGGGTACCGGTTTCCTGTTCTCACTTTTCTTGATGATTATGCGAATGCGCTTCCTGTTTTGGCCCTTCCATCCTGCGGGTTATGCGGTCGCAGCCAGTTACTCCGTGCGAGGGTTTTGGTTTTCAATCTTTATCAGTTGGTTGGCTAAGTCAATCATTCTCAAATCCGGAGGATTGAAAACGCATCGAAAAGCCATCCCTTTCTTTCTGGGAATCATACTCGGCGAATTCACCGCCGGGAGTTTCTGGAGTCTGTTGGGAATAGCCCTTGGAAAGCCGATGTACAAGTTCCTGTGGTAATAAATTTCAACCCGATCTACAACATCTGCGATTGCCGGAAGCACGGGTTAGAAACTTAGAACCTGTTTGAATAATCGGTAGCAAAGCAATTTTGGTCATTTGTAGGAAGTTTTTTCGCGTTTTTATATTTGTCTTCTGCGTACCTGCCGCCCCGCTGGGGCTTAGGTGCACGGGACTTTGGCGTTTCCATACACCTTCAGGATCTCTATCGCCCTCACTATTCGTTCGCTTGATCCCCTCTGGGGCTTTTAGAGGCTGGTGCGCCGTGCGCACCCTACAAATGTACTTTTCAAACAGGCTCTTACGCCGCGTCTTGCCGCTCAATACTAGTAAACCGATCCGCATAATTACCGGTGTTTTTTGCTTGACAAGGGGGGAAAGATGAAATAGGATGTATGTCCACATCTCAGATTTGGGATGCGCCGTGGTGTCTCACTAATCCGAATCATTCACCCGAACGGGTACCTTGAGGTATAGTCATGGGTCGGCAAATCTTGCTATGCTTATCCATCTCGTTATTGTCCCTGAACTTCGCGGATGCGGTGGAGAAGGGTCTGGTCGCCTATTGGGCTATGGACGGAAATGCCAAAGATGCTTCCGGCAATGGGCACGATGGTATCGTTCAGGGCGCCAAGTTCGTTGATGGTGTCGTCGGAAAATCGGCAGAATTTGATGGCGGAGCCGCTTGGATAAACGGTGGGCGAAAACGTAGCTTGGAAGTCTCGCCGATGAGTTGTACCTTCTGGATGAGGCCTTCACACGATCTGGGAGCTAGAGATCCGAGATTCAACATCGTCTACCAGGCGAAGGGACCGATGTTTGCTTTCAACAAGCAGCCCGTCGCCAACGAGCCGACAGGTCCAAAAAACACAATTCGATGTTGGGTAGATACCGTCGGCAACATCCCCAAGGGCACTCTTTTCACAAAGCGAGATAAATGGAATGCGGGGGTATGGTACCATCTCGCATGTACCTATGATGAAAAAGAGCTGGTATTGTATGAGGATGGGAAAGAAACCGGCCGAGTCAAAGCGACTGGTGCCATTGGAGCACGAGGAAGCGAATTTCGGATTGCCAAACCCTTCGCCGGCTCGATTGATGAGGTGAGACTCTATGACCGCGCGTTGAGCGCGAAGGAAATTGCTGCTTTGGGCGGGTTAGCCGTTGAGCCGCATGGAAAAATCACAACCGCATGGGGTTCGATTAAAACCGGAAAAAAATAACACTTCGTCAACTGCAAACGTTTTGGAGATGTTGCTGTGTCGTAAGGTGAGGTTTGAACCGAAATTTCCCATCGCAGATTGGGGAACGGCGATCACACCTTTACGGTAAACGACAAACCAAGACTGTTTGTGGTGGTTGAACGGTCATGTACCAATGAGATGGATTGTCAAGTGGGTAACCTTCTTCCATCAACCGGCAGCGCTGATTGGTCAGTGGTGCCGTTTCTCACCAACCGGGCCCATCCAAACGAAGGACGTGCCCATCACTATCAACATTACAAGGAGGTCCGATCATGTGTCGTAGCAATTGGATAGTGCTTTTAGTGGTTTCATTGTCCGTTTCACTGGCATTCTCATTTAGCGTTGTCAATCTCGCTGACGCAGGTCTGGTGGCGCATTGGCCCCTTGATGGGAATACGGATGACGTGACAGGAAACGGTAACGACGGAATCCTCAACGGCGAGGCGCAATGGGTTGACGGTGTCGTCGGCGAGTCGCTTGAATTTGATGGCGATACCGGCTGGATTGATGCCGGAAACGACCCAAGTTTGGCACCTTCGCCGATGAGTTGTACGTTCTGGATGAGACCGTCAAAAGACCTCGGTCTTGATGATGAGAGAGCAAATATTGTTTACTATGGTTTGGGACCGATGTTTGCCTTCAACAAAACACCTGTAGCAGATGAACCTCTGGGGGCGCCGAATACAATCCGGGTCTGGGTCGATACACTCGGCGACATCCCCAAGGGCACCCTTTTCACCAAGCAAGATACATGGAATGAGGGCGAGTGGTATCATCTGGCTTGTACCTATGATGAAAGTGAGTTTGCCCTGTATGAGGATGGCGTCGAAACCGGCAGAGTGGAGGCGACTGGCGCAATCGGAGAGCGGAAAGGCGTATTCCGGATTGGGCAGAAGTTCCCGGGCTCCATTGATGAGGTAAAACTCTATGATGAAGCCTTGTCTGCAGCAGATATTGCCAGCGATTTCGGCGTAGGGACATCCGTTGAGGCGCAAGGGAAGTTGACAACGACATGGGGAGACTTGAAGACCGGCGAAAAGTAGCCCTTGAGTTGCCAATCAGTAGTCACAATGGGGAATGTCCAGCGGGATTGGATGTTCCCCGTTTTTTTGCCATTGTGAATCTTGAGGCCACTGAAAGAATGGGTTCGGTTGAGGTGCGTTGCCGTTGAGCGTGACGTGGAGCTTTACGAAATAAAGGCGTAAGGCAATTGATTCAGATGAACTCAGCATACACTTGCACTTCACTTTTCGCCACAACTCTCTATGAAAGCTTTTCACCCGGTTTTCAACAGTTGGAATGCGCGACAGACGCTCATGTATGATGATTAGACGGCTAATCTTTATGGCACCGATTCTGTTATCCATCGTCGGATACACTGATGAGCCAATCAAGGAGGAGAAAGTGAAGAGAGCAAAAGCCCCCTTTCATGTGCTATTCAGCAACGATACAACAAACACCTTGACATGTGTCAGTCCGTATCACAAGAAAGGGGAACCGTTCCGGGAAAAGACTCTCAAGGCCACAGTGGACGAAACCGCCGGAATCGGTATTGAAGTGCACATGTTACAGCCGGCGCATGGATGGGTGCCGTGGTGGCAAAGCAAAGTATATTCCGTCGAAGAACACCACAAATGGTGGAAAGATCATTACGGTGTAGCACCAGACATGAGTGTCCACAACTACCTGCTAAATGGCGGGGATGTGCTTAGTGTCTTCGTTAAACGCTGCCGAGAACGAGGGTTGGCGCCATTTATCTCGCTGCGGCTTAACGATGCTCACCACTTGAGCCACGTCAACACGCCGAAAAATACGCGGGGTATCCACGCAATCTGCCGTTTCTATGCCGATTATCCCGAATACCGGCTTGATCCCAAGACTGGAAGTCGTGGCGTGCAGAACTGGGCAATTCCCGAGGTGCGGGATTACAAGTTCGCGCTCATATCGGAGATCTGCCATAATTACGACATCAATGGGTTTGAGCTAGACTTCATGCGTCACCCAATGTTCTTCGACCTCAACGAGACTACGAGCGAACAGCGTGTCCAGATCATAACCGGATTCGTGAGACAGGTGCGGGAATTACTCAATCGAACTGCACAGCCGGGACAACACCGCTGGCTATGCGCCCGAATACCCGCCTATCTTTCGGAATATGATGCCCTCGGCATCAATCTGCCTTCGTTCGTTGACGCCGGCGTGGACATGCTGAATCTGTCAATCTTCTACTTCACCGAACAACAGACAGATCTCGCCACCATCCGAAAACTGGCTCCTGATGCTGCGATTTACCTTGAGATGACGCACGCTACGGCGACCGGGGCTCGTTTGACGAAAAGCGGAGGCGACAACACCCTGTTTCGTCGTACCACCGATGAGCAGTTCTATACAGCTGCGCATCTGGCTTATGCGCGGGGCGCCGATGGCGTCAGCGCCTTTAATTTCGTATACTACCGCGAGCACGGGACACCTGGCCGCGGGCCATTCAACGAGCCGCCATTTCACATTTTCAAGCACATCGGTGACGCCCAATGGCTTGCCCGCCAGCCGCAGCATTATTTTCTCAGCGGCCGCGGCTACGTCAACCGCCAATTGCCAAAGAAGTTTGAACCGGGCG
The DNA here is from genome assembly GCA_022827055.1 of Candidatus Poribacteria bacterium. Taxonomy (GTDB): domain Bacteria; phylum Poribacteria; class WGA-4E; order WGA-4E; family JAJDTR01; genus JAJDTR01. The sequence continues at coordinate 21,847 of JAJDTR010000119.1, read as the reverse complement.
AGACCGTCTCATTTGGAATAGACATGGCGCCGCCCGCGGATAGCTGGAAGACGGACGCACGGCTTCGCATTCAGAGCCGTCAATCTCTTGGAGACAGCCGATGGCGTGCCCGCTTCAATGGCATAGATCTGAACCCGACGGGTGATGTTTCAGAACCTTATCCGAATCCATATCCACCGATGTTGGGAAAGCCCGAAGAACTTCGCGCCTGGACCGTGCCTGTGGGTGTTCTAAAAGACGGAATCAATACAACTGAAATTACGCTAGTTGAAGGCGAATTGTCCGAGATTGTATTTCTGGATGTGGCGGTTGAGTAATATCTGGCAAATTGCAAAAGGTGGCCAACATTGAGGAGGCATCGTGACTATGAAAGTCATGCGTCCATGGTTAGTCGCACCCGGCACAATCGAGTATCGTGAACAGGAGATCCGGCTGACCCCCGAGACCGTTCTGGTAAGACATGTGTGTACCGCGCCTAGTCAAGGTACAGCTATCCATCGCTATCGAGGAGAGGAGATTGGAGTGGCAGCCTTCAGTCGCAACGAGAGCGGGGGTCCATTCCCTTATCCTTGGCTACAGGGCTTTGCCTACGGCGTCGGTAGGATTGAAGAGGCGGGAGCAAACGTTCGGGAACTCGAGGTTGGCCAACTGGTGTACAGTCAGAAACTCACGGCGGAGCTCTCGGTGTTGACACCATCGGATCTAATTCCGCTCCCCGAAGGATTAGACCCTGAATCTGCGACGATGCTCCTGCAAGCCGAGGTTGGACTGAAAGGAGCACGGGGAGCGGACATCATCCTTGGAGATATTGTACTCGTCACCGGGCAAGGTCCTATTGGAAGTTTTGCCGCACAACTGTGTAAACTTGCCGGCGCTTATCAGGTCATCGTCACCGACATCTGTGATATGAGGCTGGAAATCGCCCGACAGATGGGGGCTGATCTGACGCTGAATCCCCGTACGGACGATGTGCTCGGACGCATTGAGGAATTTACCGATGGAAGAGGCGCCGATGTGGTGGTCGAGTCCTCAGGTTCGCCGCAAGCGTTTCTCCAAGGCTGCGCCGCAGCCGCAGGCGGAGCTAAGATTGTCGTCATCGGTTGGATTCTGGATGCTTGTCAGTTCAATATGTCAGACGCTTTCACCCCCAAAGGGCTTGAGCTGGTCGTGTGTCATTCGGGACAGATTGGCGACTGGCGAATCGGACGCCGCCGACTGCAGGCGAGGGGCATGAGGGGGGATGGTAGACGACGGGGCATGCCTCCCAAACTAAACGCCCCCTTAAGCGAGGATTATACGTACCTGATGAATCTAATGGTTCAGGACAAGCTGAAGGCGAAAGAACTGATTAGTCATCGCTTCCCGCTCAACGAATTGGTGCAGGCGTGGGATGAGTTTATTGACAAGAAACCGGATGAGTATGTGCAGGTATTGTTTGTGAGTTAGACGTTGGACTATTAACATGAACCACAGACAGCAAATGTGCAACAGCCTAAGGCGACCAGCGCGGTGGGGTTGGACACTCCGGGTCAGCATATAGGAGGGTAAACCGCATTTTCCGGTCGAGTGCCAAGATTGCTTCCTCGCCAAAGTATCCCTTGAGTGCATTGAAGTCCAACCCGCCGCCCATCTAGTGTCTCCAGAATTGCTTTTGATAAAGAATCTGTTACGACCACCTCTGCCTTTGGATTTTCGGTGAGAATCGGCATCTGCGCAGTGCGCCGACCAAATTCGCTGCGCCTGAATGCACCTAAGGCATCCGCTAGATTTTTCGCGCCTACGAAACAGATTGGATCTTCGGGGAGAAGTGTGAAAAGGCTTTCAACCGCTTCCCGGCGGGAGGTGTGGCGATAGACGAGGAAAACTGTCGTTAGGACGGCTAATAACCCAATGACAATAATGATTGATTCAGTGATAGCCTCTCAGTTCCTTCGAATCATACAACCCTGTTGCGCCGTTTTCCCGTCTTCCTTCTACGAAGCTAGTAGAGCCCTTCCATCATTTAGTTGACCTCGCGCGGTTGAAGCACAATATCGATTCCGTCAAGGACCTGCCGCATTCGCGACAGCGAAAGTGTTCCAATCTTCTCAACAAGATCGGACTTATCCGCAGTGAATAGTTGCGAAACATTCACAACGCTAGGCTTTGGCAGATTAGCCTCACCAGTAAGGAGTTGTACATTTCCGGGCGCAGAGGCGCGTTTGAGATTCGATGTCAGAGCACAGACCACAACCGTACCGATACGGCTTTGATTAAAGAGGTTATTCTGTATGACAACATGTGGTCGTAGAAAACCAAGTTCAGAACCGGAGGTTACGCCTAAATCAATCCAGAACACGTCACCTTGAGAAATTACCATGGCTCATCCTGCAAGAGTTGACGTTGTTTAACTCGCATTGATTCCAGATTGTTTTTCTCCTGTTTGTCTGGCGCATCCGCATACGCGGCGTTAATTTCGGCAAGTAGTTGTTGATTCTTATGCTTGGAAATGAATTCCGAGACTGCGGTGGCAAACAATTTGCTCCTCGAAACTTGCATGTTTTCGGCAAGAGACTCTGCCTCTCTGAACAAGGATTCTTCAAGTGAGATAGCGGTTTTCACGTAAGCCATTGTTTATACCTCATTTATACCAATAGTATAACCCGGGAATCAGTGAATGTCAAGCAGGGAATACCCGGTTTTAATCACGCTCAATTGTCTCCTATAGCCTATAGAAAGTCAAAGTCGCACCCGAGATCCGCCTGCTGAACATGATCAATGTAGAGCTTGCCGTACCCCCTCTGAAATTGAGGCTCAGGAAGAACCAGATTCGATCGACGCCTGGCAAGAGTCGACTCATCCACCAACAACTCGATCCGGTTACGGGGTACGTCAAGTTCAATCATGTCACCATCCTGCACCAGCGCCAGTGTGCCTCCAACTGCGGCTTCCGGGGCAATATGGAGCACGATTGTGCCAAACGCTGTCCCACTCATTCGAGCGTCGGAAATTCGCACCATGTCCTTCACACCCGATTGCAGCAGTTTTTTGGGAATGGGAAGATATCCCGCTTCCGGCATTCCCGGTCCCCCAATTGGACCAGCGTTCTGAAGGACAATTACACTTTCCTCTGTGACCGGAAGATTGGGAGCGTCAATGCGGTTATGCAGGTCGTCAAGAGATTTGAAAACGACGGCTCTTCCACGGTGCTCAAGCAAATGAGGTGAAGCGGCAGAGCGTTTGATTACCGCGCCATCCGGAGCCAAGTTCCCGAACAAACACGCGAGTCCGCCATTTTCCAGAAGAGGACGCTCACGAGTCCTAATCACCTCCTGCCACTCGGGAGGATGCTGTGTATTCGCGAGATTGTCGGTAACGGTAGTCCCCGAAACGGTCATCGCGTCACCGTGGAGTAAGTCTTCCAGCTCTTTCATGACCACAGGGATTCCGCCAGCCTTCCAAAGGTCCTCCATATAGTATTCACCGCTCGGCTTGACGTTAACTAGCAGTGGTGTCTCATCGCTGAATTTGTTGAAGTGCTTCAGTCCGAGTGAGATTCCCAGACGCCTTGCTATCGCCGTTAGATGAATAACCGCATTGGTCGAACCGCCGATCGCCATGAGGACGCGGATTGCATTTTCAAAGGCGTTCGGTGTCAAAATTCGCGAGGGGCGAAGATCCTTCCGAATCATTGACACAATCGTTCGGCCCGTCGCTTCGGCTTGGCGGCGCCGATCTGCCATCACCGCCGGAGGCGTTGCGCCACCGGGTAGCATAATTCCAAGGGCCTCCGCCAATGCCGCCATCGTGCTCGCGGTTCCCATCACCATGCAGGTGCCGGTACTGGCACAGAGTCGATCTTCGACAACGCTTATTTCACCGTCATCCAAAACCCCGGCGCGATAGTCGCGCCAAAAGCGGCGGCAATCGGTGCAGGCGCCGAGGCGCTCACCCTGATAGTCACCGGTTACCATCGGACCAGCCACCAAGGAAATGGCAGGGAGATCGGCGCTCACAGCACCCATCAACTGTGCGGGAACCGTTTTGTCGCATCCTCCAAGCAGCACGACACCATCCATCGGTTGGGCACGGATCATCTCCTCGGTGTCCATTGCCATCAGGTTTCGGAACATCATGGTTGTTGGTGCAGTGAACATCTCTCCGAGCGATATGGTCGGGAACACCATCGGGAGTCCGCCTTGGGACAGAACTCCCCTTTTCACGGCTTCAATCAGATCCGGAAAGTTGTGATGACAACTGTTGAAACCGCTTGATGTGTCGATGATACCGATAATGGGTCGTTCAAGCTCATGGTCCGCGTAACCCATCGCTTTGGCGAATGCTCTGCGTATATAGACGCTAAACTCCGGATCGCCGTAATTCGTCAATCCTCTTTTGATGCCCGTCGAATCGCCTGATTTCATTAGTTCTGCCTGAAAGTTGAGATTTAGTTGCGTCAACGACACATGACTCTTATACTTTCCTGCGGACATTATAACGAAAAGCCGATTGTTACTCCAGATAAAATGTCACCCGATGACATGGTCGAATGTCAGAGATGGCTGACCACGTCTTGTGACCAAATCTCGCGATTGAGGACAGGTTGGGACGTAAAACTCCAGGAAGTCTCTGAAGTTCGAAATTGACAATAACTCAAGGAATCTGTGTCATGATTCAGATAACCGAGGACATTGCCATTAGCGAAAGCGATATCCATGTAAAATTCGTCCGTTCCACCGGACCGGGCGGACAAAACGTCAACAAAGTGTCAACTGCCGCTCAGCTTCGATTTGATGTAAAAAATGCCGCTTTGCCCGACAGTCTGCGTAATCGTCTCATAAATCTGGCAGGCAAGAAAATGACGGAGCAAGGCGAACTCCTCATCACTGCAAGTCGTTTCCGTACGCAAGACCGGAATCGCCAAGACGCATTTGATAGACTCGCGGCGCTGATTCGCAGAGCCGCCGTCCCGCCCAAGGCCCGCAAGCCGACTGTCCCCACTCAGGCGTCTAACGAACGCCGTTTGAAATCGAAACGCCATCGGAGCAAAATCAAACACACCCGAAAATCAAATCCCCTTGATGAAATATTCTAGATAACGCCTACCAACCATTAGAACCTGTTTGAACAATAGGTACCAATGCCATTTTTTGCCATCTGAGGAGTGGCTTTTCATGTTTTTCCCGTGACTTGTTGTACACCTGTGGGATCTCTATCGCCTTCACTATCCGTTCAGTTGATCGCTCCTTAATTAGTCGCTCGATCTCCTCTGGGGCTTTTAGAGGCTGGTGCGCAGTGCGCACCCTACAGATTGTACTTTTCAGACAGGCTCTTACTCTGTCCTTTTCTGGAAGACCTGATTTCAAACCGCAATCTTGAAACGAGGCTCGCTATATTAACGTTAGTTAGCGTGGGATTTGCAAATTACTTTCGGTAAGGGGGATTTACCTTGCATCTCAATCATATCAAAATCAACGGCTTCAAGAGTTTCGCGGAAGACATCGATCTGATACTGGAACAGGGAATTACCACGGTCGTTGGGCCAAACGGTTGCGGCAAGAGCAATGTGTCGGATGCAATTCGTTGGGTGCTTGGCGAACAGAGTGCACGCGCACTCCGTTGTGCCAGCATGCAGGACTTGCTCTTCAACGGTGGAGCAGACTTCAAACCTGCCCAAAGGGCAAAAGTGTCCCTTCAGTTCACAAACACCGATGGCCGGTTAGCGCTCGAATCCCCCGAGATTGAAATCAGTCGCCAGTTGACGCGGGAAGGTGAAAGCCGCTACCTGATTAACAATACCCCCTGTCTGCTTCGCGACATTACCGAGCTCTTTATGGACACCGGAATTGGCGTGTCCGCATACTCCATCATGGAGCAGAGCAAAATCGATCTCATACTGAATACGCGGGCAGAAGAGCGTCGATTCCTCTTTGACGAGGTCGCAGGTATAACCAAATACAAGCATCGAAAGAAAACCGCTCTCAAAAAACTCGGAGACACAGAGCAAAATCTCGTGCGCATCAACGATGTGATTCACGAAGCTCAACGGGAAACCGAGAATTTGCAACGTCAAGCAGCTCAAGCCCGCCGTCACCAAGAACTGCACGAAGAACTCAGGAGTCTTGAACTAAATCAGAAACGTCGAGAATACGAGCGGATAGTTAGAGAGCTAATCGAAGAACAGGGCAGTTTGGATGATCTTCTGACAGAGATTGCTGAAGTGAGCAGCACCATTCAGTCGGCGGAACAGGAGAGCGAGGAGTTAATCGATCGAAGGGCACAGCTTGACACGGAGATTGAGGAAGGCAACAAATTTACAGCACAATTCTCAAGCAAGATTGAACAGATCGAGCGCGAAATTGCTCTCCACAAGCAGAGTCAGTTGAACCTCCATGAGCAACGCCAACGAGCAATTCTGGCGATTCAGTCGTACGAAAAACAACTTGCCGAGCTTGATGCCGAGAAACGAGAATTTGAACAAGAACGAACTCAACTCGACGCGACACTTAAGCTGGAGGAAAGCCGTCTGACAGCACGACAGCGAGTGCTGAAGGATTTCGCAACTCGTATAGCCGAAACCGGAGGGACAATCAGTCAAACCGAATCGGAACTGTCCGAAAAGGCTAATCAAGCATCCCGACTTGAATCTGAAGTTGCAACGCTTAACAGCAAACTCGAATTCGCCACGGATAATCTTGATCGAGTTCTTGGAGATGTCGAACAGCTTCGAGGAAAGCTCAAATCCGTGGAAAAGGCTCAGTCCGAGGTTCAGAAACGCGAAAAGCAACTCAAAGCGACGCTAGTGCAGTTGGACACCGAGAAGCGACGAATTGAGGAAGAACGCCAGGAACGAAGGGACTTGCTCCGGAAGCTTGAATCGGAGATGCGGGGCCTGCGGGACTCCTTCGGTATGAATGCATCACGATTGAAATCGCTGAAAGAATTGCAGTCTACGTATGAGGGTTACTACACTGGCGTTCGGGCTATCATGATAGCCAAAGAAGACAATCCGGAACAGTTTGGAGGGGTGTGCGGTGTCGTTGCAGAACTGATCCGCACGGACTCCGATTACGAGTTGGCTGTTGAGGTGGCGTTGGGCAGCGCAATCCAAAACGTCGTCACAGAAACCGCCGTAGACGCGAAAAAAGGTATTAAATTTCTTAAAGATACCCGCGGGGGACGAGTGACATTTTTGCCGTTGGATATGCTGCGTGCCAGGTCATTCCGTGATGAAGCGCTTCTCAATCAGACAGGCGTAATCGGTTTGGCTTCGGATCTCGTGGAATATGCACCGAAATATGACATTGCAATTCGACAGTTGCTAGGAAATACCGTTGTCATTGAAGACCTCGACACCGCAATTCAACTGTCACAAAAATTTCGCCCGAATTCCCGTCTTGTCACTGTAGAGGGTGAGATAATAAACACATTCGGAGCGGTTACCGGTGGATCCAGCGTCAATCAGACGACAGGGTTTCTGAGCCGACCACGGGAACTTGAGGATTTACAGACAAAGATTGATACTCTGAAATCCACCATAAAGGAAAAGGAGACGAATCAAAAGGAGCACGTCACAAGGTTGGCTGAACTTGAACGGAAGTACGATTCACTTGCCAGTCAACAACAGGAAAATGAGATTGAGTATGCCGGTCTTGTGAAAGACTTGGATCAACACAATCGGAACATAATGCAATTTAGGAAGGAATTAGAGGGAGTACAATCGGAGAGTTCCCGTTTTCAGGAGGAAGCCGACAAAGCGAAAGCGAGCTCCGAAAACAGCCAAACCGAATTGGGCGAGATCCAGAAAACGCGTAACAAGTTACAAAATCGCATCAAACGCCTCTCTGAGCAGGTTCAAAGCGAAAGCAACAAGCACGACGAAGTGATGGTTTCCTGCCAGGAACTGGAGGTCACACTCGCTAGCAAGCGCGAACAATTGTCCGGGATTCAAGCCAGACTTGATGCGTCTGAGAAAAGTCAAGCGCGAGTCCGCGAGAACATGAGTGACCATCAGAAAATAATCGACTCCGATGATGAAATGCGGCAGAACCTCTCGAAAAAGATTGATGAAGCCCAGCAGCAGTTTCTCCTGGTGGAACAGGAAAAAGCCGAAGCAGAAGAAAGAGTAAACCTGCTGGTGGAAGATCGCGACACACTAAGAGAGCGTGACGCTGAGCTGCAGAAGTTGATGCGTACCGCGAGAAGGCAGGGTGAAAGGCACAACAAATTGCGCCATCAAAGGGAAGTTACTGTCACTCAGCTAGAAATGCAGCAAAAGGCTATTTCCGCCGGAATCACGGAAAAATACCAAGTGTCAATCGAGCAGGTCCAAGTAACCGAAGAAGCGATAAACGAAATCGAACTTCTCGACGAGGTCGAATCACTTAAGGCACAAATCGCAGACATCGGCGCCGTCAACATGAAAGCGATTGAAGAGTATGAGACGCATAGAAAGCGTGAGGAATTCCTCGTCCGTCAACGCGAGGACTTGGAAACGTCTCTTGACTCCACCTACAAAGGGATTCAGAAAATCGATCAAACGTCGCGCGAGGCATTTCAGCAAGCCTTTGAGCAGATTCGCGCAAATTTCCGAGAAGTCTTCACGGAACTCTTCGAGGGTGGGGAAGCCGAACTCGCCCTGACCGATGAATCAGACATTTTGGAATCGGGGATTGACATCATCGCTTGTCCGCCGGGGAAACGTCCGCAGAGCATCACGCAACTTTCGGGAGGCGAACGGTCACTGGTTGCCATTGCGTTACTGTTCGCAATTTTCAAACTCAAGCCCAGCCCATTCTGTATTCTGGATGAAGTAGACGCCGCGCTTGATGAAGCCAACGTTCTTCGGTTCACCAAGCTCATTCACAATTATGCGCGGCACACGCAATTCGTCATTATCACGCACAACAAGCGGACAATGGAAATCGCCGATGTAATGTACGGCGTAACGATGGAGCAAGCAGGAGTATCGAAAGTCGTTTCGGCGCGGTTTAGCGAATAAGCGTTCGAGAAACGCATACCTTAAAGAAGCATCATCCTACCCGATTACCCTACCGTTGTAGGGTGCGCACCGCGCACCAGCCTTTTGTTTTTTTAGGGGACAATATGGGGTTCTCAAACTCCGAATGCTCTTCTTCTCTCACCACCCACCATAAGAATTTAGTAATTGTTTAGTCCATTGACTCTTTGCGGCGAATACAAGACGCTCCCTTGATCCCCTCCCACATATAATCCAAGAATACCCCGCTACCGATAGTCAGGCGCGATACACTGCCAAACTAATATTGCCACTCGTTTTGGCTGAACTAAACAGTTACAGAATTTACAATCGCTTGATTTTCAAGACTCGCTGCATCACGTCTGCTGCGCGCCTATTTCCTGCCCACGGAGTGCCGCAATCCGCTGAAGAATTGGTGGATGGCTGTAATTCAAGATTACCGTCAATTCGTCGGGGGTTAGATTCCCTAGATTGGAAACCGACAAGGTTTTCAGACCGTTGACTAGCGGTTCCGCCGAACCGACTGTGTCTGCTGCGAAGGCGTCTGCTTCATATTCATGCTTCCGTGAAACGACGTTCATAACAATCGAAAGCACCAATTCAATCGGAGAATACAAAATACTGAAAAACACCAATCCTGCATACACCGATATTTGTTCCATCCGAAATGCGTCAAATAGTCCTCGATTCTCAATGAATAGCGAGAGTAGGAAGAACAGGACTCCGGCGTGCGCGATTGAAACCAACACGCCCTTTAATATATGTTTCTTCTTGTAGTGTCCAACTTCATGAGCGAGGATTGCGACAAGTTCCTCAACCGAATGCTTCTCTATTAGCGTATCGAAAAGCACTATTCGCTTTTTCTTGCCGAACCCGCTAAAATAGGCATTGGAATGCCCAGAGCGTTTCGACCCATCCATCACGGATACTTCCGTCAACGGGAATTTTACGCTTTCGCTGTACTTTTCAATCGCATCCTTGAGTGCTCCATCCGATAGCGGCGTAAATTTGTTGAACAACGGCGCGATGACTGTTACAAATAGTGACGGTGCCACAATGATAAAAAGAGATACCAGTCCCCATGCGTAAATCCAACCCCAATCACCCGTCTCCCCAAAGAAGTAAAGTATCCCGCCTAGCAACGCAGCGCCCAGAACCGCCACTAGAATATAGCCTTTGACCTTATCAAGCAGAAAAGTTTTCACCGTTGTTTTGTTGAATCCAAACTTTTCCTCAATCACGAAGGTTTCATACAGCGCGAACGGTGTGGACAAAACATCCCTAATAACATAAAGCAGCCCAAAGAAGGCGAGCCCTCTGAGAATCGGCATGGAAGTCCAACTACGAGCCAAATCATCGATGTAATTGAACCCGCCCATCAAAATGAATCCAACCAGAATTGCCAAATCAAACGCTGATGAAATATACGCGAACGTGGCGTTTACTTTCGTGTATTCCTGTGATTGGCGGTATTTGTCTTCGTCGTAAAATCCAACGAACTCGGCGGGAAGGTTTGGCGAGAGGGCTTTAAGATTGAGATATCGAGCAATGCTGCGGAGCAGAAACTCGCCAATCAAAGCAGTGAGAATTATTATCAGGTAGGGGTTCATATACAGCTAACGCAAAACCGGCGACGCACTCCTTTGTCAATCAATGGAAACTTCAGTACCCATCGCCGAAGGAACGTCAAACAGTCGTATTCATAGATTGACGGAAACAACTTCTACTCTATCCACAGCCTGCCGACCGGTAGCGGGGGTTATTTTTTCCGGTAAGTAATCCGCCCGCGTGTCAAGTCGTACGGGGACAATTCGACAGTGACCTTGTCGCCCGGCAAGATCTTGATAAAGAACTTTCTCATTCTGCCGGAGATGTGGGCAAGGATTTGATGATCGGCGCTAGCCTCGTCCAAGGCAACGCGAAACATGGCGTTTGGCAACGTCTCGGTGACCGTTCCTTCAACCACGATTTTGTCACCCTTCTGTTCAGTGCGATCACGACTTGTGTCACCAGACTCTTGACTGTCTTGGGTGTCCACACCTTCCCTAGCCAACCGCTCTTTAGCTTTCTTTTTCTTTCTCCTTGCACCCGCTCTCGGCGACTTTCCTGCTGTCCCGTACTGCTGCCCGCGCGAGCGCGAGTTACTCGGTTTTCTTCGATTCACGCCTCTATCTCTCCTTTACGGATTGTTTAGCATCTCAAGACTAAAGGTCAACTTCCTCACTACGAAAAGAGAAGTCTTCCTCTTGCTCGGTTGTTTGATCAACTCTATTGTCATTTGTACCATATTTTCACATTTATGAATCGTAATCTGCTTAAACAGTATTGGAACCGTGCCTATAGCCTCCCGCCGCACCACAAAATGCCGCGGCGCAGAATCTCTTGAAATCCGGCGTCTGCCCACGTCTGGTTATCATGGCCCGACTGAAAACAGAATACCCGGCTATTCTTGTACTCCCGACTCCACGCGATAGCCTCCATACTTTGCGGGTGCTTGACCGTGAGTAGAACGTCGTTGTCTGATGCGGGTTCAGCCATTGTATACGTCTCGTCAAGCATGTCCCAGTTTGACAGATCGCGGGTAATCGGGTGAGTCGTATCGGCAATCTCGACATGAAGAGATTTACCGGCATGAGCGCCAAACGAACGGTCGTCCATCCCCACTATTTCGTCCCAAACATGCCATCGCGGATAAGCCAAGAGTGCATGATGGAGAACAAAAACACCTTGCTTTGTTTCACCGAGATGTTCCAAAACCGTTTTGGGTTTCCCAGCATACCCCGGCAAGCCCTTGTCTCGGGGGCCATCCATCAACATGTGATAGAAAACAACAGCGTCATATGAATCCCGTACCTCATCGGACGACGTCGCGAAATCGTCCATGTGCTGCACGTGTGCGTCAATGCCGTCCAGACCGCTGAAGAGCCGCCGGAAATTAATGACGTCATAGCTATGCCCTCCAGTGACAACGGCGGTAGTCACGGGTGCAGTCTCCATCCAATTTACCTCCAATCGAAAACGGTGCCGAGCAACTTGTACGGCTCATCCCTGAGCGTGTCATAAATCCCATTTGCTTCGCCAACAGGGAGCACATCTTGGACTAAGGGACCAATCTGAATCATACCCTTTGACACGAAGCGGCACATGTGGTGAAGGTCGGAGTTATCAAAGTGGCTGTTCTGTTTTATTGTGATTTCTTGTCGCTGTCCCCGGTTGAACGTGAACTCCACACGGAATCGACCCGCAATGAACATGACGGTCCCATGTCTCTTTGCTGCCGAGATGAGCTTGTCCTCCATGCCCAAAACGCCTGCCGCATCGAGCACAACATCGAATCCACCATCTGGGATGTGTTTGTCCCAACCGTCGCCATCGACATCAATAATTTCATCCACCGCCCCGATTGCTTCGGCAATCTCTAGACGATGCGCATTTACATCGCACAAGGTCACGCGCGCACCGACAGACGCCGCAATCTGGGCAACCAATTGACCTACGATTCCCGCTCCGACTACGAGCATCCGATCGCCGATTCGCAAATTGGCGTTTCTACAGCATCGCATGGCGACCCCGGCGACTCCGAAGAGTGCAGCCTCTTCCAACTTGATTTCAGGGGGTAATTTGATGTGTAACAGATCTTCAGGCTCGAGACAGAACTCAAGATGACGTTGGCTCATGTAAAGCAGATCGCCGAACTCCAAGTCCTGAACACCGGAACCCACTTCAATCACTTCGCCTACATTTTGGTACCCGCCCACTGCGGGCAACTTACCATCTTCATGGGCGTAATTCCCGCCGATGAGATCATTTCGTTCGGTTCCGTTTGTGATTCCCGAATATAGTGTGCGAGTCCTAACCTCGTTTTCAGCCGGAGCCCCGGGATCTTGCCAATCATCTATTAACACCTTCTCACGAGTTCCATCAGATTTCAGTCTGGTAATGATGGCGCGCATAGAAACTCCCTATACCGAACGTCAAGGTCGTGTCACACTCATACATCCAGCCAATTGTTAAGTATAGCCGATGATTGACCGAAAAGCAAGCGATCAAGCGAATGAAGTATGAGTGATCAACTGAGTGGATAACGAAGGATCAAGCGAATGAATAGTGAGCGCGATAGAAGATCCTGATAGAAATCCTATAAAGATTCCAAGGCGATAACTAATCCCGGTCGAGATCCTAATGCTCCAACTCAAGTCGATCGTCCGTAGGGGCGAGGTTCCCTCGCCCGATAACGGTAGGCTGGGATCAAGCCACCTGAAAGAGAACGACTAGCGACCAACCGAAGCGACCTGCCATCTATACAGACCAACTACAGCGGTATGCGTTAGGCAACGTGCCACAATTCGAGAGCATCTACGACGATCGCAAATGCGATACGTGTGTTCCCTGCTCCGGTTCAAAATTCACCGCGTGTTCCCCGATGTAATGACAGATGAAGCTGCGCCGCCAGCGATCTTTGGTCGTGTTCCGGTACGAACCGTGAAGCGTTTTACCATCAAAGAATAGTGCATCACCCGGTTTCATGTTGATGCCCTCCTTCGACGCCTCCGCCGGTATCACCGATTGTACCGGCGTAAACGATACAGACGTGTCAGCCGCTTGCACCGGCAAATGTCCGAACTTGTGTGAACCGGGAATAACAGTCATCTGCCCGACGGCTTTGTCTGATTCGTCAAGGGCTATCCACACACCAATAAGCGGTTCTGTAGTGATGTATTGCTGGTCTTGGTGCAGTCCCTGTCCTCGCCCTCCCGGCGGTTTGAAGTAAAGCATTGTCTGCTGCAAGACAGGAGTGTCGTCAATCAGTTGGTTCACGATAGCCAGCATATCTGCCTGCTGCGCCCAACCGTCAGTCGTCCCATCCCATCTGTGCATGTTAATCATTCGGGGATATTTATGGGTCGGATCATCGGGGTCATCCGGTGTTCCTCCGGAATCCCCGGGTTTTGGTCCCTCGGCGCGCATTTTCATATAGTGGTCAATCATCCGTTCCGCGGTCTTGTTATCAAACAATCCCGTTACGAGAAGATAGCCCGATTCTCTGTATGTGTTCCGTTGTTGACCTGTCAAAAGCATCTACCCATCCTCCACTGCTATGTTGAGATTCACAGACTTTTACCGAACAAAATCTGCCACGCGTTCCCCAATCACCATCGTCGTCACATTCGTATTGGCGCGAATACAATCGGGCATGATAGAAGCGTCGGCTACTCGTAAGCCCTCGATCCCGTACACTTTTCCGTACTGATCAACAACCGCCATCGGATCCGATTCCGGTCCCATCTTGCAGGTTGACGAACTGTGATGGCTAGTTGTCACTTCCCGCATCAGCCATTCGTCCAGCGCTTCGTCGGTCATCAGGGACTCGTTCGTTGGCGCTACGCGCCTGGAGACAATCTCCTCGTATGCCTCATACTCCGTGAAATCGATCGCCATCCGGACTGCCTCGCGCAGCCGATCACGGTCAAAGGATTCCGCCAGATAGTTATAATCAAGCACAGGTTGCTCGTGAGGATCGGACGAGGCAAGCGTGATTTCCCCCGCGCCTACCGCTAAATAGATGCATACTGTAATATAGAATCCGAATGTTTTTGAGTTGGATATGCGGTAATAGCCCTCTTTGGTCGCGTATGAAGCGGGAAGGATGAACATGTCGTTACGGAGATCCGATCCGCTCGCCGTGTAACGAAGCCCCATCTGCAGGCGAGGTTCGGTTCCATTGGTGAGAAACGCCTTGTTCGCTTTCAGCGCGACAGTGACTTGCGGATGGTCTCTCAGGTTCTGTCCGACACCCGGGATGTCGTGCACGACCGGAATGCCGATCTTTCGCAGGTGTTCGGCGGGTCCAATCCCGGAGAGCATAAGAAGATGTGGTGAGCCGATTGCCCCGGCACACACGATAATCTCGCCGCCATTGACGCGGAACATCTCTCCGCCGCTCTCGACGGAAACTCCGACTGCTCGGTTCCCTTCAAAAAGCACGCGGTGGGCAGTGCAATTACCTTTTATTGTCAGGTTCACCCGATGGCGTGCCGGGTTCAGATAGCCTATTGCCGTGCTCCATCGAACGCCGTCAACGTTATTCAGCGCCAAAGCGCCAACTCCCGTTGAGTCTGGAGCGTTGTTGTCGGGACAGTCGGGGTAACCCCGGGCGCGACACGCATCGTAGAAAGCCTGCTGTTCTGGCAGAAATTCGCCTTCTCGAAACCGACGAACCCGGATAGCGCCATCGGCGCCGTGAAAATCATCATGAAAATCGGGATCCGCTTCATTCCTGCGAAAGTAAGGAATCAATTCCCGGTAACTCCACTTATCGTTGCCCATTTCAGCCCAGCTATCATAGTCTTCGGGAACTCCTCGAAGAAATATCTGCGCATTCACCGCACTCGATCCGCCAACTAACTTACCTCGCGGAACGAGCATATCGGGATGCTGCTCGGTGGCTTTCGCGTTGTAGCCCCAACCGAATTTTGTCTCGTGTCCGAACGCACGTGCCCACAGGTTGGGATCATGACCGTAGGCAAACCGAATTTCATCGGGAAGTTGTTCAAGCGTGGGGAAATCGGGGCCCGCCTCTAACAACAGCACAGATCTATGCGCATCCTCGGTTAGCCGCGCCGCGAGTATCCCCCCGGCAGAGCCGGAACCAACGATGATTGTGTCGTATTTCACTGTCGGTGTTCCATCCTTTCGACAAACTCGACCTATTATAGCACGATTCGGTCGAGATCATCACAAAAAAGATTCCCGTTTTCACATTGAATACGCCCTCGCTTTTTGCTAAAATGACACATCTGCCTCAATCAGAGTTTCTCGTAGGGTGCGCACTGCGCACCAGCCTTTGGTAACGCGACGATGGCGCGACAATCGTCAAATCAAACATGAATCGTGTCGGCAATCATCCAAGGTATATTTGTAGGGTGGGATCAAACGAATGGATAGTGAGTGCGATAGGAATCCCCTGCCCACCATTTCATTTATGGTGAGACGCGAATCACCAAATGAATACGAAATCCATCGGCAATCATTTACGTTATAGCAACGCCGCAATCTTTCAGGAGTCTCGAATATGGAACACCCGGAAAGAAAACTCTCCAATCAAGTAGCCATCGTAACCGGTGCTGGCCAAGGAATGGGCGCCGCAACGGCGAATTGTCTTGCACATGAGGGTGCCGTCGTCATCGTCAGCGACATCAATGAGAGCAAGGCAGCACGTGTCACCGCAGAAATCAATGACTCCGGTGGCACAGCGATGTCCGCAAAAACCGACGTCACCAAGGAAGATGAAGTCGCTTCTATGGTCGGGTGTGCCATCGACAACTACGGTAGCGTGAGCATCCTTGTCAACAACGCCGGCATTCTCTACCCCACCCGAATTGATCATGTCACCAAGGCGGAATGGGATCAGGTGCTTGACGTTAACCTGAACGGGACGTTCCTCTGTTCAAAGGCGGTGCTCCCAACCATGAAAGAGAAAGAGTACGGCAGAATTGTCAATATGTCCTCATCCGCAGGCAGAAGTGTGAGCACGCTCGGCGGGATACACTACACCGCTGCGAAAGCCGGAGTACTTGGCTTCACGAGGGCGATGGCGAAGGAGGTGGCTCCATTCGGAATTACGGTCAACGCCGTCTGCCCGGGACTCATCGACACCGAGATGGTACGGATAGAGTGTACCCCGGAGCGAATCAAGGGCTACGAAGAGAGTTTCCCTATCTCCAGGCTCGGAACGCCGGAAGAGGTTGCGCAACTCATCCTATTTCTCGTCACCGATTCACAGTACATTACCGGCGCCTCAATCGACATAAACGGCGGCGATCTGATGATGTAAGTTGACGGTAGTAGGCATACTCCGGTACACCTTGTGCAGGGCACGGTGCATCGGATGGATTCCTATGCAAGTTCTATCGCAGTCGCTATTCAATCGGGTTGAGCGTGTCTACGACTACTTCACGCATCGTTGGATGACAACTTGGGCTACATCGTAGAGGGAGACAAACAGAATGATTCAAATCGGAATATGGTTCCTAGGGGCTCTGTCGGTACTGAACCTTGTACTCATTATTCTAGCGTTGAAACGTATGACAGACCTCCGAAAGGAAAAAGGCGACCAGACGATTCAGGACGAATTACGCTCCCTCCGTGATGACGTAGCTAGGTCGGACCGGGAAATCAGAAATGAGATTAGAACCAGTCAAGTAACCACAGCAAACACCCTAGTAAAGACTATCGGAGAACTCGGGGAAACACAGGCGCGCCAAATCAAGAGCGGAACGGAGGCAATAACGTCACTGACTCAATCCAATGAAAAGCGTCTTGACGAGGTCAGAACAACAGTCGATAAACGCCTCCAGTCCATGCAGTCTAGCAACGAGGACAAGCTAGACCAAATGCGCAAAACGGTCGATGAAAAACTCCAATCAACACTCGAAAAACGACTTGGCGAATCATTCAATCAGGTAAGCAAGCGCCTTGAAGAGGTGCAGCGCGGGCTTGGCGAAATGCAGGAACTTGCTACCGGTGTCGGCGATCTAAAAAAAGTGCTGACAAACGTCAAAACTAGGGGCACATGGGGCGAAGTCCAACTTGGCGCGCTCCTTGAGGAGATTCTCACACCGGATCAATATGATTCAAATGTGCGCATTTTGGAGAATTCTCAGGAGCAGGTTGAGTTTGCCATTAGCCTCCCCGGCAATGACGACGAGCCCAACTCCTGTGTGTGGTTGCCAATCGACTCCAAGTTTCCCCTTGCAGATTACGAAAGGCTTGTACAGACATCCGAAACGGCTGACAAAGACGAGATAGAAAAAGCGACTGGCACCTTCTTGGCGACCGTGCGTAACGAAGCCAAGACCATTAGCGAGAAGTACATTTCGCCTCCAAAAACGACGGATTTCGCGGTCATGTTTCTTCCGACGGAAGGGTTATACGCAGAAGTATTGCGATCGCCGGGCGAAGTGGCTGATCTCCTGCATCGCTACCGAATTGTCGTCGCCGGCCCGACCACCCTCGCCGCCATCTTGAGTAGCCTCAGAATGGGATTTCGAACGTTAGCCATTGAAAAACGATCGAGTGAAGTCTGGGAAATCCTTGCAGCCGTGAAGACCGAGTTCGGCAAGTTTGGAGACGTTATGGCAAAATTGAAAAAGCAACTCAATACAGCCTCCAACACCATCGATCAAACCCAAACCCGCACGCGGGCAATGGAGCGCCAATTGCAGACTGTGGAGGAGCTGCCACCGGAGGAATCGAGCGAACTCCTTGGACTTCCCGCTGCAGACATTGAAATTGCCGGCGATTACACAGACGACTAATGCGATTTACGTTCTCAGTATACGGGAATCAAATGCCCGAATAAGGATCGACTGAGATAAAACGACCGATTAGGGAGCAAGATTTTCTATCGCCCTCCCTATTCAGTCGGTTGATCGATAGAGATCTTGATAACGAGGCCGATAGCAACTCCTGTGCGTTTAGAAATCCGTGCAATCCGCGTAATCTGTGTAATCTGTGATTCAGACAATTACTCAGCCTTCCACCCATCCCACCTGACGGATTCCACGCCGACGTGCCGCGAGCGCCGGAAAACTCCGATCATCGAATTCATCAACGCGGCGACGTGACGATGAAACCCTCCTCTGCCACGGAATGCGCGAGACAAATCCACTTTGCTCGTCTCGTTTCTGTAACGATACCCACTATATTTACGTTGTTTCCTATGCCTTGAAACCGATTTGGCGTCGATTGCACTTAACTGCGGCGCTATCCACCTTGTCGTTGCACGGTTCTTCGGCATCGGCGATTATCAAATCGTCTAAATACAAGGCTCCAAAGGTAAACTGCGTGAGTCCAATATTGTTCATACAAACCCTAAAACCATGATGGGAGACAATGGAAATGTCTGAAATACTACTATGGTGTGTCGCAGCCCTGTTAGCGCTGAATCTTGTGGTAATGCTCCTGGTATTGAAACAAACGCTGTTTACCCGCGGCAAAATCGGCCTCATGCCAGGTCAAGATGACTTGAATTCGTTCAAAAAGGAACTAGCCAAGTCTCAACGCGAGATTCAAGAGGATATACAGAAGGCGCATCAGTCAACCACCAAAACCATGACGGCAAACATAGGTGAATTTGGCAAGCTTCTCACCTCACAATCCGAAGGAATGAGATCAGCCGTGGGGATGAGATTCCAAGACCTTCAGCAAAGTACCGAAGCTAGGCTCGACAAGATACGCGATGCAGTCGCTAACCAGCTTAGCAGCGGCGCCAAAGCGATTACCGACTTGATGCATTCCAACGAAACAAGCATGGAACATGTCAGGAGTGCCGTCGATATGCGTCTGCAAACCATACAGACAAGCAACGAGGAAAAGCTTGACCGGATGCGTGAAACAGTCGACGAAAAACTCCAATCAACCCTTGAACAACGATTGGGCGAGTCTTTTAGTAAAGTGACCCAACGACTTGAAGAAGTCCATCGCGGCCTCGGAGAAATGCAGCGTTTATCTACCGGCGTAGGCGACCTCAAACGCGTCCTCACCAACGTAAAGTCTAGAGGAACATGGGGGGAAGTTCAACTCGGTGCGCTCCTTGAGGAAATCCTTGCGCCAGACCAATACAGCGCCGGTGTACAGCTTAAGCAGGGATCGCCCCACATTGTCGAGTATGCCGTAAGGCTGCCCGGAAATGACAATGATTCCAATTCCTGCGTCTGGCTGCCAATCGATTCCACGTTTCCTCTCGAGGACTACGAAAAATTGATTGAGGCAGCGGAAGAGGCTGACAAAGACGAAGTGGACAGAGTAGTCGCAACCTTTCTCGCTGCCGTAGAGCGGCAAGCGAAAAATATCTGCGATAAGTACATTGTGCCGCCCAACACCACAGACTTCGCAATTATGTTCCTCCCCACTGAAGGACTTTACGCCGAGGTGCTGCGAGCGCCGGGGAGTTCCGCGCATCTGCTTCACCAGCACCGAATTGTCGTTGCCGGACCTACGACGCTTGCCGCTATTTTGAGCAGCCTCCGGCTCGGATTCAGAAGTCTCGCAATTCAGAAGCGTTCAACCGAGGTCTGGGAAGTCCTCGCCGCCGTAAAAACAGAGTTCGGCAAGTTTGGTGATGTTATGGCGAAACTGAAACAGCAACTCTACACAGCCTCCAGAACAATTGATCAGACGCAATCCCGCACGAAGGAAATGGAGCGTCAACTGCAAACTGTCGAGGCGATACCGCCTGATGAAGCCTCCGTCCGGCTCGGACTGACCAACGGATCGCCCGGAATCCATTCACCTGAAAATGGGAAACCCTTGGAAGATACCTTGAGTGCAGAGGTCAACAACCGTTGACCCGTAGGAATCGAGTTGAGGGAGTTTGTCTAGTATTGGCGGGTAATTGGTCGCAAAACCCTTAACTCATTCCCCCTTTGGGCAGGTAGAAAATCTCTATGTAGGAGCGATCTCCAGGTCGCGATTTCCTGTTGGCGCGTAAGTTCCGGACTGAACTAAACAATTACCAAGACGGTGTAGTCCATTGATTTCTGGGGTCGAGTGCTATAAATTTAGACTGTCTTTTTTGCTTTTTTTGGCGTACCCGATGGGATTCCCATATTCCCGGTTTGTAGTAGGATCAAGCGAGTGGATAGCGAGCGATCAACTGAACGAATAGTAAAGGATCAAATGAGCGAATAGCGAATGCGATAGAACTCCCATAGTAAATCCTGATAGAGATCTCACTCATTGCCCGTCCTAAGACCTTAAGGTTCTTACTAACCACTAATCACTAGCCACTAATCACTTTCCAATTACCGATCGGGTTCAGCATGTGCTATCTCGAATCCTTTATCCTGCCCCACGTGATAGCCAGCTTGCCAGCACGATCAACCGCGTGCGCCAATCCACCCCGCGCTTCAAAGTTCTGCTCGATTTCCTCCTCGCGTAGCGCGCGATTGTAGACCCGGATTTCGTCCAAGATACCCTTCCACCGTTCGCCGCCGGGCCGTCGTCCGATATAAAACGGGCTCTTCGTATCAATATTTTCCTTCCCTTGGGCATCGGACGGAACGCTGCGCACCAACTCGCCATCCACAAACAACGCGACATCCCCCTTCCGCTCAAAGACGCCGACAACGTGCACCCACTGGTTAAAGTGCGTCATCCCTTCAAGCACGCGGCTCGGGTTGCCCTGACCGTCATTTGCGTACGGTTGAAACCCATCCTTGATGTTATGCTCAAGCATGTATCCCACATCGCCGCCATCCTTCTTATCAATTATTCGCATGGATGACCCGCTGTCTCTCGGGAATGCCCAAGCCTCAATCGTAAAATCCGTTCTTGCGCCGAAATCCAAACTGCCATCCGCGGGATCCCCGACATTCACAGATTGATTGCTTCCGTTAAATTCCATGCCCTCAGCCACTTTACCCTCTACCACCTTGGGATCGCCCTCAATTTCCCCATCATTCGTCCCCCAAACGTCCTTCACGGTTTTGCCGACTACCGTGTCCTGATCGAAAGACCAGTAGCTAACCAATCCTTCACTGACAGCTGGCTTTCGTCCCGGCGCTGTACGTGTCTGCCAGACCAGTGTCCCAAGTATCATCAAAATAAGAGTTACTGCGACGTGTGTCTTCATCTTAACCCCTCTCCCTGTACTGCGTTACCGGAAATGTGCCGTTGTGCATACTGCCGCATAGTTTAGAACGACGCCGCGAGGTCAGACTGTTCATCCGCCATCCTCATTATCGTAGCAGTTTAGCTCAATTTATGCAAGTGGCAAAAAGGTAGTAGGCATACTCCGTATGCCGTCCACCTCTAAGTTCGACTTTGTACAAAACTGAAGTCTGTAGGGTGCAATCAAAGGGGCGAAAA
>JAJDTR010000115.1 GCA_022827055.1 Candidatus Poribacteria bacterium | reverse complement strand
TTGAAGGAGTCGGAGGGTGCATGGCGGAAAAAACCATTATCACCGCGGCGGTAGTAGGATCCAGCCCTACAAAAGAGATGAATCCTGCCGTTCCCTACACGCCAAAGGAGATTGCCGAGGCTGCAATCGAGTCTTGCCGTGCCGGAGCCGCCATTGCCCACATCCATGTGCGCGACCCTGAAACCGGTAAACCCGATTCGTCAATCGAACTGTTTCAAGAGGTCGTAGATCGCATCCGCCAAGCCTGCGACATTGTAATCAACTTGACAACGAGCGGCTACAATATCACGGGAGATGATGTCATTGAAAGGCGTCTGGAACCTGTCACGCTGGGACCGGAAATCTGTTCGTTGGACATCGGTACCGTGAATTTTACGAACAGGGCGTTCGTTAATTCGCCGGAGTGGGGACGGGCTGCTGCGGCACGAATGCGCCAACACGGGGTTAAACCGGAAATCGAAGCCTTCGATGCGGGTCACATGCGCCAAGCCGTCAATTGGGTTGCGGAGGGGTTGTTTGATGACCCGCCATATTTCCAACTGTGCATGGGGGTCGGTTGGGGAATTCCTGCTTCACCTGAAAACCTTCTGCTCATGCAGAAGCTGGTGCCGCCCTCATGTCCTTGGTCTGTTCTGGGAGTGGGAAGGCATCAACTGCCGATGATTACAATGGGCGTGATTCTGGACGGCCACATACGGGTCGGATTTGAGGACAATATCTATGTCAGCAAAGGAGTATTGGCAAAGAGCAACGCCCAGATGGTCGAGATGGCTGCCAATCTCGTGGAAACCCTCCAACACCAAGTAGCCACGCCTGACGATGCACGCCAAATTCTGGGGCTCTCTAGTCCGGGCACAAACTGATACCCGGGGATCGGATGTCCGCTCCTTTACGCCTTCCCAATTTATGTAGGGGACGCAGATCTGCGTCCCCTACGCCTATCCCACTGTACCCTCCGGTCTAAACCGAAGATAAGACAACAT
Organism: Candidatus Poribacteria bacterium; assembly: GCA_022827055.1. Lineage (GTDB taxonomy): Bacteria > Poribacteria > WGA-4E > WGA-4E > JAJDTR01 > JAJDTR01. The sequence goes on along the minus strand of JAJDTR010000115.1, from coordinate 110,278 downwards.
TACTCTGATAGTCCGTCATAGACCATCCATGGGTCGGTTTATAGCTGTCTACTGCCGTTGCGTTGGTTGCGGGTGTTAGACCCCGGTTGGGGCGTAGTACGCTGATTGATGGACAAATAGCGTTTCGGCGGGTCGGTAGCGATAATATCGATCCAAACGAGCGTGGAATCCTCTACAGGTGACTGCGCAAAGAGTTGGGCGTCGTCCGGAAATAAACGCATCCCGTGCGGATTATAAACCGTGGCAAATGTTCCGAGTATCAGGAGCAGCGCAAACATGGCCGCAAACGTAAAGGACGGCGCACGCTTGAACACGCTGTAGCGGGGCCAAGCCATAGTTGACTCCAACCTCCGCCGGACACGGCGTAAGGGTGATGTCCGCAACTTTTCGTCTGCTCGAGCCTCTGACCCTCTACGCATAACCTCCGAAACAAAGTTCTCCGAGGTCTTGACGGAGTCGAGGCGACGAAGAACTTCATCGGTCTGCCGAATTCGCATAACCTCGTGCGCACACGTTGGGCACTGTCCAAGATGCCGCTTGATCAACCGAGTCTTCCATAGCGGCATCTCGCGGTCAAGATAGGCAGAGATTTCGGACTGAATACCTTCACACTTTAGCATTGGTGCTCTCTCCAATTCCAACCTCAAGCAGCAGCGGTTTCATATTTTGGCGCGCCCGGTGAATCAATGATTTCACTGCGCTGATCGAACAATCCATGATTTCGGCAATTTCATCGTATCTTAAATCTTGGTAAGTTACAAGGGTTAGCGCTATACGCTGATTTTCCGGGAGCAGATTCAGTGCACCCTGAATCATGTGTTGCTGCTCCTTCTTTTCGTAAAGTTCATCGGGCAAATAATTTTTGTCCCTCAAAAAATACGAATGATTGACATCCTCACCCTCCGAAACAAGATCGTCAAGAAAAGCCGTATTGCGTCGGTGCCGATTTCGCACCTCGTTCCGACAGAGATTCGTCGCAATCAGATAAATCCAGTTCTTAAATTGACATTTGGGCTCATAGCTGCCGGCGCTCCTCAGAACCCTGATAAACGTCTCCTGTGCCAGGTCTTCGGCGCGGTGGTAGTCATAGATGCACCGATGGATATAATTGATTATTAAATCCTTGTAGCGTATGACCAGAAGTTCGAACGCACTCATGTCGCCGTTTCGACATCTCGCCATCAACTCTTCGTCCGTAGTTCGCAACGTGCACCTCCCTTTCTCAACAAGAGGGCAGCGGGGCTCATTAAAGATTCACCGTATTCCTCTAAAACACCAGTAAACCCCTCTGAGTTTCGCTTCAACGTGTCAGAAATTCACAAAAAGGCGCGCTTGGCCAGGATCCTAACCTCGACTTTGTACAAAAGTACGGCGGTTGGATTGTACGGAAAGCCGAACAAATCCAAGCCCGTAGGCGGAGCATCTTGCTCTGCTGTGATAGCACTGGAAACCGCTACCGACTTTTTCACAGGTCACCCCAAAAGACCAGATGGTAAAAATCTCACCTGTTTTTCTCAAACGCTTGATTGACACCGTCTGTTATACGGCTCAAATGTACAAAGTCGAGCTAAGAACCTGTTTGAGAAGTACATTTGTAGGGCGCAATCAAGCGAGCGAATAACGAGCGCGATAGAAATCCCCTGCGCACCAGCCTCTAAAAGCCCCAGAGGGGATCAAACGAGCGGATAACGAGTGATTAAGTGACCGGATAGGATCAAGCGACTGAATAGGGAGTGCGATAGAGATCTTAACGCGATAGAGTTCCCATAGAGATCCCACAGGTACGTAGCAGGAGACAATTGAATTGTGAAAAAACTTCCTACAAATGCCCCAAAATGGTTTTGCTGCCGATTATTCAAACAAGCGCTAAAGTATACATCATATGGTGAAAAGGGGGTAGGCAAAAGAGTTCGCGATCAATCGTACGATAGAAATCTCACCAGCCTTTGGAAGCGCTAGAAGCAATCAAGCCGTCAGACATTGTAGGGGACGGCCCCTGTACCGTCCCGCGATTTTGGAGAAACAGTCATGACTAAAGTTGAAGTTGAGACCAACTTAAGGTATACTGATGGCAATCGATGTGCTCATTCCAAATCAACTTCCTAGGACGAATGTGGGGCGTAGTCTTTTGATTAAATCGTTTTTCCTCTGCCTTTGCGCTCTATTTCTGATTCCGGCGTTTGGGACGCACGCCGGCACAGGCGAGCCATGGGATCTGGTAGAAAGCGAAAATTTTCGGGTCTACTACCGTGGGAATGCCAAATCGGCGCAGAAAGTCCTTGATATTTCCGAGGAATTCTACCCCAAAATGCACCGCCTTATGGGAGATGTCCGGATAGGAAGAATTGAGATATGGGTCTGTGGAGCACCGTCGGAGTTTCAAGCCGCGGTGCATGCACCTATTCAAGATTGGGCGATCGGATGCGCATTTCCGCTCAGTCGCCGCATAATCATCCAAAACCCGCGTGTCATCATTCAGCGCGATTTTCAGTTAGCTCAAGTCATCCGTCACGAAATCGTCCACGTCATCTTCGGGCAACGCACCAAAAAAGCAATCGGCAAAATTCCCCGATGGTTCGTTGAAGGCGTCGCTATTTATTTCTCGGGCGAGTGGGCGCCTCGACGTAATGATGCGCTGATGAAACATATCTTCTCAAAATCCGTGATTCCGCTTGCCGAACTCACGAACCGGTTTCCGAAATCTGAAAACCAAGCACAACTGGCGTATGCGGAAAGCCAAAATGCGGTCGAATGGCTGGTGGAAACCCACGGCGTCGAAAAACTATGGGAAATCGTCGATCAGCTTGCGGAAGGCGACGATCTGGACACCGCCTTTCGGAATTCGATCGGATTACCGCTCGTTGCGTTTGACGCGCAGTGGCGAAAATCACTCTCTCAACGCTACCATTGGGCGGCAATGCTTTCAAGTTCCCATCTCTTTTGGGGAAGTTTGGCAGTTTTCTTTATGTTAGTCTACCTGCGGTATTGGCGTTACAAGCGGCGGCGGCTCCGTCAAATGGAACGCGAATCGGAAGAGGTAGATGCCTTTTTCATTGAGCGATGACATGAACTGACTTTTATTTCGGAGACTCCAGCAATTATGCGCGATAATCTTTTTGTGCCAAACAAAATGGATTATGTTAAAGGGAAGGCGAAACCCGATGTCGAGTGCATCCTGTGCGCCATCGTCAAAGGAGACGACCGGGTAGAGCGTCTGGACATTTACCGAGGAGAATTATTTACGATTTCGCTAAATCTTTACCCGTACAGCCCGGGACATCTAATGATTTTTCCCAATCGCCATATTGTTGACGTTCGAGAATTCACTTCTGATGAGGTCGTCCAACTGCATCGCCTCCAATGCCGCTCCCTTGAGGTCTTGGACCGCGTATACCAACCCTACGGCTACAACCTCGGTTTCAATGTCGGGCAAGCGTCAGGCGCAAGCATTCCGCACGTACACGCCCACGTCGTCCCGCGCTACCCCCGCGAGCTGGGGTTCATTGACGTCATCACTGGCGCAAGAATCATAGTCGAAGATCCAAACGTGACACAGGACAAACTCCGCCGGGCGTTTAACACCGACGACTAATCTTCCGTAGGAGCGACCTCCCGGTCACGACCTGTCAACCATTAGAATCCTATCTGGTCATTCGACCTACTTCACTATCACCACCCTGCGCGACGCCGAAAACTCTCCCGCGACAAGCCGCACAAAGTAAACGCCGCTAGAAACCTGTTCGCCATTCTCGTTTTGACCATCCCAATGTACGGCTTCCGAACGTGTCAGGTAATATCCCGCAGCTTTAAACCCCAGCGGAACTGTTCGCACGAGACGCCCGCCGGTGTCATGGATAAATACCGCCACCTCTGCCTCCTCGGCTAACTGATACGGTATCCACGTTTCCGGGTTAAACGGATTGGGAAAATTCGGGAGCAACTTCGTCGCTGCGACGGTCTGTGACAGGTTCGTTAGCCAAAGCCGTAGCAGCCGAATTGCTATTTCAGCGTCGGGTGACTTCTCCGACATCCCTTCCAATGCGTCCAACGCTTGACTAAGGGCAATCATCTCTTCAGGCGTAGCAACTTGTGAGTCGAAAGTGTCAAACGCAGCGGGCGCCGCGGCGGCGTTTTCACCCAGCGCCCTCGCCACCTGCACGAGGTCTAGCACGTTAACCTGACCATCGTTGTTTACGTCTGCCCGCGGGTTGCTTTGTGGTTTACCCCCAAACTCCTTCGCCACCAGCACGAGATCGAGGATATTGACACTTCCGTCCCGGTTGACATCTTCGCTCGACTGACTTTCAACCCCTTCTGCAGTGATAAACAAATCCGCCCAATTTGCCTTGTCAGAATTTGCGCTTCCAGCTGGATTGGTCACCAATTCCAGCAGTACGGGTTCACCTGCAAATTCGGCAAGGGAAATCTCGGCATCCACCCAGCCCCTTGTGTCAATGAATTGTTCAAATTGAGATTGTCCATTTAGCAGCACTTTGAAATGCACTCCATTACTCGCACTACCTCCTTCTCCCAGGCCCATTGAAAAAGCGAATGTCGCATCTCGGGCTTGGGGCAGGGCGAGCAAAAACTGAAGAACTGTTTCCCCATCACGAGGCGGATGGGCGAAAATAGTCTCCTTGCGTACGCCACCGGAGTCAGCAACCCTTCGCTCGCCCGAACCCCAAGCGCTGCCCAGCCGGAATATGCCGTCAAACTCAAGCCCGGCAACAAACTCAGCCTTTCTAAGATTGTAGGGCGGAATAACCTGCTGCACAGGCTCAAAGAACAGTAGAATCTGTGCAGGGAGTGCGGTTTCGAGAAAATACTGTCCCCCTCCGACGGACTGAATCTCCGCGGGAAAATGCTTTATCGGTCCGGTGGGCACGAAGAATCCCACGTTTATGGGCGTATCAACCGGCTCGGCGATGATTTTGGGTTCCCCCCAAACTGCCCAATCCCAACTCGTATGTCCGCCAGGTCCCGGATTCGTGGTAAGACGTAGCACGACGTTCTCGCCGCTATAGCGGGTCAAATTGAGGGCGACACGCTCCCACTGCTGTTCGTCGTGATGCCGACGAAAAATCTCATCTCCGTGCACGGACACGATGAACGTTACGCCATCGGAGTTTTCAGAACCATCCCGCAATCCAATATCAAACGCTAGAATGATTCTTGAACTTTCGGGAAGTGCGAGCGCAAATTCGCCGAACGTATCACCACTACCTCTCTGCACAGGAGGGTGCGCGAAAATCGCCGCCTTTCGGGTACCGGCAACAGTAGCTTCGACTTGCCTAAAGGTAGCCCCTCTTTGCATGGTTAATTCTTTCCCACTAAGGACAATCCCTGTTTTCACAGAATAAAATTTTGACATTAGATCGATGTCGTTAGAGCCGCGAATGCGTTCTAGCCGAAAAACGGCTGCATTCGTTGACACACGTGTCTCCGTCACCGAGACCCCTTCCGGCAGGGCATTAATATGCGCTTGAGAGAAGTCGCGTGGCACATCACTCAAAAGATAATCTTGATTCGGATTCAACCCGAGTATCATAGTTTCGTTGTGCGCGTGCCAGTGTGGCAAACTTAGCTTCGTTATCGCTTGCGTTGCGCCGGCAAATACCCTCTCGTACCCTGCGCTGCCCGAAGGTAAAACAAGCGTAGATCCGGTGTTTGTCGCTTGCTGCCTTGCAGTTTCGCCGTCTCGTCCTACATACTGGAATAGGGTTCCCGATTCCCAGGCCTCTTCAAAGTCGGGTTTCAGTCCCAATTGCTGCCATTTTTGAGCGACGGAGAGCACTGTTTGTGTACCGGTATATGCGGGCTTCAACGTTTCGAACCTGAGGCGAAGTGTCGGCAAGACGCCCCAACTCTCATAGGAGTCGAGGTGCTCTTGATAGAGTTGTGGATTTCTATCCAGTTCCGGCAATGACAAATGGCCATAGGGTTGTGTATAAGGAGAAAAGAGAAACGCGCTAATCGGATGTGCTTTTGCTTCCGGCGAGAGCCTCGGGCGTTGTGCAAAATTCTCTCGGAAAAAGGTGACCTCATGAAGTCTCTCACCACTAAAAACAACCCCCGGCATCGCCTCCGCCAATTCCTTATGGAGTAGCACGTTACCCTGGGCGGCATTTAAGCCTTCGATCAGTCCATTCGCATCATTTACCACAACATGACTGATATCCAAATGGAATGCATCTACTCCATATTTTTTCCACACATCGCTCAATCGTTGAACAAAAATTTCTCTGAACGAAGAATCAGCGAGATTTATGAAGGCATGGCGTCCCGGGTTATCTGTTTCACCCCACCGCCAACCGACCAGATTTCCTCTCCATGGTTCCCGAAATTGAGAGTTCTGAAATTTTGCGTATAAGGGATGATACGGCGAAACCCCGACGAGATTAGTGTGGGGCATGACCCGAAATCCATACCGATGTGCGGTTTCAACGAAACTACCAAAACCGTCTCGTGCCGTATAATCGGGATAATTCGCATCGTAAGCAAATCTGCGCCACCCAACCAGATACAGTAGGGTCTTTGCCGGATCGATGAGTTCTGTCAACCGATCCAAGAACCCGGTATCCAGACCGGCGTAGATGATAACCAAGCCAATGTCGCCAACCCATGCGGGCATTTCCGACAGTCGCCAGGGGTTAAAGGTTCGTTCCATCCAATTCCGATACTGCTCGGCAGGTACACGCCAGTCGCCGGTGTATGTGTTCAATCGCCATGTAACAGATTTGGCGGCTGTCAGCGAATCAAAGGGGGCTTGGTTATGCGTTTGGAAACCCAACGCGAAGCTGTCTACGTCCCGTTCGTACCGGAGTTCCTTAAACTGAAATGTCGGATCTGTCCCGCGAACGAAAAAACCGCCATGCTTTCCCTGAATAATTGCAAGTTGTGTTTCCCAAATCCCCGGATATCCAAAATTACTTGAAGCCTTTGGATATTCCGCGCCGATGACTTGCCCGCCTCTCGCGGGAAGAATGAGGTCAAGATTTCTGACATTCAAATTGCCGCATCCCCACTGCACCCCGTAAACCCCAGCTATATCGGAAACGCCCTCCTGTCCAATGAGCAAGTCGTTTGTAAACTCGTCAACGGCTATGGACAGCCTGAATTCGTCCTGTCCCTGCCGAAACACAATTTCTGCTTCAAACGGTGATAGTTTTCGTGCCTCCGCTCCCGTAGCGCCCGATGTCCAGATAGGAGAGTTGTCTTTCCTCAATTTCCCGCTCCGCCCGCCAAGCCCGCTAGACATACCACCGGCATCAGGGGACAAAGTATACACTTCCCCTGTAATCTTGTTGGCAAGTTGGTTGATAACGCCATTCTCAAACCGAACCTCGTAAACGTCCGTTTCGACAATGACTGTGTTATCAAAAACGGTAATTTCGGCGGCGTGCCCTACCTCGGATTGGAGCATATGGAGCAGGCAAGAAAAGATTGCTAATACTAAAATACGCAGTGGAGTTGCATTCGTGGGAAGGTAAGACATAAAACGGGACTGGGAAAACTTCGTCGGCTTCCACATAGCCCCAGCGGGACGGCAGGTGTAAGATATGTGGAAATTCAGAAAACCGGAAATGGATTACTTTGTTTATTCAAACGACCGCAAAACGACTGCGAATAACGGCAGGCACATCAGGCGCTTAGGAGGGTTGAGGTTGGCACTGAAGAGAATCTTCCGCCCTTCCTCTCTTCCATCCTTCCAACCCTATTCGTCCGATTCTGTAACAATCTGCGTCCCGATTCCCTCCGGCGTGAAAACCTCCAGCAAAAGCGCATGGCTGATTCGTCCGTCGATGATATGCGCTTTGGAAACGCCGCCGGCAATGGCAGTGGTGCACGCCTCGACCTTCGGGAGCATCCCGCTGCTAATCACCTGATCGGCAATCAAGCCTTCAATGTCCTCTGTCTTTACCGTGGGAATCAGTGTTGAATCGTCATCCAAGTTTCGCAAAATTCCGCGCTGGTCCGTGAGCAAAATCAGCTTTTCCGCTTGGAGTGCCGCGGCAATCTCGCCTGCCATCGTATCCGCGTTGATATTGTACGTACAACCATCCTCACCAACGCCGTTTGGCGCAATAACGGGAATGTAGCCGTCCCGATCAAGCGATGCAATGACGCTGGGATCGACATGGGCGATGTCACCGACGAAACCCAGATCGACGTCCGTTGCCTCGCCAAGGTCGTCGACAACGTGGGCAAAATGCTTCCGCGCCCGAATGAGATTGGCGTCCTTGCCGCAAAGCCCTACGGCGCGTCCGCCGTGCGCGTTGATAAGCGACACGATTTCCTTGTTGATGGTTCCAGCCAACACCATCTCGGCGACCTCAACCGTCTCCTGATCGGTGACGCGCAGCCCCTGCACAAATTCGGCGTTCTTGCCAATCCGCTGCATCCACTCGCTAATCTTTGTGCCGCCGCCGTGCACAACAACGGGCTGCATTCCCGTATACTTCATCAAAACGATGTCCTGCATCACGCTATCCTTCAGGGTATCGTTTTCCATGGCGGCACCGCCGTACTTGATTACGATGGTCTTTCCGAAGAATTGGCGGATATATGGAAGCGCTTCAATCAGGACATCTGCTTTTTTTACCAATTCATCCATTTACTATCATTGCCGATTCAAATCAGACTTCACCGGGTAAAGATTGTTAAGACGTGAGTAGAGTGCGCAGTGCGATAGCAAAACTACCTGCCTTTACCATATGATTTAGTAATCACACTGATACTAAAGAACTTCCACATCAATCGCGTTCGGCGGTGTGGCAAGCCCTGTCGACATCCCCGCGACAATCACCGCGCGATCCCCACGCTCCGCAACCCCGGATTTGAGAACAGCAGCTTTCGCGTTTTCGATCGACTGCTCAAGGCTTGTGCCCCATTCGATTAAGGTAGGAGAAGTGCCCCAAGACAGCAATGCCCTGCGCAGCGTCGTTTCACTCGAGCTAGACACGACTATTGATGCGGACGGGCGGTATTTTGCCAGAAGCCGGGGGTCCTCTTCAGACTGCGTGCAACAGATGATAACCTTCGCTCGAATCGCCAACGCGATATGGCACGCGGCATGAGCGATTGCGCTCGGAATAGGTTTTTCCTCTTCGATTCGTTCCCGTTTGAGGCGTTCCGTGTAGTCAAGACCGGCTTCGGTTGCCAGTGCTACGTCAGCCATCATCCGAGTCGCTTTCACGGGGTATTTTCCTACGGCGGTTTCTCCGGAGAGCATTATCGCATCGGTACCATCGAAAATCGCATTGGCAACATCCGTAACTTCCGCGCGCGTTGGACGAGGATTGTTGATCATCGAGTCCAGCATGTGTGTTGCCGTAATCACCGGCTTACCTGCGCGATTTGAGGCAAGGGTAATCTCCTTTTGGACGATGGGCACCTCTTGAAGCGGAATCTCCAAACCAAGGTCCCCTCTGGCAATCATGACACCATCGGTTGCTTCAATGATTTCGTCGAGGTTATCCAACGCCTCGCGTTTTTCAAGCTTGGCAATAATCGGTATGTCGCCTCCGTGTTGCCGTATTATTTCACGTAAGGTGTGCAACTCATCAGCCGATCGGACAAAAGATTGCGCCACCCAATCAACACCGTGTTCAATTCCGAAGATGACATCTTCCACATCTTTCGGTGTAGGAATCGTCTGCTTTAACACAACGCTCGGCGCACTAATACCCTTGTTTGAGCCGAGTTCCCCGCCTACAATGACCTCGCAGGTAGCATCCGTCTCTGTCGTTGAAGTGACGGCTAGCTCGATTTCTCCGTCAGCCAAAAGAATGCTATCGCCGGGTTTGGCATCTTGCACCAGTTCCGGACACGTTATCGAGACCCCATCCACGTCTCCCGGTTTCGGTTTCGTCGTAAGGGTGAATTGTGAACCTCGGGATAATTCGACCGGCGGGTTCGCGAACGTGCCGATTCGCAACTTCGGGCCCGACAAATCCTGTAGAATCGGCAACGGCATCTTTCGCTGTTGGGACACTTGACGCATCCGAGCAATCAGTTGAGCGTGATCCTCATGCGATCCGTGGGCAAAACTCAACCGAGCAATATCCATACCCGCATCAATTAAGGCGTGAATCTTCTCGTTCGAGTTGCTAGCCGAACCAAGCGTGCAAACAATTTTGGTGCGTTTCCGTTTCATCGTCTATCACAAGCCTTTGCACATATCCTCGCGTTTCAACAGTCTGTGCACAAGTATGAAACTACATGGCATCAATAATCCAAAACCGGATTATACAACAATTTCACTTGGATTGAAAGCACAAATCATCCTGTGCGTAGGTTGGGTTGAACGGAATTGCTTGGAACATCTCAGGTGAAAGACGGGCTTTCGAAGTCGCATAATACTAAAATATGCCGCAGGGCGAGTGAAACCCAACACTTCATTTGTAGCGTGGACCAACCCTATTTCCGTGCGAAACGCTGTAGGAGCGATCTCCGAATCGCGATGATTAGGATGGAAATCACATTGAAGAAAGGGGATATTTTGGTGGGAACTATTTGATACTGTTAATCTTGGCGGGATATGACTAACCACTAAAAGATGATCGGGATGAGATACAACCTTAACAGAATGACCCGGTATGAGACCGCGTGTGGCTGCTTCCGCTTCAAGCCAATGTGCGTAGTTCTTCAAGGCTGACCTGTACCGTGCCCCGTCTAATCACAATGACAATTGTCCTTACGCAGTAAGTATTACGCATTATTCCTCATAAAAGTGAATCCTCCCCATCCGTCAGCCATTCCAAGTCGAAACGCGCAAACGAGATGTCACCGCTATAGATACTGATACCCTTGTTGTCTATGTTGCCCTTTTCATACAGACAACAAATAGTACCATCCGGAGCGATGCAAAGATCGGAGTACGACGAAGGTCCCTCGCAAATCACCTTCGATACAGGCCAGGTTCGGCACTCATCGTAGCTTAAACTTATCGTAAGATAGTTCCGTTCACGCGGTTGCGGGGCGCCCGGATTCGTGAAGAGCACGCGGTTCTTCCCTCGCCCTGGAGGTCCATCTTCCGCCAGTGTATACCGGCACACATTCGCTTGGCATCTGGGTTCCGAAAGACCGGCGTCGCTGACACTGGGTGAAAAACTCTCGCCGCCGTTCTTGCTCCAAGCCGCTCGGCGGTGGTAGGTCACATTCTCCCTGGAACAGTATTGGTTGCGCGAATTGAGATAGAGCCATCCATCGGCGGTTTCCAATACAGTTGATTCGTTGGTATGCCTATCGGCGCTTCCGCCCAACTTCCAACTTTCCCCGTGGTCGTCACTGTAGATGATGTGCGAGTGGTCGTAGTCATCCTCATCTTCCACATGCTGTTTTTTCTCCCTGTGATTGGCGGGGATCACGATGCGTCCGCTTCGCATCTGGATGCCGTGGCAAGGTCCAGTGGCGTACCATGCCGCCCAGTGGGAAGGTTTTACCGAGGCGGTGATTTCTTTCGGCTCATTCCAAGATTCCCCGTCATCGTTGCTGCTTGTGACCCACACGCTGCGAGGAACTTCGAGCGTAGAGATTTTCTCGGTTTGGTTCCTGCAGAACAGCAGCCATATCGTGCCGGTGGTTCGATCCTGCACCGGAGCCGGATTTCCGGAGACCCAGCCGTCCTTGGTAGCGACGATTTGAACGTCTCCGAAACTCGCCCCGCCATCAAAACTGCGACGAAGAAAGAGGTCTATCTGATCCGAATCGCTGCCGGTAAACTTTCTCCCCTCATTGAATGCCAGGATTGTTCCATTCGCCGTGGTAAGCAGCGCCGGGATTCTGCACTCGTGGTATCCGTAATCCTCGGCTTCATACAGATTGTATTCCTCAAAGAACATCCATTCCTCCGGTTTTCACCCTCGATTCATTTGCATGTATGATTCACAGTAGTTTGTAGAGTAGGATCAAGCGGGACAGGAAGTTGTAGGTTGGGTTAAGCGGTCAGCAAACGGGTTCTATCAAGTTTCCAAGGAGGAATCTGCCTTCCGATGAGCCGTTTTTGTTAAAGATATAGTGAACCCCAACAACGCGTGCCCAAAAGCCCCCGCACACATGACCACCTAAGTTCTTACCGCCCATTATTCAAACGAGCTCTTGACTCCGCCCCACGTAAGAGCTAATTTCCCGTAAGACTCGACTGCAAACGTCGTCATGTTCGCCGAAACCTCCTCTTGGGTTAGCGCCTTATTCCAAAACCGCACCTCATCAAATTTCACCGGATAGAAAACTTCTCGATGATTTCCCAGCCAAATCTTGGTTCGAGCTTTATCATCGCCCGGTTTGCTGTTAAGCGATCGTGTGAGATCCTGCGCCTCGCCCGCCAAGTTGCCGTCAATATAAAGTCGGAGTTGCTTGTCCCCCTCGTCGCGTACGGCGGCGATGTGGTGCCACACGCCATCGTTTATCTTCGGCCTCTCTGCTATCACGCCATCCTTTCCATCGTTGACAAAGCTGTTCACATTTACTACAAAGAATCGAAGAAAATCCTCATTCAACAGCAGAATCGACCAGTGTCCCTGAAAGTGGGTTTCGGGGCCAAACCCTCCGATGATGCCAAGCCCGACAAACCGTTCTACGCCCTCGGGCGGCGGGATGCCCTTCGCCTGAGTCTGAATCCAGAAGTCGGTGGTGAAGGAGTTCCTTTCGGCTTCAATCATCTCATCAGTCAGTTCGATTTCTACAAAACCGCTGGTGCCATTGAGTTCCAATGCCCTCGCGTGAACGCCCCCCGGAATCACTCGTGTGCCGCCGACGAGTTTGCCGCCCTTCGTTTTGCCGGTGACGTCCGCCGTGACCCCTGGGGTGTCATTGTCGAAAGTGAGATAAAGTAGAAGGTTGTCATCAAAGCCTTCCACGGGCAAAACTACTGCCATCAAAAACACGAAAGCCGCCAATCCGATAGATAGATTCTGCGATGCTGCCATCATTTATCCCCCGTATTTCTTTGTATTTCGTTCCCCGTCAAGGGTAACTTATCCAACTCGTCTAACAAGAACCACCTCATATCCATTGAAATCTCATAGGCACCCGGTTGGCATAAGCCGCTAACCACCGTCGTTGTGACGCGCCTTAATCTCGCCCCACGTCAGTGGCAGCTTACCCGATACGCCGACCGAAAACCACGTCATGTACTTCAAAATCTCGTCTTTGCTCAGTGCTCTACTCCAGAACCGCACTTCATCAAATCTCACGGGCCAAAAAACTTTAAGATGATTCCCCAACCAGATTTTCCGTCGTGCCTTGGGGTCGTCCGGTTTGCTGTTGAGCCCTCTCGTAATATCGAGCGCCTCTCCCGCCAAGGCGCCATCTATAAAAACTCTAATCTGCTTACTATCTTCATCACGGACGGCAACCACATGGTGCCAAGAGCCATCGTTGACCACCGGCTTTTCTATTAACACACCGTCCCTGCCGTCATTGGTATGCTGACTGGCGTTGACTACGTTGAATTGCAAGATGTCGTTGGCTAACAGGAACAGCGTCCAGTGCCCCTGAAAGTGATCTTTGGGACCAAATCCGCCGAAAATACCCAGCCCGATGAACCACTGTCCAGCCTCCGGAATGCCCTGTGCTCGAGTTTGCATCCAGAACTCGGCGCTGAACGAATCTCTTTCCGCCTCAATCATCTCGGGACTCAGCTCAATCTCCACATAGCCGTCTTTTCCATTGAGTTCCAGTGCCCTGGAATGGGCGCCCGACGTAATGATTTTTGTGCCTCCGACGAGTTTTCCACCTTTGGTCTTTCCCGTCATGTCTCTCGCGACATCACCGGTGTCCACGTCGAAAGTGAGGTAAAGCAACAAACTTTCATCAAGCGCATGTGCGGGCAAAACCATCGCAACCAGTAGCAGGCAGATTGTTAGTCCGAATAGCCAATTTGTCCCCTGTTTTTCCATCGTACGCTATTTTAGTTTCTCGCTCCCATTTGACTCATTGATCGTGAATGTTCCACTGCGAAATCTAAAGCCATGCGATTATTTTTCCAAGTATTCAATACTGCCTAGGTTCACAAGAAGTAGGTATACAACACCTGTAGATGGGGTCAGAAACCGCACCTACTGCGAACATCTACCATACGTTCTCGGAATAAAAATCGTTGAGGCACGACGATCATCCCCTAGAGCGTTCTCTTCAACCTTCCCCAAGTCGTCGTCACTTTTTCGGCGGGATCGACAGCTTGAGAGGCGCGTGGATGGCGGAAATTTTCGCGAACCTCGTTCTGGTCCAACTCTCTGTCATACATCCTGATGAGACTAATCGAACCATTGAGAACACGATCATCGGGATCGACGGCATCCGATCTGAATGCCGTGACTCGCTTCACCTCTAACTCATCGTCGAAACTCTGATTCGTAGCATCCTTGCCGAGAAATTTTCCGTCAAGATAGGATTGCAATGAGCGGGAACGACTGTCGAAAGTCAATACAACATGGTGCCATCTCTTCGCTCCAAGGTCGAGACCGTTAGGTGCGATGTGATCGGTACCGCCCGGACCGCCGCCTTCTTCGGAGATGAGCGTCGCGCGGATGTGACCGGATTCAGCGCCGTCGAATCGTAGGAGAATGCTTTGTTTGAAGGGCCAGGGACGATCTGCCATGCCGAAGATTTGGTGCTCTCCGCCGCCAGAGGCGGGCCCATTGCGCTTCACCCAAATCTCGATCGTCCAGTCCTCAAAGAAAAGAGAAACACCGGCGTGGCCATAGGATTGTCCCCCTCTATTGGCAGTGTATGCAGGTCCGCCATCCGGTCCTGCATTTTGTTCCAGTTTTGCCCCGCCGCTGCGACTGGGCAACTGTCCGCCTGCCGTCCCCAGATTGGTCCAAGACTTCGGGTGTGCAGGATTGTCTGCGGCGTCAAGATAAAGGATGGGTTCGGGGACATAACCCGCCGACATCGGAACCGCCGTTACTAACAGAATACCGATACTGAGAATGAGTAGTCTATTCATGTGCTTCCAAAAAATGAACGTATATGTTCTGTATTGAATATGCCATTATGATACGCCTTATGCCGATTGTTGTGCTTCATGCTGACTCCTGTAGGCGGGAATCAAGCGAGCGAATAGATCGACTGAGCGAAGGCGATAGAGATCCATCAAACGACTGGACAAGGAGTGCGATAGAAATCCCCTTACTCCGCCTGCATTGGATTCTCACATACAAAAAACCCAAGTTCCGGTGCAGCATCGCCACAGCCGAAACTTGGGTTGAAAAAACATCAAACCTAGACTAGTTGTAACTTGGCTTAATAACTGCCCGCTTTTACACGGCTCCAAGTTGTGGCGAGCTTGCCGTTCGCCTCGACAGCCGTACCGAACTCACCGGCGTCAACCACTCTATCCCACATTCTGACCCTGGAGATGGAACCGCCGAAGCCGCGGCAGGGATTGTCTCCCGGAATCAGGAAGATCCCAATCATATCGAACGGGATTGTGTCGTCGAAGTCTTGTATCGTCTCGAACTCACTCTGCTCTTCGCCATTGACGTAGGTCTTCATCACGCCGTCATCATTGTTGAACGTGGTGGTTAGCACTGCCCACTCGCCAAACGGAAGCGTCCCAACGGGGAAAAGATGTTGGTTATTGTCAACTCCGCCAGATTTGGCGGCAGCAAGCGTGATTCGCAGGTCAGACGACGATAAATCCGCAGGATCACCTAGCTCGAAGCGATATCCGATCCACTGATTGGGCGGCCAAGGCTGATCAAAAAATCCGACCAGGTGGTGTTCGCCGCCGCCTTCGGCAACATCGACCGCAGTGCCGGTCTGTTTCGCGACGACCTCAAGCGTCCAACTTGCGACCAACAGTTCGGGTCTGCCATCTAATCCGTCGTCACCGCTAGAGAAATTGTGGTTGCACTCGGTCGAGGTATAGGCAGCGGTACCGCCCGGTCCCCCATCTCTGTCATAATCCGGTCTTCCATCGCCGGTTGGCACCACGCCGCCTGCGCTGCCGGTGTTCGTCCAGCCGTCCTTGGCGTCATCGTCTTCGTTGGCGTCCAGCACGAGTATCGGTGGCTGAGCCATCGCGATTGGGCTAACTACCGCAAGAAGAAACCCTACGGCAATGATTGTTGCTATTCTTGTAAACATGTCTTTCAAAGTTTTCCTTTCACTAAAAGTTTTGAACAATTGTCCTCGCCATTATCATTAAGGGCAATCTGAACATCTGAATCTTTCAAGAGATTCGTGCTTTTACGCACGTCTCTAAAAAGTATATATTATGGGTGAAATGGCAGTCAAGAGAAAATGTAAATCGAACCTCGTTTCAGTTACACGATAATCATGAGTTCCTCCCCTTTCCTGCTGCTCCTTCCATCGAAATCATGATGACAATTTCCACAAAAAACCGCTCTTGATCTTTGGATACGAGTCACGTATAATGAAAAAGTTGTCATCCATATAGATCCCGGTACAGTCAATCTTGAATATTTTGGGGGAAAAACACATGACCATAACCTATCGCGCCGGCGCCATTGGTAGGACGGGCGGCGGAAATTATGGCCACGGCTTGGACGTAGCTTACGAGGGTATTCCGCATGTAGAGTTTATTGCGGTTGCCGATCCCGATCCGAACGGACGTCAGGAAGCCGTCGAGCGGACAGGCGCCGAGCAATCGTACGCCGATTACAGAGAGATGCTAGAAAAGGCGAATCTGGATGTGGTCAGCGTTTGCCCGCGCTGGATAGACTGCCACGCAGAAATGGTAATTGCGTGCGCCGAAGCGGGAGTGAAAGGCATTTTCTGTGAGAAGCCCTTTGCGCGAACATTGATTGAAGCCGATGCCATGATTGATGCGTGTGAACGCAACGGAGTAAAAATGGCGGTTGCACACCGGCGGGCAAGCGGTTATGAGCAGTACGCCAAAAAACTGGTTGACGCGGGAGAAATCGGCGACATTCTCGTGATGCGCGGGCACGGAAAGGACGATCGCCGCGCGGGCGCAATGGATCTGATGGTCTTGGGAACACACATCCTGGATAGCATGCGATTTTTCGCAGGCTCCGATGTTGCTTGGGCGCATGGCCACGTCACCCAAGACGGAAGGGAGATAAGCCTTGAGGATGTCTGGGAGGGCGATGAACAGGTCGGTCTCCTCGCCGGAAACGGTGCAGCGGGGTATTACGTTTTCAAGAATGGGATACGGGCATCGTATGAAACTCACACGGGCATTCCACCCGGGGGCATAGACTCCGCGCGTTGGTTCGGGTTTGAGGTACATGGCAGCGAGGGGATTATTGCGCTCCGAAACTCTCCCAAAGGAGAGATGTACATCTATCCCTACGGCACCTGGATTCCGGGCGAAGAAAACGGCAAATGGGAACGTGTCCTTCTTGATGACTGGGAGAATGCGCCGGAGGGCGATACAGAACGCAGCAACCGGATGATTGTCGAAGAGCTCATTCAAGCCATAGAGGAAGATGGCGAAGTGCGCAACTGTTCGAGCGGACACGATGCACGCGCCGCCCTTGAAATGATTATGGCTGTCCACGAATCCCAGCGGCTGGGGACACGAGTGTCTTTCCCGCTTGAAAACCGTGAGAATCCGTATGAAGTCTGGCGGAGAGAAGCGATATAGTTCGAAATTTGCGATCGGGGATCTATTAAGTTAAGTGTATTAAGCGTGGCGAGAGTTCATTGAACCGTTCGGAGGATTCTCAGACTTTCACGACATGTACCATGAGAAAAGACAAGATCGTAAAATAATGCGTAATAGGGAGGAAAATTTATGGCATCCTATCGTGCGGCTGTAATCGGCTGTGGCCGGATTGGCAGCACTATCGACGACGAGCAAGTCAATCGTCCGCAATTTCGCTATCCGTGGGCACACGCACCGGCATACGTGGAAGCAAAGGGTGTGGACTTGATAGCTGGCGCCGACCTTTCGAGAGACCAGCTTGAAGATTTCAAACAGCGTTGGAACGTCACCGCGCTTTACACCGACTACAAGGAGATGCTCGCCAAGGAGAAGCCGGATATTGTCAGTGTCACAACCAAGACCACGGAGAGGGCGGAGGTGGTTATGGCGGCTGCCGAGGCGGGCGTCAAAGCAATCTATGCGACCAAACCGATCAGTCGAACGCTGGCGGAAGCGGATGCAATGATTGAAACATGCCGCAATCATGGTGTGATTTTCGCCATGGCGTGCCACAAGAACTGGAGCCCTTGGTTGCAGATGTGTTTGCAGTCCATAAGGAGGGGAGATATCGGGGAATTCTCCTCAATGGTCGCCAACTACAGTTGGAGCTTTAACGGTGGACACAGTCACACTCTTGCACTGTTCCGCCAGTTTGCGGATGCACCCGCAAAATGGGTTTTCGGACACATGAACAGCGACGAAGCAGCCGCGGGAGAGAAAGATTTGCAGGGAACCGGCATGATCCTCTACGAGAACGGAATTCGGGGATTCCTGAACAACGGCGGTTGGCTAAACATCGACTTTATAGGGCGCGATGGATGGTTCAGTTGCAGAAACGAGCACGCCGACTTTGAGATGTGGAGCCGATACCCGGACACCCGCGAACCCATCCGTCGTCAGTTTCCCAATCCAAAACGCCCGAGGAGCTCTCAACAAGCCGCCGTCGAGGGAATCGTTAAAAATCTCGACGAGGGTACAGAGCCGCTCTGCCCGGGGGAATACGGACGTGAAGCCTTGGAAATCGCGGTCGCATTGCGCGAATCGCACCGGCGGGGTGGAGAAAAGATTGACCTTCCCATGGCTGATCGGAGTTTGGGATTCCAAATTGATTAAGCGGGTAGCGCCATTGACGCAGAAACCGAGTTTTTCTACAAAGCGGAACTCGATCGCGCGAGACTTTCTATCGCACTCACTAAAAGATCTCTATCGCGTTCGTTATTCACTCACTTGATTGTTCGCTTGATCGATAGAGAATTCAATGGCAGCTTCCAGGCGGTGCATCAAGA
This sequence comes from Candidatus Poribacteria bacterium, assembly GCA_022827055.1. GTDB lineage: Bacteria > Poribacteria > WGA-4E > WGA-4E > JAJDTR01 > JAJDTR01. The sequence goes on along the minus strand of JAJDTR010000115.1, from coordinate 91,351 downwards.
CAACACTCCGACCCCTTGGTGCGCCGCATTGATGGCATGAATCCACAGAATTTTGACCCCTTTGGTACGAGTACAGCAACGGAAGAGGTGAGATATGAGGTTAGTGTTACTTTCTTTCAGTCACCACGGACGCGGCATGGCACAGACAGCGCAAAGATTTGGCCACGAAATTGTGGGTGTCATGGATGCCGAGGAAGTACCGCGGCAACGGCTTGTCGATGACTTTCAATGTCCCGGATTCAATACTGCTGCATCCTGCTTGGACGCTACCAAGCCGGATGCGGCGCTCGTGGCGGGCAAGCATATTGAGATGCCGTCCCTTGTCGGCGCATGTGTGGATCGGCGCGTCCCGTACCTGCTGGACAAACCGTTTGCGGATTGTGCTTCGCGTCTGCGGCCGGTCGCCGAGGCGTCCGAAAAACACGGCGTTTTCAGTGCGCTGACGTTGCCCAACCGCGCAAGCAGCATTGTGAGCGTGGCTCAAAAGATGGTTGAAGACGGCTCACTCGGCGACCTCGTGCTATATAACAGCCGGCTAAATAATGGGCCGCCCTCCCGCTACGATCCGACGCCATCGTCTTGGCACAACGATCCGCAAATCTCCGGCGGCGGCAGCTGGGGGGTTGAAGCCGCCCACGGAATCGATACCTTTCTACAGTTCGTAGGTGACAAACCTATCACCGTCGTGGGTGCGGTTATGTCGAATGCGACGCACCAGCGTTGCGTGGAAGATATCGCCATGGGGATTCTAAGGACTGACGATGGTGTGACCGGGATTATCGAATCGGGCTATTGCTATCCTTCAGGCGCGCGCGCCGGCGATCATTTCTTCCGATTCGTCGGGACGAAGGCGTCGGTGTTTCAGCAGTACAACACCGCTGGCGAGGCCATAATCGAAATTCACACGACCGATGGTGTTGCGATTGCCGAAAACGTCTCGCGCGGGGGGATGCAAGGCATCATCGACGAAGCCCTTTCGGCGATAAGCGAAGGACGTCGTGCCTTTGAACCAAATATCCTCACTGCGGTTCGAGTACTTGAAGTCCAAGACGCCGTCTATGACTTCGCTCGGAAGTCAACCATGACGAACGGCCCTCACCCGATGGGCACGCCTGCCCCGCGTCCATAGAAGTCCCGGTGCAACCCAACTTTATGCTGCTCGGTCTGGATTGGCAAATCCAGACCATCAAACGAACGAACAACGAAACCGGCAGCAATTCCCTAGTGACTAGGGTAGAAATCCACTCGCTTGAATCTGTTAACCCGTCACCCCATAGGTTGGGTTGAACGATCAAAGCGATTGGACAGAGAGCACGATAGAAATTCCGTGAAACCCAACTCTTGGTCGACACTATATCGGTTGATTAACTGGACAGACCAAGGAATGGCTCCACAACCGGAAATTAGATGCGATTATTCCGCCTGCCTGTAGACGGCATTTCCTTTGCCACCCTCTGTTCTGAACCGATAGCGAAAAATTCCCATGTCACAATCCAGATCCGTCACAATTGATGAAATCGGTTACCCGTTGGTCTATGTTCCGGCGGGCCCGTTTCTCATGGGGACAGTACCCACGCCGTATCGGAAAACCGACCATGAAGAACCACAGCGCGAAGTGACGCTTGACGCTTTCTACATCGGGAAACTCCCTGTGACCAATGCTCAATATTCCCAGTTTCTTGAGGCGAAGCGAGGTCATCCGCCCCGTTTTCATGACGATCCACGTTTCAACGCATCCGATTGTCCGGTTGTGGGCGTAAGTTGGTACGACACCTTGGCGTACCTGACGTGGCTTAACGAACTTACCAACGGGTCTTACCGCCTGCCGACGGAAGCGGAATGGGAAAAAACTTCCCGTGGAACCGATGGACGGATTTATCCCTGGGGAAATGAATGGGACGTCTCGAAAGGAAACTTCGGCGAAGTGCGCCTCAAGCGGACGACACCCGTCGGCAACTATCCGGGAGGCGTCAGTCCCTACGGATGCCTCGACATGGGCGGAAATGTCTACGAATGGTGTAACGATTGGTTCCACCCGGAAACCTACAAATATTCACCGGCAGCCAACCCCGGCGGCGCGGCGGATGGCAGACGCAAAGTGATTCGCGGCGGTTCCTGGGTCCCCCGCGGCGAATTCGCGGCGCGATGCGCCAATCGAGCGGCTTATGAGCCGACGGAGAGGGTGCACAATGTCGGCCTGCGGGTTGTAATTTCGGCGGCGTCCTGATGCCCGGCACGTCAAACCAAGTCGCTGAATCCAGCCCAACGCAGACCGTGATCCCATTCCCGAAAATTGATGGCGCGCATGCACATCTACCTGCCCAAATTAACACATGACTCCCGAAGACACTTCACAATTTCGTCGTAGTCTATTGGCATGGTTCAGGACACATCGCCGCCAACTTCCGTGGCGTGAGACCAAAAATCCGTATCATATCTGGGTTTCAGAGGTGATGCTCCAGCAAACTCAGGCAAAAAAAGTGGTGGAATACTACCAAAATTTTGTCGATAAATTTCCCACACTTCAACATCTGGCTAGTGCGGAGTTGCGCGATGTTCTGAAACTGTGGGAAGGACTCGGGTACTACGCCAGAGCGCGAAATCTTCACAAAGCCGCCAAAGTGCTCGTCGAAAGGATGAACGGGAAAGTTCCGACGGATTACGCCGTATTCCGGGGCTTGCCCGGCGTGGGCGACTATACCGCCGCGGCTGTGCAGAGCATAGCGTTTGATCGACCTTATGCCGTAGTGGATGGCAACGTGAAACGCGTAGTTGCTCGACTGTTTCTCGTTGATTCGCCCGTAAATCAATCTGGCACGGCGAAGACATTCCAAGCAAAAGCGGATTCTCTACTCGACAGCAATGCTCCCGGTCGTTTTAATCAGGCGATGATGGAGTTGGGATCAAAAATCTGCCGACCCAAATCCCCTCTCTGCGTTGTCTGTCCGGTAAGCGAGCATTGCGACGCTTTCCGGACGGCGCGGCAAAATGACTTGCCCATACGAATCAAATCTAAGCCTACACCCGAATACCATATTGCCGTGGGCGTAATTTATAAAGAGAATTGCGTTCTCATCACCCAGCGCAAAGCGGACGGTTTGCTCGGCGGGCTATGGGAATTTCCCGGCGGCAAGGTCAAGTCGGACGAATCCGCTGAAGCCGCCTGTGTTAGAGAAATTCATGAGGAGGTCGGTCTCTCCGTTGAAAACGTAGATTTCCTGACGCGAGTCAAACACGCATATTCGCACTTCAGAATTATCGTTGATGTCTTCTGCTGTCATTACCATGCAGGGGAAGTGGTTTTGGACGGTCCCGTGGACTATCGATGGATTCGACTTGATGAGATTGACCAATACCCCTTTCCGCGCGCCAATCACAAATTCATCCCGCTATTAAAGCCAAATTGATACCACAACCCAAGTTGTCACCTTTATCCGACCGGGGCACAGGAACCGAGTTTTTTTCTCAAAACTCGGTTTCTTCCTCACCCCTCGTTCTGTAGAATCTTAATTATCAACTCCACCTTTTTCATCGCACATCCAGCCAATGCACAAGAACTTTCTGCGTCACAATATGCACCTGTAGTAGGGAATAACGATCGCTATTCCCTACGATATCAAGACTCTTTCTCATCAAGATAAATCAGCCCGAAATCTCCTACTTCTCCGACTATTCTCACCACCATATTATTTTAACTTTTCCTTGACATTTAGCTCGTCCATAAAATATAATTTAGTCTATCCTAAAAATGTTCGCAGGCTAGACTAACTGTTTTTAGAACATGCTGGAGGCGCACGATGCACACGCAGGCCGTCGAGGACTACCTCAAAGCAATCTACAAACTGGCTGAAAGAGAAGGTAAAGTCACGACTTCTCTTTTAGCGGAATTTCTGGATGTGACACCTGCCTCGGCGACGGGAATGCTGAAAAAGCTAAAACAGATGAACCTGGCGGTTTATGAACCCTATAAAGGAGTAAGTTTGACCGAAGCCGGGCAAAAGATTGCTTTGGAGGTAATACGTCATCATCGGTTGGTGGAACTTTACTTGGCTGAAGCGCTCAACGTGCCGTGGGACAAGGTGCACGAGGAAGCCGAGAAGTGGGAGCACGTGCTTTCCGAAGATCTCGAGGATCGAATTGATGCGATACTCGGTCATCCGACCGCCGACCCGCATGGCGCGCCCATACCTAATCGAGATGGAACCGTCGCGATGCCTGCGTTAAGTCCCTTGACCGATCTCAAAGCCGGTCAGAAAGGAATAATTACCGAAGTCAGCGATCACGATTCGGCGCTATTGCGTTATCTTGGGGAGATGAACTTATATCCGGAAACGGAGTTCACGGTACTTGATGTGGCGCCGTTTAATGGCCCGATAACCATCCGCAGCGAAAATTCCGAAAAGATTCTGGGTTCGGAAGTTGCCGGATATATCTTCGTAAGGGTCACTTAAAGTGAATCGTATCTTGTAGCCTTATTGAATAACCTAAAAATATCCCTGTCTTGTAGCATTGTAGGGTGGGCACTGCCCACCAGTTTTTGTCTTATGCGTATACTTGGGATTCTCCTAATTGCGATCTCAACCGTGTTGATGCTGTCATATGATCGACCATTCTTGTAGGGTGCGCACTGCGCACCAGCCTTTAATCATGCGTATACTTGGAATTTTCCTTATCATCGCCTCAACTGCGTTTCTACCGTCCTGTGAACAGCAGGACAAATCCAAAAAACGCGGTGTTGGCCAATTAAATATTGTCGCCACAATTGGCATGATAGCCGATATCACCAAGGCTGTAGGCGACGATCATATCAAAGTGACGGCGCTCATGGGGCCCGGCATAGATCCGCATCTATACAAAGCAACCGCGGGAGATGTTTCCCGTCTGTCTGGAGCGGACGTTATTTTCTATAACGGCTTGCATCTTGAAGCCAAAATGGCCGAAGTGCTGCAACGGATGTCGGGTCAGACAATAACGGTCGCTGTCACGGATGGAATCGACCGCTCAATGCTACTCACCCCTCCGGAGTTTGAAGGTGCCTACGATCCGCATGTCTGGTTTGATGTTAAGCTTTGGAAAAAAGCTGTCGAAAATATTCGCGATACGCTTATTGAGGCGGACGCAAAGCATGCGGAAAGTTACCGGCGGAATTCAGAAGTTTATCTCGCCAAACTGGATGAACTGCACGAATACGTGAAGACCCAAGCGGAACGGATACCCGAGAATCAACGGGTGCTCGTTACCGCCCACGACGCATTCAACTATTTTGGGCGTGCATACGGATTTCAAGTACGCGGACTGCAGGGCATCAGCACCGTGGCGGAAGCCGGCACTGCTGACATTCAAGAACTCGCCAAGTTTATTGTTCAGAGGCGAATTCCCGCGATGTTCGTCGAAACCTCGGTGTCCTCGCGAAACATTGAGGCGGTACAGGCGGCGGTAAAATCACGAGGATTCGACGTAGAAATCGGGGGGAAATTATTTTCGGATGCCATGGGCGATCCGGGTACCCCTGAAGGCACCTACATCGGTATGGTTCGTCACAATATTGACACCATTGTAAAATCCCTCGTGCGGAGCAATAAGCATGTGAAGAAGTAGGGGGAAATCGTAAAATTTGTAGCCTTGTTATGTGGCGTGCAGCTTTGATGTAGGGGACGCAGATCTGCATCCTCTACTTGGTTCGTAGGAAGCGATAAAGACGCGCTATGAAGGTATCTGTGGGAGCTCTTTAGGATCTCTATCGCGCGTGCTTGATCTATTCACTCATTTGAGGGAATCTCTATCGCATTCGCTCATTTGATCCTCCTTACGGAGAAAGTGAATAATACAATTAAATAATCACGTGCACTATTATTCAACTGTTCATGCGAAATGGCAATACTCTCGTTCCCCGGTCCTGGGTGTCTGAAAGGAGAAAAGAATGGCAAACCATTCAGATGCTCTGGCAATTGAGGTAGAAGATCTCACTGTAGCCTATCGGGATCAACCCGTGCTTTGGGATGTTGATCTCAACGTTCCGGTCGGTGTTCTGATGGCTATCGTCGGTCCCAACGGCGCCGGCAAAACCACGCTTATCAAGGTGATATTGGGCTTGGTGCGGTCGGCTGCCGGGCGCGTTTCCATCTATGGCCAGTCCTATTCTGCCCAACGTCGTCTGGTCGGTTACGTTCCGCAGCGAGGCAGTGTAGATTGGGACTTTCCCACGAGCGTGTTAGATGTCGTGATGATGGGGCGGTACGGCGCACTCGGTTGGATACGCCGCCCCGGGTCCAGAGAACGCAAACTGGCGCTGGAAGCATTGGAAAAAGTTGGGATGCAAGATTTGGCGCACCGACAGATTAGCCAGCTCTCCGGCGGACAGCAGCAGCGTGTTTTTCTTGCACGTGCGCTCGTTCAAGATGCGCAAATCTATTTCATGGATGAGCCGTTTCAGGGCGTGGATGCAACGACCGAACGCGCCATTGTTGAGTTGTTGCAGGAGTTGCGCGCTGCGGGAAAGACTCTCGTCGTCGTCCACCATGATCTACAAACGGTTGTGGATTACTTTGACTGGGTTACCCTGCTTAATGTGCGACGAATTGCAAGCGGACCGGTCAAAGACGTGTTTACCGAGAAAAATCTCCGACTGACATATGGCGGGCGAATAGCGTTTCTTAGTCGTAGCGGCGATGAACCTGCCGAGACGCAAATCGCGCCGCATGTGATTGAACCGGAAGAGGTCGAGAACGGTGGTACTGGAATTGGGGAGAGACCTATTCTTTGATTATACGCTGCGAACAGTGGCTTTGGGGTCGGCAACGCTCGGCGTTGTGAGCGGCGCTCTCGGCGCTTATGCCGTGCTGCGGAAACAGAGCCTACTAGGAGATGCGATTTCGCACGCGACTTTGCCCGGCGTCGCGATGGCATTCCTACTGACACAAAGTAAAGCCCCGCTCATCCTTGTGATTGGTGCGGCAATAGCCGGATGGATTGCCACGCTGCTCGTAATAAGTATCGTCAACAATACGCGCATCAAAGAAGACAGCGCGCTCGGATTAGTGCTGTCAGTCTTCTTCAGCGGGGGTCTGGTTTTGCTTACCGTGATTCAGAAAATGCCTACCGCCAAGCAATCGGGCTTGGATACCTTCCTGTTCGGGCAAGCCGCAGCACTCCTGGAGCGAGATGTCATAACAATGGCATCCATCGGCGGAGTGACTATCATCATCATGCTATTATTATGGAAGGAGTTCAAACTGCTGTGTTTCGACACAAGCTTTGGAGCCAGCCTAGGATTCCCGATGGCGATTCTTGATGTCCTACTGATTACGCTCCTCGTGATTGCGATTGTATTGGGGCTTCAAACGGTAGGAGTGGTGCTGATGAGCGCGATGGTTGTCGCGCCCGCCGCCGCGGCTCGGCAGTGGACCAATCGGCTCGGAGGGATGGTTGCACTCTCTGTGCTTTTTGGTGCGATTGCCGGCGTCAGTGGAGCCGTCATCAGCAGCAGCGCGGTTCAGGTCCCCACAGGTCCCACTATTGTGCTTTCCATCAGCGCGATTGTGCTTCTGTCAATCACTCTTGCCCCTAATCGCGGACTCGTCTGGAACTGGATTCGCAGTCAGCGTGAACGTAGAAAACTCCGGATAGAGGTCGTGTTGAACGACCTCTACACGCTTGCATCACAGCACGAGGACCCCCGACACAGCCATTCCACTGCGGTCTTGGAGGCGATGAGCGCACACCGGAGCAACGTGCGCCACAGTCTCAGAGAGTTGGCATCGCGTGGTTGGGTTGAAAACGTCAATTCTGATGAATGGGCGCTTACATCTGAGGGGGTTATTCAAGCGCGGTATGTCGCCGGTCGCGGAAGGTAAGATGTGATACTATGTCGTCCGAAGTGCTTGAAATCCAGTTGATAGCGATAGTTGTGGCAGTGGCGTGCGCTCTGCCGGGCGTGTTTCTCGTATTGCGGCGTATGGCAATGATGAGCGACGCTATTAGCCATGCCATTCTCTTGGGGATTGCACTTGCCTTCTTCGTTACGGCAGACCTGACATCACCGCTGCTCATTATTGCTGCAGCGGCTACCGGCGTGCTAACGGTAAGTCTGGTAGAATTGCTGAATCGAACAAGGCTGATTCGTGAAGACGCCGCCATCGGAATCACGTTTCCCGCGCTGTTTAGTGTTGGCGTAATTCTTATTGCCCGCTACGCAGGTGACGTTCACCTCGACACCGATACCGTGTTGCTGGGAGAACTGGCTTTGGCGCCCTTTAATCGATTTGAGTTTTTTGGATACGATTTTGGACCTCGTTCGCTCTGGGTCATGGCCGCGATCCTGTGCATCAACGTCGTCTTCATAGCGTTCTGCTATAAAGAACTGAAGCTGGTTACGTTCGACGCGAACCTTGCCGCCACCCTCGGTTTCTCTCCTGCGCTCATTCACTACGGTTTGATGGCATTGGTTTCAGTCACGGCGGTTGGGGCGTTCGATGCGGTGGGTTCAATCTTGGTCGTTGCCTTGATGATTGTGCCGCCCATCACAGCGTACCTTCTCACCAATCGACTCTCCCGGATGATTGTACTAAGTGGATTGATCGGCGTCGCCAGCGCGGTTGGAGGGTACTGGTTCGCGCACTATCAAGATGCCTCGATTGCCGGTTCGATGGGACTAATGACCGGAGTATTTTTCGCGTTGGCTTTTCTTTTTGCACCGAATCGCGGCATCGTCGCCATCGCTCGGCGGCGGGCTAGTCAAAGGTGGGAATTCGCGCAGACAATGCTCACCATTCACCTCTTCAGTCACGAAGGGTTGCCCGAGGCGGAAAGGGAGGCGCACGTTAATCATCTCAGCAGTCATCTGCATTGGGAACCGGATTTCGCGCAACAAGTCGTCCGAAACGCAGAGCGCCGCGGATTCGTTCGCAATCGTGCGGGGCGGTTAGATCTGACACATCAAGGTCGAGAGATGGCGCAACTCGCCCTCGTAAAATAAACGAATCTTCTCTCCACTGCTTCCTCTCTTCCACCCTTCCAATTGACTTCATTTCTTATCGCTCGCCTTCCTTTTCTCTCTCATCTTCCCGTCTTGACACGTCCCCAGGTCGTCGGGCGTTTCCCCCTAGACTCGACGGAAACTCCCTCCGTTGTAACGGCGAACACTTCACAATTTTCAATCCCCGACACATCGCCAAGGGGAACATTCACGCGCCGCTGACCGTTGATTGAATCTTTGTCAACCCATATAGGTTCAAGGATGTGTGTGCCATCGGTAATTTGGATGTTATCCACCATCATCCCGAATTTGCCGAACGACGTCGCGCGATTCGCTGGTTTCTCCGTCCCGAGGCTGACAGCCACGATGGTCTGTCCCGCCAGTGAATCCAATGCGACACTGTAATGCATCCAATCCGTGTCAAGAGTAGTGACAAGGTCCCCGATTCGGCTTCCGTCTGCCGTATGAGCAAATACCCCTCCTATGTTATATACGCTCTCAATCGGGAATGCCGCCTGATACTCTAAAAATGAACCTCCCTCAACCGTTATCTCGCCCTCCCAGATAGGGATGAAACATTGGACAAATGCGTTTGGTTCGAAAATGTCTCCTTGCAACAAGAGGAATTTATCTCCGGGAATGTGTTCGGTGATGGTGAAAGGGGGCGCCTCAATCTTTCCCGTAGCAGTCGTGACATTCAGTCGCTTACCATCGGGATTTGACAATTCAACATCAATGAGTTCAATTGCGGAAGCTTTATATTCAAGCACCTCAAAGGTAACGCTTAATAGCCTGCCCTCGTTGCCTCCGACACCGACCAATGATGCCGCTGCAGCGGGTGGGGCGAGTATGGCAGTGCCGGTCGCCAGATCTGTCTCGACACCATTTGGCTCGATAAGAAAAATCTCAATATTCGCTATGTTTCCTACATCCTGATTGCCTGGAAGATAATCGCTGAACTCCACGCCGACGTACGAGAGAGCGAGCGCGTCGAACTTGAGATTAAGTTGATAGGCGGAGACGTTCTCTGCGTTCGAGATATTTACATCGAACACGAGTTTTTCACCCGCTTGCGGCGACTTGACTACCGCCGGATCGATCGATACAACCGCCTCTGCAAATGCCAGCGACGGAATAATCAGGCATATCGCTGTTAAATATGCAATCATCCTAGCAAAACTATTCACAATTATCCTCCCTGACGCAACTAGAATTTTGGTTCCACTCAACAAATCAAAATATAAGTCCTTGAATACCGAGATGCGCCCATGCTAGCCTAATTACCCCCAACACCCGATTAAAGTTCCCTCCTCTGAAAATCGGTTTCGGGACATTCGACCGAATCCTAGCGCTCTTATCGCGTGGATTTCAAAAACACATGGCATAGCTAAAGTGCATATTGTAGTGTTGAGAATTTTGCGATGTCAAGGAGTTTCGTCGTGCCGCTCACGGCAAGAGTCCCGTCTGTACACGATTAACCGAATGAATGAGGATCAACTGAGTGGGTAACAAAGAATCAAAGTAACGAATAGATCAAGCGAGCGAATAGCGAGCGATCAAGTGACTGGACAGGGAACGCGATAGAATTCCCATAGAGATTCCCTGCAATAGAGATCCCGATGCGATAGCTAATCCTGATAGAACTTCCATAGAGATACCTTGCGGTACAATGGTGGCAACTTGGGTTAACCAACACGAGTTACCACCTTTGCCCGACATAGGTACAGAAACAGAGTTTTTTTTCTATGTGGATACACAAGGTTGACAAAAATCAGACCAATCTACCTAGAATTTAGCAACGCGAACCCAAAACTCGGTTTGTTTAGATATAGGTAGCAACCTGCGTCAACGACTACTTTTCTTGTAACTGTTTAGTCCATTGATTTCTAGGGGCGGGCGCTATGAATTTAGAAAACTTTTTTGCCAATTTTTTGGCGCACAACGTGTAAATACCCCTTTTTCTGGCTCGTAGTAGGAATCAAGCGAGTGAATAGCGAGTGCGATAGAGATCTCATTTATTGCCCGTCTCTTGGCCTCAGGGTATTTTCTGACCACTTACCTTTTCTTCTTCCAATCTTCCTCCCTTCCATCCTTCCGTTCCTCAACCTCCTCACTCCGATTCTAGTGCGCCGCTGTTCGTCTCCGCGGGCAAAGCCCTAGCCGCATCTGCTTTCCGTTCAGGGGTGCTCAGCGCAACCCTTAGTTGCTCCAAAATCCACGTATCTTGCGAATCTCTGTTCCCGCCCGTTTTCTGACCGGGCGCCTTCAGTGCAAGCGTCAATCCCTCCAAAACCCGCGCGAGTTGGTCAGCCTCGGTGCCAATCTCCTGTTGTTCAGGGGATTTCAGCGCAAGCGTCAATCGCTCCAGTACCGCAACAAGCTGAGTGCCAGACAAGTTCGCGGACTTCCGGCGCTCAGCCGCCGACACCTTCCGCATACTTTCCACCGTCTTGGTCAGAGAAGTCGTGAGCGATTGCATATCCTGTACCGATTCAAGCGGCTCATCCAACTTTCGACTGATTAGATCGGCATTCTTCGCCAAAAGCGCAACCTGTTCCGCTTTCGACGTGAATGGAACGTCACTCACGACGTGCCTATACTGTTCTCGTGCTTCACGCCAAACGGGACCAAACTTCTTTTCGGGCCACCGCGCCGCTCCCGGCTTCAAATACGCCAACCGCTGAATCAGCATTCGTCGAAGTTCCTGCACCCCCAATGCATCCTTCTGGGCAAGTCTGTTTATCATTCTATCATTCACCATCAGCTCCCAGACGGCGGACGCGGTGGGCATCCCCTGTGCATGGCAGCGAATGATGAACTTTCGATGTTCATCGGAGATAAACCGCGTAACCCATCGTCCCAACTCCTTATGAATCTCGTCTCTGATTAGCTTGAGGTCCCCTCCATGCCCCAAATCGGGTTCCTCTTTGTATAAATTCCGATACAACTCCAACGCATGCCTTTGCACGCGTGCGACTACCGCTTCAACAAGCTCCGCCCCGGTCAAATCATCAAACAGCCCCCGTATCTCCGACCTTAATTCGACAGCCCCGTCCTCCGGAATATCGTCGCGCAATGCATTTTGTAGTGCGATGTTCGGCTTTTCCCTCGCCACTGTCTTCCTCCGTGCATCGTCAAAATGGGGAACGGATATCTCCGTCCCCGATTCTTAATAGTTTCTATGTCCATCTCTTTCGCGTTCTATCCACTCCGGAATAAACCGCCGCCAGATCTTCACGCTTATCCAGTGATCAACTGTCAGAGTTAGCTCGGAAGCAGTAGTAAAGATTTTCCGGCATAATACTTAACATATATTACCTTATTCCATGCTCGGATTGCAAGTTCTCTTCCCGGTTTATCCACACAGGCTCAGTCATGCTGCGAGTTCTCACGCACGTTTGTATCTCAAAACTTTCAATCTCCCCTCGCTCAGAAATAAAAAAGTATAGAATGCCGGTGACCACTCCTTAGCCATCGTTTCCAGCGGTTGGGTCGTATGGTATTTCGACTTCTACAATCGCACTCATCCAATGTCAAGCGGAAACGCATCTGACTTTGCATTGACTACTTTACACGTGTATAGTATGATAAGGAACGAACAGATGAGCGGAGCAGTGATGCACTACCTCCCAAGTTATCTGTGTTCCAACGAGTCGGAGCTTTGGCTTCCCACGCACCCAAAAGTGACCTTAGCAGCGCAGATCTTTTTTTCTGTTAACATCTTGTTCACATTTGACCGCAGATGAACCCGCGCTATCAAAGGAAAGTGTTGAATCAAACCATGTGAACACGCCCTCGAAATAAGGCCTCCGTTCACATTTCTGTACCTATTTTTGACGTCCTTTTTTGCATAAAAATTAGGTACAAGTTCAGCCGAAAACGCCCAAAAAGGGTGACGGATCAACATTTTATCCACATTTTCGAACTCTCAAGCGACTAATGGCGATTAAGAGGAATGAGAACATCTACTGATGTTATACACATTTCGCTCTGATGTTGCTGTAGAGATGAGCAACTTATGAAGTTGAAAACAGCTGCCATGGTTGGTTTCAACGCCGGAGCGATTGAGCGGTTTTGGGTGCGTTTCCCCTGATTTCTGTGTTGTATCATGCAGGGGAAACGCATCTAAATTTTCTGCATCACAAAAAAGAAAATCGGGCTAAGTTTGTGACACTATTTTGGGACTCGTAGGTTGGGTTGAACGGAAATTCGTTAGTAATCGCTAATCTTGTAACAGTTTTCGAGTGCCTATTTCGCTTGAACGCGCCAAAATTTGAGTGAAACCCAACATAATCGTACGTTCTGCCACCATGAGACCTCCTCTGCAATTAGATGCGTTTCCCCTGTTGTATCATGTTGACATGGTTTGCAAAATATGATAGGATTCCCAAAGATCTATTTGCAGGCGCACTAATACGGCGAAACTTTGTTGGCGCTTGTGCTGAAAAGGGAAAACTGGTGGCAAAAAAACTTCAAATTGTGCTCCTCACTCTTGCGCTTGGCATGGGAACGGTATCCTTTCTGAACGCCAAAGAGGTCAAGCTGGTCGGCGCCGAGGGCGGAACCGGGAATAGACAACTCGCTGTCGATATCGTAGCGGGAACCGTCATCGTGGGAGCGCACGCCGAAAACTACGCTAAAATATATGCCGTAAGAAACAATCGGTGGGATATGCAAGCGCAAGTTAGCGAGGCTGAAGGAAGTTTCGGATGGGCGGTCGCCATCGGAAGCCTTCATCTGCGGGGCAATCCGCACGCTGCCATTGTAGGAGCCCCGAACAACAACGACCGTGGCGACAGCGCCGGTGCAGCTTTTGTCTATGCCCCGGGCGGTGGCACATGGAAACAGCAGGCAAAACTCACAGCCGACGATGCTGCCGCAACAAACAATTTCGGGCATGCCGTCTCCATTGACGGAAATACCGCTATCGTAGGCTCGCCAAAGAGCGACGATGCCGGAAAAAACTCCGGAGCAGCCTATATCTTCGTGCGCGATGGCGCTCGATGGAAACAGCAGGCGAAACTGCTCCCTAAAGATTTGGGCGGCTCGGATGCGTTCGGGGAGGATGTTTTTGTCTACGGGCGCACGGCTGTCGTCGGGGCGCCGCAGCATTCGCATAGCGGACTTCGATTCCCCGGCGCTGCATACGTCTTCGTGCGGGAGGGAACGAACTGGGTACAGAAAGCCAAACTCACCGCTAGCGATGCTGCCAAGAGCGATCGGTTTGGACATTCGGTCGCCATGAGCGGCAACACCATCGTCGTCGGCGCGCCTCTGCACGATACACACGCAGGCAAAGATGCCGGGGTAACTTACATCTTCGTTCCCGATGGCGGCTCATGGAGACAGCAGGCGATGCTCATGCCGGCGAAGGCAGGGGCTTCCAATCAGCTCGGATTCGGCGTGGCTACCACCGGTAACATTGTCATCGTCGGTGCCCCGGCCCGTAATGAAGGGGCGCGAGCCGCGGGAGCGGCATATTCATTTGTGCGCGTTGAAGGCGCCTGGGTTGAGAAAGAAAAGGTTGTTCCCAAAGACGGCGCCAGAGACCTCAAGTTCGGCTCTTCAATCGGTATGAGCGACAACTCTGTTGTCATATCGTCCCACAATGCGGTGAATGAGGGGCCCGGATTTGCGAACGGCACCGCGGCGTATGTTTACAGCAGTATCGAAGATTTCGGCACGCCTCCCTTTTCTGTTAACTCATCCGGATTAACGGTAACAACGCTTGGTCAAATCAAGCGCACGGCGCTGTTTCAAAACTTTCCGAACCCGTTTAACCCCGAAACATGGCTACCTTATCGGTTGGCGTCGGATGCTCCTGTAATCATTCGCATATACAATGTCGGAGGCGAACTCGTGCGCGAATTGGATCTCGGCGACCAAATGGCGGGAGACTACCTGACCCGCGAAACTGCCGGGTATTGGGATGGTAGAGACCAACACGGCGAAGTGGTGTCCAGCGGTTTGTACGTTTACACCCTGGAAGCCGGTGCGTTCCAAGCCACGCGAAAAATGATTGTATTAAAATAAAGAATCGCACCGTGGGAAAGGCAACCCCATCGTGGGAGAGGCATCTTGCCCCGATAACAAAACACCCCACCGTGGCAAACGAATCAAACATAAGATACAAGGGAGGTTTTCTTGAAAACTGCAAATCTAATACGGATTAGTCTGGCTGTCGCCATTATATGCGCGTCCGCCAATGTTACAGTCCTTGCACAGAAAGATCTCAGGCTAATCCCAGCCGATACCGGCGGCACCGACAACGACGAGATATCAATCGGCATGGGCACGAAATACATCATCCTCGGCACACCGGGTAGCGCCCAAGACTTCGCCGCAATCTTTGAGGGCGAAGACGAAAAATGGAAAGAGACAGCCAGCCTGACGGGGGATGGCGGCGGGTTTGGGCGAGCGGTCGATGTCACTGATGTCCGAGGACAAAGCAATTCGGCATTTGCCATTGTCGGCGCGCCGGATAGCGACGCAGGAGAAGCCTATGTCTTCGCGCTCAGCGGAAGGGATTGGAAACCCCAGGCGAAACTCCGATCCAATGACGGAGAAGACGGCGACGCTTTCGGACATGCTGTCTCGATTAACGGGAATACCGCTCTCGTTGGCGCGCCGAAAGATGACGACGCGGGAGGCAACTCCGGATCGGCTTATATCTTTGTTCGACAAGGCGCTCGCTGGGTCCAAAAAGCGAAACTTGCCGCGAAGGATGCGGAACGCTCCGCGGGATTCGGCGAAGCGGTGGATCTCGTCGGAAACACCGCCATCATCGGAGCGCCCCAAAGCGGTCATGCCGGCGTAAAATTCGCGGGAGGCGTTTACGTGTTCGAGCGCGAGGGGGACGCATGGGTGGAGAAAGCCAAAATCGCCGCGGAAGATCCGGGCAAAGCGGACAGATTTGGATTTTCCGTCGCCATCGGTGCCGATACCGTCGTTGTCGGAGCGCCGTTGAAAGACACCGCCGGTGGACAAGATGCCGGCGCCGCCTACATATTCGGGCGTGACGGGAACACATGGAGGCAACTTGCAAAAGTAGTGGGAAAGGGCGGACGCAAAGGCGATAAATTCGGAAGCGGTGTCGCTACAAACGGAAACGTCGCAATCGTCGGAGCCCCTATTCGACAGGAGGACGCATTCGCCTCGGGTGCAGCCTATGCCTTCGCGCGTGTCGACGGTGTCTGGCAAGCGAAGAACAAGGTCGTGCCTAAGGACGGCGCCAAAGACCTTCACTTCGGCGCGTCCGTCGCAATGAACGAGAATACCGTTGCCATTGCCTCGCACCACGAAACCAAGTGCGCAGATTGCGGATGGCCTCACGGCGACGGATCATCCGCCTATGTCTATAGCAGTATAGAAAGTTTTGGTACGCCGCCTTTCTCGGTCGAGCCGATTGAATTGAAAGTAACGACACTGGGGCGAGTCAAACGCACGGCGCTGTTCCAAAACTTTCCCAACCCGTTTAATCCGGAGACGTGGATGCCGTATCAATTGGCCTCCGATGCTCCGGTAAACCTTCGTATCTATAATGTTCGAGGTCAACTGGTGCGAGAGTTGGACCTCGGGTTGAGAAAATCCGGGAGCTATAAGGCGCAAGAATCCGCCGCCTATTGGGATGGTCGAGATCAATTTGGCGAGGCAGCGTCCAGCGGCATATATTTCTACACGCTGCGAGCCGGTGCGTTTCAAGCCACGCGCCGAATGCTAATTTTGAAATAGAATTGGCACTGGTAGGAGCGATCTCCGAATAGCGACCTCTTGCGCGCCATAATCACGAAATTTTAAAATGTAAATCTCGCGGCTAATCTCTGCAATTCAGACACAGAGATGCAAAGGAGGTTTGATGAAAACATCATATCTGAAACTGATTGGCTTCGCGGTCGCCATTATATGGGCATCCATCAGTTACACAGCCCTTGCCCAGAAAGATGTCAGGCTTATCCCCGCCGACACGGGTGGCAGCGACAACGGGATCGTGGCGACCAGTATCGGCACAAAGTATATTATTCTCGGAACACCCGGCCGTGCCCAAGACTTCGCCACGATTTTCGAGGGCGAAGGTGACAAGTGGAGACAGACGGCGCAGCTCACGGGTGACGGCGGAGCGTTTGGTCACGCGGTCGCTATCACCGATGTTCCCGGTCGCAGCAACTCCGCCATCGCCATAGTCGGCGCGCCGCGCCATGATGGAGTTGGACCCGACTCCGGTGAAGCCTATGTCTTTGCGCTCAGCGGAAGAGATTGGAACCAACAGGCGAAAATCCGTGCCAGCGACGCGGCGGAGGGAGACAATTTCGGACATGCAGTCTCGGTAAACGGGCACACCGCCCTCATTGGCGCCCCCAAAGTCGACGATCGTGGGGCAAATGCAGGAGCGGTTTATGTCTTTGTTCGCGACGGCGCCCGATGGGTCCAACGTGCCAAGCTTTTCGCGAAGGATGCCGCGCGCTCCGACGGATTCGGAGAATCCGTCGCACTCCTTGGGAATACCGCAATCATAGGTGCGCCCCAGAGCGAACATGCAGGCGTAAAATTCGCCGGTGCGGCTTACGTGTTCGAGCGCGAAGGGGACAGATGGGTGGAAAAAGCCAAACTCACGGCTAACGATCCGGGCAAGGCGGACCGATTCGGGTTTTCCGTCGCTATCGGCGCGGACACCGTCGTGGTAGGGGCGCCGTTGAAAGATTCCGATGGCGGACAAGATGCAGGCGCCGCTTACATTTTCGGGCGTGACGGGAACTCATGGAAACAGCTTGCGAAAGTATTGGGAAAAAGCGGGCGCAAGGGCGATAAATTCGGAAACGGCGTGGCCACCAACGGAAATGTTGCGATTGTCGGAGCGCCGATTCGAGATGAGGACGCATTTGCCTCGGGTGCCGCTTATGCTTTTGCGCGTGTGGACGGCGTTTGGCAAGCGATGGAGAAGGTTGTGCCCAAGAACGGCGCCAAAGATCTTCACTTCGGCGCGTCCGTCGGGATAAACGTAAATACGGTAGCTATCGCTTCCCATCATGAAACCAAGTGCGACGACTGCGGTTGGCCGCATGGCGACGGCTCATCCGTCTATGTCTATAGCAGTATTGAAAGTTTCGGCACGCCGCCCTTCTCGGTCGATCCGATTGAATTGAAAGTAACGACGCTGGGGCGAGTAAAACGCACGGCACTGTTCCAAAACTTTCCCAACCCGTTTAATCCGGAGACGTGGCTCCCGTATCAACTAGCCTCCGATGCCACGGTAAACCTTCGTATCTATAACGTCCGAGGTCAACTGGTGCGCGAGTTGGATATCGGAATACAGAAAGCCGGGAGCTATCGGGCACAAGAATCCGCTGCCTATTGGGATGGAAGGGATCAGTTCGGCGAGGAAGTCTCTAGCGGCATGTATTTTTACACGATGCGGTCCGGTGCGTTTCAAGCCACGCGCCGTATGTTAATTTTGAAATAAATCTAAAGTCACACTACGTGTGCCGAAAATCGCCTTATGTCACCCCACTGTTTGGTAGGAGCGATCTCAAGGTCGCGACCTCCATATTTTCATTGAACTTAGTCGAGTAAACCATAAACGAGGAGCAGGATTTGCTTTGGGATCCCTACCACCTTGTCCTTCGATCAGTTGCTCCTTTGCTATTAAAGATTGCTGAGGCACAGAATCTTCTATGGAACCCTACATAAAAGTATAGAAAGGATAAACGATGAAGAAAACAATACGGTCTTTCTTAATCCCTTTGGTCCTCAGTATTAGTCTTGTTGTCGTGTGCCACGCTGGTGGCGATAAGCTCGTGGGTGTGGAAGAGGGGATTGATAATAAACGTCTGGCGGCGGATGTCAGCGGGAACACCCTAGCCATTGGCGCTTCCGGAAGTGGCTTCGTCAAAATCTACTCAAGCGCCAGCGGGAACTGGAAAGAGCAATGGCAACTCACTGCTCAAGAACGGGTTGAACAAGCAGAGGCACGTATACCGGCCTTCGGATGGTCGGTCTCCCTTACAGGCGTCCACGAAATTGCTCCCGCGAACTACGCTATCGTCGGCGCGCCGACCGACACGCATCCCGAAAAAGGCGAAGTGGTTAATGAAGCAGGCGGTGTTGCCGGAATCTTCGCTGCCGGTGAAAAAGGCGCCGCCTATATCTTCCTTCGTACCGGAAACGAATGGCGGAAAGTGGTGAAGTTGATTGCCGACGAACCCACAGATGACGATCGGTACGGCGAATCAGTTTCCATTTTCCGATCCACGGCAATCATTGGCGTGTCAAAAGACGATGATAACAAGAAGAACGAGGGCTCTGCCTACATATATGTGCGCGAAGGTGAAGATTGGCGTCAACAAGCCAAAATTATCCCCGATGATCTTGGCGGTTCCGACTCATTTGGAGAAGCGGTCGCCATCCGTGAGAATACAGCCGTCATTGGCGCACCGGGGCATACACCTGGAGGAGTGAGATTCGCGGGCGCCGCTTATATCTACGTCCGCGAAGGCGACACCTGGCGCCAACAAGCCAAACTCACTGCCAACGATGGTGCGAAAGCGGACCGTTTCGGTTCCTCTGTCGCTATTGGTAGCGGCACCATAGTCATCGGTGCGCCGGCGCATGACACGGACCAAGGCAAAGATGCGGGAGCCGCCTATGTGTATGTTCGCGATGGGAATCAATGGAAACTGCAGACGAAACTGATACCCGCAGTCGGAGGGAAAAATGATCAGTTCGGATATAGCGTCGACACCAACGGTAACATCGTCATCGTTGGAGCCAAAGGGCGCAGCGAACGCGCGCCAGCCGCAGGGGCTGCCTATTCCTTTGTGCGCACCGATGGGCGCTGGGAAGAGAAAAAGAAGGTTCTGCCCGATGACCAAGAGCAAAAAATCAATTTCGGTGGTTCCGTTGCCATTAACGGCAATACCGTGGTCGTTGCGTCTCACAATAAAGGCAATGATGGCCCCGGATTTGGACACGGCACCGCGGTGCATGTCTTTAGCAGCATAAATGACTTTGACACACCGTCCTTCTCCGTCGATCCAACTGGATTGAAAATTACATCTCTAGGCAAGGTCAAACGCACGGCGTTGTTTCAGAACTACCCCAATCCGTTTAACCCGGAAACGTGGATGCCTTATCGCCTAGCCTCCGACTCGCCTGTTACCTTCCGCATTTACAATGCCGGAGGCCAGTTGATGCGGGAACTGGATCTCGGCACCCAAAAGGCAGCCGACTACCTGACGCGCGAAACCGCCGCCTATTGGGACGGTAAAAACCAAGTTGGAGAAACGGCGTCCAGCGGCGTCTATTTCTACACCATTAAAGCCGGATCCTACGAGGCAACCCGGCGGATGCTTATTTTGAAGTAATCCAAACACGTGGTAGGTGCAGTTAGAAACCGCGCGTACCAAAAAAGGTTATGGCACAGTTTTGGGAAGTTTAACCATGTAGGAGCGATCTCCGAATCGCGACTCAAATTTAAGCCATTTGCCAGTTGCGCACCTTCACTTTAAGTAAACGGCACTAGCACTCTTGTCTACCGGTAAAAAATCATGAAGACAAACGTATCTTGACAAATGTGAAATCAACTCGAAAGGAGCGTGCCATGGAAAAAACAATGCGATTTCTCCTTATCATGCTTGTGCTCGGCATTGCTTCGGCGACCGTAAATCAAACCGCCCTGGCAAAAAAGGAAATCAAGCTTATCGGTGTCGAGGAAGGCAACAACAACGAACATCTGACTTCGGACATTATCGGCGACTCCGTGGTCATGGGAGCGCGTGGTGCGGGGGTTGCCACAGTCCACGTCTTTGACGGAAAATCCTGGAAAAAACAGGGGGATCTGCTTGCCAAAGATCCCAATGCTGCCAGGGCAGCTACTCCATCTTACAGCCATTCGGTCGCTATCGGGGCACCGCACGAGTTCGCCGCCGCGAACTTCGCCATTGTCGGTGCGCCGCGGCACCTGCATGGAGGCGAACAGGCTCTCGCGGGCAAAGGAGGATATGGTGCCGCCTATATCTTCCGCCGCGGTGGCGCGAAATGGAAACAGCAAATAAAATTGGTTGCGCCGGACCCGATGCTCGACGACCGGTTCGGCGAGGCTGTTGCCATCTATAGGCACACCGCCGTGATTGGAGCATCAAAAGACGACGATAATGGCAAAAACTCGGGTTCGGTTTTCGTCTACGTATTCGATGAGGAATCCTGGAAACCACAAGCAAAGATAGTTCCCGACGATCTCGCCGGATCAGACGCTTTCGGAGAAGCGGTATCGTTAGATGAAAGCACCCTCGCCATCGGAGCGCCGGGGCACACGCATAGTGGAGTGAGGTTCGCCGGCGCCGTCTACATCTTTGTGCGCGAAGGAGATAAATGGGTACAGCAAGCCAAACTCACTCCCGATGACCCCGGGAAGTCAGCCCAGTTCGGGAGTTGTATTTCACTCAGCTTCAACACGGTTGTCGTGGGAGCCCCGCTGCACGATACTGAGCGCGGCAAAGATGCCGGAGCGGCTTACATCTTCGTCCGCAACGGGGGCAGATGGAGGCAGCAGGCGAGATTGACTTCCGGAGACGCCAAAGCCGGAGATCGATTCGGTACAGGTGTCGCCACCACCGGCAGAAGCGCCATTATTGGTGCTCCATTTCGACCCGAAGGCGCACCGGGATCCGGTGCCGCTTACTCCTTTATTAGCGTTGACGGAAAATGGGAAGAGAAAGAGAAAATCACCCCCGACGACGCGGGGCAAAAAATCAATTACGGGCTTTGGGTTGCCATGAGCGGCAACATGGTCATTGTCTCGTCTTATGCTGCCCCGAATGAAGGCGGCGCCGAGAAGGGGATTGGCACTGCGGCTTACGTGTATAATAGCGTTGATGATTTCGGCGTTTTGCCCTACGCCGTCGAGTCGTCCGGCATGAGCCTAACAACGCTGGGCAGCGTAAAACGAACAGCGCTGCTTCAAAATTTCCCCAACCCGTTCAATCCGGAAACGTGGTTGCCGTATCGCCTCGCGACCGACTCTGCGGTAACCTTCCGCATATACAATACCCGAGGCCAGTTGATGCGGGAGTTGGGTCTCGGTCCCCAAAAAGCCGCCGATTACCTGACACGAGAAAGCGCCGCGTATTGGGATGGCAAAAACCGATTTGGAGAAACGGTGTCCAGCGGCGTCTACTTCTACACCCTTGAAGCCGGATCTTACGAAGCGACACGGCGGATGCTGATTTTGAAGTAATGCAAATATCTGGTAGGTGCGGTTTCCAACCGCACCGGATAGGCGCGAATTGAAACGGGGCGGTTAGAAACCGCGCCTACCATTATCAGGGAGACCAAAGGTGTCTGCCCGTAAAGTTATAAAAACATACGATTTCTGATTGATCTTTGATCAAAACTACTCCAAAGGAAACTGCCATGGAAAAAACGATACGAGTTATCCTCGTAACACTTGCGCTCGGTATTGTCTCGGCAACCATAAATCATACCGTGCTGGCAAAAAAGGAAGTCAAGCTTATCGGTGTCGAGGAGGGTGTTAACCACGAGCATTTGACCGCGGACATTATCGGGGACACCGTCATTATCGCGTCACGCGGTGCAGGAACCGCCTCAATCTACGTCAATGATGGCAAAGTTTGGAACAAGCAGGAGGACCTTCAAGCCCGAGACCACAATGCTCGAGACCCATTTGTTCCCGGCTTCGCTTATTCAGTCGCTATCGGGGCGCCTCATGAGTTTGCTACTCCAAACTTCGTCATTATCGGCGCGGTAAAACACTTACATGGAGGAGACAACCTCAAAGGGCTGGAGGGACCCGCGGGATTTGGCGCCGCCTATATCTTCCGACGCAGTGGAAAGACCTGGAAGGAACATGTCAGACTTGTTGCCCCGGATCCCGTCGATGACGACCGGTACGGCGAGTCTGTTGCCATCTACAGAACTACAGCCGTGGTTGGGATGTCGAAAGACGACGATAATGGCAAAAACTCGGGTTCCGTCTTCGTCTATATTCTGGACGGCGCCACGAATACGTGGAAACCCCAAGCAAAAATTGTTCCCGACGATTTAGGCGGGTCTGACGCTTTCGGAGAAACGGTATCGTTGGATGAAAATACCCTTGCCGTCGGTGCGCCGGGGCACACCCACAGCGGAGTGAGATTCGCCGGCGCCGTCTACGTCTTTGTTCGCAACGGAGATAAATGGGAACAACAAGCCAAACTCACTCCCGAGGACCCCGGCAAGGCTTCCCAGTTCGGGAGCGCAATATCGCTCAGCTTCAACACGCTCGTTGTTGGAGCCCCGCTGCACGACACCGAGCGCGGAAGAGATGCCGGCGCGGCTTACATCTTCGTACGCAACGGCGACAGATGGAAGCAGCAGGCAAAATTGATTGCCAGAGACACGAAAGAGAAAGATCGATTCGGTTCGGGCGTCGCCACTACCGGCAGGAGCGCCATAATCGGCGCTCCGTTTCGACCTGAAGGCGCTCCGGGATCCGGCGCCGCCTATTCCTTTGTTAGCGTTGACGGGAAATGGGAAGAGAAGGAGAAGGTCACCCCCGACGATGCGGGACAAAAGATTAATTACGGGCTTTGGATCGCCATGAGCGGCAACATGGTCATCGTTTCGTCTTATGCCGCCGCGAACGAAGGCGGCGCCGAAAAGGGGATTGGCACTGCGGCTTACGTCTATAACAGCGTTGACGATTTCGGCGTTTTCCCATACGCTGTCGAACCGTTCGGCAGGAGCCTTACAACGCTCGGAAGTGTAAAAAGAACAGCGCTGCTTCAGAACTATCCCAATCCGTTCAACCCGGAAACGTGGATGCCGTATCGCTTGGCGTCGGATGTCCCGGTGTCGATTCAGATTTTCAACGTAAACGGTCAACTGCTGCGGGAACTGAATCTCGGAGAACAGAAAGCGGGCAGCTATCTGACCAGAGACACCGCCGCACATTGGGATGGAAGAGATGGGTTTGGAGAAACTGTTTCTAGCGGCGTCTATTTCTACACCTTACAAGCTGGCACATTCCAAACGACACGAAGAATGCTCGTGCTGAAGTAGCACGAGAAATAAGCGAATCCGACGGGACGGTGCTTGATGTCCTTTGCATCCTGCCTTCGGTGCTTCTCACAAGACGAATCGAGAAACATATTCCGATTGATAAGGAGGTACTCATGAAAGTCATTCGCTATATTGTCCTCGGTTTGCTGTTCGGTCTCCTGTGCATAGCGACGGGCCACGCCGCGGGCGATGAAGTCAAGTTGATTGGTGTCGAAGACGGGTCGAACAACAATCATCTGTCCGCAGATGTCATTGGAGACTCGGTAATCGTCGGCGCGCGTGGAGGAGGTCTTGCCAAACTCTATGTGGGCGGGGGCGAGAAATGGAAACTGGAAGCGGAGCTCATTGCCAAAGATGCAAATCAACGGGATCCGGCTGTTCCTGCTTTTGGGTGGGTGGTCGCGCTAGATGCTCCCCACGAGCGCGCCAGCGCAAACTATGCCGCTATCGGAGCACCAAAGGACCTTCACGGCGGTGATAACGAAGAGGGGATATTCGGTCATCAAGGATTCGGCGCCGTTTATACCTTCGCCCCTAGCCGCGGTACGTGGAAGCAGCAGCATAAGATTATAGCCCCGGATCCGAAAGAGAAGGATCAATTTGGTTTCGCTGCGTCAATCGAAAGAGGTACCATGGTCATCGGTGCACCGGGAGAGGACGGCGCAGCCAAGGACGGGGGCGCCGCCTATGTCTTTGTACGCGAGGGAGACGAATGGAAACAGAGTGCGAAAATCGTCCCCAAGGATTTGGGTGGATTGGACGCTTTCGGGGAGTGTGCTGTGCTTCGCGGGAACACCGTCGTCATCGGGGCACCCGGGCACACGCATGGCGGAACCAGATTTGCCGGTGCCGCTTACGTCTTTGTTCGCAACGGGAATACGTGGGAGCAGCAGGCGAAGTTGACAGCCAATGACGCCGGTAAAGCCGACCGGTTCGGCCATTCCGTAACCATGGCCGGAGAGACCATCATTGTGGGTTCGCCCTTGAACGATACTGCCGGCGGAAAAGACACCGGCGCCGCCTATGTCTTTGTCCGTGATAACAACAGTTGGAAACAGCAGGCGAAGCTAGTCGCACAAGGCTTGCGAGCGAAGGATCAGTTCGGGTTCGGGGTTGCCACCACGGGCAGCATAGCCGTTGTGGGTGCGCCGTTGCGACATGAGCGCGCGCCTGCATCGGGAGCCGCTTATTCTTTCGTGAGAGTCAATGGCGTGTGGGAAGAGAAAAAGAAGGTTGTCCTCGACGATGAGAGGCAAAAACTCAACTTCGGCACGTGGGTTGCCATGAGCGGCAATACGGTCGTCGTCTCGGCGCATAACGACACCAACGATGGGCCGGGTTGGGGAAACGGCACGGCAGCGTTTGTCTACAGTAGTGTAGAAGATTTCGGAACGCCGCCGTTTGCGGTTGAATCGTATGGAATGGCGCTGACGACCTTTGGTAGGGTTAGGAATACCGCGCTGCTTCAGAACTATCCCAATCCGTTCAATCCGGAAACGTGGATGCCATACCAACTGGCGGCTGATGCCCCGGTCGCGATCAACATCTTCAACGTTCAAGGGCAACTGATACGGGAGCTGAATCTCGGCGCACAAAAAGCGGGCGCCTATCTGAGCCGAGACACCGCCGCCTATTGGGACGGTCGAGACCAGTTAGGACAGACGGTTTCCAGCGGAATTTATTTTTACTCCTTGCAGGCGGACGCATTTCGTGCGACGCGGCGAATGCTCATCTTGAAATAAATGCAATGGAGTGTTGGGCAAATAAAAGGAACAGTCATGGAGCACGATAGTGTCCCCGTGGGGTGCGCATTGCAATCAAGCGAATGAATAATGAGCGCGATAGGAATCCCCCAGCCTTTTAGACCAACAGCGGCGATTAAGCGTGCAGATAAGTCAGATGACCGATTAGTGACCGCGATAGAATTCCCATAAAAATCCTAGAGCGAGTGCAGGCCCCGCTTCATATCCGGCAACTTGATTGTAATGCAGACCTAATACGCGTTACATATTGCTTGACATTGGTATCTGTTTTTCATAAATCGGGTCAACCTGTGTAAGCCTTTAGATAAATCCCCTGTTATTTGTGCCGACGAATTTACATTGAAATAGAGAGGAGATTATCATGAAAATAAATCTGAGATTCATCCTTGTCAGTCTAGCGATCGCTGTTCTACTGTCAGGGGTTAGCCATGCTGGCGGATTCAAGTTTGTCGTAGCCGAAGACGGTACGAGAAACAGTCACATGACGGCGGACATTGTCGGCGATACCCTAATTGTCGGAGTCCATGAGGGGCTTGGATACGTAAAAATCTATACCGGTGCCGGTAAAAAGTGGAAAGAGCAGGCAGAACTCGTCGCACTTGTGGGAGGCGCAGACATAAACAAAGGCGTTCCCGGATTCGGCTGGTCGGTCGCTCTCACCGCTCTCCATGAACACGGCAGCGCCGACTTTGCCGCTATCGGAGCGGCAAGAGACAATCCGAAAGGTGAGTTATCCGGATCAGCCTATATCTTCGCCCGCAGTCGGAACACATGGAAGGAGCAGGCGAAGCTTGTCGCAAGTGATGGGGCCAAACTGGACAACTTTGGCTGGGCGATAGCCATTGACAGGAACATTGCAGTCGTTGGCTCACCCGGCAACGACCACGCCGGTAGCAGCTCGGGGGCAGCCTATGTCTACACGTTCGACGGCGCAAATTGGAAAGAGAGAGCAAAACTCATCCCCGCTGATTTGGACCGATCCGCCGCTTTGGGAACTTCGGTCGTGGTTCAAAAAGACACGGTCGTCGTAGGAGCGCCAAAGCACACGCACGGCAATGTTAGATTCACCGGAGCCGCCTTCGTCTTTCAACGCGAAGGGGACAAATGGGTGGAACGCGCCAAAATTACCGCCGCGGATGCCGACAAAAGCGACGGTTTTGGCACTTCGGTTGCTATGAGTGGAGATACCGTTGTCGTTGGCGCGCCATTAGCCGATACGGACAGAGGAAAAGATGCCGGTGCCGCCTATGTCTTTGTTCGCGATGGCGGAGGTTGGAAACAGGAGGCGAAACTGGCTTCCAGCGACGCGAAGAAAGCCGACCAATTCGGATTTAGCGTTGCCGTGGCGGGTCACAATGTCATTGTAGGCGCCAAAACGCGCGATGAGAGTGAACCGGGCTCGGGCGCCGCATATTCATTTGTGCGCTCGGACGGGGTATGGGAGCAGAAACAGAAAGTCGTACCCGATGACCCCGGTCAAAAGATCAATTTCGGTGCTTGGGTCGCCTTGAGCGGCAACACCGTCATTGTCTCGGCGCATAACGGCCCCAACGATGGGCCTGAGTGGGGTAAAGGCCACGCGGTGCACATCTATGACGGCACCAAAGATTTAGAAATAGTGCCCTTCTCGGTCGATCCGTCCGGATTGGCTGTGACAACCTTCGGAAAAATCAGGCGTACCGCACTGCTTCAAAACTTTCCCAATCCCTTTAACCCGGAAACCTGGCTGCCGTATCAGTTGGCGGCTGACGCCCCCGTGAATTTCCGCATCTACAATGTCCGAGGGCAACAGATAAGAGAACTCGATCTCGGCATGCAAAAGGCGGGAGATTATCTTAGTCGAGACGCCGCTGCGTATTGGGATGGTAGGGACCAAGTCGGACAAACCGTTTCCAGCGGCGTCTATTTCTACAGCCTGCGAGCAGACACATTTAGTGCCACGCGAAGAATGCTCATCTTGAAATAGTATCAAATGACCTGAGAGCACTCTTGTGCGTCCCGTGATTTGGGGTTGGCTCGAAAGTAACCCGCCATCAGGCTGGGCCACGCGCTCCATACCTTCTCGCTCTGGATTGACAAATCCAGACCATCAAGAAACAAACAACCGCCTATTATTCAAACAGTCTCTCAACATAGAGGGGTTATCAGCATGACGAAAATGATGCAATCTATCTTCATTTCCCTAATTTCCTGCGTCTTGGTTGCAAACATGGGCAATGCCGCCGGATTTAAGCTGGTTGTCGTTGAGGAAGGTACGAGAAATAGTCGTCTATCGTCCGATATCAACGGCGACACCATGATCGTTGGGGCACCTGCGGGTTTCGGCATGGCAATGGTCTATGTCGGGAGTGGCTCGAAGTGGAAAGAACAGGCTCAACTTACCGTGAAGCCCATCGATGGAAACGAGAATAGAGCCATTCCCTCTTTCGGAGTGGCAGTCGATCTTACGGGACCTCATGAATTGGCTAGCCCCGATTATGCACTCATCGGAGCGTCAAGGGCGGGAGCCGATGAGTCTCTCGCCGGAGCCGCATTTGTTTTCGCCCGCAACCGCAATCAATGGAAGGAGCAGGCGAAACTGGTACCCGCAGATGTGGATCGAGATGACGGTTTTGGGGATGCGGTCTCAGTTGATAGGGAAGTCGCCGTCATAGGGTCGCCCGGCGATGATGACGCCGGCAGCAGTTCGGGGTCGGCATATATCTACGTTCGCACCGGAACCGCCTGGAAACAGCAGGTTAAACTCGCTCCTGCAGATCTACAACGCTCGGACGCCTTCGGAACCGCCGTATTGGTCTATAGGAACACCGTCATCGTCGGGGCGCCGAAACATACGCATAGCGGAGTTAGGTTTGCCGGCGCGGCTTATGTCTTTGAACGGAACGGGGACACTTGGATACAAAAGACCAAACTCGTAGCCGATGATGCTGCCAAGGCCGACAATTTCGGAGGTTCGCTGGCAATGAGCGGAAACACCGTCATCGTTGGATCGCCGCTATCGGACTCCGACCGTGGAAAAGATTCAGGCGCCGCCTATGTTTTCGTCCGTGACGGTGGAGGATGGCGGCAACAGGCAAAACTCGGTCCCAAGGACGCAAAAAAAGCCGATCAGTTTGGGTCCGGTGTTGCAATTAGCGGCAGTATCGTTGTCGTAGGCGCCAAAACTCGCGATGAAGGTGCACCGGGGTCGGGAGCATCCTACTCCTTCGTGCGGATTGAAGGACGCTGGGAGGAACGGGCAAAGGTCTTGCCTAGAGATCCCGGGCAAAAGGTTAACTACGGGGAGTGGGTCGCTATTAGCGGAAACGCCGTCGTAGTTTCCTCGCATAACGCGGGCAATGCCGGGCCCGAATCGGCCCACGGCGTTGCGGTTTACGTTTACGATAGCGTCAAAGATTTCAACACCCCGCCGTACGCCGTCGAAGCTTACGATTTGAGCGCCACAACACTGGGACAGGTCAAGCGCACGGCGCTATTTCAAAATTTTCCCAATCCGTTTAACCCGGAAACCTGGATTCCGTATCGGTTGAGTGCCGACTCCGACGCTACACTTAGTATTTACAATGTCCAAGGGCAACTGGTGCGGCGGTTAAACCTGGGTGAACAAACCGCTGGTGAGTATTCTACTCGAGAACGCGCCGCCTACTGGGATGGCCGCAATAACAGTGGTGCGCAGGTCTCAAGCGGAATCTACTTCTATCGATTGTCCACCCCGACCTTCCATCAGATGAAGCGGATGGTGATTGTAAAATAGAGACAAAGCGAATCTCGGTTCCTATAACAAGACGGTCGGTAGAAACCACTCCACAATATTCCCCTGATTGATTTCCTGATTTGTGATTGATGAGATTTCCAGTCCACGTTAGTGGTGCAAGATGAAATCCATCTCAGCAGCTTAAGCAAAACTGTGGCGTTTGTCAATGAACTAGATGTATCGCTATTCCTTATCCGCAAATGGACAAACTCATTGGTTAAGGTTTCGATTTGGCAATCTTAACAATCGAGTATCAATTCTACGCGCCTCACGTGTACCTACACATTCCAGGTTTCGGGATTACCTACATTGATGTAGTGCAAAATCGCTGAAGGGGTTTACCGATAGTTCTCGTATCATCTTCAGATAAATTCCTCGATTTCATATGATCAGTGTTTTGGTAACCACGCCGCTAGCTTTCTGCATCAAGAAGAGGTGAGCCTTTTGACCCCACTCTGGTTGATAATTTCTGCACTATTGTCTGGACTAATCGGAGTCATATTATCAACATGTTTCTACCGAAGATATGAGAACCGCAAACAGAAATTTGATACTTTCCGTCGGCTCTTGGGCAACCGTTTTGCGATAACAGAAGGGCAGGAAAGCCACGCAGAGCATTCCCGAGAGGAATTTTTTGCAGCGCTAAACGAGGTGGTAATTGTGTTTCATGATTCGGCCCCTGTCATGGAGGCTTTACAGAAGTATCACGAAAGCGAAAGTCGCGACAGTCAGTTGCGGTTATTCAAAGCTATGTGCAAGAATCTAAAGGTCCGTTATGAATTCAATGACTCCTTTTTTGAGACGCCATTTACTCCAGGTCAAAGATTCAGAGGCAATAGCTAAGTGCCTCCAGCCTTACCAAGTATCGAACATGGCTCAAATCTACGCTGCAATTGGATTTCTCGCTGGAATTAAAGGGAATCTCCGTAACGCAATAAAATATAAAGAGCACATTGGCAACCTACGTAGGGCATTAGAAAGGGCTGAGTCGCACTATTCTTAAATTTCTTTTCATCCGACCATCATCCAACCAATATAAAACTCTCGGCAGCTCCCAAACGTCTCAGCGATAGGATTTTCGCCCTTAATCACCGTTAGGGTACTAACAACCAAAAAATATCTCTCAATACTTCGACAACCCGGGCGCGCTATTGCACTACCATCTGCGCGTAAAACTCAACCTTCCCGTTAAGCCCGATTGTTCCTCCGTTTTCTTGGTATCATACCCGGCAAGGATGCCGAGCGTGTTGTTCTCGCCGTATCCGATATTGATTCGCACACCGAGAATCTGGCTGAAAACCGTCCTCTCATCGCCCAAACCCACTACGGTTTCGAACTGCGGGCCAACCGCGACAGTCCTGTTAAGGGAATAGGTGAGGTAATTGCGCGTGTAGACTTCGTTGTCCCTTTCATCATCGAATACGGAATAGAGAGTCCCAATCGTCCACGACTTGAAGAAGAATTTGCCTGCAGGTAGAAACACGAACAGGTGTGGAAAGATGGCGGAAGGTCCATCCGGCGCTTTGTAGTCAAACCCGAGGCCAAGCATGGGTAACAGTGTGAGGCTGAAACTGTCGCCTTTGGCTGCGGGTATGGAAACACCGAGGTCAAACTCGCCGAGAGTATCGTCGATGAAGATATTGGACTCAAGCGCGACGCCGCCTACCGAATGCGTCGCCCCAATCAGGAAATGCGTTCCCAAGGCGTCCGTATCAACTCGAAACCAGCCCGGAATGCGAGATTCTTCGGAGGCGTCTTCACCCGCATAACTGTCCTCTAGCACTGAAAAACTGGCGATTGCCAATATACAAACAAACATCAAAAAAGAAATCAAGCGATACACAATACATTGCCGTCCTTTCGTTAAATAGAATTTTATGATACGTAGCATAAGCCATTGCCATCCGATTGTCAAGAAACTCAAACCTCCCATCAAAGGTAATCACATCTAATCCTGAGAGGGTTGTCGGATGGGTATTCCCCACTACTCGTAAACCGCAATCTCATTCTTTGGATCATCCGACTTTTGATACCAATAGGATTTACGTAACCAATTTAAGATGTGTCATATTTTGCAGTTAAGACAAGCATCAATCTTTCCGAAAGGAGACAACCACCTACCTAGAAGATTCCATAGGGCTATTTGGTTTTCCGTTTTTTGACTGATTTTGGAACAACCCGAATCCGTAGGCGGCGCATCTTGCCCCGCCGTAGCTTCGACCGGGAGATCGAATTACGGGAGAATTAAATGACCCTAGAAGATTTCATTTTTGACTTGACTTCTGAATTATTATGTTATAACATAACATACGTAAATTTAGCACACAGGGGTAGATTTTTGATTTTAAACTCCTAAATCCCCTTATCAGGGGACTCATGAACACGCCGCATAGGTCCTAACCAATAAATTGGACAAAGCCTGTCTGTTCGTGCTAGAATAATATACTTAATTCTGAAACAGCGCACTACTGAAAGGGTAAACGGCGTTGCGGAACAATCGAGTCTACATCAATCTTACCGGTTGCGTAATTGCGATGGGTATCTGTTATTATCTGATAACGGTTGCCATTGCCGGAATTGTACACGATCACGACGATGAACACAAGCATTCCGCATCGCACGATTGTTCTACCTGCTTTTTCATTGCGAACCATCTCGGTATTGCGTACCACGCTGAAAGTCTTTCCAATCACGGTCTTCGCACTTCAATTCATTCCCCTTTCGACCCGACTTTTATATCCACGGCTATAGTTAGCAATGTCCGTAGCCGTGCCCCGCCAGCCTCCGCCGCTTAATCCGCCAGTTTTATCTACAATTCGGTTTTTTCCCAAGTTATTTCTACCTATTCCCCAGTGAATTTTAGGTAACCTTAATGACAGTCTGACTGTATCTACTTACCCGTCAGTCTTTATGCCGGGAGCACAATCTATTTCTATTTGGAGGACAACATGATTAAGCAGTATTTCAAACTACCTGTATTGCTACTTGCTCTTTCCATGCTACTAATAATCGCGTGCGGAGAGGGCGAGGAGGAAGAAGAGGAAATGCACGCCGATGCCGATGGTTTTATTCTCATGGTTGACGAGGAAGAGATCTACCGTCAATTCCAGGGAACAGAAACCGGCGGAATCTCCCTAAAGGTTGGAGACGAAATTGATGTGCACGTCGTGTTCATAGATCACGACAGCGAAGAAGTATCCTTTGAGGAGGATGACCACGCCGAGGAGGAAGAGGATGACCACGGCCATGATGAGGACGAGGCATTCGGCTTGGCGCTATCCGAGTACGATACGTCTATTATTGAAATTCACCTTCCCGAAGACCACGAAGAAGAGGATGATCACGAAGACGAGGATGAGCACCATGATGACGAATTCGCCTTTGAGGTAATTGGACGTCGAGCCGGACAAACCGGAATCAAACTCGAACTGTTTCACGGGGACCATGCCGACTTCACGGCGGCGTTGCCGATTCCGGTAACTGTGAGTCCATAAAGAACAACAATCTGAATGCGCAAGACATGATAGCGGTACATCGATTGCGTTTTGCGCATTCTATATGCCGAAAGCAACGCAGCCAACAAGACTGCCTGACACAGGGGAAAAAATGAACAGACATCTGAATCATTCGACCGTAGATAACGTCGGTGCATGCCTCTCGTTTGCTTGTGCCGTCCACTGCATGGCTGCCCCGTTGTTGATAACTGTGCTGCCGCTCATTGGACTTGGATTCATTCTGGCCGAGTCCACCGAACTAGTGATGGTCGCTTCAGCCAGCGGAATCGCGGTAGGCAGTCTCACTTGGGGCTTTCGAAACCATCGAAAACGGCGTGTATTTTTGATACTAGGCGGCGCCTTGATGCTAATCATTATTGCGCGATTAGGCGTTTCAGAAAACGCCGAAGTCATCTTCACGGTTATTGGTGGTCTCCTTCTTATGAGCGCCCACCTCGTTAATCGTCACCTTTGCCGTACCTGTCAACACAGCGAAACCTTGGACAACTAATCACGGGTTGTTATGCCGCTCTTGACAATCACTGACCTTCAAAAGGCTTACATTTCGCCCGAAGGATCACAAACCCGCATTATTGACATCCCCCATTTCGAGATGGAGGAGGGTGCGCAGATTGCGCTCAGGGGCGGCAGCGGGGTTGGGAAGACGACATTTCTCAATCTCATCGCCGGTATTCTGGGTGCCGACAGCGGACGCATCGTTGTTTCCGGCGAGGAGATGACCGCCCTCTCGGAGTCCGGGCGCGACAGGTTGCGTGCCAGCCACATCGGTTACATTTTCCAAACCTTCAATCTGCTCCCCGGTTACACCGCGTTGGAAAACGTCATGCTCGGAATGATGTTTGGGAAGGGAATTGATGCGGGTTTTGCGCAGCACCTGCTTGAGCGGGTTGGACTTGGCGATCGGATGGGATATCGACCATCGCAGTTATCCGTGGGGCAGCAGCAACGTGTTGCTGTTGCCCGCGCCGTTGCCAACCGACCGCGCTTGGTGCTTGCCGACGAACCCACGGGAAATCTGGATTATCATCACGCCAACGCAGCCATAGCGCTCGTCCGTGAGATTTGCGGCGAAAACAACGCTGCGTTACTCACCGTTAGCCATGATGCGGAGGTCTTGGGGCAGTTTGAGGAAGCAACAGATTTCGCGCAAGTGAATCGTGCGTGAGCAGCAGAGCATGGATTTCGGATTCTACCGAATCCCGCATTGAGTACGAATATGTAACATGGAACGGTACATTTCGTAATCTCCAATTCACGCGGAAGAATGATAAAGCGAATCGGTCTATTATTCATCGTTCGGCGCAGCCTACGACAGCACGCGCTTTCGACACTCATAACGACGCTGTCGATAGCGCTCGGCACCGGGCTTGTCATGGCGGTTATCGGCATCAAAGCCCAGTCCGTAGCCGCGTTCACCGGCGGTCAGATCGGCTTTGATGCGGTTCTCGGCGCACGCGGCAGTCAGTTACAACTGGTGCTGAACACCGTCTTTCATCTCGAAACTTCTCCCGGAAATATCCCGTGGGCGATGTACCAGACGATGAAAAACGATCCCCGTGTCGAACTTGCCGTTCCTTACGCGCTTGGCGACAACTATCACGGATTCCGCATTGTCGGCACAACGACAGCGTTGTTCACGAAGTTTGAGTACCGCGATGGCGTTCGGTTTCAGACACGAAGGAATGGGCGATTCTTTGATCCGACTCGGCAAGAGGCGGTCTTGGGCAGTTATGCCGCGCAGAGATTGGGCTTGAGGGTAGGCGACAACTTCACCCCCTATCACGGATTGGTATTTGACGAGTCGATGCGGCACGACGAGCAATATACTGTGGTCGGGGTGCTTGCACCGACCAATTCACCATCCGACCGCGTCATCTGGATTCCGATAGAGGGGATTTATCGGATGGAGGGGCATGTGTTGCGCGGAGACGGAGAGGACTATGTCCCCCAACCCGGACAGGAGATACCCGACGAGCATAAGGAAGTGAGTGCCGTTATGCTGAAGTTCCGGAATCCGCAGATCGGTTTCATTATGGACGCAACTATAAACAAACAGGGAAAGGCGGCAACACTGTCATGGCCCATCGGGGCGGTGATGGCGAGACTGTTTGACAAGATCGGTTGGATGAATCAGATTTTGGCGCTGGTATCCTATCTTGTCATTGTCGTAGCAGGAGGTTCGATTCTGGCAAGTGTCTATAACTCGATCAACGAGCGGCGGCGCGAATTCGCCATTTTGCGGGCGCTCGGCGCCCGCCGCAAAACAGTGTTTGCTGTAATCGTACTGGAAGCCGTTTCCATCGCCGCGCTGGGCGTCATCATAGGATTTATCGTTTATGGCGCAATCTTCACGGGGGCGTCGGCGATTGTTCGCGCGCAAACCGGCATCGTTCTGGACCTGTTAAAACTTCATCCCGTATTCGTAATCGCACCGGTTTGTGTTATACTCTTAGGAGCAGTTGCGGGCGTTGTGCCTGCCGTCAAAGCGTACCGGACGGATGTTGCGACGAACCTGACGCCTATTAGTTAATCCTCGTGTTGATTACCCTCCGTTGTATTGGGTGATGATTCCGGCGGAGGTTCACAATATCAATTTGACCTGAAGACTCATATTTGCTTTGCAAATAGTCAATATATTTTTCCACATCATGGTCAAATTGCTCCGAGAGAGCGCACCTGATGCGACGGATATCTTCGACTGCGGGAGAATCTTTAATCATTGGGTTCTCCGATTTTGAGTAATCATCTCTGTGACGAATCTTTTTCATGCGTCAATTATACCATATAGATGCGCTGACGCATCTAAATTTTTGCAAACAGTGCGATACTTCCCATCAGCAGGAACGTGTAACAAGGAAAATTATCATGAAAATCCAATACACCGTTGTGATATGGACAACGATCTTGGCAATTGTCTTCGCCCAACTCGGTTGTGAGAAAAAAGGTGCGCATCACGGCAAACAGGAAGGGACACACGAAACGCATGCCCATCATGAGCACACGGCGCCGCACGGCGGGACCCTCGTCGTGTTGGGTGACGAGTTCGCACACGTTGAATTTGTGCTGGAAAAAGCAACTGGCAAACTTACCGGTTACGTACTGGACGGCGAGGCGGAAGATTCGGTTCGCCTACGACAGGAAGCAATCGAGCTCAATATAAACCGGTTGAATTCGGAGAAGACACTCGCTTTACATCTCACAGCCGTTGCGAATATCCTAACAGGAGAAACGCAAGGAGATACGTCTCAATTCTCAGGGCAATCGGATGAGCTTATAGGGGCAGCCGAATTTCATGCGGAAATCGTGTCGATTGCGGTCAAAGGTCAGACCTTCGCCGACGTTGATTTTGAATTTCCCGAAGGCAACGAGGAACGACACGAGGAGCATCACGAACATTAGTTAGGAGGTGAATGGGATGAAACGACTCGAAACGAAAAAGCGGCGTGGTTCTTGGCTGCACTTTGCTATTTCCGGCGTAATTGTCGTCCTGCTGTCGCTCGGAATTTCTCAAATGTTACCCAAATCGCATCCGCTTCGCGCGCTCAGGAAATTGAGCGGGGGATCAGATTCAGCCTCCAAGTCCTTTGAAGTGCAGGGCGCCCCGTTAGCGGTCGCTGGGGCAATTCCCGGTGAAGCCGAGTCGGCAGACAAGCCTAGTCTCAAACCTGAAATCGGCACAGATGTACAGCCGATTCCCGCACCTGTTTCCCCGGTACCAAAGATTACAAGCGAAAAGAACGCGAAACGCACAGGGGCATATCAATCACTCACCTTCAAGACACTCACTAGCTTTGATATCAGAGAGCCGGATTGGGAGAAATTGGAGGACCCGGCATACATCGCCACACTGAATCTTGACGAGGATATCCCGTCTCAAATTAAAGCATTGAGCGGGGAGAAAATTGAAATTGAGGGGTTTATGTTACCGCTTGAGGGTGAGGATGACAACATTCGATCTTTTGTATTGCTCGAAAACCAATTGGCGTGCTGTTTCGGTGCCATTCCGCTCCTTAATGAATGGGTGTATGTCACGGTTCCGGACAAAAAGAAAGTCCGTAGCCTCCAAGATGAACTCGTGATGATTTACGGTACGCTGCGCGTCGGAGCGGAGTTTGAAGATGGCATGCTTAACGGCATCTACCACCTTGAACTCGACCGCTTGGAGGCGGATGCACTCAGGCTAGGTAGATTCTGATGCTAAGTCGATTGAACAATAGTGCTGTGATGTCTTGATTATATCGTTCACTTTCTCCGAGGTGAAGATCAAGCGAATGAATAGTGAGCGCGATAGAGATCCCAAGGCGCTAGAATCCCATAGTAAATCTTTATAGAGATTCCCACGAGGCGTATTTCCAGCAATATTGGGCGTTGAAGCGCAGCCGAATTGGGTAGCCATTATACCTTGAAATTCGGTTCATGACTGTCTAAACAATGAGGGAAAGTTCATGCAGAACAATAGAATCCGCACTATAACTGCCGGTTGCGTGATGGCGATGGGTATCTGTTATTATCTGATAACGGTTGCCCTTGTCGAAATCGTACACGAACACGATTGCGGGCACTGCCATTCCGAATCGCACGATTGTTCTACTTGTTTTTTCATTGCGAACCACCTAGGTACTGCGCTCCACGCTGAAAATCTTCCCAATCTTGGTTCTTGCACTTCAGTTCATTCCCCTTTCGACCTAGCTTTCATATTCACAGCGCCTCTTGACAATATCCGTAGTCGCTCCCCGCCAGCCTACGCTGCTTAATCCACAAGACTTATCTGCACCTTAGTTTTCCCCAAGTTATTTCTGCCTGTTTCCCGGTGAATTTTAGGTCGTCTTAATGACGGTCTAACTGTATCTACTATTCGATTAGTCTTTATGCCGGGAGTACAATCTATCTCTATTCGGAGGACAACATGATTAAGCAGTTTTTCATACTATCCGTATTGTACTTGCTTTTTCCATGCTACTATACGAGAATAACAAAGATGAAACAAAAGAGAAAATGTCCCATGATGAAAACAATACTTTGGAATTTAACGCGGTTTTACACGTTTATATTGGTGGTGTGTCTCAACACATTTTTGCTGGGGGACGCTGATGCAAGGGTCGACAATCAGCCCGTTGCCGAAACCGGTGCTACCGACCATACTTTTGAGACTATTGATGTCCCCGGTGTAGCGTTTTTAGAGTTGACTGCGAGTAGCGAATTTGGGGATTTCGCGGGTAACACGCGAGGCGCCGACGGTGAGAAGACTATCGGGTTTACGCTCACTGACGGGGTTTTTACGACGTATGATTTCCCCGGTTCACAGAACACCTTTTTCTATGCGCTCAGTAATACAGGGATAGCTGCCGGCTACTACCAAGACAGCGACGATCTTCACCACGGTGTTATCTTGGAAAACGGCGAATTGCGGCAATACGATTTTCCAGGCGCTGTCCAAACGCAGATATACGGTATTAGTAATGCGACCGGCGCACTGACGGGAAATTATATAGATGCTTCCGGGGTGCGCCGCGGTTTTTCGGGAGACGAAATAATTGAGTTCCCCGGGGCATTGGAAACATACGCCCAATTTGTGAATGCAAGCGGTGGCATGGTGGGCAGTTACGTAGACGCTGATGGCTTGTTTCATCCATACATACGTACCCGGAATGGCAGGTTTATATCTCTCGATCTTTCACGTGCCGAGAGACTGGAATTCTATTTTGTGCACGGTATCAACGAGTCAATGGATGTCGTTTCCCGAGCGAAATCGGTGGATGGCGTCACGCTCACCTATGTCGGCACATTCCGGGACGGGCTGCGGGAATTTAAGATTCCGGGCAGCATAAGCACCGAGGGATGGAATATCAATCAGGACGGCTCTATCGTCGGACACTATGATTCAGCGGATGGGCGCCGGCACGGGTTTATCGCTAAACCTGCGCCGAATGAACCGGCATTGACCGTTTCGATAGAGGGCGGCGTGGTGCAACTTCAAGAGATCTTGGTCACACCGGACGATGATGCCCTCGCACAGCTTGAGAAAACAACCGACCTCGTACTCTCCGAAGGGCAAGTGGATAAGAAGATGGGAATAACCATCGCCGATACACTCAGCGATGAGGTGGGAATTGCGCAACGGTCGATGGGACGGGCGGTAGCACGTCCAGTCATCCGGGGTATGGGCGGTGACCGACTGCTCATTCTTGAGGATGGCGAGCGCACCGGCGATAAATCGGCGTCCTCAGCAGACCATGCGGTTACTATAGATCCCAGCACAGCCAAAAACATCAAGGTCATCCGTGGTCCCGCATCGCTTATCTACGGTTCAAACACTCTCGGCGGTGTCATAGATGTCAAACGCGAAACCATCGCGCCGTCTCTGCCTCATCACCCTACCGTAGACCTCAAGTTTCAGAGTGAGTCGGTCAATTCGGGAATTACCGCGACAACAGGATTGACGGTTCCAATCGGTGACACTGCATGGCGGCTGGCGTGGAATCACCGTACTGCTGATGATACGCATACTCCCGTTGGCGTCGTGGAGAACACGTCACTATCAACTACCAATTTTTCAAGCGGCGCTTCCATGGTCAAGGATTGGGGGCACGTTGGTGTGTCAGGGGGCAGCTACACGTCCGACTACGGAATTCCCGGGTCACCGGAAGGACACATCTCGGGAGTCGACATTGAGCTCGAACGCCAGAGGTATGAAAGCAACCTTGAGTATTCGATCAACGGATCGCTCCTTGAGAAGTTGAAACTTCACTCAACTCACACGCGCTATCAACATCGGGAGTTTGAATCCAACAACACGCTCGGCACCGAGTTTATTGCGTTGACCTCCAATGTGTCCGCGATTGCTCGTCTGTCTGATGACGCCATCACCGGAATATGGAGCGAATACCGCGATCATTCGACCGGGGGATTCTTCTGGACGCCGCACACACGGGAGATTTCTATCGCGGGCTTCTACTTCAATCAGAGGAAAGTTAGCGACTTCACGCTGCAAGGTGCGGTACGCTACGACTTCAAGCGAGTTGAACCGTTTAAGACGGGCAGAGTGACCAAGGCGGGAACGGTGCAACGCCGAAACTTCGGAGGCGTGTCAGGCGCCGTGTCTAGCATCTACCATTGGACCGGCGATTTGAAGGCGGGCGCAACGATGATGAAAACCTTCCGTGCTCCCGGAATTGAGGAACTTTTCTCGGACGGACCCCACCTGGCAGTCCACTCCTACGAAATCGGCAATTCCGATCTCGGCACCGAGAACGGTTGGGGAACGGAGGTGTTTCTGCGCTATTCGCAAAATCGGGTAAAACTGAATCTAGCCCTTTTTAGCAACCAGATTTACGGTTATCTGATTCCGGCAAACACCGGTGAAAAGGAGTGGGGCGTCGGCGGCGCGGGGTGGTTGTGGATCTATCAATACAGGGGACTGGATGCTGTCCTTGACGGCGCCGAATTGAGCGTTGACGCCGAGATTGCTCCACGAGTGTACGCGCAAGCGCGCACGAGCTACGTTAGAGGGACGTTAAAGGACAGTGAAGTGCCCATTGAACGAATCCCACCCCTCAACGGAAAATTAGCACTCCGGTATGTGACAGAGCCGCTGAACCTTCACATAACGGCGCGATTCTCGGATGCGCAGAACCGGTTAGGCGAGTTTGAGGAACCTACCGACGGATACATCGCCTATGATATGGGCTGCCAGTATCTGTTCTCGATTTGGGGACTCCAACATCAAGCGGTGTTCGCAATCGAGAACCTCCTCGACACGGAATATCGACAACACCTTTCAAGAATCAAAGCGGTAATGCCGGAACCGGGACGCAACGTCAAGTTCCTGTATCGCATCGGATTCTAACGATCAACCAATGGGAAAAAGGGACGATGAGGATGTCCCTCCCGCACATTGGAAAGCCCCGGTTGACGCTATTTGTTAGCGCTTATAATCGCAAACTCTAGGAAGATAGTGTTATAGTCCTATTCGAAAATATCCCCACTAGAACCTAAGGGTGAACAGGGTGCCCAATCCCTTGCGCGACGTTACAGGGTCGATTCCCACAATGGCACGGTCACTGCCAAGTTCGATCAAATGCCCATAGGAAACCCCTTGATTTTGCCGATTAATTCGATTCGCCGACATCGGCGCGTCAACCAACGACCAAATAGCCCCTCCGAGCAAAAGCACATACCCGGGGATACTCCTCCAATCGTCGTTATCCGCGTCAAGATTTCCATCAGGACTGTCCGTGTTGTCGCCACCTGCGCTGAGTACAAGCCCCAATCCTACTATTGCCGCACCCATTTGTGCGACCCCCTTCGTGTACTCTCCATTGTAGAATTGTCCGGAGCCCACGATTGGAAACGACAGGCCAAGCGCTACCATGGGGTTCTTCTTCTGACTTAGAGTTCGCGACCCTAGGACGGGCTCTCTTGAGATTCTCACAATATCTCGCATCCTATACTTGAACTCCTTACCGTCTCGCCGCTTTATCTTCAACGATTTGTCAGGAATCTGCTCCAGGATCGTACCCCGCACGATGCCTCCATTCTCAAGGTAAACCACATCTTCCATTTGTCCCGCGGAAACTTTGGTCGCCGCTACAAATACCATCGCGAATGCAACCAATATAACACGTACCATAGTTCCTCCTGAATGTCTTGCTACAAGCCCCTGGTTCGTACACAGCGCCGGATAGACATCGTCCGGATTTTCGGGGTTTCGTTAGTCGATGTGGACAACCTTTCCGCTGGCTGCCGACTCAAACGCCGCCGTAATCACCGAAATTGACGGTGCCGCCATTTCGGCGTTCATTTCACTTTCCACTCCGTTTTCGACACAGTCTACAAACGAGGCAATTTCGTCTCGACCCTGTCCGTCACTGACGGAAACCCATTGTCGTTTCGACGGTCCGGTGGATTTGGTTTGGGTACTTCCCCACATTCCCGTCGGATCCAAGGGATGAGGCGGAGGAGGCTGAAAAACGGGCTCGTCGGCGAAAACTTCCAGATGAGATTTAGAAGGATCAAATGCCAATGTGTCCCGCGTCCCGACCAGGTGCAGCCCCCGCATACCGCCTTGAGGGTGACTCAGCCATCCAAATCGACCACCGGCGACCGTCGCGGTGACACCGTCTTCCAACGTCAACACCATTACTCCGAAATCCTCCACATCGCGATCGGAGTGTCCCTTGAAGAAGTAATTGCCGGTGTTCGCGTACACTGTCTTTACCTTCTTGCGGGTCAACCAATTCACTGTAGCGACCGCATAGACGCCGATATCAAACATCTCCCGCTTGGCATCGACAAAGGTGTAGCGTTCCACATTAGGTTTTTCTACGCGCTTTTTGCCCACCGGCGCAGACCCCGGGTGCCCCTTGGCGAAGACTACGTCGCAATGAATGGCACGAAGTTCGCCGACATCCCCGCGATTCAACGCCTGACGCGCTGCTTGCACCGCCGGATCGTGAATGTTAGAGTACATCTGGGTGCGGACGCCGACTCGCTTCACCGCCGCTACAATCTTCGCCGCGTCGTCGGGGTTCAACGCAAGCGGTTTGTCCAGATAGACGTGCTTTCCTGCCTCCGCGCACCGAGCGCCCACGCGCCCGCGCCGCTCGGTCTCTACACATGAGCACACAATATGCACGTCGTCTCGCGCCAACGCCTCTTCCAAGTCCGGTATGTAAGGAATGTCCAATTCGTTTGCAAGTGCTCGATTCAACTCAACGCGATCGGGTGGCGCATCCCGCTCATCTGACGACGCGATGAGCCGACATCGCGGGTCGGCGGCGAATGTTCGCGAATAGCCTTCCTGGTGCGATCGATTTCCGCCGATGATTAGTACCCCGTACTTTTCTTGACTGTCCATGTTACTCCTCACTCCTCAAGTTTACAGGTGCCCCCGACGCAATTGCCTGACCAATCAGATCAGAGAGATTACCCTCGTCATCAAGTTGGATCGAGGCTCTCATCATCCGATATTGCCCACGCGGAGTTTCGTGATAAATTGCCCCTTTATTTCCGACCAGAGCCAAGTCTATGGATTCCTCCTGATTGGCTGCGACGCGATTCACGCTAAGCAGAGCCGTCTGTCCACCAGCGTATTTGATCATCGTCGTGGACTGAGTTCCATCCTGACTCTGCTGCGCATAGATCTGCTCGGGTGATGATGGCATCCAAGCATTTGTAACATTAACCAGTGCTGCGTTAGCTCTAACGGTATCTTCGTCCGCGTGTGGTGATTGCAACATGCAACGCACGAACACCGGGCTACCTATTCGTCCGTCGTTGATAACAGATTGAACCGATTTCTGTAGTGATTCCAATGTTGAGTCGTCTCCTTTCGTCCAAATTCAAATGACATGTGCCGACTTAGGTATTGCAACGGCTACTGGTTTGCTGGGTGGGCATTGCTCACCATGAATGGTTTCCTCTTGACTCTAAAACGCGGCAGCCGCACTACTTTCC
The DNA here is from genome assembly GCA_022827055.1 of Candidatus Poribacteria bacterium. Lineage (GTDB taxonomy): Bacteria > Poribacteria > WGA-4E > WGA-4E > JAJDTR01 > JAJDTR01. The sequence goes on along the minus strand of JAJDTR010000115.1, from coordinate 47,839 downwards.
GTCGAAAAGATCTCGACAATACCTGTAGCGCCTACCAAATCAAAAGCTCGCATTATATTATCTCGAAGGCCGTACACCTTCAAATCACCGCCTTTTCGTCGGAGCCGCATTGCCACGCCTACCAGGGCGCCTATCGCCGTGCTGCCGATATGTTTAACATCGCTGAGATTCATGACGATCTTCAAGGTGTTTTGAGCCTCGAGCGTTTGCTTGAGTTCCCCTGCCACATGATTTCCAAGATCTTCGGCGACATCAATAACGGTGATTTCGGCGTTTTCGCGAATTTTCATTGATTTCCTTAACACGATAATCATCCTTTCAATTATGAATTCAATAACCCGGACACTTGAATAAATGAGTGATATGAGTGTCTTTGTTGTTGTAAATTGTTGGCACCGCCTCAGTGATGACACGGCATCCTGCCAAGAATGGATAACGGCTTAGGCAACGGTAACCACATAGATGGGTCTGCCAAAAAAAGAAATAATCGTATATTACGAAGGTCTCATGTCACAAGATTGCTGTAGGGAATAACGATCGTTATTCCCTACAATTTGAATTACACAGGTCCTCTCGTCAAGATAGCAAATTGTTTGAAGACGAAATTATTGCAAATATGATCGCCCCTAATGTTTCGGAACAATGGGGAATGGATGTTTCAAGATTGACGAGCTAGTAACCCAATTTCAAATCGACCAGATTCGTGAGCCGTTCCCCGGCAAGATAACGACGCAGATTCTCTTGAAAAATAACCATAACGTTGGAGGACGTGAAGGCGGATCCCCCTGAACAGTGAGGTGTTATTAGCAGGTTCGGGGTATCCCATAGCGGGCTGTCTTCCGGCAAAGGTTCTGTGGCGGTCACATCCAATCCGGCGCCGGCGAGACGCCCTTCGCGCAGCATGCGTGCCAATGCCTCCTCATCTACTATTCCACCCCGCGACACGACCAGCAAGTAGCTTGACGGTTTCATGAGTCCTAGTTGCTGTGCGCCGAGCATTCCTTGTGTTTGCGGTGTTCGAGGTGTCGTTACCGCTACAACATCTGATCGCCGCAATAGGTCATCCAGTCCATCCGATAACCTCAGTTCCGTCACATAATCGGGTTTAGCCACCTCATGTGCGTCAATGGCAATGACATTCATATCAAAAGCGTGACCTCGCTTGGCAATTGCACGCCCGATGTTGCCCAGACCGACCATTCCGAGGGTTAAGCCGGTTAATCCTACCATAGGCTTGTCAAACCTAACATGCCAGTTGTGGTCTCGCTGTGCCTGGAAACTTTGCGGCAGATTGCGGGTCAGACTGATCAGCAACCCGAACGTGTGCTCGGCGATTGTCGCGGCATGGGCGCCGCGGGTATTCGTGACAATCACGTTGCTCTCGGCGAGTTCGGCAATTGGCGCCAACCGGTCCACTCCGGCGCCAGAATTTTGAATCCACTTAAGCCGTTTCGCCGCCAGAAATGCTTCGCGTGTAATGCTTCCGAAAACGATCTCGGCATCGGAAATCTCGCGCAGGATTTCATCCGGGTCACCCGTGGCGACGAACTGTACCCGAGGGAACGTCTTCTTGATCTCGGTTAATTGATCTTCGTTCCATGAACTGACAATGAGTAGCTTCATATGACTCACGCAGTCGGGACCTTATAATTCAGACTTGGACACCCAGCCGCGTCTCTCCCTTTTCAATTATGACTCTTTCACTTAGGCACAACGCCTCGATGTTCGGGATACCTGCTAATATATTGGATTTATTGCTCGGTGTAATTGCGACATTCCGGTTAACGGCAACAGGCGACGCTAACATGCCCAATCAGAAAACCCGGAAGACGAGTAATGTTGAGTGGTTGTAACCGGGCGCGGCAAACTCTTCCCCTGTGTTGCATCTCACCCACTCATCTTCAAGACAGAAGAGTTCAGAAAGTGCCCGTCCCACTTCCCACAACGTCGGTCGAATTCCACCTTCCTGGCGTATGTTGGACAATTCAATAACAATCTTGCTCCGAGGTTTCATGCAACAACGAATTGCACCAAAGATATTGACGAGGTCGCTCACATACGCTTGAATGGATTTTACGGATCCGTCCTCGCGAAGACTCAAATAAGGCGGACTTGTGAAGGTGAGATCGAAAGGCGGTAACTCGTGATCCAAGATGCGTCGACTGTCTTCGATAAGAACACGGCTTGGAGGCACAACCTGTCTGGCGGCAAAAGCACCTCGTTGCGGGGCCTTCTCGAACCCGATCGCTTGACGCCCAAGATTCTGCGCAGCCACTAATGTAGTCCCAAACCCACAGAATGGGTCGAGGACCCAATCATCAGGCTGGGAATAACGGTTCACGACAAGTTCTGCAAGTTCCAGTGGAAATCGGAAAAAACTCGGACCGGAGAAGTCAATAGGCTCTAATGTGCCGTCAATGGTAAACCACGTTTTATTCCGCACGATTCGAGCGCCTTCACTTGTCCAACGTTCTCGAAATTTGTCAGTCCGTATCGTGTTTTATGTGCTTGCGAAATTCGGTGAAATGTCGGCTACAACGCATTGATGAGTGGCCGCAAATAATTCGCTGCTTTTTGCATGGAATCAATGGCATTCGACTCCCCTTCGTACACGATGGAGAGGGTTCCATTGTAACCGACCTCGACCAAAATGTCAAGAATCCGCGGATAATCGAGCCACTCCTCGACACCGCTGTCGATGCGATAAAACTTCGTGCGTACATACACGGCGTAGGGCGCCGTCTTGGCAATACTATCATAGCAATCGTAATCGGGATGAGACGATTCCCGATGACCGCTCGCGCCGGGTGAGCCAGCATATTGTCCCGTGTCTAGGACGTGGGTAAAATAGGGACGATCGGTTTCTCGAAGGGCACGCAGCAAATCATCACCGGTACGGGTTACATTGTTGTGGTTGTGATTTTGCAAACCGACGAAGATGCCCTTTTCGTAACCATAGTCGGCGACCTCTTGGAAGCCGGCAATCATCGGTGACCAGAGTGCCTCTTCATCTTCGCAGTCTTCAGGTATATAGGCGCCGAAGACTCGCACGAGCGGGCAACTCATGAAATCAGCAACATCGATCCACTTTTTGATTAACGCAATCTGCTCCGGATGTTCATCCACCGGACGCCCAAAATCGTTGCTAATCCCGATATAGCCGAGCGGCAGCCCTTTTTTCATCAGCCCCATTTTCAGTTCACGAAGATATCCCACATCTGTTGATTCAAAAGCGCTTGTATGTAGTTCGATGACATCAAAGCCGAGTTCATATACTAGCCGCGCAAATTCAGTAGCGGTAACATTCCTAAGATTCAGAGACATCGTTCCCAATTTCATCATGATAACAATTCACCTCGAACCTTCATCAGAAATCGTGTGTCGACAGTATATCGCATCTACATGAGTCAATCAACTGATTTCCCCAACTTACTGCAAACAGATAAACAATGACTGTCCGGACAGGGGCGAAAAGTGGCTTAACCGTATTTGAAAGCGCCAGCGGCGCGGCAGGTGTATAGTAATGGCGAGGGATCCTCACTAAAGCCCCGGAGGCGCGACAGGTGAAACTCTTCCAAAACCGGCGATGATCCAAAGCGTCAATTTTTCTCCTGTCATTACACGCCCGTTGCAAAACGAATATGTCCTCGCATACTCCAAAACCAAATGTAATCGGCATTGGGGAATTGATTTATGTGGAATTTCCGGTGCCTTGTCTCGACAATTTCGTCATATAACCTAGAAAATGCGAAACCAACGAGGTGCATCACTTGTGGGTGTATCGTTTACCGAAGCGTATGAGTCGCATGTTGACGCCATTTATCGGTTTATTCTCCGTCTCTTGGGAAACCCGACAGACGCCGAGGACATGACCGCCGAGACGTTTCTCCGAGCGTATCAAGGTTGGTCGGAACTGCTCGATCCAGAGGCGGTACGTTCGTGGCTGTTTCGTATCGCCTATAACGGTTGTATCGACCTGTTGCGGCGGCGTCAAAATGCTCCGACGATTTCCTTCGATGAAACGACCTCGGAAGAAATGCCGCAGGTGTTGGATATTCCGTTGGTTTCAACAGATTCTCCGCTCACGCGATTAATGCGCAAAGAGAGCGCGGAATTCTTGCAGGCAGCCCTACTTCGGCTGCGGCCAATCGACCGCACGGTACTCGTGTTGGGCGAGTTGGAAGACATGCCTAACCGGGAAATCGCACAGATCATTCAACGGAGTGAAATCGCCGTTAAATCGCTTCGCCAGCGTGCGCGCAATGCTTTGCGCGACGAAGTGCTGCGATTACTCAAACAGAGGGACACATCAATCGAAGACCTTTTCTGAGTTCAAACTGAATAAAAACCACACCCAACGCGTCATTAATTGGAAAAGGGAGTTTTTCATGCTCGCTCTACGGATAGGGAGGAACCTATGAACTTTACTTGCAACGTTGATATATTGAAAAGTGCTCTGGAACTGCTGGAGGTTAATGAACCGGGAGCACATCTGTCGATAACGGCGGGCGCTGCGCAGTTACATTTGAGATGCTACTCGGACGACGGAAATTTTCGCATTGACCATGCGATTCCGGCTAGGGTCGACCCACCCGGTAAGGCCACCATTCCTCTGGACACCCTGTCGCGTGTTAGCAGTCACGCGGTTGGCGAAGCACTGCGTTTCAGTCACGACGAATGGCATGGGTGTTTGGATATTGAGGGGGATAAACACCGACACGCTGTGCGCACACATGCGGAGAAATGGCAGAATCCCGTACTTGAAGAACTAACTGACGCCCCCGGATATGAGGTACAAGCGCAGCAGTTTGGACGGGCTCTAAAATCTGTTCTGTTCGCATCGGTGCAGCTATCAGACTCGGACGAAGCAAAAAATCGTCCTTTCCTGACGGGAGCGCTTTTTCATCGGCAGGACGGCGAAGAGCGAATCGTGACCACTGACGGCAGAAGGATGGCAATGGCCACTTTGCCATCAACGGAAAGGCCGGTCGACACAGAGACCCCGGTGCCGATGCGTGCAATGCCGTATGCCGCTTGCATGAAGATGATTGATTTGATAGAATCCCTGAAATCGAGCGTCTGTAGTTTCCGTTTCACTGAAAACGCCGTGGGTTTTGAGGCTGATGGGGTTTCGCTGAGCTGCCTCTTACCGAAAGGCGATTTCCCGGACTTTAGGCAGGTGATTGAAAAGGCAAGCGGCACAAGTCTGGGTATCAATGTGAACCGCGAAGAGTTGCTTTGGGCGCTCACAGCAATCCGCTTGGGAGACGACGACCCGTACAACCGCACGGAGTTTCGTGTAAGTGGTGAACAATTGACTGTTGAAAACAGTACGCGCTGGGGAAATTCGAAAGCCTGCATACCGATTCAATATGAAGGGACGGATACAGCGGCGGCATTCGATGCCAGATTCATTGAAGAAGCGCTTTTGCAGACCGATGCAGCCGAAGTTATGTTTTGGATGCGCCCGGAACCGATCGATCCGATGCGACTTGAATTGGCGCAGAACTTTCAATATGTTGTTATGCCCATGAAATAATGCAAACCGACTTTTTCACCGACAGAATCATACAATTGATGCGTGACGTTTTCGCCCGAGAAACGCTCAACCCCGAGCGCCGCACTCGAATCTACGCTCGCGTCACCTCAAATCCGTGCGTAAAAGGGATGGAACTTTGGGCGACCCCGGCGACGCCGTTCGACGAACCATCCGTTGAGCTCCCTGTGGCGGAGGGCGACCAACTCTGGCTGTTCCCAGACATTGATGTGCCTTCACCTCCCATTGGGTCAACCATGTCCCCGTTGCTTCAAGGTTATCTTGCCCCATGCATCCAGCAAGCGCAATCGACAACGACACTGTCAGAAGAGCGCTCAAATCTGATAATAGAAGAATCCTTGTTGGATTGATCTGACAGGGGTATTTTGACACTCTCGTTCCAATTTTCGCGGCAGCGCGCCCAAATTCAAGCAAAAGTACCCCTATCGAACGAGTTCTCGGTTATTTCGTCTCAAACGCCAGTAGCGGCGATGCCTCCAGCCGATTGACGAGCACCAAGACATGACCATTCAAAGGCTGTGCTCTAACAAGAGATGGCATCTCCTCGCGGAGGGTTTGCCTCAACTGACCGCCCTGGCGTTTTGCAACCAAACAAGCCAGAATTACGCTGTCATCGCCTTGAATCCGACGCGCGGAGATTGCCTTCATCAAGGAACCATCGGTCTCTGTGGAGGGTGAGAACCAGCCTTGGGCGATGAGGCGAGTGGTCCAATGCGGCGAGTTTTCGGGTATCAACATTAGTGACTTGACTATTTCATCAACCTGATTACCGGAGGCGCCTCTATCGTCAAGCAGTAACGCCGCGTATAAAGAGGCGAGATAGTTGGCGCCGTCATTTTTTGGTTTCGGAATCTTCATCGCATTTACCGTTGAGAGGGATTTCTCGGCAAGGATGGTAAGTTCGTCATCATCGGGAACAGCTCGCGCTGCCATACCGATACACCAAGCGGCGCGCGTTACTAGCTGTGCGGCAGCTTCTTTAATTTGCGGGTTGTCCCAAGCCGCCTGAAGTGTAGTAAGTGCTTCAAGGCTGACGCTACCCCGAACCGCCTCTGCCAATAGCTGCCAAGAAGCATAACGCAGGTCTCTTTCGATGTATCCACGCACGACTTTTACCGCCGCGTCTTCACGCGCTTTGGCACGCATTTTCCACCGTTTCGCCGTCAGTTTCTGCAAGGCTTTCAGCGATGCGCGCTCTTCGCTTGACAGGTCTCGGCAAGCGACCGTCACGACATCGAGTTTATCGTCGCGCAATGCTTCGAGAAAAGCCATCACTGTTGCGTGAGTATGCGGCTCGCCGTAGACGAGCAATCGCCCCGCATCTATCAACACGGCAGAGCCGGGTTTGAGTCCGGAATCTTCCTTCTGGTTAATGACAATTCTGACTCCATTAAGGAAATCTGTCAGTGCATTTTCGAGGTCCGCTTCCGAAGTGGAATTGTCAATCTCTCCCTCTGTAGGTATTACAAGGTCGGCGACAGCGTATCCCCACGCGGAAGGCGCTGGCAGACGCCTTGATGCACCAATGGCAATCGTGTCTGCGTTTTTCATTTGCCACGTTAGATGGTACGAAGCAAGCAGCCAATCCAGCGCTTGGATTATCGTAGCATGGCGCAAGTCAAGATACGTCACCCGAAGTTCAGGTAGATTCAGTAATTCGGCGGCATCTTGAAGACTACCATTGACGAGTTCAAGTTGGAACTCGCCCGCTTCGGCGACGGTACGAATCGCTTCGTCAAGCGACAGATTCCGAATAACGAGGTCGAGTTTTCGGTTTAGACTCGGGTGGGTTTGGGCGCGTCTTTTGCCAATCACCTCTGATGTGTCTAAAATCGCTTGAATCACAGTGTCATTGATACCGTGCATATCAGCTTGCAGGCCCAACACATGCTGATACCGAAGTCGTGCCGCTTCAAGCTTATCCTGTTTCTGCAGCTCTTGTGCCTCTTTCAATGCTCTTTGTGCGTCTTCGTACCTTTTCATCGACCACTGATCGAATAGGGTGTGCCCCAAATCTTGATGTTCTGCTATGCGGAGTGCCAACCCAGCTCTGGCCGCATCCACTTGGATTCGAGTAATTTCTCCAGCTGGGCTCGTTTGGCCAATGACTGGCGCCCTCATAGCAGCTTTGGGTATTGTCCTCCCTGTGGGCGTATAAGAAGCATAGGTTGACCTCAGGTACCGTCCACTCTCCCGCCTATCTACTGCTCCTTGACTCGGCCCAGCGGAAAAGTGTGTGGAATAACTCATTCGCCGTGCTCTGACCCCACGAGAAGCCTGCGCTGAAGTAGATGACGCGTCAAAAGTGGCTACCCTGGCTCGAGAAGTTAGCCGTATAGCGCTCGCCTCCTCTTCAAGAGCGACATTTCCGCCAAAAATGCCATCGAATTCAACCCCAGCCGGTAACGGCACCGGCACAAGCACCCGCCGAGGTCGTCTCGGCTGCTGATTCACGAACTGCACTTCGGTCTCATCCACAGCGACAAAACTCGTGTATTGGCTCATCAGACGATAGGCAAGCGCTACCTGCGTGATTTCCTCAACCACTTCGGGTGTATCGGCATAGAACATCTGCGCCGAGATGTCCTCAATCTTCTTTCGCGCCCACATCTTGGAGAGAACGCCGTGTTTTGGTTGCTCATGCGGGAGCGTCACGTCCAGTGAATAGGAGAGCGGTTTCCCCTCCGCAACGCCGGACAACCTGAGTCGTGTCTTTCCGCCCTCCGCATAGCGTCCAAACACGATGACCGGTCTGCCTGCCCACAGCTCGGGAATTCGACGGGGAAAGATTTCAGAGACGGATAGTTCATTCCACTCAATCTGGATCTTTGCAAGTTGCGCCCGATGAATCCGTTCGACAATCTGCGAGACCAACTCTTTCGGATCGGTGTTGAGTTCAATGACTCCGGACATTCCACCACCCTGTTTCGCCACACCGTCAATCAGAAAGCGGTTGGGCGACGAACCTATGCCGATTGCCCAAAAACGAATCTGGTCTCCGGCGCGCTTGCCGACCTCTGCGATAATCTCCGCCTCGTTGCCGATGTAACCATCCGTGAGCATCACGACAATACGCACCCGTACCGGGTCTACCGGTTCGTTGAGCACCATCCTGATCCCCTTGAGCATCTCCGTTCCGCCGCCGCCGCGAATCTGCTGCGTGAAGTTCAGGGCGCGACTGACATTTTCCTCTGTCGCAGGGACCGGTTTTTCAAACAGCCTGTTTGCACTGCCGGCAAAGGTGATAACTTGCACCGTGTCATCCGGCTTGCTGAGACGGAAAAAGTGACGCATTGCCTCTTTCACTTTCTCGGTGGGTTCACCGCCCATCGAACCGGAAACGTCAACGAGAAAAACTACTTCGCGCGGCGGGGCTTTGGCGAGTTCTGCGTCGAGTTTCGGCTGAATCATGAGCATAAAATAGCCTTGGTCAGGTCCCTTGGAGTGCGCCAAAACCGCCATTTCCGGCTTTTCACCGACGACAGCGTACTTCATCACAAAATCCTTGTTTGGAATTGAATCCTCGGACGAGATTTCCGCTACCGCGCCCGAAGTTCCAATCCGCTTGAGCATCGCTTTGTGATTAACGACGTTGATGTCCTTGACCGGCACGCCCGCTTCAAGCGATACCGAAAGACTGATGTCGTGCCCTGTGCGATAGCCCGGTTTGAGCACTGGCGGTGTGATTCGCGAGGCATCCGGCACGCTGGTCGTGTCGGGCGACCAGCCTGTGCCCGATGGGTCGGGACCTTCCATTGGCACTTCTACCTTTGGGGTCTCTATTTCGCCAACTTTCCCCTCTAGTTCTTTCGGAAGATCCGGTTTCTTGGAAGTCGGAGTGCCCGGTATATAGCGGGGGCCGACCACCATCGGAAAGTGAAATTCGTAGCTGCCCATGTCGTAGCTGAGAACATCGACATAGGAAATCTCGATGAGTATCTCCTCCCCCGGTTTGATGTTACCGACCGACTGGGTAAAGATGTTGGGGCGTTCCTGCTCAAGCAGGCTTGCCGTGGCTCCTTGTTCAATAGCTCGCTCATAGGCGGCACGCGCCTCATCCCGACGCTTTATCAATCCGATAATCCGTCGCTCGCCCATAACCATAGTCATATCGTCCACGGCGGCGGTATGCGGCAGCGGGAAAACATAAACCGCCTCAATTTTTTCGTCGAAAGGATTTTCGAACGTTTGAGTCACGGTCGCGCGCGCGATGAAGCCGGAGATAATCACCTTGACATCTGTATGCTTCAACGGACATTCGACAATCTCATCCTCGGTTTTGACGCGCAGTGCTCCTTGAGTGACATCATGATCCATCGTGTCGATAGGCTGCGTTGTGTCCGCGTAGGCAATGGCTCCGAATAGACTCAGGGTTAAAAGCGAAATCAGTCCCGTCATTTTATCTGCCTCATTGTGTTTTTTGTGCTTTGGTTAGCTGTGCCAAGTTTAGAGCGAAGATTCTGCAAAAAAATTGAATAATGCAAATTCGCCGATTTGAACATTCGGGCGGGGTGTTCGTCGAAAACCACGTATTTATCGGAACGACTTGCTAATTCGATGCGTTTACAGCGGTTATCGACATAGACGCTTGGAATCGTAGAGAGTTTAAGCTGTGTCCGAGATGTTCCAACAGACTTAGTTTAATGGAAAATACGCGGCATACCGGAGCAGGGATTGGCAAGTCTTGGAACACACCGGAACAATACTGGGAAAGCGTACAGAAATTTCGTGCTTGACAAAACCTGTCGTTCAGACCAGATTTGTCACTTGAGAAGTAAGTTAGGAAGGTGTAAAATCTTGCGCCAAGTCGAAACTTAACTTGCACAATACATATTCGGAGAAACTGTAATGTCGAGGTTGATTCAAGGTTACATTCGTACGGCAAACAGTAATCACTTGGCAGGGGTATCCGTATCTAACGGTAGAGAGGTTTCCCAAGCCGATAACCGCGGTCGGTATGAACTCCCCTGTTACTCCGAGACTCGTTTCGTTTTTGTCACAGTGCCCGCGGGGTACGTAGCTGCGAATGGGTTCTACATTGACCTGAACACCGCGGACCACTTCGATTTCGTTCTGCGGCATCACCCCGAAAGCAAGAACGCATCGTTCTCGTTTGTGCAAATTACCGATCTCCATATGACGGTCAACGATCGCGCGTCTTTGGAACAAGACCTCGCGCAGATCCATCGAGAAGTCGGAGATAAGGCTCATTTTATCGTGGCGAGCGGCGATTTGACAGATGGTGGAAAACCGGAAGAATACAAAACCTATCTCGGTGCTATAGCACAATCCAAACTTCCCGTCTATCACGCTGTTGGGAATCACGATGATCGTGCCGAGAAGTGGGGCACAAATTTCATGGATGTGCTGGGACCGATGTACTACAGTTTTGACTACGGTCCTCTGCATTTCGTCGTTTACGATGGCAGGAGAAGACGACGAACTGGAAACACAGACCAAGAATGCTGGATGCGTGCAGATCTCGAATTGCAGCCTCCAAACAAGCCGGTAATAATCATCAACCACTACCCTTGGGGCAGCGAGTTTTACGATCAGTGGAAAGCCTTCCCAATCATAGCGACCCTGTCGGGACACTGGCACTCGACTCGGCTGTTCGTGGACGGGCAGACTGCGCACTATAATACGCCTAGCCTCGGATTTGGCGGCGGCGATCAGAGTCCACGAGCGTATCGTCTCTTCACCTTTGAGGGTGGAAGATTGAAGTCAGAAAGTCGAGCACTGGTATCCTCGGAGATTTTTTCCGGCATTACTTTTCATCCGCCTGCGGACAACGTGGTAGGTGTTCTGCATCGATTTGAGGAAACTCATCCCGAGCCTGGAGCGGATTGGCCCCTATTTCACGGAAACGCGCGTCGGACGGGGAGTGCTGTAGTCGGACCTCGACCACCCCTATCTGTTACGTGGCGAGCGGGTACAGGTGGGTCAATACACATCGCAGCGCCGTTGGTGGCTGAAGGATTAGTCTTCCAGTCCACGAAGAACGAGGATACACTTTCCGGCAATGGACTTGTAGCGTGTGACGCGCGAGACGGCACTTCACGGTGGCGCCATCCGACCAACGCCGCCATAAAGCGTGCACCCGCCTACTGCGATGGTCGTCTATTCCTCGTGACTGCAACCGGCGTGGTGCAGGGGCTTACCGCAGAAAACGGCGAACGGCAATGGAGTTACGAGTTGGGAGACGCCTCTCAGCTCTGGGTGTATACCACGCCGCTAGTAGTGCGTGATCGAGTGTACATCGGCGCGAATTCACACTTCGTGGCATTATATCAGGAAACCGGCGATGTCGTTTGGCGTCGAAATGATTTAGTGTCAGGCGATTTTCCTCCTTGCACCGACTCACCGTCTGTCTGCGGCGAATACATTGTAATGGGGTTTTATGGACAATCGAGGAATCTGACGGTGTTGGACGCCGCAACCGGCAGGACGGTCTGGGCTAAAGCCGAGGGAAAAGCGTACGATATTTATTCCACGCCGGTCATTGATGAAGATGGCACGATTTACACAGTCAGCGCTAACGCGATCCGAGCCTACAACTTGGAAGCGGGGGCGTTAGAATGGGAGGTGCCGTTTATGCTCAATCGTGTCCGTGCAACACCCGCATTGGCTGAGGGGCGGCTATTTGTCTGTATGGGCAGCGGGACGCTGCATGCCCTTGAGGCGAGGTGCGGCAAGGAACTATGGAAGTGGAGTGCATGCGGGAATGCACCGTATTTTACCCCTTATGCGCGTGAAGGTGGTGTCACGCTTGCATCACCGGTTGTGGCTGGAAACTACGTCTACGTTGCGGCGGCAAACGGTTATCTCTATGCCCTAGACACAGCCACGGGAACCTGTGTGTGGGAACACAATCTCAGGATTCCCTTGGCTGCGCCCCCGGCCGTTTCCGGTAACGGGCTTTGGGTTGGTGGCTGCGACGGCTTTGTTTATGCTTTTGCCTCGTTGGACACGTAACACTGTTGTGGGGTGCACATTGCGCACCAGTCTTTGAAAACGCTAACGACGCGTTAGATTGCGTGGTGTCGGAAACTGCCGGCAAATTTTTCACAGGTCAACCAAAAAACCAGGCAATCAAAACTTACTTATTTTCTTCAGCACTTATTGGCGCCGTCCATTGTACCGATTAAATGTATAAAGTCGTGCCTAGCGCCCTGCCAGCGCCCCGGTTCCGGGTTCCTCTGCACGCGCTGGAACAGATCCGCCCATTCGGTTGAACCATCGTCGTACCATACTTCTAGGCGCGTACCTTCCACCTGCGCTTCCGCGTTGCCCCGTTTGAAATAACTCAGCCGATCGCCTTCCATATGGATACAACCACCATCGGGATATACTACGGTCTTGATAATCCGCGGTGGCGGATGCATGAAAAGCCCGTCCGCGTCAAGTTTTTCGTCCGGCATGCGGTATTTTTCGATGGCATCTTCATCGACTTCAACGCCTAAGCCGGGAGTATCCGGAACTTTATGGCAGCCGTCAACGACTTCGATAGGCTTCTTCAGCAGATGGTGGCTATACAGATTAATGCAGGTAATCGCGGGCCAAGTAGCGTGGGTGAGTACCGCGCCTAGGTGACCCGCCCACGTTGTCGTCAATCCGTTTCCCACAATCTGAAGCCAGAAGGGAAGATCCGCCTCTGCGCTAAGCGACCCTTGACGAACCACCGTGGACTTTCCACCTCCGATGACGTATCCGTCGCAAACGGACTCGCGAATATTGACCACGTAAGGCGGTGAACCGAAGTGCATCGCAATCGGGCGGTCTATCGCCTCGTGAATTCGCTTATTGCCTTCTACATTTTCTTGCGGAATCGGCGATTCAAAAATCGCCACGTTGTCGTATTTCTCCAATTTCTGCAAAATGGGAATGGCGGTTGATGCATCTTGGAAGGAGCCGTTTGGATCCAGATCGAGTTTGAAGTCCGCCGGCACAACCTTGGAAATCGCATCAACCTGTTCGACGATGTCCCACCACGGGCGCGGTTTGTTCTTGAAACTGGTGTAACCGCTTTCCACGGCATCTTTGGCTTCCGCCGCCCAGTTTTCCGGCGAGGCGTCGATCGACCACCACGAAATTGGCGCCGCATCCCTCACCTTCGTCCCAAGTAGTTCGTAGACCGGTACCTCCAGAATCTTTCCCACCACGTCGAATAGCGCCATCTGCAAACCTGCGCCAAGAGAATCGTCGTTCATCAATTTTGCGGGGCTTTCTCCCAGGACGCGATCTACACTTTCGTCGGTGACCCGCCCATAGGTGTAGTGAATAACCGTCTCGCCCCACCCGACATGCCCGGTATCCGTGGTCACTTTGCACAGTTCCAAGACAGACCAGTTGTACACCGGTGATACGCTTTCAAAGGTGATTTGGTGCTGTCTTGGCGTAAACGGTACATCAACAACAGTACGTTCGACATCGACAACTTTCATCTTTTCCCCTTTCTCCGTTGACTTTACGAGACGCTTTTAGAGCGAATCCAAGTTGAATTCTGAATTGGACTGACTTTTCTGCTATCTTAGGTTCGGGTGGGTTGTCAACCATGAGCGAGTGTCAAGAGTAAACCTCCCGTATTGAGATTATTTCGACGGAACGGCCATGGTCGCTCCTGATGGATTGGCAAATCAGTAGGTCTATATTAAACCTGTATGTAAGTTGGGTTGAACAATCAAGCGACTGAATAAGAAGGGTGATAGAGATTCTAGTGAAACCCAACAATTCAGCTTCTATCTTTCCGATAATCTAGGACATTAACCATCACGCGTCGAGTTCGCATTGAAGTTCCTCCACTGCTTTCATGGCATCCTCCAACTCCTGTTTAGGTACGTTTACAACTGTAGCGTGACTGAGAGGATTGAGGACAATACTTCGACACAACTCGATTTTTTGAATGAAAGTTCGTTTTAGTTTGCAAGTGACCCTGTTTTTGATTTTGATGGAATCCCAGAAATCCTGACTGTCCAATTTCTTCGGGTCGCTGCGATACCGGACCGGGAGACGTTCATCCTCACAATACTTTTTTATTATTGTTTCAAAAGCCGTGCGGATGTAAATTGCACAAGCTTTGTAATCGCAGGCATCAAGATGTTCCTGTGCCTTCTCAAGATACGCCTTATTTTCCACATAGACCGGCATTTCAAATTTGTCTGTTTGTGCGAAATAGAATTCAACGGCTTTCCATTGCCCATTCGCGGAGGCCCACTGTTTGACAATCTCATACCACGCCTTATCGTAAGTCATCAGAAAAATCTGGTACTCTGAGAAATACTTCCTCAGAATGTCAAGTACCGGGAAACGATTTGACATGTCCAAGCCAATCAACACATCATCAAGCGCGAGAATCTTCAACTCGCTGTCCGGCTGGAGTAAGAACCCTGCGAAATAGATGGATAGAGCGATGGCAGACAGTTTCGCTTCGTTCAAGAAATTGTGATACGTGTCGAGATCTCTGTCAAAAAATTTGACCTTTAGTGAAATCTGCTGATTATCTAGTTTCTTGTCGTGACGGTTGTATTTAATCTTATCAAAGCCCAGGTCCAGAATAATATTGTAGCCGAACTCGTTGAGGATTTCAAATGTCAAAGTCTGTAGTTCCGCTAACTTACCGGTCAACTCATTATTGAACGATTCAACTTGCTCTTCAAGTTCTGCAATCTGTGTGGTTGCGTTTCGACGAGGACGTGGGGCTTTTCGTAGGTCATTCCAGTCGTCGGCGAGACTTCGATTGGATTTGTCACCAATAGCATTAGCTAAGAGATTGTCAATCAGTAGCACGAAGACATTCACGTCCTCTTCATCCTGATTGACATTATGAGTATTCTGAAGGGTCCTGTAGTCTAGGAAGCCCTTTGCCTTTGATGCATCAATAATCCGTTGGTTCACCGTTTCTCTAACAGTTCGCGACCATTTGTAGATACACTCATTTGATACTGAGTCCACCCGAAGATGGAGCTTAGTGTATCCATCATCCTTACGGAAGATGTTCTGGTGAGTTTTAAATTGAGTCGAGGAATCCTCACTGGATTCAAGGAACGACTTTAATGCTAGATACAGCGACGATTTTCCGCTCCCATTCTCACCGTAGACCAGAAGGTTTTTCCCCGCCTTGTGAAGGTCAATCTCCAAGTTTCCACGGAAGGCTCTGAAGTTTTTTGTCTTGATTTTGGTGATTCTCACCACTTGTCCTCAATGATACGAATTTCCCTCAAACTATCCTGAAAAAAAAGATTCACCCGAACCGGATGTTCTTTATGGTATAAGCGCTCATATAGAGCGCGGAATGCAAGCATCTTATCTCCATGAATCTCTTTAATTTCCGACAACTGCTCTGTCATCAGATGTTTGAAAAGATCTCTGTTACCACCTTGAAGAACGTCGGGCATATAAAACTCATAAACCAGACCGTTGATTATACGCTCAAAATATTTGAGCATCAAGAAATCGCGAGCGTGAGATAAATCCTTGCCGCTGGTTGTCGGTTGGTTCTGGAGATAGATGAGGTACTCAACAATCTTGCGAATCAAGTCTTTCTGTGCTACATTAAGATTGGGAACAGGAATTTGCTTCATAAAGCTGCTGCGCGCTTGAAGTTCTCCGGGACCCAACTGGTCAGAAATATGCGAATAGTACCACTCCACGGTGCGCGTATTGAGCAAACCGCACAGCCACGTTTCCTCAGTGGGAATGATGAAGCACGTGGAACCACAGTAGTAACCCTCAGTCTCAACCGCGAAGGTTTGTGTGTAATAGAGGTTCGGGCAGACCAGCTTCGGTTCCTCATAGCGCTCAATCTCCTCAATTGACGCTTGGAGTTCATACCAGCCACCTTTGCCTTTTCTCTTGGTAAGAGAATCCCGGCGTTTTTCTAAGTAGTTACGGATAGCGGGATAGGCGTTTATCTCTATACCATGGTAGGCAAAGATTAACCACTGCTCCGGTGGTTCCACTTGCCAACGTCTTATGTCCCGGCCATGCAAAAACGGCTTCAGAATATCTTCGGACGAAGAGTGTTCCGCAATCAATTTATCCCGCGTTTTGCGGTCTACTACAAACGCATCAGTTGGAGATGTTTTGATACCGAAAAAGGGCTGCGTCTTGATGTATTCTCCCAATGGCGTACCAGCACCGCGAAGTTTATTCATCAGGTTATACACCTCTGGAGAGTCAAGAGGCTCCCCATCGGCAGTCAAAACTTTTTCTTTCTTGGGGAAGCGGTTCCTGAAACCGTGACGAAGCAATTCCGCGATATCTTCCGGCAACTTGACTTGGTTTGCCCTCTCAAAGGCAGCAATGTTTTTATATTCGTTGCGAAATGCCGCAACAATATCCACGCCTTGCTTCTTGGCAGTAACCAAGTCTTCTTTGGCTTTTTCCCATTCTCTTAGGTGTAACCAAGTTTCAGCGCGGTTGTAGTAGGCGTCGGTATAACCTCGTTCTATCGCGAGGTTGTAGTCTTCAATTGCGCGATTGTACTCGCCTTTTTTGTAATAAGCAATTCCTCTATTGTTGTAGGCTACGGCAAGACGTGGTTTGAGTTTGATCGCCTTGTTGAGGTCTTCAATTGCGCGGTCATAATCACCCTTGTCAATGTAGGCAGCGCCGCGATTGACATAGACTTCAATTAGATTCGCTTTCAATTTTAATGCCATTTCATAGTCTTTTATTGCAAGGTCATACTCACCTATGTTGCGATAAACAATACCACGATTGATGTAGGCACCGGCGAAGTCCGGATCTAGTTCTATGGCTTTGTTACAGTCTTCTATAGCTTTCTCGTAGTCGCCTTTGAGGCGGTAAGTACCTCCGCGATTGCTATAAGCGATGGCGTAGTTTCGTTTACGTGCTATTGCCTTGTTAAAGTCTTCAATTGCGCGATCATGCTCGCCTCTTTTACTGTAAACAATTCCGCGATTGGTGTAGGGTTCAGGGGCTTTGGGATTATGTTGTAGCGCCTTGTTATAGTCTCTGATGGCTAGGTCAATCTCTCCTTTCTTGTCGTAAGCAATGCCTCGACTATTATATGCATCCGCATAATTGGGATTGAGTTGTATTGCTTTGTTGAAGTCTTCGAAGGCTCGATTTGCCTCGTTCATTTTGTGGTAGGCGATACCTCGATTGTTATAAGGAGTGGCGTCCTTTGGTGTCAATCGTATGGCTGTGTTAAAGTCGTCAATGGCGCGCTTGATTGCACAATGGTCACGGTAAGCAACCCCTCGATTGTTATAGGCATTGGCATAATCCGGTTTGAGTTCAATCGCCATGTTAAAGTCTTTAATAGCACGGTCATAATTTTCTTTCTTGTAGTATGCACCGCCGCGATTATTGTATGGTTCGGCAAGGGTCGGGTTTAACCGTATTGCTGCTTTAAAATCTTCGATTGCTAGGTCGTATTCCTCCTTATCGCTGTAAGCGTTACCACGATTGTTATAGGCTATGAAAGAGTCGGAATTTCGATCTATCGCCTTGGTGAAGTCTTTAATTGCCTTATTGATGTCGTGCTTATTGTTGTAGACTATTCCGCGATTATTATAAACCATGGCAAAATCCGGTTCGTGTTTAATTGCAGTGTTAAAGTCTTTTATAGCTTGGTCATAATCGCCTCTATCACAATAGGCATTGCCTCGATTATAGTAGGCACTGGCATCATCAGGTTTAAGTCGTATTGCATGATTAAAGTCCTTAATAGCCAGATTGTAATCGCCCTGTTTGTGGTAGGCAATCCCTCGGTTGTTGTAAGACTTGTCCTCATTGGGTTTAAGTCGTATCGCGGCGTTAAAGTCCTTGATGGCAAGGTCAACCTCGTCAGTATCAACGTAAACGGTGCCGCGATTGTTATAGATGGCGGCATCACGAGGATTAAGTTTCATCGCTTGATTAAAGTCCTTGATGGCAAGGCCATACTCACTTTTGCTGTCATGCGCAATCCCACGGTTATTGTATGCGTCGGCATCGCGCGGGTTAAGTTCAACCGCTAGTGAGTAAGCTTCTATAGCCCCGTCTATTTGCCCAAGCCTTAGCAAGAAATTACCTTGATGGAACGCCGAATCAGCGAGTAACTCTTGTTCAGACATCTTGGGTTCCGGATCCTCCCGATCCAGCATTTTTTGAATCACTGCCCTGGTGCCATCAACCACGTTTTGCCAACCTTTGCTCCTAGGATTCCATTCGTTGACAGGTTTGCCTTCGGCAGGGAGAACTTGGATGTCACCGAGTATCTGAGGTTCCCATGTGTTAGGGTGTAAGCCCTCGGCAGACAGAGCCTTAGTACTTTTTAAATTATGATTTTTCCAGTCACAATTCTCAAGTATGATGAAGATGACTCTGATATTTTTTTTTGTTAATACTTTTGCCAATTCCTTATTGCAGTTTGCAGAGGCAAGGCTATCGGCGGAGACGAGGTAGAGCAGCAAATCCGACTTAGGGAGGTTTGTGGAGAAAATTTCCTTCTTCCACGTATCGCCAGCCAGAATCTCATTATCGTGCCAGATGTCTATTAAGCCCCCTTGCCTCATTACATCAAGGTACGTTATCAGTCTGTTCTTTGCTCTACGATTCTTATGTGAATAAGTTATGAACACCTTTAGTGGCTTATTCATCTGCTTTTTACTCTAGCGTTAAATTATGACGAGTGTTTCCGCTGCTTTGACAAGGTAGTTCTCGGCTAAATGTCTATCAAATGTATCCGTGGCGGTTTGTCAGGTTCGCAGACAACAATCTGTCGTCGTGTCCAATCAATTTCTGTGCTGAGAAGGTTTTGCAAGCCACAATCACTTCCTTGGACTGACGACTTCCTGAACGCATGTAGATGATTCCGCAAGTGTTTTCACCTTGATGGATTACTAGCTCTCCGTAATCAGAATCGTGTGTCAACACAAATCGGTTCATCTCATGCGCTTCCCGTAGGATGTCTCGATCTTCATAATTGTACCAATTTTCTTCGCGCACAGACACTACATCAACACCTTCGTTCCGCAAGAACCGAATCACTGCAACTGCGATGTCCAAATCAGCTACGAGCGGGGGTAACATTGCGCACGTTGTCACGAATCGTTGGAAGATTGATTACTACTCGATTGCGAATCGCCCGCGAAGTAGCCGCGCGCCCAGAATTGGCTGTACGTGACGAATCGAACGCTCGCACTGCCTGGAGGCATTCTTCGTTCAATTCCGGGTAGTCTTCAACGATCTCCGCGTGAGACATACCGCTGTTGAGCAACCCCAACACGTGCTCTACACTGAGACGGGTTCCTTCAATAATCGGTTTTCCTGCGAGAATCTCAGGATTGACGACAATTCGAGCCACTGTTTCACCTCTTTTGAATGCCCTTCAGCTTCAGTTTCCATTTCTTCTGTAAGTGTGCCTATATTCAACGCTGCGAATGTGTCAACATTTCGGCGATGTCTTCCGGTAGATTCACCCCATTTCTTTCCTCGAAATCCGGTACGCTTTTGTATTCATCGTGAAATGCGCTTATGAGATTTATCCCTTTTTGTTTTGCAATTACCAGATCCGATTTAGCTTTTTCCCATTCTCCTAGGCGCAACCATGCCTCGCCACGGTTAAAATATGCAAGCGCAAATTCGGGATTCAGCCCTATTGCCGCGTTATAGTCTTTGATGGCACACACCACGGCAGGAGCCAACCTTGACAAGCCTTCTGGTTCACCCTTCTTACTGTAAGCCGCCCCGCGATTGTTATAGGCATCGGCATCATAGGGTTTCAATTCTATCACTTTGTCATAGTCTTCGATAGCGCGACCATATTCACCTTTTAAGTAATAAGCCACGCCGCGATTGCTAAATATGTCGGTGGAATCCGGTTTAAGTTCTATCACTTTATTAAAGTCTTCAATGGCCTGATTATAACTGCCTTTTTCGAAGTACGCCACTCCTCGACCAAAATGGGCATCAGCAGAATCGGGTTTCAGTCCTATTACTCTATTGTAGTCTAGAATGGCAAGATCAAAATCAGCCTTGTTAACGTAAGCGGTTCCCCGATTGTAATGGGCGTTGATATAGTCGGGTTCGAGTTCAATCGCTTTGTCGTAGTTTGCGACGGCACAATCGATTTCGCCATTGCGGTGGTAGGCATTGCCGCGACTGCAGTAAGCTTCGGCGTAATCGGGTTTGAGTTCTATTGCTGTATTAAAATCCTCCATGGCACGGTCAGTATCGCCCTTTTTGACGTAGATGGAACCGCGACTGCAATAGGCCTCAGCAAAATCTGGTTTCAGTTGTATTACGAGGGTAAAATCTTCAATGGCAGGGGAAAATTCGCCTCTCAAATCATAAACCACACCACGGCCAAAATAGGCTTCCGCAAAATCTAGTTTCATCTGTATCGCTTTGGTATAGTCTTCAATGGCACCATCAAACTTACCTTTTTTAGTGTATAGCACGGCACGACTGAGATATCCCTCTGCAAAACTGGGGTTTAGTTGTGTCGCTAAAGTATAATCATCAATGGCAAGATCATGATCGTTTGTGTGAATATACGCATGGCCGCGATGATAATATGCCAATACAAGTCCTGGTTTCAGTTCTATCGCCGTGGTAAGATCCTTAATGGCAAGAGCAGACTCACCTCTGACATTATAAGCTACTCCGCGTCTGAAATAAGCTTCAACATAATCTGGATACAATTCTATAGCACGCGTGTAGGCTTTTACAGCCTCATCTGTACTCTTCAACTTAAGCAGTAGATTCCCTTGGTGAATTCTATACTCGGCGTCGAGTACTTTTGCAGAGGCACCAGATGACAGATTCAATCGAAACGGCGATGGGACTTCATCTTTGCGAATGCCACCGTCCTTGTGCGAGTAGTAAGCTTGAAAAAACTTGAAATCAGTGCGATTGTTTTTCCTACACTTTTCTTCAACAATTTTGATGATTTGCTGTTTATGTTCGTCAGATGTCTTGATGCCAAAAATAATTCCTTTTAACGATTTGAAATCGTAGCGCAGTTTACGATCCTCTTCACCTTCAAACTGGCTCCAGCCATCATCTAACATTAAGCGATATTCCTGCTCATATTTCCAGTCTTTAGTTTTGGTGGTGTTGCCACGTAAAAAACTAGCCCAATGATTTTTTCGCCAAGCATCTTCATCACCGTCAGGTCTGATATGGGAGGCACATTCAGAGATATTTCCTTCTTGGTCGGTGTACCATGTTCTCTTGACATCAGCTACCGGGAGCCTGCAAATGGACCGAAAGAAGTCAACCTCTCCTGCCTTGTCTTCGTATCGAACCTCATGGAAAGGTATTGACTTGACGTTCTCACTTGCTAATTGACGCAACTTCAAATGTTTCAATTTATCAGTTTCTTCCGCTTCAAAAATTAAACATACGCCTTTGTGGTTATCCCCATAATTTCCCCATACGGATGAGTTGTGGTAACTCTTCATAAAACACGCGGCGTACCACTTTGGCCAAAGCAACCCTTCAAGTTTTTCTACATACGCTTTGACAAAATCAAATTTCACAAATTGGTTATTCCTCTCTAATATCCCTCTAGAAATTGCACGATTGTTGTCTTGCCGTAGAATGCTTTCAATATTATTATAATCTCTTTCAAGGCGCAATAACGCGTCTTCAGCGAGTTCCTTGTCTTCGACTCCTTGAGTGACTGTTATTGAGAGAAGAAGCCGTTCAATCATTGATGAATCACTCAGTTCTTCAGCCAGTTGGGGCATTTTGGATTCCGACATGAAACCATGCGCAATGTGTGATTTTAGTATTTCTCCAAGGATAACCCAGTGAACAACACGGAGATAGTGTACAATTTCTCCACTTCTGATTTTGTGCCTAGTGTTAGCTATTGCCTCAATAATGTCCTGCATTTTCGGAACATTGAGAAACCGGGTCCAAATGTCATCAAATAAATCCTTATCTTGAGAGGTTACAAATTCATCCCAGGGACCAAAGATTGGGATGGAATCTGAATCTAACTGTTTGTCGCCCGCGCTTAATCTGAAGCGTAAAAACGTCCGGTGTAGGCAATAAACGTAATGTCTAAAAAAGTTAGTCCAGACGATTTTGTCCCCGCTCCACACAAGATCTCGGAATCCTTCCATAGGGTCATTCAGTTCGTCTGGACTAGCAAAATAGATTATTTGTTTTTCAAGTTCTTTGTATCCCTCTAATAAGGATTTTATGCTTCTGAATCTAAAGAATTCTGCCATTTTAACTTCCCTCTGTCATCTAGGGCATTTTTTCCAACTAAGCCAACTTCTGAGCGTTTTTGTCTCGTAATCCTCGTGTGTTCTTTTCTGTTTGCTAAATTGTTAAATTAGTTATGATTTGTCAACAGTTTCCGTCTGATTTCCAATGTGAATAGATTGTGAATCCTTTGCATAGATTCCTAATGAACCATGAGACACAGTTCGGTCGTTTGGGTTTTCGCAGAATATAAGCGTTTACAGATCAAATTTAACACAGAGCGCTATGCTTTCAATCCGCGTAATCTGCGTAATCCGTGATTCAGACAATCAATGCTGCAACTCCAGTGTTTGACGTGTTCCACCAGTCAATTGGATGATTTGCTTAGATTGATTCCTCATGCTCATACCAATCTCTCGGATAATACCCAATCACCAAACGCCCATGATCCAGATCATACATCGGCCAGTTGCTGTCCGAAACCCCGAACACAATCTCATACTTCACGTCGGGATGGATGATGGCGCGCTCAAACACGCGCACCGCATCGCCGTGACCGAGATGATGAGGATGTTCGGGCTTTGGTCTGCTGGCTCTGAAATTGCCAATCCGCACCCCCACAAATCCGATGTCGTACTGACTCGAATACGAATATCCCATCGCCTCGCCGAACACCTTGCTCACCGTGTAATGTCCAACCGGGCAGGGCATCATGTCAACCGTACGACGCACCTTCGTGTACGATGGTCCGAGCACACCCGCCCGGCTTGCATAAGCGACACGTCGTACGCCGTTCCGCACCGATGCCTCGAACATATTGTAAGTACCGATGAGATTGCTCTGGAGCACGCCTTCCCATTCGTGGTCGATGCCGGTAAGATGGATAACCGCATCCATATCTTGGGTCGCTTCGAGCATCGTGTCAAAGTCGGCGACATCACCGATGATGGTGTTCTCAAGATCGGGCATCAGTTGGCGGTCCAAACCGCGAATGGCGTACCTGTCCTTCATTCCCTTCACGAGCACCGAGCCAATCTCTCCCGCCGCGCCGGTGATTAGAATCTTCATCTTCTCTTCCATCTCTACCTCATGGATTATACGACTTCACATTGGGAAATCTCTTTAACTTAATATGGCTATTCCACATCGCTTTGAATCTTGAGCAATTGGGAACCACGGTTCGCTATTGCGCTGCTGTCACTATTGGTTCCTCCCAATCCGTCGATCTTCCGCCCTCAACCACTCATCGTACGCTCTGGGCATCTCCGCCGGAGGAGGCAATCCATTTTCCCGCCGCCAACGCAGCAGCGGGTGTTCCCGATTCTGCTGCGGTAAATCCACACGATTGCCGTACGCCGCCGATTCGAAGATCCCCATCATAATCTCAACATTGTGCTGTCCCTCTGTACCGCTGCATTCGTGGTCGCGGTTTTCGTCCAATGCGTTGACGTACTCTTCGACATACCAGTAATCATCAATGGATGCGGGGCTGGTCCGGTCATAATGCTCCGGATAGAGCGGCTCCAATGCTTCCCAACCGTCAGGTTCAAACGATTGCGTCAGCTCCCACGCTCCCCCTATGATGAGAAGACCGGTCTTCCCCAACAATCGCCCTTCGGTCCCGACAATCTCCATCATGGTAGATGTAGTTGTAGGGAGGCGGTGCTGCAGCAAGTTTGCCGTGACGTTGTTGTCGAAATGCAACGTCGCCGTGATGCGTTCTCCGGCAATCGTTCCCATGCCGTTCGGTGAAGGAACCACATCGTCGGGCGTGATGAGATGGTCGCCGGTTAATGCCGTTGCGGAGACACTGCGGCAGCGACCTGCGAACTTCATCATATCGTTAAGTTGGTGTGTGCCGATATTCATCAATCCGTAACCGCCGTAGTAAACTTTGCCGCGGCTGTTGATATAGCACAATTCACCAATGCGGCCCTCGGTAAACGCTTTGTGGGTTGCCCGCATATAGGCGCCTACTCGCCCCTGATGATGGACGGCTATGCGTACCCCTTTTTCTGTCGCTTTCGCCACTACCGCGTCCGCTTGCTCAAGGTCGACACACATCGGCTTTTCAACATCTATGTGAACGCCGTGTTCCAGTACACGTATAGAGAGATCGTAGTGAAATTCGGTTCCCGTCGGTATTGCCACGATGTCCGGTGCGGTCTGGCGAATCATCTCATCTAGGTCGGAAAAGTGCGTGGTTACCCCAAGTTCGTCACCGAGCGTGTCCATTCGTTCCTGAACCAGGTCGCACAACGCGACGACTTGGGTACGCGGGTGGGCATGGTACGCGCGGGCAGCCGCCGTGCCGCGTCCACGGCAGCCCAAAATCGCAACTCGATAGGTATTCATTCGGTTTCACCCAATGCTTTATCAAACTCTCGGATGCTGTCCTTTAGGACATTCGTCAATTCGAAATCGCCGCGATACGCCAACAACTGCGCCCCCATTCCACGAAGTTTCGTTATCTCCTCCGGTGTGCCGGCGGGGATGCCCCAAGCGATTTCCCGCCTGCGAGCCACTTCGGCTATCCGACCAATCGCTTCGTCAAGCGCTGACTGGACGTCTTCAACCTGACCCAAACGCAGTCCGAGATCGCCGGGCCCCACGAAAAATGCGTCGATTCCCGGCACGGATGCGATCTCATCCACGTTCTCAAGTGCGTCAAGCGTTTCAATCTGCACGACGACGAAGGTTTCGCGGTTGATGTCATCGATGTAGGTGCTGTTTGGGCGAAAAGCATCAATAGCAAAGTCGGAATCCAGACCTGCGCCATCCAACCCGCGATTGCCCAACGGTGGAAATTTCACGGCATCCACAACACGCTGAGCGGTCGCCGCATCCGAAATCAGGGGCATCATCACACCTGTCGCCCCGTCTTCAATGTAGCGGTAGAGACGCGAATGTTCCCGTGTGGGAGGCCGTACCATACAATCAATATCGTTGTAGTGGCATAGCGTCAACAAACTCTGGACCTCGCGCTCCGACATTGCCCGGTGCTCCAGATCCAGCCAGATAAGATCGTAACCGACATACGCCGCATGGCGCACGTAAAACGGGATGTAGTGCCCGAGACCGCACACACGGGCACACCTACCCTCCCGAAACTTCCTCAACGTCTTGCTTTCTCTCATATACTATTCCTTAAGACTTACACAAATTGACCAGTTGCATAGAAAAAGATGCCGTAATGCGTAATACGTAAGAAAATCAACTACACATTATTCAATACGCATAACCGTAATAAGCTAGGCAATCCAGCACATCATCACGCCTCCTTCTCATCCATAACCGCCTGAATCATCGCCTTGATGTAACCGAACTCGTAAGCAAACGCTTGACGCCCGCTCTCCGGATCTTTATGCCCCGGGGCGTGATCCGGTACAACCATGTGTTCGTAGCCGACCTCTTTCAGTGCCTGCATGTTGCGGTGCATGTTCATCGCTCCTTCATCGGGCCACACCTCTTGGAATTTGTTGCGTCCGCCGACGATATTCCGAAAGTGGCAAAGAAAAATCTTCTTGCGGCTCCCGAAGTAACGGATAATCTCGGGCACTTCGGTTCTGGGGTCTTCCACGCTCTCCGCCATGCAGCCGAGGCACAGGTTGACACCGTGGTAGGGGCTCGGACAGATCTCTATAAAGCGCTTGAAACCGTCGGCGCCGCCGAGCACCCGGTCCACGCCGCGGTGACCGGGCGGCAGCCACGGATCGCAGGGATGGCAAGCTAGCCGGACTTTGCATTCCGTAGCTACCGGGATCACCCGTTCAAGGAAATACGTTACACGTTCCCAGTTCATCTCGGCGGTGACCGGCGTCTCGAATCTCGGTTCACGGTCTTTGGCTTTTTCCAAATCCCACGTGCTATAGATGGATCCGCCGCGTCCGGGAGGGTCGCTTTCGGTACGTTGGTGTTCCATTTCGCAAAGCATGTATTTGACCGCGGGAATACCCGCCTCAGCCGCTTGCCGGACCATGTTACAGACGAGATCGATCTCCTTGTCCCCCTCCTCATAATTGCCGAGCATGAAGTTGGGTATTTCACCTCCATTCACATTCAGCAGCGAGGTAGGCAAACGAACCATCTCCATGTCAATCCCGAAACTGGCGCACCTCTCCTTTTTCTCTACCAGTTCCACCACATTCCAGCCATAGGCGCGATGGAAGGTGATGAAGTTCTCATTCTTGTTGAACACACCGTGTCTTGCCAAATATTCTAGATCTTTATCCGATGTGTTAAACTGCTGTGTGCCGACGTGCATTCATCTCCCTCTAAATGTGCCTCGGATCGATGGTCGAACCCGCATCTTTATTGCGTTCAATCCGCTTATGGAGTGAGTTCAACCAAGAAATCACTATAGCATTCTTCGACATCTCGGTCAAGCGAAATCCTTGATTGCACACCCAATTTGGCTAATCTTCTAACACCGTGTGACCGTGCGCATTTTGAGTTGTAGTGTGGGATCAACTGAGCGGATAACGAAGGCGATAGAGATCCCCTGCCCACCATTGTAACCGCGTACAATCATCCAGCCAATCGTCCCTTCGTTTAGGGGACGGCTCCTGTGCATTTTGAGTTTAAGTTTTGAGGAAGTTATGCTATGATTATCATCGCGTACCTGCGAATAATCGCCATCGCAAAATCGCCTCAAATAACCGTACAATTCTTGAGAATTTCCGCACCTGCGCCGTATCAGAGGTCCTCACTTGCCATCTCCGGAAATAAAATTCGATCCGATACAATTTGAAGTCATACGCAACGCCCTCCTTGAAGCAACAGAGGAGATGACGGTTGCTCTCCGCCGCAGCGCTTATTCGACCAACATCAAAACCCGCGCCGATTTCTCATGCGCCTTTTTTGACCGAGACTTGCAAGCCGTCGCGCAAGCCTTCGCCCAACCCTCCCACCTCGGCTCGCTAGCTGAATTTGTTCCCAGAGCTATCCGCGAATACGGTGTCGAAAACCTCGGTCCCGGTGACGCTATCCTGTCGAACCATCCCTATTTGGGAGGTGTTCACCTCAACGACATCACCCTCATGTCGCCCGTGTATCACCAAGACGAACTTTTCGGTTACGTCGCCAGCCTCGCGCATCACGTTGATGTCGGTGGCGGAGCGCCAGCCAGCATCGGCGCCTTTCGCGAGGTCTTTCAGGAAGGCATTATCATTCCGCCGGTAAAACTGGTGAATCACGGAGAGATTGTCGATGATGTCTTTCGATTAGTGCTGGAACAGATTCGTTCAAAACGCGAAACCGCGGGTGATTTCCGGGCGCAGATCGCTGCAAACAACACCGGTATTCGCCGGATTGTAGCGCTCCTTGACCAAAAAGGGGCTGATACTGTCGCTCATTACATCAACGAACTTCTCGATTACACCGAGCGACGCACGCGCGCTGAAATCTCCACGCTTCCCCAAGGCAGTTTTTCTGCCGACGGATATGTCGACAACGACGGGTTTACCGATAAACCGGTCTACCTCGCGGGAAAGATGGTCATTGATGCTGATGGAGTTCTTTTTGACTTGACCGGCTGCGATCGGCAACGGAGAGCGCCCGTGAATTCGACCCATGCCCAGACCTTCGCGGCGTGTGCGTATGTTCTGAAAGCTCTCATCGATCCCGATATCCCGGTCAATGCGGGTTTCTACCGCTTGGTGCGCATGATTGCGCCGCCGGGAACGGTCGTCAACTGTGCGCCGCCAGGCCCCGTGGTCGGCGGATGGGAGACGCAAATGCGGGTTAGCGATATACTTCTCAAGGCGTTGGCGCACGTTCTCCCGGAGCGTGTCCCGGCTGGCACCAAAGCCATGATGGCTCAACTCGGGTTTGGAGGCACCGACCCCCGTTCCGGCGAACTTTACGCCTATTACGAAACGATGGCGGGCGGATACGGCGGTCGTGCCACCAGCGATGGGCCCGATGCCGTGCAGGCGCACAGCCAAAATACCGAGAATGCACCGGTCGAGGAGACCGAAATCAACTATCCGGTGCGCATCCTTCGGTATGAACTGGTGGAGAATTCGGAAGGAGCGGGCGAATACCGCGGCGGACTCGGGTTGCGTCGCGATTACCTATTCGATCATGAGGTGGCGTTTACCATTCTGGCGGACCGAGATCGATGGGGACCCTGGGGGTTGTTCGGCGGGGAGGATGGAGAGGTGGCGAGGTACGTGTTGAATCCCGACGCCGAGGCGGCCAAGCTCGGTTCCAAGGTGACGGTTCATCTCAAACCCGGTGATGTCGTCAGCTATCGCACGTGCGGCGGCGGCGGTTACAATCCGCCGGGGGAACGCCATCCACTATCGGTGCTGCACGATGTAAGAGATGGAAAAGTCAGTTTGGAGAGAGCGAGAGATATCTATCGAGTCGCCATCAACGCGGGCACGTGGGCCGTTGACATGGAAGAGACCGCAAAACTACGCCAGAACATTGATTAACCTACGTGATTCGCTGAACAAGAAACTAATACTTAAGGGCTTACGCAGTTAAGCACCTGAACCTGTAGGAGCGATCTCCGAATCGCGATGCGCCTAATCACGACCCATCGTCGAGAATCGGAAGGGATCTCTATGGGATCTCTATCGCGCTCGCTATTCACTCGCTATCCACTCGCTTGATCCCTCCTAAGGGGTACACGGTTTCCGTATTCCGGCGCGAATAATGAGCCCGTGACAAAAAGGCAAAACGTATGACCTCAAGGTATCGCCTTGGAATCGACATCGGCGGAACGTTCACCGACGCAACACTAATCGACGAAAATACCGGGGAAATTCGCACCGGCAAGGTGCCTTCTACACCGGAAGATCCGTCGGTCGGCTTCATTCACGCCACCGACCGAATGCTAGACGAGGCATCGGTGTCCCCTGATGAGGTCGAATACCTGGTACACGGCACCACCGTGGCAACCAATGCCATCATTGAAAAAAAAGTCGCTCCGACGGGATTCATTACAACCGATGGTTTTCGCGATCTGCTTGAGATTCAGCGCCAGATTCGACCGACACTCTACGATTTACATTTCGAGAAACCCCGCCCGCTCGTGCCGCGGTACCTATGTTTCGGGGTACCGGAGCGCCTCGACGCTCAAGGGAGTGTGCTAACGCCCCTTGATGAAAACGCGCTCGTGGAGGCGGTGCAGCAACTCAAGCGCGAGAACGTGACAGCCGTCGCCGTCTGCTTCCTTCATTCCTACATCAACCCAGCCCATGAAAAACGTGCGGGTGCGATTCTACATGAAGTTTTTCCCGATGCCATCGTTTCCCTCTCCTCGGAAGTCGCCCCGGAGTTTCGAGAATATTTTAGAGCGAGTACCACCGTGATTAACGCCTGTATCCGTCCCATCGTCGCCAATTATCTCCGGCGCATTGAGGATCGACTGCTAGAGAAAGGGATCGCGGCAGAGTTGCTCGTCATGCAGAGCAGCGGTGGGGTGTTCACCTTCGCCTCGGCGAGCGAAAAACCCGTCTTCATGGTCGAGTCCGGTCCCGCGGCGGGCGTAATCGCCGCGACTTACCTTGGTACAGCCTTGGGAAACCCTGACGTTATCTCCTTTGACATGGGTGGAACCACGGCAAAGGCGGGGCTTATTCAAAACGGTACGCCGCGCGTGACCAAAGAATATGAGGTTGGCACGGCGGCGCAGTCCGGCGTTGGCGCCTCCCGCGGTGCAGGCTAT
This sequence comes from Candidatus Poribacteria bacterium, assembly GCA_022827055.1. Taxonomy (GTDB): domain Bacteria; phylum Poribacteria; class WGA-4E; order WGA-4E; family JAJDTR01; genus JAJDTR01. The sequence goes on along the minus strand of JAJDTR010000115.1, from coordinate 17,435 downwards.
CCGATTCGCACGCCGGTACTTGATCTCGTGGAAATTGGCGCCGGGGGCGGGTCGATTGCATGGGTGGATTCGGGCGGAATACTGCGTGTCGGTCCCCGAAGCGCCGGAGCCGACCCCGGTCCTGTCTGTTACGGCAAGGGTGGAGAAGAACCTACGATTACGGATGCCAATCTGGTGTTGGGACGCCTAAATCCGAGCTATTTCTTGGGCGGTGAAATCGAGTTGGAGGTTGAGGCGGCGCGAAATGCGATACTTGAAAAATGCGCAAAACCGCTCGGCATGGGCGTTGTCGAAACCGCACACGGCATCGTCGAAATTGCCAACACCGCCATGACCAACGCGTTGCGTCTGGTTTCGGTGCAACGAGGATACGACCCCAGAGATTTCGTCTTGGTGGCGTTTGGCGGAGCCGGACCGGTACATGCCAACCGATTGGCGATCGAAGTCCAAATTCCGAAGATTATCATTCCGATGAGCCCCGGCACGACCTCAGCCATGGGACTGCTGGTCACGGATCTCAAGCACGACTACTCCAGAACGCTTATCCAGCGGGTTGACCAAGTGAACACGGAAATGGTGGCGAAAACCTACCGTGAACTTGAGGCGGATGGGCGGGCGAGCCTTGAGCGCGAGGGCATGAATCCGTGTGACATTTCCTTCGTCCGCCAAGTTGACATGCGTTACGTTGGGCAAAGCTACGAACTCACCATTCCCCTTCCCGGCGGAAAACTGGGCGCGGCTGAGATTGAAGATGTGCTCTCCCGGTTCCATCGTGAACATCACCGGGCTTACGGTTACAGCGCGTCGGCTGAACCGGTCGAGTTCGTAAACCTCCGCCTCTCCGCCATCGGAAAAATCATCAAACCCCACCTGCGTCAAATTGCCGCTGACGACGGTTCCTTATCAACCGCGCAAAAGGTTGTCCGCTCCGTGTATTTTGCCGAATGCGAAGGTTACGTCGAATGTCCAATCTATGACCGCTACCGCCTCTCCGCCGGGGCTGTGTTGGAAGGTCCAGCCATCGTAGAGGAACTTGATGCCACTACAGTGATTCACCCGGGGTATCAAACGTTGGTTGATGGGTTCGGCAACCTTATCCTGACAAAAACTCCCTAACTTGTAGGTTGGGATCAAGTGAGCGAACAGCGAGCGCGATAGGAATCTCATGAAGCGAAACCCAACTGACACCGTAGGGAATAAGGGGGTTTCCCTATCACCGTGGGATCCCTATCGCGCTCGCTGTTCGCTCACTTGATCTATCCGCCCCGTTGGTCGTTATCCCTTCAAAAAATCGTACCGCCGAAAATAACCCTTCTCGATCGTCTGGATTTCCGATGTCGTCTCGGCGCTCGCCCAATGACTCGCGTACCCGCGCCGCCACCGCTCCGATTCGTTGCGATGAGACGTATGCAGCATCTTGCTATGGTGGAAAACCACGCCACCCTTTTTCACCTCCGCCAACACCTCCTTTGACAGGTCAATCAGATCCGTCGGCGGTACCGAATTGTACTCTTCCTCCGGATCCGGCACCTCATGCGGCAATACCGGCCCCTTATGCGACCCTTCGATATAGCGTAAACAACCGTTGGATTCATCGGCATCGTCCATCGCTACCCAAACAGTGATGACATGATCAGCCGGGTCGCATTTGAAGTAAAAGTTGTCCTGATGGTACGGTTTGGCGGTACCGAAGTGCGGCGGCTTCATAAAAATCTGATCCGCGAACAGCAACGGCTCGACCCCGATAAGGTCTCTGATGATGTCACGAAGTCGGGAATCTAGCACGAATGTTTGGAATGCAGTGCCCTTCTCGAACGGGGAAATAAGTTTTCGCGGCAGGGTTCTTCCATCTCCCGCGAAGTCTACGGAGTAATTTGACGATTCGCCCCGTTTAATCTCGTCGTCCGTCACCTCAAGCGCGAGTTGAGCGATGCGCTCGACCTCCTCAGGCGCGAACACCCCTTCGACGACGACCCAACCCTTCTCCCAGTACTGGTCGTAAATTTCTTGACTGATATTCATCCCCATCCCCATTTCTGTTAATCATGCTGTCGATACACCCGCCCGCCTTTGACCACGGTAACGGGCACAAACTTCTGCGTGCCTGTGCGCACCTGCCCGCGCGAATCAGCGAGCTGAAATTCGCCCTCGCGCAATTCGGACACAATTGCGTCTCCCCAAGCGCCGACAGCCAACGTCCCAATCCTGTCGGGCATTAAAATCACCTCCGCCGGCACGGAGGTGACCTTGGCTATGGCGTCATCCAGCTTCATGCCGAGATGGAGGAACTTGGTGACGACATTCGCCAAGTCATAAACGGGACCGTTAACGTTGTAGAAATGCAAATCCGACGAGATGGTTTGCGGCTCGATGCCCTGCGCCATTGCACGCTCGGCAATTTCCCACGAAAACGAGCCTGCGCCGTGGCCCACATCGAATATCACGCCCCGCTCCATGGCTTCATGGACGGATTTTCGCACCTTGCCGCCCTCGTCCATGATGCCGCACGCCCGGTCGTGAAAACAGTGAGTCAAGACATCGCGTTCCTTCATAACGGCGAGAATGTCATCCAGCGAATCGCACCAAGCGTTTTGAGGATGTATCATGATGGGTAAACCTGCCGCATCCGCCGCTTCCCGGGCACGATACAGCGGTGTCAGCCCCGACCGTTCACTGGCGATCTTGTGCCGTGTCAGCCGAGCCTTGATTCCCAAGATGAGGTCGCGATGCTTCTCGATCATCTGGCACGCTTTGCTGACATTGGCGTATTCCGGCATCTCGAACTCGCCAATCTCCTCCGTCATCATTCCCTGCGACGAGACGTTGAGGTAAGCGAAGATGCTCGTCTCGCTCACCTCAATCACATACTTCCGAAAACCGGTGAAATTGTCCGCACCCGCCGAACCGGCGTCGACGACTGTTGTGGCGCCTTTCGCGAGGCAGGTGGGATCAGGTTCGATGCCGTAATGCCCAACGCCGTAGAACACGTGGACGTGCAAATCGATCAGCCCGGGGGTGACGATTCGATCAGTCACGTCCAGTACCTCGCGCGCCTCGCCCTTCGGCAAATCGTCGCCTACGCAGGCGACCGCGCCGTTGGCAAACGCCACGTCCCTCTTCGCGTGGATACTTTGTGCGGGATCAATTAGCGTCCCGCCTTTGATGAGTAGGTCGTAAAGCATAGTATTTGTCCGAATTGTCCTGTCCGCATAAACGAACCTTATATGATAAAAGACTTGGTTCAGTGCGGCGTATCCGGTTCTTTATTCCTCTGACATACCAAAATCCGCTTGCTGTGATAGGCCGGCAGCCGCTCTCATTATATGTGAAACCGAAAATCTCGTCAATGATTTTCAATCGCTGTGCAGGGGAAACGCATCTAATTGCAGAGGGGGTCTCATAGTGGTAGGCTGTGTTGGGTTTCACTCAAATTTTGGCGCGTTCAAGCGAAATAGGCACTCGAGAACTCTTACAAGATCAGCGGTTACTAACGAATTTCCGTTCAACCCAACCTACGAATCCCAAAATAGTGTCTCAAACTTAGTCTGATTTTCTTTCTTATGATGCAGAAAATTTAGATGCGTTTCCCCTGATCGCTGTGTAGGTGCGGTGACCCCCATAGCTCGGACAGGGGAATCGCATCTGACTTTGCATTGACTACTTTACACGTGTATAGTATTATAAGGAACGAACAGATGAGCGGAGGAGTGATGCACTGCCTCCCAGATTATCTGTGTTCCAACGAGTCGGTGCTTTGGCTTCCCACGCACCCAAAAGTGACCTTAGCAGCGTAGATCTTTTTTTCTGTTAACATCTTGTTCACATTTGGCCACAGATGAACCCGCGCTATCAAAGGAAAGTGTTGAATCAAACCATGTGAACATGCCCTCGAAATAAAGCCTACGTTCACATTTTTGTACCTATTTTTGACGTCCTTTTTTACATAAAAATTAGGTACAAGTTCAGCCGAAAACCCCCAAAAAGGGTGGTGGATCAACATTTTTCCACATTTTTGAACTCTCAAGCGACTAATGGAGATTAAGAGGAATGAGAACATCTACTGATGTTATACACATTTCGATCTGATGTTGCTGTAGAGATGAGCCACTTATGAAGTTGAAAACAGCCGCCATGGTTAGTCTCAACGCCGGAGCGATTGAGCGGTTTTAGGTGCGTTTCCCCTGATAGCTCGGAAGATTTGGGTTGACGAAAACAGGAAACACAGGTAAAATTACACGCTAGTTTTTTCGCCATCGGTTGTCGCTGCCCATAAAAAATCATCACCTAAAACTTCTAGCTCGGTGAACAATATAGCACCATCTCAAGGAGAGCATTAATCATGCCGGACAACGCTACATTAAGGGAGCGGATTCGAAACGGAGAAACCCTACACGTCGGTAACGCGCCCATGGATGCGACCAAAGACGAACTTGCAGAGATTCTCAAGCAAGGCCCCTACGACATGATTGGGGTGTGTAGTCAACACGGTCCCTTCAACGAAGAAAAACTGTGGTTGTTCTGTAAGAATGCGCATGAACTCGGAATACCGGTTCAGCTACGTATCAAGCATCCGAAACACGCCTATCTTATCGGGAACCTGTGCGATCTGGGTCCCGCCGCCATTGTCATCCCGCAGGTTGATGACGAGGCCGATGTCGATGAGGCAATCAGGGCGTTTTACTATCCGCCGGTAGGTATCCGAAGTTTTCCGCCGCCTAACGGCTACGGAACGGATAAATATACCGAACGCGACGACTATATTGAGTGGTGGAACGAGAACGGAATCCTTACGTTCCAGCTTGAATCGGTTGAGGCGGTGGTGAACGCACGCAAACTTGCCAAACCCGGCATCGCCATGCTGTATTTTGGCGCGGAAGATTTGAAAATCAGTATTGAGACACATCCCAATTCACCCTTTTCAACGGTCGCGGAATGCAAGGCCTATGTGCGGAGACAGATGGAAGGCACAGGCATTAAGGTTGCCAAAGCCGACGCCCCCGCCGGAGAGATTTGACGACGTTTTGTTTGTAATGTAATTCGTGCTTCTTTGACTGGCGGAAAGGGAAATGGATATTTACAATCTCGACGGAAAAGTTGCACTGGTCACCGGCGCCGGCGGTGAGCATGGGATTGGCCGCGCAATTGCGGTGCGACTTGCGAAAGAGGGCGCTGACGTCATCGTCAACGACATCGTCAGTAATCCATACGCGAATTGGAGCACAGCTTGGGAAGGGGCACCCTCCGTTGTTCGAGAAATTGAAGAGTTGGGGAGGAAATCAATCAGTATCTTAGCCGACGTTTCCGACGCGGAGCAAGTCGATGATATGGTGTCCCTAGCAGTAGAGGAGTTTGGACGGATTGATATACTTGTAACCAACGCAGGCTCTCGTCCCGGCGCGGATCGCGTGCCGGTGGTTGACTTGCGGGAGGACGCTTGGGAGACCGTTCACAGTGTCAACCTCAGAGGCACATTCCTCTGTTGTCGAGCCGTTGCCCGTCACATGGTGGCGCGTGAGCCCGGAGGAAAGATAATTACCATGGCGTCCACGTCGGGAAAGCGCGGGAGTGCGCGTTTTGCCGCTTACTGCGCCGCCAAATTTGGTGTGATCGGATTTACTCAGGCGCTGGCGTTGGAATTGGCTTCACATCAAGTCAATGTCAATGCGATTTGTCCCGCCGTTGTGGACACGGAGCGGTGGAGTTACATCGGAGCCGCGCTGTCGGACGAGGACTTTACCGGCGAGGAGTTTCACAAAACCGGGCGCCATTCCGATCAGATGCGGAAGAGCGGTTCTGGGGTTCCATGGGGGCGGGTTGCGGATGGCGACGATATCGCGCAAACCGCGGCATTTCTGGCATCCGCCGAGTCAGACTACCTGACAGGCCTTTCTATCAGCGTCGCAGGCGGATTGGTAATGGATTGAAGTTCTGGTTCAATTAGGACATACCTGCCAAACGTAGTAGACACACGCCTTGTGTAATGACCAACACTTGATGACCCGAACGTGGCGTTAGTGCCTACTTGGAAACCGTGGAATTCAAAGCGATTCCCGGCTACGATGTGTGGACAACTGGCATTCCGGATGAAGTCATGGATAAATACGATGTCCGCCGATTTCGATGGAATAAATAACCGCTGAGCCGAAACTAAGCATTATTTGAAACAAAGTTTTGGAAAATACCGCTGCAGGGTGACGGAACCCGCTTTGTAGCGGTATTTCTTATATCCCTCGCCGCCTCGTCGATAATTGATACTCAGCATCGGTTAATTTTGCGCAATTGTGCACCGAAGGTTTGTAGGAGATGAAAGGAACGGATAGTGACTGCGATAGCGATCCCATCTCCGAATGGCGGCGGTCGGGAATCGGAAGGGATTTCTATCGCACTAAGATCCCTATCGCCTTCCCTATTCGGTCAGTTGATCTATCCACTCGCTTGATTCCTCCTACCACCTGCAAAACTCACGCTCCATTTCTTGACTCTTAAAAAACGCAACTTCCAACAGCGTAGAGTATAATTGTGACTCACTGCATTCGATTCAGCCATTGGGGAGAAAAAGATGGCGACACACCATTTTGAACCAAGCATTTATTACACCGCCCTTGGTACGTATGAACCCGTTCTGCACATCGAGAGCGGTGACACCGTTGCGACCACGACCGTCGACAATAGCGGACGAGATGCTGAGGATCAGCCGGTCACGGGAGGGGGAAATCCACAGACCGGCCCATTTTACATTCAAGGCGCCGCGCCCGGTGACACGCTCGCTGTGTACTTTGATCGAGTTATCCCCAACCGAAAAATAGGGCGTACTGCAACCGTTGTCGCGCCGAATGTCCTGGATCCTTACTACGTTGCTGCCGGCCTACCAAAAAACAGTGGCGCCGAATGGGAAATTGATGTAGATGAGTGGACGGCGACGCTTATTTCCCCAAAAACGAGATTAGGTGACTTTTGCCTGCCTCTCGAACCCATGGTAGGTTGTTTCGGTGTCGCAGCCCAAGGTGGACAAGCGATTTCAGCCGTAACCTCCGCAGAGCATGGCGGGAACATGGATTATCGTGGGTTTTGCCAAGGCGCGACTGTATACTTCCCCGTGTTTACCGAGGGTGCGCTGTTTTTTCTGGGCGATGGACACGCCGTCCAGGGCGATGGCGAGATTGTTGGCACCGGCATTGAGATCTCTTTCGATGTCGAATTCACAGTCAATCTAATCAAGGACAAACGCATCCATTGGCCCCGAGGTGAGAACGAAGACTACATCTTTACCGCTGGGAATGCTCGTCCGCTGGATCAAGCGGTTCAGCACGCCACGACAGAGATGGTTCACTGGCTGATTGAGCTTGGTCTCGAAGCCAACGAGCCCCACATCTTGCTCGGTCAATGCGTGGAATATGACGTGGGAAATGTGTTCGACCCCGCCTACACAATGATTTGCAAGGTCAAAAAGAGCATCTTGCGAGATATTGGCCTAAACATCAAACCGGCATTGTAAGGACCATTAGCCATGAAACCGAGTTTCTTTCCCCAAAACTCGGTTTCTTTGTAACAGCGCGTAGGTTGGGCTGAACGGCAAAATACATTTGGCTATCAATTCCAATAAAAACTCGATTTTCCTACAAAATGCTCACGTCTAGGAATATCAAGTGAAACCCGACAGTTAAGGTTAATGGGATTTAGCATAATTCCTGTGTTGTGCGTGCATGTTGTAATGGCCAGACAAATGTGGAATGTTCGCGGCTGCTTCTTGCTCGGCTTGGATTGCCAAATCCAATCCTTGGCGAATGAGGCAGTCAGTCTGCGAGAGCAATGCGGCGCGTAAACCATCGCGTTAACTAAAACGGTTTTGGTTACATATTCATCATTTCACACCTTCAGTTATCAAAGGAGTTTATCTAAAAAATTTAGGGAGACACCATATTGGCAGATACTCACAATTTTCAAGCAAGTTACCTTCACGCCGTTTCGCGCCAGATATTCATGGCGGTCGAAACACCGCGCCATATCGCTGACACTGTTGCGGGCATCCTCGTCAACGGCAACCTCTCCGGACACGATTCGCACGGTGTCTTACGCATTACCTCCTATTTGGACATGATCGCAAACGACAGATTGCGTCCGAAGGTCGAGCCGGAAGTAATTAAAGAAACCGATAACACCTTTGTCGTGAATGCCGGTTTCGGTTTTGGGCACTACACCGCTCAGAAATCAGTCGAGTTGGCGATTGATAAGGCAAAGCGTTTTAATGTCGTCTGTGCCAGCCTCTATGATACCAGTCATATTGGGCGGTTGGGAGAATACCTCGAAGTAGCCGCGCGCGCGGGATGCATCAGTATCGTTACTCTTGGCAACGGTCAGCGGGGCGCCTGGCCCGTCGTGCCCTTTGGCGGCGCGGCTGGAGGCATGAGCACAAATCCCATTGCCATCGGCTGCCCAACCGGTGACGATTCGCCGTTCATCGCCGACATTGCGACCAGCGTGATCGCCGAAGGAAAACTCCGTGTCGCGCGAAGCAAAGGCGTGAACGTGCCCGAAGGACACATTCTGGACAAGCACGGCAATCCGACCGTCAATACAATGGACTTTTACGATGGCGGTTCATTGCTGCCGTTCGGTGGTCACAAGGGCTATGCGCTATCGTTGGTAACCTGCCTATTGGGAGGATTGTCCGAGGAGTTCGACATCGAAAAAGGCAGTATGGGCGGCGTGTTTATGCAGGTGATTAATGTCGAGGCTTTCACGCCTTTGGAGAGATATCAACGGGCTGTGCGGGCATTCCTTGACGACATGAAAACGACTCCGCCGGCGCCGGGCTTCAATGAAGTGTTAGTACCGGGAGATTTCGAACATCGTTGCCGTAACGAACGGCTGTCCAACGGTATTGACATTCCGGACACCATTCATCAGAAACTTCAGGAGCATGCGGCTGATTTGAACGTGTCTTTGGGCGAGGAGATCGTTGAGCCGGATGACATCGCGCGGTATCAGGTGAAGCCATAATGTAAGAGCGCCTCCGGTATTCGGATGGAAGGTTGGGCATTGGAGACAAAATTAAGTCAATTAGGAAATAGGTCTTGGTGGAAACACACAACTTCGCCGCAAGCCACCTTCATGCAATCACGCGGCAGATCTTCATAGGGGCAGGGGCGCCCCGCCATATCGCCGACTGCGTGGCGGGAATTCTGGTTAATGCAAATCTCTCGGGGCACGACTCGCACGGCGTTCTCCGGATTCCGCAGTATCTTGGCTGGATAGCCGACGGCTCCTTGCAGCCCGCCGCGGAGCCAAGCGTGGTAAAAGAAACGCCAAATTCGCTGCTCGTGGATGGAAATCATGGGTTTGGGCACTACGCCTCTCTACAGACTATCCACATGGCGATTGAGAAGGCGAAAACCGGTAATGTGGCATGTGCCAACCTCGTTCACATGAGCCACATCGGGCGGCTGGGGGAATACGCGGAAGCCGCGGTACGCGCGGGCTGCATCGGGGTCATTACGTGCGGCGTCGGCCTCGGTTGTACGACCCCCACCCGCGTTGTGCCCTTTGGAGGATCTGTCGGTAAGTTGGACACGAACGCAATTGCAATCGGCGTTCCGACGGGTGACAGCAAACCGTTCATCGCCGATTTCGCGACAAGTGTGGTCGCTGAGGGGAAAGTTCGAGTCGCCCAAAGCAAAAATCTAGATCTTGCGGAAGGCTGCATCCTTGATAAGCACGGAAACGCCACCGTTAAACCCGCTGATTTTTTCGACGGCGGCTGGTTGCTTCCGCTCGGGGGGCACAAAGGGTACGCGCTTTCGTTAATGACTTGTCTGCTGGGAGGATTGTCTCCATACCTTGACCTCGGAGTAGACGGCATGAGCGGCGCCTTTATGCAAATAATAAACGTGCAAGCCTTTACACCGCTGGATTCATACGGGCGCGGGGTGCGCGCCTTCCTGGATGGAATGAGGCGAACACCCCCGGCGCCGGGGAATGATGAGGTGTTGGTGCCCGGCGATCTGGCGCATCGCCGCCGCGCGGAGCGGTTAGCCAACGGTATTGAACTGCCGGAAACAACCTATCGGCACATCCAGCACGCTGCCGATCAGTTTAACACCCCAATGTCCGAAGTGATTGTTGAGACAGGGGATGTCGAACGGTATCGAGCGGCTTCATGAAGATGACCAGTGGCGCCGAAATCGTGCGTCATCATCGGTTGATAACGGCAGTCTATTTTTGGGCTTGTTCCGCGAACGACAGTTAATCTCAATCATTTCACTATAAATCTCACCTACCAACAGCGACGAGAGGCTTGCGTTTAGACATAAACTGCTTTATGTGAGACATTAGGCGTTTCCGTATTTGAACAAGTCGACACGCAACGTTAGGAGAGAGCAGACGGAACGCGAAAGGAGACCGCACATGAAAACGCGCCGTTTGAGCACACGATGGCCTTTGCCTACCCCTCGTTGTGGGCGGACAATGTGCGTTCTCTCCATACTTCACTCGCCTTAGGGATTGAAGGCATAATCAAGGACGGCATCGCGTCAGATTTCTCAATTTCATTCAGGATTATCAACCTTTCGTAAATTCATGGCATTATCACAATAACCGCTTGATTGACTCATGTGCGCGTGGAAATCTGGAGGACTATGACAGAAAGCGCTGAAATACTCAGTTATTTCGACATTCGGATAGAACAATTCCCGGACCGCAGTGCACGATGGTTGTTTGAAGACAGAGAAAACGTTCGTGGATTGTTAGAAATCGTCGCTACCGAGTTAGTGGAGCGCATTGATTTTAGCCAAATCGCACAGATTAACAGAAGTTTTGTTCCCGATAACCTCCGAGAACAGGAATCCGACATGATATTTAACGTCCCATTTCGATCTGCATCAGAATCGGAGGAACTGTTAATCTACATCCTTATTGAACATCAATCCACAGTCGATTCGACAATGGGGTTTCGGGTGCTGTTTTACATGACCCAGATTTGGGATTCCCAACGACGGGAGTGGGAATCGGAGGCTGTCCCCAAGAGCCAGTGGCGTTTCCGTCCGATTCTACCGATTGTGTTTTACACCGGTGCGCAGTGTTGGAATGCGCCGCTGACGCTTAATGCAATAATGGACACCCCCGATGAGCTCGGACGGTTCGTCCCTAACTTTGACACACTGTTTTTAAGTGTAAAGGAAGCAGATGAAACGCACTTGACGAAAACCGATCATCCGCTCGGATGGTTGCTAACCGTTTTACAGAAGGAACATGCAGATAGAGAAACGATGAGTGCTGCGTTGGTCAATGCAATGTCGCATATTAACGAACTAGATGAAGCTCAGATGTTACAAAGGCGGCGAGCGATTTCCTATCTGCTGTTGCTTATCCTACATCGCCGTCCGGCAGAAGAACACGAAGAATTGAGGACACTCGTTGACCAACACATCCAACAACCTTCAGACAGAGAGGAGTTAGAAACTATGGCACAGACAATGGCTGAGCATCTCATTGAACAAGGCAAAGTACAGGGCAAAGCAGAGGGCAAAGTAGAAGGTAAGGCAGAAGGTAAAGCAGAAGGTCGAGCAGAAGGCAGAGCAGAGGAGAAACAGGCAGCCGTGCTTAAACTGCTGCGGCTGCGATTTGGGAGCGTGCCTGAATCTGTTACGAATCAGATTAGCTCAATACGAAATTTCTCCCGTCTTGATGCGCTGTTTGAGGAAGCCCTGACTGCACAAACGCTGGAGGAAATTGGCTTGCGAAACGACGACCGCTAAAGTCAGTGCAAGTGTACGCCATTCGTCTGCAAGAGTGACTTTTTGACTGATGCTGTCAATATACTCCGATTCGAACCTCGCCGTATGCCCAACAACCTTCAGAGAGAGGAGTTAGAAACCATGGCACAGACAATGGCTGAGCATCTCATTGAACAAGGCAAAGCAGTGGGCAAAGCGGAGGGCAAAGTAGAAGGTAAAGCAGAAGGCAAAACAGAAGGTCGAGCAGAAGGCAGAGCGTAGGAGAAACAATCAGTCGTTCTCAAACTGCTGCGGCTGCGATTTGGGACCGTGCCTGAATCTGTTACGAATCAGATTAGCTTGATACAGAATTTTTCCCGTCTTGATGCGCTGTTTGAGAAAGCCCTGACCGTACAGACGATGGATGAAATTGACTTGCCAAACGATGACAGCTAAAAACCTGCTGAAACAGACTTTCAGTGTTGGCGATTTCCACTGTCAAGCAGAACGTTGTAATGGTACTCACGGTTGTATTCACGGCAGAAATCAACCAACCTTAATAAGTTGTGAAAATGGAAAACCTTCAAGAACTCAATGAGAAACAGGGAGAGGCGGTTATCCATAAAGACGGCGCAATCTTGGTCGTCGCAGGCCCCGGCACGGGCAAAACGATGGTTATCACCCACAGAATCGCCCACCTCATCCACCAACACCGCGTCCCGCCGGAGCAAATCCTCGCTGTCACCTTTACGAATAAAGCCGCGCAAGAGATGCTCGACCGAATCAAGGATCTGCTCGGCGCAACGCAGGGATTGGACGTTCGAATCCATACCTTCCACGCCTTCTGTGTCGGCTTGCTGCGAGAACACGCTCAGGAAATCGGGTTGAGCAAGAACTTCACGATTTTTGATCGGGAGACACAGGAAGAGATTCTGATAGAATGCCTGCGAGAGCTGAAACTAAATCGACTCGACTACCCCCCTTGGAAATTGCGCGACATCATCGGAGCGTATAAGGTGAGGTTGGAAGATCCGCTCGCTTCGGGTGGTGAATTGCGCGAGATTCGCACGCGAGATGGCGATGTGATTGACGACCCGTCCGCCATCCAAAATATCGCGGACCTAATTAAGGCATATCAAAGCAACCTCGCGGCACATTCTGCGCTTGATTTTGACGATTTACTTTACAGGACTGTCGAAGTGCTTGAGAAAATCCCCGCCGTCCGAGCCAAATACCATCGCGATATCCGCTATATCCTTGTCGATGAATATCAGGACATCAACGCCGCTCAGTATGAACTCTTAAGACTGCTATGCCGTGTGCCCGATCGTAACTTGATGGTAGTCGCCGATGAAAATCAGTCGATTTATAGTTGGCGCGGCTCGATGCCGGAATACATTGAGAGATTCAGAGCCGATTTTCAGCCGACCGTCGTGGAACTGGACGAGCACTATCGTTGTACAGAGAAAATTCTGCGGGCGGCACAGACGGTGATTTCCAAGAATACCCGCCAGGAAACGAGTACCCTGAAGACGCATCGGGGCGCGGGACATACCCTTTTCCACTACACGTTGAGTGATGCGAATGCGGAGGCGGCGCACGTTGTCAAGCTCATCCGTCAACTCGTCAACGAACGACACTACTCTTACGGAGATATCGCCGTCTTTTACCGGACACATCAACTCGCGGAAGCGCTGGCGGATCGATTATATTACGAAGGGATCCAGTTCCAGCGCGTCGGGCGAGAAAATTCGTTCCGGGAGACACACGCACAAGACATTTCGTCCTATCTAAGTTTTGTCCAGTGGCACCTACCGCGTGATCTGGAGCGGGCGCTCAATTTTCCGCAGAGTTTAATTGATGATCTAACGCTTGCACGGCTAAAGTGGTTGGCGCGGCGTGACAAACTTACACTGGTTGAACTGCTCGAAGAGATTGAAAACTATCCGGAAGATGTCGGCCCCTTGACACGCCGGAATATCCGCCAGTTTCTTGAGGAAATTGATGGCTTCACCGATGAAATCAAAGGCGAAAAGATTGGCAGAGCAGTGTCGAGACTGTTTAATCTGCTTGAAAGCCGCCGTTCCCCCTATCGCGATGAAGAGATTCGAACAATTGAGGAATGGGACGAAATCCCGTATCTCAGGATGGCTGCGGACGCTCTGTACAGCGCGATACAGCGCGGCGAGTCGGTGCGGATCACGGTTACCCATGAGATTGATGCCCGCTGCGCCGCGCATATCGTTCATCAGACAATCGAGCGCTATCTAGACTGCGGCGTCCATATTGAATTTTTGTCTTCGGGAAACGAAACACTCCAAATCGACCATGACAGCATCAATATTCTGATTGGCCGCTCTGCGGTTGTGCCCGAAACAACCGCCACGGTAATCCTCATCGCGTCCGAGCCGGACGGAGGCGCGAATGTAATTCAGTTAGGACGAGACGAAGAACTTGGTGACATTTCGGAAATTGCCAAAAGTGTCATCGCGCTGAAGCTGTGTCAGAGAGTCGTCGGCTACTTTGAAACCCCAAATTTCGCTGACATGATTGTCTACGACCTCGAAACCACCGACTACAATCCCAAGCGGGCAGAAATTGTCGAGATCGCTGCCAAGCGGCTTAACATCATCGGAAACGAAGTTGAACGATACCATCAATATGTAAAGCCATCACGCGCTATTCCCGCGGCAAGCACCCGCGTTCACGGGATCGACAACGAGACCGTCAAAGACGCGCCGAGTATTGAGGCGGTTCTGCCGGGGTTTCTCGGTTTTATCCAAGACCGCATCCTCATCGGGCACAATGTAATTGAATTTGACAACATAATCTTGGAACGAGATCTCAGGCGATTGGATGTCGGATTATCCAATCCCTGCTACGACACCCTCGTCACCGCTCAACGGCTTTATCCACGAGAGTCCTGCAATCTTGAGGCGCTCTCTGAAAAATTCGGTATTGAACATGATACCATGCACCGCGCGATTGAGGATATACAGGTAAATCACAACGTGTTTGAGGAGCTCGTCAAGGTCAATCTTCGCCATCGCGAGGTGCGCTCACTGACGGAATTTTTGCCGCTTGTGGGAGTCGGGATTCTCGCGAATCAAGCGGATCGGCGGGAAACTGAAGGCTCCGAGAATGCACTGGACGATGAACGTCCATCGGCTGCCATAGAAGCATATCTTCACGCGTCCGCACGCTACGTACAATGCCGCCGTCCCGAGACGGATAAACTGCTGTCTTCCATGGGATTAACAGAGGTGGAAGATATTGGAGGATACCTTCAAAGACTCCGCAAAACTACGCCTCCGGATTTTCCGGAAGATGGGGAGTGGGAAAACAGACGGGCAAGATTTATGAACGGCATGCTGCATTTTGAGAGGAATAGTCGAGAAAAAGACATTTCCGGTTTCTTGGACTATCAGAAGTTAATCAATAGCGCAGACGAAACCGAGATCGAATCCGACAAAATTACCCTGATGACCCTTCATGCGGCGAAAGGAACAGAGTTTCGAATAGTCATCATTACAGGCATGGAGGAGGGAACATTCCCCATAAGGCGCAAAGACCAGCCTTTGGCGGAACTTGAAGAGGAACGCCGGCTGTTCTACGTCGGCATGACGCGAGCCAAGGAGCGGCTCTATCTGACCTCTGTTGTCCGCCGCCGCGGCGATTTGGAACGCGCGCCGTCCATGTTCACTCGCGAAATCCCGTCAAACCTCATCAATCGCTGGTCCCCGCGCCGTTCAAGACGCTGAACTTAACCCAAACGATCATTTACTTGGTGATGCGACCTCGCTGCGTTTAGTTCGGCGCCTAAACTCGAATTTGTAGGGTGCGCACCGCGCACCAGCCTTTGAAAAGGCTAGTGGGGCGGCAACAGTATGGTGTCACAAACTGCTGTCGGCTTTTTCAACGGTATACCAAAGAGCCGCGAGAATTAATTCCCCGTTCGACTTCCGGTAACACGTGGTTATTGCGGTGCCCGTTAAGTCGATCAGATGTACAGAGTCGAGCTAAATTTCGATTCATCTCAGTATTACACGGAGAAAAACCAAAATGATCGACTTGAAGAACAAAGTGGCATTCATTACCGGCGGAGCGCGCGGGATTGGGCGCGGCTGCGCGCTTGAAATGGCAAAATGTGGTGCCGACATCGTAATCTACGACATGGAAAATCCGGAGGCGGCAGCAGAGACCGTTGAAATGATCCGCCAAGTCGGGAGAGAAGCGATAATCGTGGTTGGTGATGTCACTGATCGGAATTCTGTGGAGGCGGGAGTTCAACAGAGCCTTGACCGTTTCGGAAAGATTGACATTCTCGTAAACAACGCCGGAAGCAGTATCCGCAACCCGTTTCTGGAGCTTTCCGTTGAGGACGCCGCTCAAACCATTGATGTTTGTATGTGGGGCGTGTTCCATTGCAGTCAAATCGCAGCAAGGCACATGGTGGCACGCGGCGGAGGCGGGAAAATTCTCATCATTAGTTCAGTCCACGCCTTTCTTCCGTTTGGGAACTCCGTCCCGTACAACACGGCGAAAGCCGGCATCATCAACATGGGGAACACGATCGCGACCGAGCTCGCAGGACATCGCATCAACGTCAACGTGATTGAGCCCGGTTGGACGGACACTCCAGGAGAGCGGAACTATTCGACTGTCGAGGAGCAGAGGGAAGGCGCGAAGAAATTACCGTGGGGACGGCTTGGAACGATCGAAGATATCGGGAAGGCGGCAGCGTTTTTGTGTTCAGACGCAGCCGATTACATAACCGGCGCCACGCTTCGCGTTGACGGCGGTTACTGGCTGCCGCGATATCCGCCGGAATAGAAGGTGCAAATAGGTTATTGAGACATCAAAGGTGCAGATGCCTTAAACCACTGGCACCGCGACGATAAGACTCGGCAATTTCAATCATCTCCAATGCTATGAAGTCCGTTTCCTCGTGCCAACTCGCTAGGGATTTAAGCATGAATCAGAAGCGGGTGTGGCTTATTGCAACGGGAATAGAGAGAAGATGACGGAGGGAGGTGACGTTCGCTTGAACCGAATCGTTGAAGTGGACGAGGCATATGTTGAAGGAATGCCACAGGGTGGCGGCTGCAAGAGCCGTAGAGGAACAAAGAAAGCACCCGACATTGGAGCGGTAGTGCGAGGAGAAAGAGTAGTTGCTCAACTGATGAAGAATCTGTCAGGACAGAATATCAAGTATTTCTTTTGGATAATATTAATTAAGAATCTGTTCAATATGCCGTGAAGCCTAAGTCCAAGGAATATGTGGGCGAAAATGGATATTCTCACACTAACACCGCAGAATCCCTCTGGGCGTAATTGAAAGGAGCCTTCCACGGGACGCATCATCACTACTCCGTAAAGTGGTTTCCGTCGTATATCAGAGAAAGCTGCTACAAGTTCGCTAACAGATGTGAAAAAGGCGTCTTCAGTGTCTATATGAAATGAGTCTTCGAGTGAGATTTCTGATGCACTTTATAGTCCATATCCTCCATGGCCTCGTTAGAAACACTTCGAAGGGACTTTGGACGCCACTTAACTTTCTCACTCTTTCGTTACTGGTAGAATTATCATCCCAATTTCATTTTGCAAATCATATAGTGTTTTCAAAGCACTCAAGGCATTTTCCAAGACCACTTCACCTCTTCTGAACTCCACGTCGGGTTCGTCATCGTAAGGAAATGGCCAGTAAAAATCACTGTGTCTAAG
>JAJDTR010000120.1 GCA_022827055.1 Candidatus Poribacteria bacterium | reverse complement strand
CATTCCGTTAATAATCGCCAATCTTAGAGGAGTTTTCGAGTTCCTGCTTTGCCTTAACGTGCCAAAATTAGAGTGAAACCCAACATTAATCGTACACCTTTCCACCATGAGGCACCTGTATAATTAGATGCGTTTCCCCTGGTGAATTCCGTTGACTAGAGGACTAGATGGCGATAAAATGACAGCCTGATACGCGCCAGGAGTGTTCAGGTTGGCAAATGAAACAACTCGGGAAGCATTTCATTCGAAATCAAGGAATGCCCGCCGAGTTTAGATTTTTGGATCTGATCGAGTTTCTTGATGCCCGCTAAATTTTGACTGCACATTAAGCGAAGTTATCGAAGTTCTTTCGCAATGCACCAAAGATAAACACGCGTGTTACACAAGGAGATTACCGACGTGAAAATTGTGCGCTATCGTGCCGACGGAATCACCAATTTCGGCATCATGGAAGAAGACGGCACTATACGAGATCTGGTTGGTTCACCGTTTGAGGCCCTCAATCCAAGCAGCAAGACCGTTCATCTAAGTGACGTGCAGTTACTAGCTCCGGTGGAAGCGCCAAGGATAATCGGAGTAGGCCTAAACTATGCCGAGCATGCCCGCGAGGCGGGCAAGGAACTCCCGACCAAGCCTATGCTGTTTATGAAGCCTTCCACTTCGGTCGTCGGTCCGGATGAAGCAATCATCTATCCACACCAAGGGAAAAACATACATTATGAAGCCGAATTGGCGGTGGTTATCGGATCTCCGGCACGACGGGTATCGGAAGCGAGAGCCCTTGACTATGTGCTTGGATATACGTGTGGGAACGATGTCAGCGAGCGAACGATTCAGTTTGCAGAAATGCAAACGGGTACGATGCTCATCGGAAAGGGGTTTGACACATTTTGTCCCCTTGGACCTTGTATCACGACGGATTTGGATCCGGGGAATCTTCAGCTTCAAGCTCGATTAAACGGAGAAGTGAAACAAAGTGAAAGTACGTCGGATCTCATTTTTTCTGTCCCCCAACTGATTTCTTACATCAGTGCCGCCTTCACGATGCTTCCCGGCGATGTAATCATGACCGGTACACCATCTGGAGTTGGCCCCTTCGTCCCCGGCGATGTTGTCGAAATCGAAATAGAAGGGATAGGAACCTTGAGCAATCCGGTAGTGGCTGAAGAGTGATTTTCCAAAGAGTTGTAAAGCCATACACACAGAAAACATCCAAATAGACAACCGAGGCGCAGCGGAAACCTCAAATAATTTGGATGTGATTGGGTTAATGCCATCTATGAGACTGAAAGGAAAAGTAGCAATTGTCACCGGCGGCGGATCTGGAATCGGGGAGGCGACCGCTCTAACATTCGCCAAGGAGGGCGCAAGGGTTACCGTGGCAGACGTGGCGGATAGTGCGGGCAATAATACAGTTGAACAGATTCGTGCCTCAGGCGGTGAAGCCATATATGTCCACACGGACGTGACCTCTGCCAGCGAAATTAAAGGTGTGGTGAGGGCAACAATCGATAACTATGGCAGACTAGACGTGCTTTTCAATAATGCGGGGATTGCCATGCGTTTAGGCGTTGCCGAGCTACCGGAAGAAGATTGGGATCGCTGCATTGCCATCAACTTGAAGGGAGCGTACTTGGGTTCCAAATATGCGATCCCGGCGATGATTGCGAACGGCGGCGGTTCGATTATCAACACCGCATCAATTTACGGTATTGTGGGCGGACTCAACCGCGCCGCGTATGTTGCATCCAAGGGTGGGATAGTCAACTTGACTCGCGGAATGGCACTTGATTACGCCAACAGTAACATTCGCGTCAACTGCATTTGCCCTGGGTTTACGGATACGCCGCTCATCAAAAATTTCGTTGAGACGCCTACCAAATACAAAGCGCTTGTTGACCAGCACCCCATGGGACGACTTGCAAAGCCGTTGGATATCGCATGCGGGGCGTTATATCTGGCGTCGGACGAGTCTGCGTTTGTTACCGGGATCGCTTTACCTATTGATGGCGGGTACACAGCCGGTTAAGCGCACAAGCCAGAGACAAAACGAAATCGGTGCAACGTGTTCTATTCTAATGTGGAATCGGATAGACGATTGATTAGCGATGCGCTGTATCCGGCCCCAAATCCGTTGTCTATGTTTACGACCGTTACGCCAGATGCACACGTATTTAACATGCTCAGTAGCGCCGCCAATCCGCCCAAGCTTGCTCCATAGCCAACACTCGTCGGTACGGCAACGACGGGTTTGTCAACCAACCCTCCGACCACACTCGGCAGCGCTCCTTCCATTCCCGCTACGACAATGATGACCTTTGCATCGAAGAGTTTTTCGTGGTTACCGAGGAGTCGGTGTAGACCTGCCACGCCAACATCGTAGAGACGTTCAACCCGGTTCCCCATAATTTGCGCAGTTTCGGCTGCCTCCTCTGCAACCGGGATATCTGACGTACCCGCAGATACGAGCAATACTCCGTCTCGCAGTGGACGTTGCGACTGTTCTACGGTGATTGTCCTACCTAGCTCGTTGAAACGTGCCGCGGCATGCACGGTTTTTACCGCGTCGTACATTTCCGGTGTGGCGCGAGTAGCTAGAAGTGGTTCCCCGGCATCCAAGATGCGCTTGCTAATTTCTTTCACCTGTGCAGTAGTCTTTCCTTGACAAAAAATCACCTCGGGAAACCCTTTTCTCAGTTGGCGGTGGTGGTCTATCTTCGAGAATCCGAGGTCTTCAAACGGAAGATGGCGAAGAGATTGTAAAGCGTCACCAATCTCAGTCTTTCCGTGTTTTATATCTTCAAGAAGTGCCCTTAGGCTTTCAACATTCATTACGAAATTAATATCCGGTACGTGGAAACATTGGGGCAGCTGATTTTAGGAGAGTCTCTATAGCTAGTGTGAATAATGGGTGACAGCGAGGTATTATTGTCCGTTTTCAACACGGTGATTTTCTTTGTGAGTTTGAGAAGAGTTTTATCACATCCGTAGTGTCATTCTTCTACACAATCCGAATGAAGATTACTAATTTAGTTCGGTAATTTCGTAGAGAAGACCGGTGGGATTGAGACACGAATCTCTAAGGGAATTCTGTGTCCTTCACTATGGAAACTCTATGGCGCTCGTAATCCACTCCCATGATCGCAGCTGCCACACTCGGGGCGAATATGGAATTACCGAATTATTTTCGCAAACTTCATTCCGCTAACTAATAGTTTGCTCTACAAGAATGAGTTTTCAAACTGGCTCTCTATTCCCCAAAATTGAATTAGAAAAAAATAAGGGCAAAGCACAGATTGATTGCTTTGCCCTTTAAGATCTAAGCATGTTGTCATACTATTAACTTGCGCTCTGCTCGCTAGCGTGTTCTGTCGCAGCGTTGTCATTGCCATCTTGATCAGCTGCCTTGCCAGCACGAGAGAGAACGCTGCCAATCTCCGCCTTCTTTTCTACGAAGGCTTTTTTGCCAGCATCCACGGCGGTTTTTACATTTTGCGCCGTGTCATGAATTTGTTCTTTTCCGAGATCCACAAATTCGTGGACACTTTCTTTCGCCGTTTCAGTTGCTTTGTGAGCAACATCTACCGCGCGTTCTTTCGCTTCCGCAGACGCATCACGAATTCTCTTTCGTGTTTCGTGTCCTGCAGCAGGCGCCAAGAGCAAGCCTAAACATGCGCCTGTTATAGCACCCATCAGGAAAGCAAAAAAGGTAAAAACCCCATTGCCTCGTCCTTCGCTGTCCATTTTGTCCCTCCTTGCTAATTGTTAAACGACTCTCTTCACGGATTCATTGATCCATTCATGGTTCATATCTATTAACTGATTCATCTAGTCGATGGTTTCAACAAGTGCAGTCTGAATTGCATTTTTGTAAAACCAACAACTGATTACACCAACCAAAAAATCCAACGTGAAATCCTCGGTCAGAGATAGCCACATAAGTTGCTCATTGCACTTTGTGTCACACACATGCCACAGATTGGGTTTCAGGAATCACTTCCCGAGTCTGATTTATCTGCTCTGTTGAATCGGCTGAACGCTTCAAAGCCGCGCTTGAACCCCTCCCAAGCACTGATGATGTCAGTGATGGGGACAGTAAGTTGATCGCGATAATATCCAGCCCGTCTGACTGTCTGTTGAGAGAAATCCACCACGGCATGAACCAGTTCGTCAAGCTTCGTGAGATTACGGTCAATGGTTTCAGTTATATGTTGAACGTTGTGAACAGTTGGTTGAATCTCTGCCTCGCTAATCTCTTGCAGCGACGCCGTAATTCCATTAACGTTCTCCAGTATCTGCGGCAATTGCTGGTTGACTTCTTTGACGGTTTGGTCGACATCTCTCAGTAAAGTCGTGACTTCCTGATCGATTAGATTCTCGGTAGACTTCAAAGTGTTCCGAATGCTATCCAGAGAATTGCGTATGCTCCCCAGCGCCGCGCAAACGTAACCGACTAACGCACTAAGCGCGAGTAACAACACTCCGAGGCATATTTTCCATAGTACCGACGATACAAGAGACCAGTCCATGTATTCTCTCCTACGAGGCTAAAATCCTCTGATTTTTTGGTAAATATCTACGCTTGTTTTGCAACTATATTGGCGACTTCGTCAATTGCATTTTTCACTTTACTTGGATCTTTGCTTCCGCCCTGAGCAAGTTCCGGGCGCCCGCCTCCGCGCCCACCAGCCACTCGGACAACCTCTTGGATGATTTTCCCTGCATGCAAACCTGAATCGCGTGCAAGTTTAGACGTAACACCGGCTACGAAGGTTGCTTCCCCCCCATCTGACGTCGCCAGAACTATAACGCCCGATTCAATGCGTCCCTTCAATTCGTCAACAAGACTGCGAAGTCCGTTTCTATCGGTATTTTCGACGATTGATGCAACAACCTTGAACCCATTAACG
Organism: Candidatus Poribacteria bacterium; assembly: GCA_022827055.1. GTDB lineage: Bacteria > Poribacteria > WGA-4E > WGA-4E > JAJDTR01 > JAJDTR01. Next base: position 38,600 of record JAJDTR010000120.1, on the reverse strand, counting down.
AGAGCGGCGTCCCGAGTTAGGTCTGCGATGCTTGATTTTGCCAGCTGCCCTTTCAATGTTTTAAGTTGTCCTTCAAGCAACCTATTTTCTTGCAGAAGAGCTTCCACTCGCTCAGTCAAATGGTGTGTCGGCGTCTTGAGCAAATCCGCGAGGCGTGAAAGCGCACTATCTTGAGAACACACGTTTTGATATGCTTTCTCTCCGGTTAACGCCTCAATGCGGCGTACGCCGGCGGCAATGCTACTCTCGTTGACTAGCTTTACCAGACCAATCTCACCTGTCGCATTGACATGAGTTCCGCCACACAACTCTTTGCTGTAGTCGCCAATTTGCACGAGGCGGACGATTTCACCGTATTTATCACCGAAAAAGGCAAGTGCGCCTCCGTCCTTGGCCTGCTGCAATGGCATAAAATCAATCTCAATCAAATCATTCAAACGAATTTTTTCATTAATGTATGCTTCAATGTCATGAATCAGACCGGGGGAAACCGCTTCGAAGTGAGTGAAGTCAAAACGTAACCTACCCGGTTCTACGAGCGAACCTGCTTGTCCAACATGGTCACCAAGAGTATCGCGCAATGCACTGTGGAGGATATGTGTCGCGGTGTGGCTCGCGGCAATATGCCCTCGACGGTCGGCGTCGATTCTCGCTTCGACCGGCGCTGCAGCAGTAATCTGACCTTCAATCACCTTACATTCGTGTAGAAAAAGGTCGGGTGCGGGTTTGCTCGTTCCAACGACTTCAAGTGTCGCACCTCGTCCTTCGATGGTTCCCACATCTCCAATCTGTCCTCCCGATTCGCCGTAGAACGGTGTGCGATTCAAAACAACCGAGACATTGTCGCCTTCGATTACGCTAGATACGAGTTCATTCGCCCGGATTAAAGCAACAACTTCGGCTTCAGCAAAGTTTTGGTCATATCCGAGGAACTCTGTCATTCCCGACTCACTGAGAACTTCGGCATAGATTTCACTCCCCTTGTCAGCACCTCCCGCCGCTTTCCAGTGCGCACGGCTTCGTTCACGCTGTCGGGACATACTGTCCTTAAAACCCTCTTCATCAACCGAAATCCCTCGTTCCTTGGTGAGAATGCGCGTCAGGTCCAGCGGAAACCCGAACGTGTCATACAACTCAAACGCCCGATTCCCTGCCAGCACGGATTGATTTGAAGATTTCAGGGATTCAAGCGATGCGTCAAGGAGATCCAGTCCGCGGTCTAACGTGTGGTGGAATCGCTTCTCTTCCCCTTCAATAATTCGCTTGATAAAATCTTGACGCGGCCGCACATCCGGGAATGTGTTCCCCAACAAATCCACAACTTTATCAACAACTTGATAGATGAATGGTTGATTCATCCCCAACCGTTTGCCGTATATGACTGCACGGCGCAGTAACCGGCGAATCACATAACCGCGTCCTTCGTTGGAAGGCATGACTCCATCGCCTATCGCAAATGTAAGACAACGCGCGTGATCGGCAATGACGCGGTGCGGGACTCCTCCGGTACCATCAGAGTATTCTCGATCGGTGAGATTTGCGATTGCCTCAATCAGGGGTGTGAACACATCAGTTTTGTAGTTCGAGTCGACGCCCTGCAGGATCGCAACCGCGCGCTCGAATCCCAAGCCTGTATCAACATGCGTTGCAGGAAGGGGCTGCAAAGTGCCACTGTCGTCGCGGTTATATTGAATGAAAACAAGATTCCAAAATTCACGATAGCGGTCGCATGTGTTTACCCCGCATTCATGCGCTTTCTCTGGGGTCGGACAGGCTTCCGGCCCTAAATCAATATGGAGTTCGGAGTTTGGGCCGCAGGGGCCCGTATCTGCCATCTGCCAAAAGTTATCTTTATCGTCAAATCGACGCACATGCCCGGCGTTTATGTCTGTCACCTCATGCCAGAGATTTTCCGACTCATCGTCATCCAGATGAACGCTTGCCCACAACTTTTCTTTGGGCATCTTCCAAATCTCCGTAACCAACTCCCACGCGAAGGCGATGGCTTCCCGTTTGTAGTAGTCTCCGAATGACCAATTTCCCAACATCTCAAAGAAAGTGTGATGGGATTTGGAATAGCCGACTTCCTCAAGATCATTGTGTTTTCCGCTTACCCGCATGCACTTTTGCGTATCCACCGCTCGATTGTAATCGCGGTTGCCAATTCCCAGAAATACATCTTTAAACTGATTCATGCCGGCATTGGTGAACAAAAGCGTCGGATCGTCTGCCGGTATGAGCGGTGCGCTGGGAACAGCTGTGTGGCCGCGTTTGCGGAAATAATCAATAAAACTCGACCTAATCTCGTCTGATGTCATTCCTGAATTTCCCTTGACTGCTCTACTCCTTCGCTAAAATCTGCCGCATAACTTGTCCAATCGTTTCATTGTCGAAACCGCGTCTACTTAGAAAGGCGTGCAATCTCCGTTTCGCGACATGCGCAGAAAGCATTCTGTAGCGACCTGCCTGTTTGACCGCCAATTTCAGAGCCAGCGCCGTTTCGTCCGCATCTTTAATCTCCGCCAAGACACGATCTGCAGTGGTTCTGTCAACACCGTGACCGGTCAGCTCGCGTCTCATTGCCGTCCTGCTTGTCGGTCGTGTGCTCCGGCGGTTCTTCACCCAATTTTTCGCGTATTTTTCGTCTCTGATTTTGCCTAGTTGTTCAAGATTTTCAATCGTTTTGGCGACCACATGGCTGCAAAAACCGCTTTTCTCTAGCGCGTCTATCATCTGCGGTTTGGTGTAAATCTGATCCAATAACAGCCCAAGCGCAAAATCTCTGGCTCGTACCACCTCGTCTGCTGCAATGAGCTTCCGAATGACAACCTCTTCAATCTCCAAACCAATCCGCAGCCCCAACTTTACGGTGAACTCCACATCTACCGTGGCGACAGGGCGGCCATTCATGTAAATCGTACAACTTGAGGATTCTTCTTCCTCTAGCCGGAGGTCGGTGATTGTCCCTTTCATCTTGGAAGCATAACAAGGAGATTGCGGATCAACTAACGTCCAGACAACGTGTCGATATTGTAATTATGCTCTATCGTTAGGGCTACTCGCCCACAGGGAACCGCGCTGTAGAAGTTTGCCGAACATTTCATGGCGGCACGCGGGTGCGTCATGGCCGAGCGCGAGATAGAAGACACGTCCTTCGCCCCAATTTTTTGTCCAAACGACCGGCATGGCGCGTCCCTGCCATAGAGCAGACGCCAAGACATTCACGCGTGGATCGTAGTCTAAGATATACTGTTCATCCGTCACCATGAATTCCACAATTCCGTCGGTAATTGGATGTGCCTCGTCAACGACGTTCACTTGATAGTCGCGGTAACGCGGGTGCGTAACAAAATGCCCGCCGACCATTGCGCGATATTCCGGACACCCGCGAAACGAGTCGGCTGCCGAGTGGATACCGACGTAGCCCTTTCCCGAGGCAATATGGTTTAGTAATCCGTTTTTTTGCGCGTCCGTGATCTCGCCTACAGTATAGTAAAATACAATCAGATCATACGCGTCAAGATTCGGAGAGATTAATGCGTCGAGATTCTCATCGACTCTTGTGATCTGAAACTCTTCGCACTCGGACAGAAATCTGACAATTTCATCGCCGCAGCCCTTCCAGTCATGAATCTCGCCGCCACAAAACACGAGTGTGTTTACCTTCTCCATTTTGTTAACACCTCATTAGCGTTTAGTTTAAGGGCATTATATCACAAGGTGGGGAAAAACACAAGCCAACATCAATTGCTCAGCGGTGGGGAAACAGAGGATGCCGATCCCACGCGCACGAAAGCGCCCGGAGAGAATCAGCCGGATGAATGACGAGAGTAGCGGTGATGAGCCTGATTCGTGTGGGAAGGAATTGGGTAGTGCAATTGGCGCATCCTAAATCCGAAGGTATGGATTGCCACTGGCTTTAGGTTGCAGAGCATCTACCAATCTCGACCGGATCTTGTGAATTTTAGCAGAAATCGGCATCACCGAACTTTGGTGCCGGGAGCTACCGGCTTCTCGAGCGTACCTAGCACAAGATCTTTTTCTCCGGCAGCAGCCAATACCATTCCCTGGGACTCAATACCGCGAATCTTGGCAGGTTGCAAGTTCGCCACCAAGATAACCTGTTTTCCAATCAGTTCATCTGGCGTGTAATGCTCGGCGATCCCTGCTATCACTTGGCGTTTCTCATCGCCAAGGTCGGCTTTCAATTTCAGAAGTTTGTCCGCCCGCGGGACTTTCTCGGCTTCAATAATTGTGGCAACGCGCAGATCTAGATTCTGAAAGTCGTCTATTGAGATTAGATGAGTTTCCTCGACTTCTTGAGGTTGGACAGAGGATGCCTTTCCCGGTGTTTGGCGTTCTTTCATCTCCAACCGCGGAAAAATCGGCTCAGGCTTACCAATCTCGACTCCCGCTTGTAAGCCACCCCACGACCTGATCGTATTCAAATTCTGTTCTTCGGAGGAATCGTTAAGTCCGATTTGGCGACAGATGCGGCTCGCCGTGGAAGGCATGAACGGCGAAATCAACACCGCGATTACTCGTAAAGCTTCCATACTATTGTAAAGTATGGTCCCCATGCGTCCTTTTGATTCTTCGGATTTTGCAAGCGTCCAGACCTGCGTTTGATGAATGTAGCGATTCACTCGCCGCACAAACTCCCATATCGCTTCCAGCACCATATCGAAAGCCAGTTGGTTCATCAGTGAATCGACCTTGGAAACCGTCTCTGTAGCCATCTGTATGACTTCATCGTCCAGGTTCTCCGGTGTCGTCGGTTCGGGAATCCCGTCAAAATTCTTGGACACAAGGCCGAGCGTTCGATTTAACAGATTTCCCAAGTCATTTCCGAGGTCGGCATTGTAACGTGAATGGAGACGGTTAGGTCGGTAGTCTCCATCGTTTCCAAAACTGAATTCACGGAGTAGGTAGTATCGGAATGCGTCCAAACCGTACGTCGCTATGTCGGCGTCCATATCGATGAAGATTCCACGCGTTTTGCTCAAGGCTTCACCATCTTTGGTTAACCACCCATGAGCAACAACGTGTTTCGGGAGCGGCAAATTGACCGCCATGAGCATAGCAGGCCAGATGATGGCATGAAAGCGCACGATGTCTTTTGCCATCAGGTGGACATTGGCGGGCCAGAATGTTTGAAAGCGATCATCGTTGCCGGTATAACCCAGTGCGGTAACGTAGTTGCTCAATGCCTCAATCCACACATAAGAAATATGCTCGGTGTCGAATGGCAACGGAATGCCCCATGAAACTGACGCTCGCGAGATGCTCACATCCTCCAACCCCGACTCCAACACACTTAGTATCTCGTTACAACGGGCTTCGGGTTGGATGAATCCCGGATTTTCGTGAATGTGTTTAATTAACGGATTCTGATATTTTGATAGCGCAAAAAAATAGTTGTCTTCCTCTACCCATTCGAGACGTAATTTGTGGATTGGACAGATCTTGTCCTCTCCCTGTTCCTTCTCGGTGAAAAAACGCTCACACGGACGACAGTAGTATCCTTCATACTTGCCCTTGTATATGTCCCCCGTTTCGTAGAGCGTGTTAAGAAACTTTTTTACACCGTTTTTGTGCAACTCGCTCGTTGTGCGCAGGAAGATGTCGTAGGAGATATTTAATCTCTCCCATAGCGTCGTGAATGTCGGAGCAATCTGATCGCAGTACGCTTGTGGGGAGATTTCGTTCTGATTGGCAACTTTTTGGATATTTTCCCCATGCTCATCCACGCCGGTTAGGAAGAACACTTCGTCCCCTTTGAGACGGTGGTATCGTGCCAACACATCAGCGGCAATCGTCGTATACGCATGTCCGGCATGCGGTTCCGCGTTGACATAGTAAATCGGTGTCGTAATGTAGAATATGCCCATGGTTTAGCGCTCTTCTCCTTCGGTTCAATCACTCATCAGCTTAAGAGTCATCACTTCCAATACCAGCGTCGCATTGATGTTGCGGCTAAGTGCATTTTTTGTCTCGAAAATAGTCTTGATTGCCGCCTGAAGACGGAGCCTCGAATAACGCGGAACAAGCTGTCTGAGCGCCTCCACGTGGTAGGTGTGAACCAGTAAATCGGGAGATACATCTTGATGTAAAAGCAGCAGATCCCGATACCATTCAGCCAGAACATCCAACCGGTCCGGATCGCCGCCGTAATGTTCAGCAATCCGAAAGACGGCGAGCCTGTCCGTCGTTGTAAGGATTTCAGGAATCCCTTCATCGGCGGGCTGACCAGTCTCGGATTCTTCCGCATCCCGGGAGTTAAGATTAGCCAAAGCCTTGCCAACCGCGCCACCGGCAAGCGTGGCAACGGATAACGCCTCGCGCTCTCCAAGCCGGAACTGTTCATTCAGATAACGTGCCAATTCATTGGGCGGCAACGGATTAAACTTGATAATCTGGCATCGCGACCGGATGGTCGGGAGCAGCGCATCAAGGTTGGCGGTCAGCAGTATCAACACCGATTCGGCAGGCGGCTCTTCGAGCGTTTTAAGAAGACAATTCGCGGCCTCCAAGTTCATACGTTCCGCCTCGCGCAGAATAGCGATTTTCCGCACCCCTTCAAATGGACGGAAGACGATGCGTTTTTGCAACTCGCGAATCTGATCGATTCTTATCCACGCCCCCGACGGTCCGACGATTTGTAAATCCGGGTGATTGCCGGCATCGGTCTTACGGCACGAGATGCAGGCACCGCAGGGATTCTCACCCAATTCGAGGCAATTGATTGATTTCGCGAAATGAATCGCAACCGTTTCTTTTCCCACGCCAGCCGGACCGACAAATAAGTACGCCCCGGCAATACGGCTCGATTGGATGGCATGGCGAAGTTGAGTGATTATCTGTTCGTGGCCTACGATTTGTTTTTCCATGGTTTATGCAAGGTTGGAAATCTTTAAGCCGTGACGTGTCGTTTAACGAGTTCCCGAATTTCGTTATGCACCCGTTTGGGATTTCGACGAGAGTTTATCACGACGACACGCTGAGGTTCCTCTTTGGCAATGGCAAGGTAACCCTCTCGAACGCGTTGATGAAACTCAAGATTCTCGATTTCCAAACGATCCATCCTACGCCGTCTGCGACGCGCACGCCCCAAACCGACTTTGACTGGCACATCCAAGACAATCGTTAAATCCGGCACTAACCCGCCCGTGGCAACGCGGTTTAGTCGATTTATGAGTTCAAGGTCCAGTCCGCGTCCATGCCCTTGGTAAGCCGTCGTCGCGTCGCCAAATCGATCCGAGATAACGGTCTGTCCTTCCTCAAGGGCGGGAACTATACTTTCCACAACATGCTGTGATCGTGCGGCTGCGTACAACAGCAGTTCTGTGGTACTTACCATCTTGTGATGTCTCCGTTCCAACAACAACTCGCGAATGCGTTCGGAGATCTGGGTGCCGCCGGGCTCACGTGTCACCAACACCGAAACCCCTTCTTCTTCGAGGCTCGCGGCTAGACGCCGGATCTGTGTAGATTTACCGGCTCCCTCCACGCCTTCGAATGTAATAAACAATCCTCGCTGCGCCACGATTCCCTTTCACAGAAGCAATGATAATTGGGATTCAGCCATCAACTCTGATCAACCACATCCTGAATCCAAGAGAGCGACGCCATACTAGGAGACCAACCGATAGACGTCACGGCAAGCAGCGCGACTTGCCGCAATTCCTCCGGGCTTATTCCCTGTCTCAAGGCACGGCGAGTATGCGAATGTACCGCCCCCTCCGACTTCGCGCCAACGGCAAGCGCAAGTTTAACGAGCCGCACGGTCTTTTCGTCCAATGGACCAGCGTTGCTACAGGCTTCGCCAAAATCCTGATACGCCTTCCATACTTCCGGATATTGTTTAATGACTCCTTCGAGAAAATCGGGTAGTTTCTCCTTCATGATTTTACCTCTGTGAATTGACAGCGCTATTGGTCATTACGACGTTTTCTTTCCGGATTCGGATTCTTTGTTGACTTCCTCTTCTTCCGGTTCCTCACGCATCCCGGCTTTGAATGATGTCACACTTTTTCCGATCCCGCGCGCAAGTCCGGGAATCCGTTTCGCTCCGAACAGTAGAACAACAATCAAAAGTACAATCAGGATTTCAGGCAGTCCGAGTCCCATCTATTCTCTCTCCTTTAGCCTGTGTAAGTGCATCGAGTCGACAGTCTGCTTCTTGGTATTAGGATTAACGAATGTCAACGCAGCCACGATTCATCCCGCAGCAGGAATTCCATTCCGCGTCGGCATGTTGCCAAACCGAATGATTTCAACATTGATACGTGTCAGTCTTGGAAATTGATGGATTGGCGTGTCAATCTAGTAGTGCAAACCGATTTATCGCCATCGAAGCTATATTCTAACATCCAATGAGAGAGTTTCGCATGGGTAATCTCTAACACATTTTTCATATTTGATGATTACCCGCGATTGCAGCTTGGCGGGGAAATAGAGTTGACACCGCCATTGCCGAGTGATATAGTGATACGACCGCTGTGGACAAAATCAGATTGTGGTTTTTGAATCTCGACGGTTGGTTTCCGATACAATCTGGCGGGTTCTACAATCCTCACGCAATTCCTTCTCTGTGTTAACCCCGTCTACCGGTTTTCTATAGGAGCCTCGGTTTGAATAGTAAAGAAAAATGCCTGTTTATTAACAGCCAGATGCCAGAGGACGGGCTGTTCACCGGCGAAAGAAGAGATACTCACCCCGATAACAAAACCGCCTGGCGAATTTCTCCGGAGCCGTTCTGGATCTCTCATTCTGAGTTGGAGTGGTTTGAAGCGCTTGGAAGCCATCTATTACGGTTTTATCAAACATGCAATCTGCTTTATTCACAAAGCGCCCGCGGCATTCAGCCCTCGTGGATTGCAGCTTACCTCGACCAAGGAAAGCCGGAAACTGTCATTCAACAGGGGCGAATGAACCGTTTTAAGAGCCATCTCCCCCAGGTTATCCGCCCGGACATTATACCTGCAAACGACGGAATGGTCATCACCGAGTTGGATTCTGTCCCGGGCGGGATCGGATTCACGGCAAATCTGGCGATTCAATACGGAGAATTGGACTACAATGTCACGGGTGGGGGTAATGGAATGATGCTCGGCTTTGCGGACATGATTAGGTTTACCGCAAAGCGTGAGTGCCCTACGTTGGCGATTGTTGTTTCGGACGAAGCCGGAGATTACCGGTCCGAAATGGAATGGTTCACGTCAATCTTGCGCGAGGCTTGCATAGACGCATATACCGTCAAACCCCACGAGATCACCTTTACAGAAGAAAGATTGTTTCTAGAATCCCCCCATGGGAGTGTTCATATCGACGTTCTCTACCGCTTCTTTGAACTGTTTGACCTGCCGAACATACCAAAGGTTGAACTAATGCTATACGCCGCAAAGAAGCGCACGATTGTGATGACACCTCCTCCGAAATCCTATCTTGAGGAAAAATCGCTGTTTGCTCTGTTTTGCCACCCCATGCTGGAAGCTTTCTGGCGCAGAGAACTTGGCAAAAAGACCTATCCCTTCTTGCGCGAGGTTATTCCCCAGACATGGTTGCTGGATTCTCGGCCGCTTCCACCGCATGCCGTAATACCGGGACTTGAGATTGGCGATCTGCCCGTCACGGATTGGCGTCAGATTATTTCCGGCACTCAACGCGAGCGCGAGTTGGTTCTGAAGCCATCGGGCTTTTCGGAACTGGCGTGGGGGAGCCGAGGCGTGGCAATCGGACATGACCTTTCCACAGAAGATTGGACGGATGCCGTGGAAAATGCATTGATCAGTTTTGACCGGACTCCGTATGTTCTCCAAAAATTTCACAAAGCCAAGCGTGTCCGAATGAGTTACTACGATTTCGATCAAAACGAAGTGCTGGAGATGACTGGAAGACCTCTCCTCCGCCCCTACTACTACGTGACGGGAGACAAAGTTCGGCTTGGGGGGATTCAGGCGGTAGTGTGTCCCGCGGACAAGAAGATTTTGCACGGCATGGTTGATTCTATCATTGCGCCGGGTGCGTTGAGGCCGGATGCGTAGGGCAATCTGAAAACCACTCTTTTAGAGAATGTTGAAAGAGCATACACCACCATTGGCACGCAATGGTGGGCAGGGGATCTCACCGTGCTCATTATTCATTGGCTTGATCGCGGTGCGCACCTTACAAGGAATGGTGGGCAGTGCCCACCCTACTAAGGAGGCAAATTCTTCGGTAAATGCAGTTGTCCAAAGCACAACTTCATAAGTTCCGAGACGACGGGTGCATCTGGTTTGAAGCATTCTTCACACCGCGCGAGACACGCGCGCTTCGGCTTGAGTTGACGCGGATGTACGATGTCGAATTGAAAACCGGAAGGGGAATTAACTGCGCCGTTCAAGAGGATGGAACAACACGAGACGATCATGGAAAACGGCAGAACCTCCAAGTGATTCCGTTGAACAATCGAAGCGATCTGCACAAGGCGCTCGCATTCAACCCGAAAGTGCTATCCGTCGTGGAGCAACTTATCGGGGACGACTTCACGCTGGTACTGGATCAAGCGTTTTGGAAGCCGCCCAAGGTGGGAACCGGTACTAACTGGCATCAGGACAACGCCTATTTCAAGATTGCCGACCCGTTGCGCGGCACCGCGATGTGGATTGCGATTCATGACGCGAACGTTGAAAACGGATGTCTGCACGTGATTCCCGGCAGTCACCGAGAATCTTACCCTCACTACCGAGATCCGCTTAGCGATCATCACATCCGATGCGATCCCCCTGAAGACCGCGCCGTCCCCGTCGAATTGAAAGCAGGCGGCGTTGTGTTCTTTTGCTACGGCGTAGCGCACTGCACGAAAACCAACCGCTCCGATTCGGATCGGGCAGGCGTTGCCCTCCATTTCCTTCACAACGATTTTGGGGGCGTAGAAAAGTCGAAAGAAGACATAACGACTCGGCCAATGCTGCGGGGTCCCCGCGTGACGGGAGGCGAAGCCGAATTTGGCGAGCGGTTTGAAGGTAGATGGGAGGAGATGGTTGAACGAGTTTTGGCGCAGGCGGAGAATTCTTAGGAGGGGAATTGGTACGAATCGGAATTATCGGCATCGGCTTCATGGGAATGATTCACTACTACGGTATCAGGAAGGTATCGGGTGCCGAGGTCGTCGCGATCTGTACGCGAGATCCGAAAAAACTTGAGGGCGATTGGACCTCCATTCAGGGAAATTTTGGCCCCCGCGGCGGTATCGAAGATCTTTCCCATCTTCAAAAATACAACCGGAATGAAGATCTCCTCGCCGATCCGGACATCGACATGGTTGACATCTGCCTCCCGGTGCAACTGCACAGAGAGGTTAGTATCGCGGCGCTGGAAGCCGGAAAACACGTGCTCGTCGAGAAACCGATCTCGATTCGGCTCGATGATGCCACCGAGATGGTCGAGGTCGGGAAAGCGAGCGGGCGGCACTTCATGGTGGCGCACGTACTCCCCTTCTTCGCTGAGTTCGCTTACGCAAAAAACGTAGTCGAGAGCGGCGATTACGGACATCTGCATGCGGCACATTTCAAACGGGTAACATCCAAGCCGTCGGAGGCACACGATTTAGTGGAAGTGGAGAGGAGCGGCGGACCGGGGATTGACCTACACATCCATGACACGCACTTCATCCAACTGCTCTGCGGGGTGCCCGATGCCGTGTTCTCTCAAGGCACACTGGCAACCGATGATCTCGCCACTTCTCTGACGACGCAGTACATCTATCACGACAAAGACCACTCAATTAGCTGTTCATCGGGAGGGATGTCCCAAAGCGGACGCGCATTCTCGCACGGCTTCGAGATTTTCCTTGAGAAAGCCACCTTGCTTTATGAGTTTGCCACGCTCGGCGGCCAGCCTGCGACGTCGATGCCGCTGACGCTGCTGACAGAAGCGGGGGAGGTTGAGCAGGTCGATCTTGGGGAAACGGGTCCCATAGACGCCTTCACCGATGAAATTCAGTACGCCGTCGATGCAATAGAGAGCGGCTCCGAACCGACGGCGTTGTCAGGGGTCGGCGCGAGAGACGCGCTGGCGCTCTGTTATAAAGAAGCGGAATCGGTCAGGACGGGACAGATTGTGTCAGTCTCATGAGAGTAACGTGATACGATTTTATAATCTAAATGATACAGCCGATTCGAGACGATCAAGGAAGCGGGTAGCGACCGCGATAGAGATCTTCAATGAATGGCGCAACTACGAACCCCAAGTTCTCGTAACACATGGATTACGAATTGGTATGGGAAGGAAACTAGGGTTGTAAGACACCCCTGATTCTCAGACAAGTCCAATCGTCTGATTTCGAACCAATCCAGAAACACCTAGCCGATGCACGCCTTTCACCCACTCAGCGACGTAGGGGAAGTTTTTATTCCAGCGCAATTCAGAGAACTCGCCTCTGACGATATCCCCCTTAGACATTTCACAGATGGAAATCTCGGGCAACTCGATCGCATCTTCAAGCACCTCCGGCGCGGCGGCGTAGCTGTGCTGTCTGGTCAATGGGATCGGATTGTGGAGGTTCTGGACTATGCAGAACGGAAAAAGAAGGAACTCGCACCACGCATAGAAAGAACGAAACGCCGACGAGATTTCAACCGGCGCGACAAACGCGCAAACCCCAAGGAAAGCGCTTCGGCGATCCTAATGTGTTATGCGGATGGTGCGGGCAAACTGCAAATCGATCCGCCTCCGAATCTGCCGTATTTGCTTGAGTTGGTCGGGGAAAATCCGGACGCAAACGAGGGATGTCCATTTCTACTACCGATTGCAACCGTTCAGAAACTCAAGACGGCACTTACTCAAGTGTACCCGATACCGGCACTCTGCACGTCGTTGGTCGCTTTCGAGAATGTGCTTCCGCCGCGTTCACAGGAGACAATTGCGTGTTTTCAAGATGGACTCCGGGCGATCAAGAGGCATCTACCACAACGGGCGGAAGTGCTAGAGGTGGGATGTGGGAGCGGGTGTTTGACGCTATTGGCAGTGCAGGAATTGGGGGATTTGGAAGCAAAGATTCGTGCGTCGGATCTCTTGCCGGAAGCGGTTGCGACGACCCGATATAACGTGACACGTAGCTCAAACCACACGGGATTAATTCAGTTGCTGCCGGCGGCGGACCTTTTTGAAGCGGTGCCAGATGGACATCGATTCGATCTGATTATTTTCAACGCCCCGTGGGTGGTTTCACGGGCGCGTAATCGTGCGGAACTCGCCATTCATGACGAAGGACAGGGCATTGTAGGTCGGTTCTTTGACGAGGTTCCCGATTATCTAAAACCTAGTGGGCGGATCCTGCTTGGGTATGCGGACGCCTCCGGTACCAACGCCCTCCAAAATCTGGAGAGCATCATTAGTGACGCTGGATTTGGCGTGGAGAGCCGGCACACCAAACGCGTAGCAACACATAGATCGAAGCGGAAATGGGAGCACATTATGGTTTATGAACTGAGGAAATGTTCAACGCCTTGACGCTGAATTAAGACTACTCGTCAACCCGACTTACGTCGGGATGGCGCAAGAAAGGAGGAAACATTATGACAGAACAGAACATACCAAAGTTACGTGTGAGTAAAGAAGAGGCACGCAAGAAAATTGAAGCACAAATTGATAAGGGTGAGCAACTCTCTAGTCGGCAAATCAACACGCATGGTGAATTAGTCAAGGCAACTATGGAATCCGATAATTGGTCAAGATACAATAAGGATTTATTGGCAATTTTATTTTCCCCAGCACCGGAACACGATTACGAACACAGCCTTAATTTTGAAGAGGAAAAGAACCTTCAGATTACGTATCGATTAATTGATCCTCTAAAAGCTGAAGTAATGGAATATACCAAGAACTTAGCCGGGCGCATTAGCAACTTAAAAGGAATCCTTGGCAGAATTGAACTATACGATGCACACATAGATAGATCTAAACTCATGCACGGTAACGCTGTTTTTGTCGTCCATGGGCATGATGAGGCTGCCAAACTCGCCATAGCGGATTTTGTCAAGAGGTTTGACTTAAATCCGATCATACTTGACGAGAAGGCAAATGAAGGACAAACAATTATTGAAAAATTTGAAGCGCATGCTGGGGAGGCGGGTTATGCTATAATTTTACTGACGCCCGACGACGTTGGTGCCGCAAAAGACAACGCCAACGACCTCAAACCTAGAGCCCGCCAGAACGTTATCTTGGAACTCGGTTATTTCATGGGACAACTCGGACGAAACCGAGTATGTGTACTCTACAGAGGAAACGTGGAACTACCTTCAGATATCCATGGTATAGCCTATGTGCCCATGAATAATCCCGCCGAGTGGCAATTGAAGTTAGCTAAAGAAATGAAGCAGACCGGGCTGCCAATTGATCTGAACAAACTTGCATAGGACAGATTATCATTTAGCATCGGAAGAGGAGCTTAAACATGCCGACACTAGATTTCAAAGGGAAACAACACATCTATGCCCACCATCTGACGGTTCCCTACCGGCCGCTTGAACCGGACGCAAGTCGCTCGTGCAATCCGTCTGGTGCCGATGACAATCTTATCATTCATGGTGATAATCTGCATGCTCTCAAAGCGTTGTTGCCACGCTACGCGAACCGTGTCAAGTGCATCTACATCGATCCACCTTACAACACAGGCAGTCAAGCCTGGGTGTACAATGACCGTGTGAATAACCCGCTAATGCAAGCTTGGTTCGCCCAAAATAGTCCGGTTGATGGCGAAGACTTAGAACGGCACGACAAGTGGCTCTGCATGATGTGGCCAAGGTTGCACTTATTACGGGAATTACTGGCGGATGACGGTGTGATTTTCGTTTCCATTGACGACCACGAACAATGGCGGTTCTTGGGGCTATTGGAAGAAATATTTGGAGAGCAAAATTTCATAGCAACTCTGACATTCATACAAAATCTTGGCGCCTATCCTGGAAAATGGTTAAGCCAAGTGACTGAGTATGTGCATGTATTCGTTAAGAACGTTGAAGAAGTCAAGTTTGCACCAATACCAACTGATGAAGACCCATCGTCCGAATGGGACCAAGACGACATAGGATATTATCGAGAAGGTAGTGAACTATTGAAACGTGGGGAAGGAGGACATCGAGATGACCGGCCCAATATGTACTTCCCTGTGTTCATAGGTACTGACGAATCGGTTAGTTTAAATCGCCTTTCACCGAATGACACAGAACTATTACCTATTCATAGCGATGGATCCGAAGGACGATGGATGTGGTCACGAGAGCGTTTTGCCAACAACATTACCGAGATTATAGTCAAACCTCGGAGCAACGGTGGTTTCTCACTTGTTACAAAAATGCGTCCTAACATCGGAGACAATTTGGCGAAAAAACCGAGGTCTCTTTGGTACAAACCTCAATATTCAACACCAAGCGGTACCAATATGCTGAAAACGATTTTTGGCGGTCAGCGAGTTTTCGACTTTCCTAAAGCCGTACCATTTGTAGCGGACTTATTGAAATTCGCAAACGTAGGTTCCCACGACATCGTTCTCGATTCCTTCGCTGGCAGTGGGACGACGGGGCACGCTGTCCTTGCACTAAATAAAGAAGATGGCGGCAATCGGAAATTTATCCTTGTGGAATGTGAAGATTATGCAGACACCATCACTGCCGAACGGGTTCGTCGAGTCATCAACGGCGTCCCCAACGCCCGCGATGCTTCACTGCGCGAAGGATTGGGCGGATCGTTCACATACTGCGCCTTGGGTAAACCGCTTGAAATAGAGGGAATGCTCACCGGGGATGCGCTCCCATCGTATGAAACACTCGCCGCCTATTTGTTGTACACGACCTCCGGAGCGACACATGACGCCAGCGAATTGGGGCAAAAAAACAGCGACGGTCTATTTCATAGCGGTGATCAAGTGGACTACTATCTACTCTACGAACCACATCTTGAATACTTACGGAGCAGCGACGCGATGCTCACCCTCGATCGGGCGGAACGCATCCGGGACGCCAGTTGTCAGAATGGCAAAAAGGCAATCGTTTACGCGGCGGGGAAATACATCAGCCAGCGCGACCTCACGAGGATGAGAATAACTTTCTGCCAACTGCCTCATGCCTTGCAGGAAAGATAGACAAGGATATGGAATCGTCGCGGTACTTCATGTGCAGTCGCTACTGAAGATGTTGTAAAATAACGCAAGTTGCTACCGCTTCCAAAGAAACCGAGTTTTTGGTTCGGGTTTTCTAAACCTATTGAAGGATAGCGGCGATTCGTGTCAAACACACGTATCTGCGTCGGAAAAAACTCGGTTTCATGCGCATACTTTTAATTTGAACAAGACCCCGTTCACAAAACTGCTGATTTGATGGTCTGTCGGTGTTGGAGAAAGAAATGGCAAAGAAAAAGAGGAAAAAACCAGGCTTAAAGGCAGACCCCAAACGTCAAGCTCATGATCAACTAAGAGGGTATCGCTATCAGATCCTGCACAGCGTGGATGCATGGTTAGATCTTGAGGGCACTGAGATTCTCTATCTGGAATGTGCAGAAGACTTCGAGAAAAATTCGGGGGACACTGCGACAGCGGTGCAAGTCAAAGACACGCGACACAGGATCACGCTCAGGTCTCAAGACGTGAATGACGCAATCAACCACTACTGGGAATTGCGGACGAGCAATCCCGACCGGAGCGTGAGATTCCGTTTTCTTACGCGCTCCGAGATAGGTGTAGAGCAAGGCGCCCCATTTGGAAAGAACCGGCCGGGACTTCAGTCGTGGAGCCGTTGTTCAGGAGACGAAGAGAATATCAAAAGAATCTCCGGCTTTTTACAAAATGAAGGAAAGATATCGGAGGGTGTAAAGGATTTCCTCAACCAAGCAGAACCGCAAGAGATATATGAGCAACTCATTAAACCAATTTCTTGGGAAACGGGCAGTAAACCCGCCAGTTTTGTTGAGCAATCCATAAAAGACAAATTGGTTGTTCATGGGTCTGAACTGACATTATTTGCTTCTGAGGCCGAAAAAGTTGCGGCGCCTCTAATTGAAGAGGCGTGGAGGGTTGCGACTTTAAAGGAACGCCGCGAACTCACGAAAGCAGGCTTTCTGAGGATTTTGGAAAAGGCAACAACGCAAACGGTTACAAATCAGCGTTTGCAGCAATGGGCAATGCTTGAGTCAAAGGCTACAGCTATGGGCGCTGCCAGTGTGGAATTCCTCGGTGGCTCATCGGATATTTCAATTCAATCGCATTCTTCTATACTGTACACAATACCACCACTTTTTCCTGATTTTACTCCAAGAACAAACCTATTTACAAACATCCAAGCTAAACTTCAATCAGCGGGTATAGTTGTCATTCATGGAGGGACAGGAAGGGGCAAAACAACACTTGCAAACTTGACCGCGCGGGATACAAGCGACTCATGGATTTGGCAGAGTTTCACAAAGAAAGAACCATCTCAGATTGTTCAACTTCTACGGCAACTTTCTATTGAAATAAGTAGTCAATCTTCACAGTCTAACGTCGTGCTTGACGATCTCAACTTGCGGCCTGATCGATTGCAGGAGTATGAAGAAATGTTGGGAGTTGTGGTTTATAGGGTATTGGAAAGTGGTGCAAAACTGCTGATTACAAGCCAACATAATCCACCCAATAACTTCATCCGCCAACTCGGTGTATCATCGTCCACCGTCGTGCAGGTTCCCGACTTTACCAAATCTGAAATTGAGCAATTTGCAGAACAGTTGGGCTGCCCCGCCGATGACGCAAAAAATTGCGCAGAATTGGTTCAATTGCATACAAGTGGCCATCCGAGGCTTGTACACGCTCGACTCGCTCAATTGCGCGAGGAAGGCTGGCCGCAGCCAGATACAATTGAGGATTTCGTGAAACCACCCGAAGAGGTGGGAGAAGAACGGGGGGCGGCACGACAATTGCTCATGGCATTACCAGACGATTATCGGGAATTCCTCTATAGGCTGAGTTTGGTGTCTACTGGATTTAGGAGAGATTATGCACTCAACATCGGCGACATACCGGAATCTGTACCTTATGCAGGAGATATCTTTAGTCAATTGGTCGGTCCTTGGATAGATCGATTTAATGAATCCTACTATACTATCTCACCTTTATTGACCAATGCAGCCAAGGAAGTTTGGCCCAAGGAAAAGATAAAACAACTTCACGCTCAGATTGCAAATGCCATTCTCCAAACAAGGAATCTGACCCAAATGGAGGCGCAGGCTGTGCTATTTCATAGTATGGTTGGACAAAACGAGATAGGTTTTATTGCCGTGATCAATTCATTGATGACTGCTCCAGAGGACAACTGGAAAGAACTCAGTCAAGAATTCTCGTGGCTGATACTCGCTAAACCCGATATTCCTGAGAAATTCTTTCCTAGGGACGCCCTTATAAAGCATCTGTTCCGCTCATTGCAATATCGTATTGCGGTAGAGGTAGAACCAGAACGTGCACCGAAGATTCTTGAAATTTGGGATAAAGAAACCACGCCACACGAACCGCGCCAATTATATCTGTTGAACCGCTTAATGCTGGCGACACAGGCACTGAGATATTATCAAGTATTACTTCCAGCTAAGCAAATGATAGGTTATCTCAAAGAAATCGTAGATATCACAGACAATAATGAAGCGGTCCAAGAAATGTATCATGGCGATCTCATGGAACAATTGGAAGAACATGAAACTGACACAGCCAACTATTACAGTTTTCTATTTAGTTTTGTTGTGGCGCGTCGTCCTATTTACGCACCATTCCTCAGCGATCTCATTGATGCGCTGGATGAACTCCCGTCGAAGACTCGGACTCTGTTATTGGCTGATTTTGAGGATGACACGATTGACTCCCGGCTTTTAATCGATGGTGTTTGGTGGTCAGAAGCAAACCGTGAGAATCCGAATTGGAACAGATGTCTCCAGGTATTTGACAAAGTCATTGAAAAAGCCATTGCGTGGGGTTATCCTCACCTGGCTGCGGCATCCGCAAAGGATAAAGCCATTATTCACTATGAATGCCTAGATAACCCAGATGCTGCCCATAGAGTTCTTCAAGATATTGTGTCAAAAGTGGGGACAATACCAGTAATCGAGCTAGAACAAGCGAATGTATATTTGGGCCAAAAGCGTTACAAAGAAGCGCTCAGTGTTTACGATCGTATTCTCCCCGCGTGGAACCCATCATCAGAAAAATTGTGCATCGGGCCTCCAGAAGAATATCGTCGAGCTGCTATCTGTGCCGCACATTTGAACGATTGGGAGAAAGCGACTGCCTTCTTTAAGGAAGGAGCAAAAAGAAACCAAAGGATTGAGAACACTGAACGACACATCGGCTTGTATGCAGACGCAGGATTTGCACAGTTTAAGGCGGGCAATATGCTGGAGAGTATAAAGTTGTTGCATTTGGCATTAAACGAATTTGAAATGCTCCCTCAAGATATAGGAAATGCCCAGAATTCTACGCTAAAAAAGCGTTTAGTGGAAAGACTAAAATGGATGACAGCGCATGGGCGTGAATATTCTTCTTCAGAAATCCAACAACTTTCAGCAGGTTTCTGCAGTGATCAGGAACCAAACGAAGAAATTTCGTCATGGCCAGATATTCCAATGGGACACGCGTGGTTCCATCTAGCGCAAGTTGAATACAGATTTGGGGATGGGGCAACAGTTTTGGATCGCGCTCGGCAAACTCCAGACCGGGATACCGATCCAAAATTGAATTTTTTCCTTTGCCAGCTGGAAGTAAAACATGACTTTAGAAACAAAAACTTTGATAATCTGCCAAAACGTATACATCAACTCGTAAATGTGTATGGTGCAATAAAGAAGCATAGCCAAACTAATCAAGGAATTGAAGCAGCAGGGATAAATCCTGTACTTATCGCGGATCCATCTAGGGTCGCTTCGGTTGAGAGCATCGTTATTGTGTTGGTGACGGCGCTTCTTGTTCAACTACGATCAAACAAGAATGTGCAAGACATGTTGGCTGTATGGAGAGCAAATTCCTCAGAACTACCCATAAAAGAAAACCTCACTCTTGCTCTTGATTTAATTGAATCCATGTTATCGGGAGATTTGAATAACGCTTTAGTAGTGATTAGAACAAAAGACGCTAAATACGAAAACCGGCTGATCGCAGCATTAAAGATTGTTCACAATACTCGGACGAGTCCGGATGATCTCTTTGACGCACACACATTCATCACAACTTCTCTCATTGGTAATACATTGGAGGATTCCGTCGTGAATGACTTAGCAGAACTACTTTCAGCACAATGGCTTGAAAAAATAAAACTGTCAGCGATGTTACAAATTCCCAGGATTACCGTACCCCAGATAGAAGGAGCCTGTAAGAGCAGTGAGACCGGCAAGAAAAAAATTGGCCAGATTCTTCTCGCGGTATGTCAAGCGACTTCACTCAGAGTGTCATCTACGACTTTACAGAAGTTTCGCAGTTGGACAGAATCCATACCAGAGCAAAAACCGGAGCCGAAAACGGAACAGAATCCGATAGCACAACAGATCGTCAAGGTGATGGAAAATCCACCTCATCTCACCTATGAGGATGGAGAGGCACTTCGCCAATCAATTGAAGAGGGAAAGATACCTGTAAAATTCGATTCACCATTTGATCCTGATGAACCTGACAATCAATGAATAAGTACCTGCTAGATACATCAACCTTGAGTTTCCTCGTGCACGATTCGCCCCAGGTCAAACGTCATTTTCGGTTTCTACCGCAATCAGACTATCCTTTTACTTGTCCCATCGTTAAGGGCGAAATTCTGTTTGGGATTTTTCGTCTACCTGAAGGAAAAAGACGACGCGATCTTCAGCAAAAGGCAAATGATGTATTTTCTGTAGTTCCGTGTGACCCAATGCCAGAAAATGTTGAGGAAACCTATGCACACATAAAAGTTGCGACTGAACAACAAGGAACCCCGTTAGATGAATGTGATCTTTGGATTGCGGCAACGGCTCTAGTGCTTGATGCGATTCTAGTTACTTCTGATTCCGATTTCCAAAGAATAGCCGGGCGGGGATTGCGTTTGGAAGATTGGGTGAATTAACAAGGGGGCAGGGATGTCGTTCCGGATGTGGCGACACGGGGATAGGCTGTCTGACTGGAAGCAAACGTTTGCCGTCGGAACATTTATGTTTCATCTTCTTTCCGGTATAATCTCCAATCTTATCAAACGCTTTAAAAAATGATACCACGATGGAATTAAAAACCTACCAGAGCCGCTCGCTTGACGCTTTCACCCAGTGGTTAGAGATGCTTCGAGAGGCGCGACAGCAATCAGAAGCCGCGATTGAGGCGTTAAATCAGACCGGGTTGGATATACCCGACGCCGTGCGGAACTATCCCAAAACAGCATGGGAAAAACTGCAAAAGAACGGCAGTGTTGCGCACACTGCGGGCGGATACGTTGACCGTATCGACGAGGCAAATCGTCCAATCCCGCATATCTGCTTCAAAGTCCCGACAGGCGGCGGCAAAACCCTACTCGCGGCTTCCGCTCTGGAACGTCTCAATCGACAAACCGGGCTAACATTGTGGATTGTGCCGACCAAGGCAATCTACGCGCAAACCAAAGCGGCGCTCTGGAATCGGGAACACCCTTACCGCCAAACCTTAGAACGCGCAAGCGCCGGCAGAGTAAAAATGTTGGAAAAAGACGACCCATTCAACCGAGACGACATCGCCAACTATCTGTGCGTCATGTTACTGATGTTGCCGGCAACCAACCGACAAAAGGGCAAAGAGTTTCTGCGGATGTTCCGGGATTCGGGGCGTTACCCGAGTTTCTTCCCCGACCTTGATGTTGCACTCGGCGATGCCCGCCTGTTAATCGAATATCCAGATTTGGAGTGCCACTCTGATGAGGGGCCAGTCAAACAGAGTCTGTTTAACGTCTTTAAGATAATCCGTCCTGTGGTAGTGCTCGACGAGGCGCACAAAGCGTATGGCTCAAGAAGCAGGGCTGCCAACGTGGAATTTGCTCGTTCCATTAACCGCCTTGATCCGCGTCTGGTTATCGAACTCTCCGCGACACCTAACCAAGGCATAAGTAATTTGCTAGTTGACATCGAAGGTCCCGATCTGAAGAAAGAGGAGATGATTAAGTTGCCGGTGCAGGTGACATCATTTCCGAATGCGGAGTGGAGTTTGACCTTGAACCATGCGGTGGAAGAGCTGGATCGCCTTGATGCCGAAGCCAAGTCGTTTGAGAGTAATACGGGACGTTATATCCGCCCAATCGCCGTTGTGCGGGTTGAGCGAACGGGAAGAGATCAGAGAGATGGGGAGAATATCCACGCCGAGGATGTGCGGGAGTATCTCATACAAAACCTGAACGTGCCCTCGGATGCCATTCGCGTGAAATCAGCCGAAAATGATGAGCTTGGCAGGGAAGACCTTCTCTCCGAATATTCGACGGTGAAATGGATAATCACGAAATCAGCACTGATGGAGGGTTGGGACTGCCCGTTCGCTTATTTGTTGGTGATGTTGGACAATACCCAAGCGCAACGAGCGATAACGCAACTTGTGGGGCGGGTGATGCGACAACCGCATGCTCAACTCACCGGAAGGGAATCGCTGGATCAGTGTTATGTTTATTGCAATAACGCTGAGGTGGGTACGGTGGTCCAACAGGTCAAAAACGGGTTAGAAGCGGAAGGGCTCACGGGCTTGGGGGACGAAGTGATGAACGCTTCGGGAACCCTAGACGCAGGAGAAGTGAGATCGCGCACCGTGGAACGACGCACTAAATTTCAGGGTGAGAACATTTTCCTGCCGTTGGTGCTTCACAAAAATGGCGAGGATTGGATTGAGCTCGATTACCAGCGTCACATCCTGCCGCATGTCGACTGGTCAGCTATTAGACCACCCGACCCGCGCAACTCTGCGTCACAGAGTGTTAAATGGCAATCGGCAACGGTTGATTTGGATGAAAAGCCTCCCAAGTATCACGCCGACCAAGACGTGGAGATTGACAAGACAGTTAGAATATCCAGTTTCACTCGCCATCTGTCCGACACTGTCCCAAATCCGTGGCACGCGGCTCGAATCGTGCAGCAACTGATTGAGCGCCTTAAACAAGGCGACGAGAGTGAGGAGGACATCTACGACCGCCGTGTCTACTTGGCGCACTTGTTACGAAATCACGTAAAAGACAATGTGGAGTCGCAGGCAGAGGCGGTTTTTCGTCGAAAATTGGATCGGGGTGAAATCCGCTTCGACTTGGAGACAGAGCAGCCGAATTACTGCATGGTGCGTGACTACGTAATACAGATTGGTCCCAATGACCAACCGCTGTTGAGGGACTATAAGCCTGTGCAACTAACTCTGTTTGAACCGGTATTTGAGCGGGAGTTCGATAGCGAGTTGGAAAAAAGATTTGCCTGCTATCTTGATGAAGAGAAAGCGTTGCGATGGTGGCATCGCGTGGCGGCGCGTCAACAGGGAGAGTACTATTTGCAAGGCTGGAAACAGGGACGCATCTACCCCGACTTCGTTGCGATGACAACCGGGGACATAGATGGTAAGCGCGTGTTGATTGTTGACACCAAGGGCGAACATCTTGGCGGCAACACCGATACCGAGTACAAACGAAAGGTATTGGACACGCTTCAAGGCGCATTTAACAATGCCGGCACGCTGAAGGTACGGGAAGGGTCTGCGTTAAAAGGCGTATTTCGATTGGTGTTCAATGAGAACCAGTTTCCGGAGATATCGGCGCAACTGACGTAAATGGTTACGAAAAATCAAACGCGTGAGATTTTGAGATGAATCCGCTTAACAGGCTTTTTGAGTTGATTTCTGTTGAAAATGCGACAACGATTAAGACAGAAGTGTTAGCACGGCATTTCCTGCTGGCTTTAGAGGGTGAATCTGATATATATCCTTTGAGCATTGTTGATATTGAAAAGCTAGTTGAGGCTATTGATAAAGGAAAATTCGATAGGTATACTGGGCGCCGGCCTCGGCCCGATTCTGAATATGATGAGATTCTATTTGCACTCATGGAGGCTTGGCAGTGGTTGTTGGGTAAAGCATATATCGCACAAAAACCACACCATACTGCAACATATCATGTAGTCACGGGCGGCCCTAGTTACTTCATAACTAAGTTGGGTCTTGAGTACATTTCTGAGCACAAACATTTACTTGAGAACCATAAACTGGAGTAGCTCGTTACTGTTGCAAAGTGTGCGTTCATAGAATCGTCCCCAAACGAATTTGCTGTGGATATTGCACTCACAACTGCCTCCCTTCACTCAAGCCAAATTTGCTTGAAGTACCGCCACAGCGTCGGATGCAACTTCAGATTCTTCACCCGCTTGTTGGTAATCACCGCTTTCTTGGAATGCGCGATTGGAGCCCACGGAACATCGTTATGGAAGATTTCCTGCGCCTTTTTGTACAGTTCAATCCGATTTTCGCGGTCGGTGATTGACCTTGCCTGATCGAGGACATTCTGCATGGCGTCGCTTCGATAGAAAGAGATGTTGCCCGCCGGTTTTTCGGCTGCGGATTTGCTCAAGAGGTAGTAGAAGAAGTTGTCGGGATCGCCGAGATCTGCCGACCAACCCAGCATGGCGATGTCGTGCTCGCCGTATTTCGTTTTTTCGAGGTATGTGCCCCAGTCGAAGGTCACGATCTTCGCCTCAATTCCGACGCGCCGCAGATCAGACTGCATAACCTCGGCTAGCGCTCGACCGTCGGGGATATAGGGCCTCGGCACCGGCAATGCCCACAAGGTCGTCGTAAAGCCGTCCGGATAACCGGCTTCCGCCAACAGTTGTTTTGCCCTCTCCGGATCGTAGGCGTAATCCTCAATCCCATCATCGTACCCCCACATCGTCGGTGGAATGGGATTCTTGGCGGGAATACCCATGCCTTGATAGAGATGTTCGACAATCGCCGGCTTGTTTATGGCGTGGTTGATTGCCAAACGAACCTTGAGGTTATTCAACGGTTTCTTGTCCATATTAAACGCGAGGTAGCCGACATTCATACCGGGTCCCTCCACGACATTAAGGTTCGGATCCTCTCGAATTTGGGGCAGGTCATCGGGATTGGGGAACTCCATTATATCAATGCTGCCGTTCTGCAATTCAATGAGCCGCACGGAATTGTCCGGAATGGATCGGAAAATGATACGGTCCAGATGGGGGCGCCCGCCCCAGTAATCCTTGTTCACTTCAAGAACGACTTTATCTCCCCGATCCCAGCGCACAAACTTGAAAGCGCCGGTTCCAACGGGGTGATTGGTGTAGTCCTCGCCCCACTTTTTTACCGCGCTTGGGCTGACAATCGCGAACGGCCCCATGGCTAACGTAGCAATGAAGGGTGCGTAGGGCTGATTGAGGTTTATCTGAACAGTATAGTCGTCCAAGGCGACAATCTTCTCAACGATTTTCGCCAACCCGGTGTACGACCAGTATATGGGCGTGCCGCCGACGTTGTGGAAGGGGTGATTCGGATCATGTTGACGGTTCAATGAGAACAACACCGCATCTGCATTGAATTCTGTACCGTCGTGAAACTCTACGCCTTTTCGCAGGTGGAATGTCCATGTCAGACCATCAACCGACGATTCCCACGATTCGGCTAGGGCGGGCTCAACCTCCGTGCTTTCATCCTGATATTGTACCAATGTGTCGTAGATGTTTTCGCACACTTTGAAGGATTCGCCATCTTCTTCATGCGCCGGGTCCAACCCTACGGAATCCCCGCCACGACCGAAAATTAGCGTACCTCCAATGACAGGTGTGCTCGCGGAACCGTTTACCGTATAGACAGAAACCAATAGAACCAAAGTTATAAGTGCCGGCAGGCGTTCTCTCATAGGTTACTCCTTTGCTGTTGACAGATGTTATCATGTCATTAGAACTTAGTGTTGATATCAGCCGAAAATAGTACCTTGTTAATGGTGCTCTGTCAAACAAATCTCATGACCCTATATCGGAGTTATCCGCATGCTATATTCCGACTACTAAAGGTCATTTTATAGAATCGACGGATGAACGAAGGTTGATGGTGAAACCGAATCGACTCCAGGAACATTCTTACGTCAAGCGTGTGTAGACGTGTGCGAGAACACAGGGACTCGACGGTATGCCGAGAATTGTCTCATGTACTTTTAGGAAAGGTTGGATCGAATTATGCTGATTAAGATTCCCAAGGGATGGGAGATTCCCGAAAACCAGGTCACACCGGAATCGGATTATGTGAGCCGGCGAAAGTTTATACAGAATATGGGCTTGGCGGGGGCTGGGGCACTGACTTTGATGAACGGTTGCGCTTGGGCAAAGGGAAAGGGTGTGGAGGAGCAACTTAAGGATTCGCAAGCGCAGAAAATTGACGCACCGCACAATGAAAACTTTGTCGTGAATGCCGAATTGACCGATGAGGTTGTCGCCGCTTCCTACAACAATTTCTATGAATTTACGACCACCAAAGACCGGGTATGGAAACTGGTGGATAAGTTTCAGACACGGCCGTGGGAAATCGAAGTCGGCGGCTTGGTGGAGAATCCGATGACGGTCGACCTCAGCGACCTCGTCAAGAAAATGTCCCTTGAGGAGCGAATCTACCGCTTTCGCTGTGTCGAAGCGTGGGCGATGGTGGTACCGTGGATCGGCTTCCCCATGAAGGAGTTGGTCAATCTGGTGCAGCCGAAGTCTTCCGCGAAATACGTGAAAATGCTGACGTTCCTGCGTCCGAACGAAGCTCCCCAGCAGAAGCAAGGACGGCTACCGTGGCCCTACTTTGAGGGGTTGACCATTGAGGAAGCGATGAACGATCTTACCTTACTTGTCACAGGTATTTACGGACATGTTCTCCCGAAACAACACGGTGCCCCTATCCGCTTAGTTGTACCGTGGAAATACGGTTTCAAGAGCATCAAGTCGATTGTCAGTATCGAATTCACCAGTCGTAAACCGCGCACCTTCTGGAACACACTAGCGCCGCGAGAATACGACTTTTGGGCGAATGTGAATCCGACCGTTCCGCATCCGCGTTGGTCGCAAGCAATGGAACGAATGATTGGCACCGGCGAGCGCCGATCGACAGACATGTTCAACGGGTATCAAAGTTACGTAACCCACCTCTACAAGACGTAATCGGGCGATTATCCCTTGATTACGCCAATCGGACGCAGCCGAGCAACCCGTCGTGAAAGCCCGGCTGCATCAACCACTTTGACAACTTCATCGACATCTTTGTAGGCTTCCGGTACCTCCTCGTGCAGGGTTCGACGACCTTCGGCACGCACAAAGATGCCCTGTTTTTCAAGGTCCTTGTCAATTGCCCTCCCTTTTGTCGCTTCAATGGCCTTCCGACGAGACAGCATTCTCCCCGCACCGTGGCACGTTGTGCCCCAAGTTTGTTCCATCGCTGCCGGGCTTCCCACGAGCACATAGGACGCCGTTCCCATATCGCCGGGAATCAGAACAGGCTGGCCAATCTTCTCGTACTTCTCGGGAATTTCCGGGTGCCCCGCCGGGAAGGCGCGTGTTGCCCCTTTTCGATGTACAAACAGTTCCTTCTCAACCTCGCCAATCCGGTGTTTCTCAAACTTGCCGATGTTGTGTGCCACATCGTACACCAATTCCAATCCTAACTCGTTTTGACTGGTATTGAAGAAATCCATGAACACCTGCCGCACCCAGTGGGTGATGCACTGTCGATTATTCCACGCATAGTTTGCCCCGCATGCCATGGCGGCGAGATAGTCCTGCCCTTCCGGCGATTTTATCGGCGCAGCCGCCAGTTGACGGTCAGGGAGGTCAATGCCGTACTTTTGCGCAACCTTGACCCAGGTCTTGACATGTTCATCGCACACCTGATAGCCAAAGCCCCGAGATCCGGTGTGGATCATCACACAAACTTGCCCTTCAGTCAAGCCCATGGCATCCGCCGCCTCCCGGTATAGGATGCGGTCTACCACCTGCATTTCCAGAAAGTGATTCCCCGAGCCGAGTGTACCAAGCTGGTTCTTGCCGCGCTCCAGGGCACGTTTGCTCGCGGCGGTCGCATCGGCAGACGCGAGACGTCCGTTCGCTTCCGTGAATCCCAAATCTTCCGGTGAACCGTATTCCCGTTCGATCGCCCAACGGGAACCCTTTTCTAGCATCTCCTGTTCTTCTCGAATCGAGAGGCGAATCTTGCCAGTAGAACCCACGCCGCAGGGGATATTCTCAAAAAGCTTATTTACGAGGTTTCGAGTCCTACCTTTCAATTGGGATGCCTTTATGTTCGTGCGAATCAGGCGCACGCCGCAATTGAGGTCGTACCCTATTCCACCGGGCGACACAACACCATCCGCATGCGGATCCGTGGCAGCGACACCGCCGATTACAAAACCGTATCCCCAATGCAAATCCGGCATAGCAAGCGAGTGCCCGACGATACCTGGGAGATGCGCCACGTTCGCGACCTGTTGCAGCGCTTCATCGCTCTTGGCGAGTCGGAGAAGCTTTTCGTTTGCGTAGACGATTCCATCGACGCGCATTCCTTTCTGATAGCTTTTCGGAATGCGCCAGCGATAGTCGTCAATTTTGTTTAATGGTATCTCTTTTTCCACGTTCTTCATTTTCTCTCCACAATAAGAAAACACATCGTTTGCTCAACTCGACTCTGTATACCGGAGTAACCGGGACTCCAACAATTTGGTCTTTTTGGTAATCCATTGAAATAGTCTGCAATGGTTTTCAGCGATATGCAGATAACGTATTGGGTTCGGTGTTGCAAGACGGGGCGCGATGGGAATCTTACGGGAACTCTATCGGGGATGAGCTATAGGTCTCATCAAGCCTGGAAAATTGGTATTCTTTCAATCATGAAATATTTACTTTGTTGAAAGTCAGATGTGTGCGCGCCCGGCCCAAAAACGAGAAGCAGGCTAGTGGTTGGTCCATTTTCTTTTTCGATTAGCTCTTAGTTTGCGTTTAACCCGTAGATGCGAGACATTAAAATGTCCTTCCAGTGGGATTCTCGCCGAAGAATATTGTCTTGGGTGTCGTGCAGATCTGCTATCTCAAGGATGGAATAGCGAAAGTTCTCGGCATATCTTCTTCCCTCATCGGCAAGCAGCTTTTTGAGTTCCACGTTTCCTCCGTGTCCGTTGTTTGCATATTCGGACCAGCGGTGCCAGATTCCGCCTTCGCCGTAGGCGCTGCCGACGTAAAACTTTCCGGTTACGGTATCGGAAATTAGATATACCCCTGCCACATTAGAGAGTGCGGTGTACCACGATTCAGGCGATTTCTGCACGATAAGATCGAGTTGTGCCTTTGTGAGGTTAACGGCTTTGAAGCCCGGAAATTCACCGATGGATTGCCTTTCAGCGTATATCTCGCTGAGTAAAATCCGATGGCTCCACTTCTCGGCGAGTAGGTAGGAAGCCCGCCCCGGTCTGGCGAACGTGACAACGAGCCGTCCGTTCATTTCTTTATATGTTTGTTCTTCGGTTAATTCATACCAGTTATAGTGCTTTTTGTATTCGTCCGAATATTTCCACTCTGAACCGTTGGTGCGATAGACACCCGCGAAGAGCCATTTGTCTTTTTGGTGCGGTATGTCAATCAGGGAGATTACAAACCCACGCTCAAAATTCTTGGCATTTTGCCAACGTTGCCAGTCGCTGAAGTTACCGGCAAGATAGACATCAATCGGCTGTTCCACTCCATTCCAAGTTGCGAGGTGCAGTTTAGCTTCTGTCGGATTGAGGTCTGGATTGATGGTTCGCAGAAAATCGAACATGAGCATGGTGCGCTCCTCCCAATGATAACCTTCAGTTTCAATTCCAGTAAAACTACGTTAAGAGATATGGACTCAAGCATGTCATGTCGAGTATGTTTGGATTCTTCTAAGGAGGATTCCACTGATCGGAGATATATCCATCGTCATCGGGAAGGTTGTTCTCGCTTGCGGCTTGCTTTGAGAGTTTGTCGCAGATTTCGTTCCATTCGTGACCTGCATGCCCCTTAATCCAGCAGAATTTGACTGTATGCTGCTCACACAAGTTCAGTAGTTTCGACCATAGGTCCGGGTTAACGGCTTTTTCTTTCTTGTTTCGCCGCCACCCATTCATCTTCCAGCGTTGTGCCCATCCCTTTGTCATGGCATCAGCCAAGTATTTGGAATCGGTGTAAAGATGTACCGTACAGCGGGTTTTTAACGCCTCTAATCCGACGATGGCGGCCATAATTTCCATTCGGTTGTTTGTGGTGAGGCGGAATCCTCCGGAAATTTGCTTCCGGTTGCCGTTGTAGCAAAGCACAACGCCGTATCCGCCCCTGCCGGGATTACCCAAGCAGGCGCCGTCGGTATATATGGAAACCTCTTTTTCACTCATTTCGGCTGATTTAAGGATCAGAATTCAGATGCTGTGGGAGACAACGGACTAAAGTTGCTGAGTAACAAGACTTGTTTGATTCCGTTGTGGCGAACGGGGGGTCAGACCTTCATCGCATGATATAATCGAAGGTTACGACGGCGGTGATTTTCTTCGGAATTGACGTAACATCATCATCGGCTTCTTCAGCAATACTGCTTGCGTCCGCGGACCGAACACTGAATTTGCCTTGACGCGCAGCACGGAGCGGGCCTAGATTCGCGTCACTGCCTTCAGCCAACGTCTTTGCTCGCATGTGCGCATCCTTGGTCGCCTCAACGAGTAGCGTGCTCTTCAATTCGTTGACTCCGGTATAGTAGTATCTGGGAAGTTCCGTCTTTAAGTTTACTCCGCGTCCGAGAAGATCGGCTATTGACGTCGCCATCGTTGAAATGTTGTGCACGTCTTTCGATTTGACCGTAATTTCTTGTGAAAGCTGGAATGCCTCTATTTCGCTTGTTTCGTGGCCCTTTTCCGAGCGCTTTTTGCGTTCCCGCACTTGGACCGGATTAATTCTAATCTCATCCGATTTAACACCGTTTTCTTCGAGAAAAGTCAACACGTCTTCGCGATGTGTAGCTAAAACCGGATATGCATACGCCACATTACGGTCTTGCGCTTTTACGGTGATTTTCCAATTCGCCAAATCCGACTCGACGGGAATTTCGGCGTATCCCCGTACCTTGATGATTTGGTTAGCCATGAGTATATCTCGCACCACGTTTGTAACGAGGTAGGTCGAGATCACGAGACCGAGTGCGAGCAGAAAACCAAGTGGTATGAGCGCTTTGGCGTTGTTCATGAGTGGATTTTCCCCATCGTAACTTAGTTCATTTGTGGTCTAGATTAGCATTGGTATTTCAGACTAAGCTATTCTCTACGCTGTTGGAAGTTGCGTTTTTTAAGAGTCAAGAAATGGAGCGTGAGTTTTGCAGATGGTAGGAGGGAATTCCGATTCCCGACCGTCGCGATTCGGAGATCGCTCCTACAAATCTTCTGTGCACAATTGCGAAAAATTAACCGATGTTGAGTATAGGTCTATTCGTCCACGGCGCCAATTCCAGACAGATACTCGATAGCGCCTTTGTTGCCGCTTTTCAACGCGATTCCAAGTGGTGTTTGATTGAGATAATGCCTTCGATCGTCCATATCGGCACCCGCTTCAATCAGGATTCTGAGCGACTCGGCGTACTCTTCCTCTTCGCCTTCACCGCACGCCGACCCGCCATATGCGGCGGCATGTACAGCATCCAGAGAACCGGGGGCGGCACCTTTCTCAAGAAGCAGGCGAATTGTTGATATTCTCGCATTGTTCGCCGCCCAAGAAAGCACGGAGCGATACCAATTTGCATTGTTGGCATTGATGTCAGCGCCATGTTCGAGAAGTTTCAGGACAAGCCTATCCTTTCCGTCATTGGCGGCGTAATGCAGAGCGGTGCTGCCTTCGATGAATGGCTGTCCCTCTTCATCTGGACCTGGCCACTCCAATTTTGCAATTTCCGGATGAGATTCGACGATGGCGATGCCAAGGTCTTCCTCTTCCTCTTTATATTTCGTAGAAAGCAATCTGTAGAATGGTGAATCTTCGTCGTATTGCATGAACAAATCCTTCATACTCGTGTCCGATTTTTTAGTTAACCCAAGTTGCTATCTACAATGTATTTTAGATGTGCCCCACCGTTTCTTATTGAGAATAGTACATTAATTGCGGAGATTTCGTAGCGCAAGAGATTGGGATCTCTATTGCGTTCCCTAATCGGTCACTTGATCTATTCGCTCGCTTGATTTGTCAGTTTGCGCATCACAAGCACAATCTAACAGATCGTGCTACAAAGGTGGCAACTCGGGTTAATTAGGTCGTAGTATCCTGCGGTTGTGCTTGAGGTAGTTGAATCTCCCGTGCCAATACCTCCGGTTCAATTTCTACACGAAGAACATCAAAGCCTTCCAGCTTGACGTTCACCAATGCAGATTCGATAGCTTCCTCCAACGATGGCGCTTCACGGTGAAAACAAATTTTCGGACCGTCAACGCTAGTAACCAGCGTGCCGTCGTCAAAGACTTCGTAAAGTCGATTGGATTCTTCTTCATTCGGATCCGCTATTAGAATGAGCGTGAATTCATGAATTTTCATGTTAGTCTCTCTCACATGAGTTTTCTTGGTTTATCTATTGCGTTAGGTGTGGGGACAGCGGTCAACATACCGACGGATGTCCCGCGCGTGTAGTTCCGGATTGCGTGGCGTTGACATGACTCTAATTCGACACCCATCGCGAGTGTGTCTCGGGCACCATAGTGTACCCCAAAGGTGTGCTCTAGGGCCCGCCTTTGTAACACTCCAGTTTCTATTTTCGGCGTAGCGAATCGCTTCGCGGATATGTTTGTTGGAATGACTAGCTCGCATTAGCCACAGGAAGTTGGTAGTGGATCTGAACGACCTTCTTCAGATTTTTGCGTAGAATATCCATCACGCTTCCACCAGTCCAAGCCGCCAATGAGTTCCTTCACTCGAAATCCCAGCCGTGCCATTTTGAGTGCCCCTTTGGTTGAGGCATTGCAGCCAATGCCGTCGCAGTATGTCACATAGAGGGATTCTCGATCCAAATGCGATGTAGTTTCGGAGTTCATCGTCCGATGCGGTAAACTCATAGCCCCAGGAATATGTTCTTCAGTGAATGCTTCAGCCGAGCGAGCGTCGATAGCGATGATGTTCTCGCCATTTTGGATGGCTTCATTGAGGTCCCACGAGTCGGTTTCGTGATTTAATTTGTCTTCATAGTGTCGAATCTGATTGTCCATGAAGTCCTTGACCATTCAAATAGAGTGAGATTTGATAGATTGGCGTGCGACGAATTATAATCGAATTGCAGTGTGAAAATCAAGGAATACGCGGAATCAAGCAACCGAATTTTCTGGCGGGAAATACCTTAAAACAGAAAATATCGCTGTGCCATGGGAAGGACTTCGGCAGGTTCGCAGGTGAGGAGTTCGCCGTCGGCGCGCACTTCGTAGGTCTCGGGGTTGACCTCAACATTGGGAAGGTAGGTGTTGTTGACCATCCCCGATTTGTCCAGCTCACGGCAATTTGTCACGGGGACGGTCGGCTTTTGCAGCCCGAGGTGTTCTCCAACTTCTCTCTCGACCCCCGCCCGCGAAACAAAGGTGTAGGAAGCCGAATACGGCACACGCCCAAACGCACCGAACATCGGGCGTCCACGAACCGGCTGCGGAGTGGGTATCGAAGCGTTGGCGTCGCCCATGGCAGCCCAGACAAGGAATCCGCCCTTTAGCACGAGCTGCGGTTTGACGCCGAAAAACGCCGGATCCCAGACCACCATGTCTGCCAGTTTTCCAACTTCTATCGACCCCACATGCTCACTGATGCCGTGCGTTATTGCCGGGTTTATGGCGTATTTGGCAATATACCGTTTTGCGCGGACGTTGTCGTTTTCGCTCGTTTCGTCGGGTAGGCGCCCTCGCTGGACTTTCATCTTGTGTGCAGTCTGCCATGTGCGAATTATGACTTCGCCGACACGTCCCATCGCCTGCGAATCAGACGCCATCATGCTAAACGCGCCGAGGTCGTGCAGAATATCTTCGGCGGCGATAGTCTCCGGGCGAATTCGTGATTCGGCAAAGGCGAGGTCTTCGGGAATGGAGGCGTCGAGGTGGTGGCAAACCATCAACATGTCAAGGTGCTCGTCAATGGTGTTGACCGTGAAGGGGCGCGTGGGATTGGTCGAGGAGGGTAACACATTGCTCTGGCCGCATACCTTAATAATGTCCGGCGCATGTCCGCCGCCGGCACCCTCGGTGTGGTAGGTATGAATCGTGCGTCCTTTGAAGGCGGCAATCGAATCTTCGACGAATCCCGCCTCGTTCAGTGTGTCCGTATGGATGGCGACCTGCACATCGTATCTGTCGGCGACGGATAGACAGCAATCAATCGCCGCGGGCGTGGTTCCCCAATCTTCGTGGAGCTTGAGTCCCAACGCTCCCGCTTCAATCTGTTCATCGAGCGACTCGGGAAGAGAGGAGTTTCCCTTGCCCAGGAATCCGAGGTTAATTGGAAATCCTTCGGCGGCTTCGAGCATTCGCGCGATGTTCCATGCTCCGGGTGTGCAGGTAGTAGCGTTTGTTCCGGTGGCGGGACCCGTGCCTCCGCCAATCATGGTCGTGATCCCTGATGAGAGCGCTTCGTCAATCTGCTGGGGACAGATAAAGTGGATGTGAACGTCCAGGCCTCCGGGCGTCACAATCATCCCCTCGGCGGCAATGACCTCTGTGCCAGCCCCGACCACCATGTCATCGGACACACCCTCCATAATGTTTGGATTTCCAGATTTGCCGATCCCGACTATTTTGCCGTCACGTACCCCAATGTCCGCCTTGACAATTCCCCAATGGTCGAGGATTAACGCGTTGGTGAGTACAAGATCTAGGACACCGTCCTTTCTTGCAGCCCCCGGCATCTGACCCATGCCATCGCGCAGCGTCTTCCCGCCTCCGAACTTCGACTCGTCGCCGTAGACGGTATGATCTTTTTCAACCTCGATAAATAGATCGGTATCGGCAAGGCGAACCTTGTCTCCGATAGTTGGTCCGTATATGTCTGCGTATGTGCGTCGCGGAATGTCGAGAGGCATTGTTCTTTCTTTACGCTCTGTCTATTGGTCCGTTCGTTTTATTGTTCAATCCGTGCACAATCCGTCTGCCGGCTATTTCCGTAAGCGCCACCGTCTTCTCGTCGCCCGGCTCAAAGCGAACAGCAACACCGGACGGGATGTTTAACCTCATGCCGAGAGCCTTTTCCCGATCGAATCGGAGCGCAGCGTTAACTTCAGAAAAGTGAAAGTGCGATCCGACCTGTATTGGTCTGTCACCGATGTTGGCAACGGTCAATTCTACTGTATGGCGCTCCACGTTGGCGCCGATACTTTCTTCGGCAAGTATGTATTCTCCAGGTATCATATTCAATACTCCGTTGGTAGTCAATTTTTACCGAATCGGATCGTGAACAGTGACTAGCTTCGTGCCATCAGGGAACGTTCCTTCAACTTGCACCTCGTGGAGCATCTCCGGAACGCCTTCCATTACATCGCCTCTGTTCAAAAGCGTCGTGCCGTATTGCATCAATTCCGCTACCGATTTTCCGTCTCGAATTCCTTCCAAGATTTCGGCGGTGATGATTGCAACCGCTTCGGGATAGTTGAGTTTCAATCCTCGAGCTCGTCTATCCTTGGCAAGTTGAGCGGCGACGTAAATCATTAATTTCTCTTGCTCACGCGGTGTGAGGTTCACTAATTGCTTCCTCCAAAATCAATATTTCCGCAAATCAACTGTTCCCAATCCAAAGTGTTTCAGTTTTAGCCAATCCCATATTGTTTGAAATGTGGACTGAATTGCGCCTGCGTTGTGAGCTAGCATCCGCATAGCGATACCGTTACGACTCAGTTTCGATAACCCGCCGATGGTTTTGTTTGCGCAATTAAGCATCGGTTCGGTAATCTCACATAGCGCCTCCCATTCCGGCATCTCGAAATCACCGACGAGAAACCAACTTCCCCAGCAGGCATGACCATCCAGCACCCCAACATCCGCGAGATAGGGTTGATGTTTGGGCTTTAGGCAACAGGAATCAAACAGCAACACTCCATTCGAGTCTGACACCTCAAGATGACTCTGATATTGGGCAAATGCCAACCTTTCGCCCCGCGCTAACCTTCCCGGCATGACAATCTCCTGCATGACCAACATTGCGCCAGGCGCCAAGCTGAAGGCGATACGCTGAGTGAAGTTTGCATCACTAAACAAAATCGTGGGATCGGGAAGATATTCGAAAATAGCGTTCTCGCCGATCTGCCCGCGCAGCGACTGCAACGCACCTTGAATTGGCATGGCGTAAACCTTCGTCGCGGCTTGCGTTGTCAGCGTTGCATGGGAGTTCGGCGAGAGGGTCACTTCAATCTGGTAATCGTCGCCTTGCACCACGCCGCCCGTCGGGCTCAGAAGGTACACACAAGCAGTGCCCGACTCATCGTATCGTGGCTTCATTACTTGCAGCGGCACCCGAAAGAAACTCTCCGCCAGAACGGTGCTTCCGTTTTGCCGTGCGAACCCCAATTTGAGCACACCGTGCCGTCCGGCAATAGACTTGATACGAGACATCTTAGACGCTGAGGTACTCCTGAATCATGCCTTGGCTAAGTGAGTCCGTTTCGCCGTGTGCGACAATCTCGCCGCGATTCATAATGTAAAACTGTTGGCAAAATTCCCGGACAAAATCGAGATACTGTTCAACGATGAGAATCGTCATCTGTTGGGCTTCCACGAGCTTCCGAAGTACTGCGCCAATCTGTTGGATGATGTTTGGCTGTATACCTTCGGTCGGTTCATCCAAGATTAGGACTTTCGGATCGGTAACAAGAGCACGCCCGATAGCAAGCTGCTGTTGTTGTCCGCCGGAGAGGTCGCCACCCATACGTTTTCCCATCTCCTTTAGAATAGGGAAGAGCTCATAAATGTCGTCAGGGATTTGCGTTTTTTTGTCGTCTCTCGCAGAAAGCCCAACTCTGAGGTTTTCCTCAACGGAAAGTTTGGGGAAAATCATGCGCCCCTGCGGCACGTACGCCAACCCGGCACGAATTCGGCGGTGCGTTGAAACACCCACGAGTTCACGATCTTCAATCTGAATAGAACCAGATGACGGTTTGAGCAGTCCGATAATATTGTTCATCAGCGTTGTTTTGCCCACGCCGTTCCTGCCCATCACAGAGACGATTGTCTCCGCGGGTACGTGTACGTCAATTCCGCGCAATACTTGGACTTCTCCGTAGGAGAATGAGAGATCCTGGACATTTAACATAAGTACAACCTAAAAGAACGAAAACGGGAAAACGAGAATTCAGGAATACGGGGAGATGTAATGGGCATGATTCTCTCGACTTAAATGCCCACTTATCGGGATTATTCCCCAATCTTGATGGTGGCTTCGACTGAGATCTGAAAGACATCAAGCTGTCGGTGAAATTGAATTCTCTAGAGTCATTATAATCTTACTGCTTCTGCTCTCGCCTTCTCGTTTTCGCCTCCTCTTGCTTTCATGCTTTCGCGTCGTTCCGGCTATTCGTTTGGCTGAGTTTCATACATTGGTCATTGGGGTCGCGCGGTTGGATACTTCCAAAATCGCGTCTAGTACCTCGGATACCTCAGAATCAATCTCATCCGGGGAAACATATTGAACGAGCGTATGATAATTTGTTCGCTGCATGAGATTGTCTAGTTTAAGTTTCTTGAAAAAAGTATCGAACAGGGGATTCAAAAAATCATCGCTGGTTTTGGTTTCCGGCGACCATGGAGAACACTTTCCTCGCGATTCAAGGCTTTTCTCAGTCTCTGCTATCGCTTCTTCCATCGTGTGTATCCATTGGTGGGAAAACAGAGGTCCCTCGGTCTCTTCTCCCTTGTCTTTCGCCCACGCGATTAAAACCTCTTTCCGGCACAGGTAGTTCTCTATCTCACGGCGCTTCCACATATACTCTCGTAATTCAGGCCTGTGTTGAAATTCGTAATCCATCTGATCGAAGAGACAAAAACCGACGCAATCCTTCTTCGCCTCTTGTAGTCCATAAAAATGTTCGCGCGCCGACGACGGCTCGTGCCCAACGTAGTATACAAATGGGCGTTCCAATATGTCTCTTGCGGGGTGCTCCAGTTTCTCGGCAAATGCCTGTAGAATGGCAAGGTTCGTTGGACCTTCAAGGTATAGAACCCATCCCTTCTGCTCTGCTTGATAGTACTGCTCAAAGCCGATTTTCCTAAGTGATTTCAGGAGTTGGCTACCGCCTCGGTCGTCAATGCGATGCGGC
This sequence comes from Candidatus Poribacteria bacterium, assembly GCA_022827055.1. Classification (GTDB taxonomy): domain Bacteria; phylum Poribacteria; class WGA-4E; order WGA-4E; family JAJDTR01; genus JAJDTR01. The sequence goes on along the minus strand of JAJDTR010000120.1, from coordinate 307 downwards.
ATTCCGAGAAAGGCGATGACAACATCACGGTCCGCTGCCTCGTTGAGAATGACTTCGGAATGACTGGCGGCAATAATCTGACTGTCCTGTTTCCTCCCCAACTCGGTAAGAATCTGATAAATCTGTCTTTGCCGCAGAATCTCAAGGTGCGCGTCGGGTTCATCAAGCAAAAGAACTGACCCCGGTCTCGCCGAAATGTATGCGAGCAAGAGCAACGTCTGTTGCAGTCCAAGTCCGGCCGAGGACAGCGCCAGAGGGACCCCGGAACTATCCCGGTAATTCATTTCAATCTCGCCGCGCTCTTGGA
>JAJDTR010000106.1 GCA_022827055.1 Candidatus Poribacteria bacterium | reverse complement strand
GCCGTACCCGTCCTTACGTCGAACTCCCACTGGTGCCATGGACACTTGAGCACTTCGCCCTCTCCTTCGCGGTTGAGTTGGTACACGTCGGGTGAAGTTACGTGGGGCCGCAACCGTCCTTGGCAAAGAGGACCGCCTTTGTGCGGACAGAGGTTCTTCAGCGCGTAAAACTGACCTTTAACGTTGAAAACGCCAATACCACTCTTTCCACCAACAGGGATGAGTTTCCTCTCACCGGGAGGTAATTCTTTCACTTTTCCAACCACATAGCGGTGCATGCGTCTCTTTTCCAAATATTCGAATCCGGCGATCCATAGTAGGTTTTGGTAAAGCGCCCTTCAAGGAGATCAAAGTTCCCATAGCAGAAGGGATAGAAATCTCAGTGTGGCACAAGACTCACACAGCCGGTGCGGTTGGAAAGGGATCTCTATCGATCAACTGACCGATTACCAGCCGGTAGCCGTGTCTATGGAGACAAAGCGTACAATAACTATGAGATAGAAGACAGTATTGCCGAAGTTGAGTGGAGTTGAAACCGATTCGCAAGAAGAATTCAAAACGTCAATATCCACCATGGGAAGCCTACTTGGTCAATTATTATCGTAAGTCTGTTGAAGCGACCGCGAGTTTGATTGAAAGATTATTGCCGCGTTCAATTCATGGCGTGACATCAGAGGGATTTGAACTGAAAGTCGTCTTGTTTGTCGTGGCTACCAGTATCAACCAGTATGAACCAACTCAGAATTTACTCCTATAACCAATATCCGATGAATAGGTGGCAACTTGGGTTTTATATTGAATCTTGATTATTGATGGTTTGAAACCTCCGTAGCAAGCAACTGTGGCCAATGCTGCACAGATTTCGCCGCCCTTACAAACTGAACTAAACGGTTACCTACATTTATATTGATGTGTTAAAGTATCGCTGATCCGACTCGGCGAGAATGACCGGAGATAAAGTCTACCATGCCCGCATCAATCAATTCTCTCGTGGATTCTAATGATGGCCAGTGCGTTCGATTACTGTACCGCCAAATCGTTCATTGTTGCGTTCCCAAAGTTGCCAGTCGATTGCTGTCATTGCCCTCCCCATGTGCTGATACCATCTGCGTCAGCTAGTGCGATAATGCCCCCACCTTTGTGGATGACCATACTCACGCCGGCGTTGAGATTTTTGCCCACCACTCCAATAACTCCCCCGTCTTCGGCGCTGATCATCCTCGCACGCGGGGTGGCATCTTTGCCATACACGACGACACTCCCTCCCCACAAACCCTCCTCCGACATCCCCTCCGACAACTCAACCCTTCTATTTCCTTCCGAATCAACCACCTCCAACTCCCTACAGATTATCTTTTCAAATACACTATAGGATTGATTTTTCCCCCCTGGTAGCGCGAACCTGCCCACTGCCATCGTTAGTGCCGCCCCGACAATTCCACCAATCACCGCAACTAACACCTGTTTCCTCAACATAACATTCTCCTTTTTCGTTTATGGGCGCCCTTTTTTGTGAATCCATTTGTTAAGCGCCTCTCTTTATCGTAAGATTGCTTGTATTTTACCCTGATATTTTATTACATGCAACTATTCTAAGAGAAATGGCTCTTCAGAGTTAAGTGTGGAAAATGAAATTAACTTAGGACTTACGCAGTCGAGCACTCAAATCCGCTTAGTTCGGCAGTAGGGAATAACGATTATTATTCCCTACAAAAGCCTTGCCGCAACATCAAATCATTGCCGAAATCATCAAAAGCGTATAGATTGGGGTCTCCAGAACCATATTGGTAATTATTTGCAATCAATTTGAACTCATTGAGCAAACGCGTCTTCCTATAACAAGCTTCATTCCCACACTTAACCCCAGCAATTCTCACTTTGGAACAAAGAACCTATGGGACCAAGCCAGTCCTGTGTTGTTTCAGCATGAAATCAAGTAATTGATTCGCTAAGAACGTCCATTTCAGTGCAAATTCTTGCAGAATCAAATGATTTTGGCCCAAAAATGATAAGTAATGAACTTGAGATCCACTGTTCCGACAAGCTCTAATCAGCACAATTGATCAGCAAATTCAAAATGAGAATTGCTGACTTAACCCTGAAGAACCCGAGAAATATATGAAGACAATTGATTAAATTTAAAAATGCGATTTTTTAGAACCTGTTTGAAAAGTACAGTTGTAGGGTGCGCACTGCGCACCAGTCCCTAGAAGCTCCAGCGGGGCAGAAGGTGTATAGCATGCCATTATCGCTGTCGGAATAATTCTTTCAGCAAGTAACACTTTCCAGTCGGAGTGCCTTTCCTCGATCCAGAGGATCGAAATGTTGATAGAATTTAGCCCCAGCGGGGCGACAGGTACGCAGAAGACAAATATAAAAACGCGAAAAACCTTCCTACAAATAACCAAAAATGGCTCTGCTACCGATTATTCAAGCAGGCTCTTAAGCTATACACTTGAGTAATCTGCGAACGTCAATCATCAAATCGCCGATTACCCCTCTTTTCGTTGCATCCCCGTCTAAAACGAGGCATAACACACGGTCGTAACCAAGAATTAGACGCCTTTCCTATTTCTTGTGGACTTTGGTCTATACGGGAAAATTACGGATTGGTTCCCGAGTTCATGCATCGTACTATCCATCACGATATGAATTTGGACTGTACGCGTGTGACAATTTGCAAAAAAAACAAAGTTTTTTACACATCTAGCGAACCTTTGCCCTATTGCCTACGAATATAACAGTAAAGGGCAGTGGATCAGCCTCAACTTACAGACGACCTGTTGGTGAAACGGGTTCAAACAGGCGATGAGGAAGCGCTAGGTGTTCTTTTCGCGCGGTATGACGCAGTATTTGCGTCCATCATCAACAGCGAGATTGGCAATACGGCTGACGCTCCTGATGTATTGCAAGAGATACACCTTGCAATCTGGGAGAGCATCGACTCGTTTAAGGAGGGGCGCTCACTAAAGGCGTGGCTCACGGGAATCGCGCGTAACAAATGCGCAGATTATCGGCGCGCCGCTCAAAGGCGGCTTACTCCTTTTCCGGCTGAGGCACTTGTGCCTCTTGTTGATGTGTTCAATTTGACCGAGATTGATTCGGATGCACGGCGGCAGGAAGTGCGTGAGGCAGTAGCGGATCTTCCGTCGATATACCGAGAAGTGGTTGAATTGCATTACCTTGAGTCATGGTCTATAAGCAGTCTATAAGCAAAATTGCCGAGAGGAAGAACCTCCCACAAGGCACTGTTAAGCGCCGGCTTCATGAAGCGAGAAACCGGCTCCGCCGGCATTTTGCTTGAAGAATCAGATGCAATGTCAATCGATATTTCAATGTGTAGGCCAAGTTCGACATGCTTTTCACATTTATGGTATTTTGTGGTATAATCGTCAGATTGCCACATCTCGGCAGCCGCTCTTGTCCCCCTTGAGATGGTGATGTGTTGCGATATTGCGAACCCGCATCAAATCACGGCTAATCTTTTTATCTCTTCAAAGGGAGAAATCTAAGAACCTGTTTGAAAAGTCCGAATCCGTCTTTGAGAGAAGCTATTTTGGGGCAAAATACCTTGAAAATCCGATGACTTTGCCCGTCTAATGACCAAACAATAGCTTTACCGCCTACTTTTCAACCAGGCTCTTATTGACGTTCTATATTGTGATGAGTTCTAGCACGTTAACTCATCACTAGCATTAACCTGAAGTTTGAATCCACCGGATTCGAACTTACACCCCAAGATTAAGGAGAAGTAAAATGAATAGCAAAGCTTACGCAGTAGTCCTTACAGTTGTCTTTACATTAGGGTTGGTTGCTTTAGTGGTAGAACCGATTCATGCAGAGGTTACATGCAGAGCGTCTGCTTCTGCGGGAAGGACAAGTGCTAGCGGTTCTGTTTCTCCCGGGATTCGGTATCTTGAATTCCAACACTCAGTAAATAATCAATACTCAGGCACGGGAACAGTGATGCTTAAGGTTGCCGGGACCCCATCTAGTAAAAGCGCGAGTATTTACATTAAGGTGAAAGAGAGAACCGTAGAATACTTGCAAAGGGTGGAAAGATCAGCGACGTTAGAGGCAGGTATGTCAATCGGTAGCAATTGGTCAGTTTTTGAAACCGATTGGCATGCCGATGGGTCGAGAACGGTCAAGTACACAATGGAGGTGAAGAGAATTGAAAAAGAACTCTACACCGTATCGAGTGGCTGTAGCCTTAGCGCATCGGGGTCGTATTGGCAAAACAAGAGTGCCTCCTCCTCCGGGAGTTGTGGTGGCGCCTCAGATTCGGATGGACCAAAAACATACACCTACTCGTCCGGCAGTTACACGCCTCCAAGTTGGCGATAACCTCCCATGACGCAAGTCCATGTTTTCGGGTGAGGCGGTGTCTCAGCCTCACCCCATAATTCCAACCACGCATCGCGTATAAGGGATGGCTTCGCAAAATGACGATTTTAAGAATAGGACTGTGTCTTTTTATTTCGGTTGTATTATGCCTCGCTTTTTTTGTGTTTTACAGGATGAACAGTCGATCTTCCACCCAAAACACCCTTGAAGCAAAACAAAATCTCATTGGCGATTTAACTCGGAACACATCCGCCATCGGTAAGCGTAACATTGAACGTAACCGACGAATAGAAGAAACTGATCCGTGGCGTATTTGGATAGATGAAAAGACAGAGCAATTTGTCCAAAATGAGTTGGAAGCAAGAAAGAAGGCATATCCCTTTGCCGATCCACCGACATCTAGTCAAATCGCTCGTATGAGGAGACGTAGCCGGGATACGCTCGAAAATCACGCATCCGAAATGATGAAAAAGTATGTTTCACCGGCTGAAATGGAAGCAGCTGGAAGCGGGATCAGCAGGGAGGTCACGTTTAAAGATAATGAACCCGAAAAATATAACGGACTTCAAACGGTCGACGCACTGATGGAAGCTTATGATAAATCTTACCGCCAGGGCTCCATTGATGACTCAATGGAAGCCAAATATCCGCGCGACAAATGGCTCGGTATGCTGCTGGATAAAGGCCTTCGCGTCGATGATTACTCCGATTATTCGTTATACATGAACATGCGTACGAATTTGATGCATCTTGAACATCAGCCAGAGGCGTGGGCATCGGGGGATTCCGGCATTCCACCGACCGACGATTGGGAAACATTTAAATCGGCGTATATTGATAGGAAAGTTTGGGAGCACCAACAAATTTATAAAGCTAGGCAAGAGGATCCCCGCGTTTGGACTGGGTATTTTATGGGACCCGACCAACGCACCTTTCTACCTGGAATTTCCGGGCGCGTCTATGTTGAGCGACACGAAAGTAGCGCATTCTTTTTCGGAACACCGCTCGCTGACGAACAACGGTCGGATATTTTAAATCACGGGCAACACCCTGAAGGCTATGATATCGTCTACATTGATAGAAACGGTAACATCCTATCAGACTCGACGCTCCCCCAGCCCACTGCGGAAGAGGGTTACCGCTATCCGGATTCGCGGGTTGCGCCGCAAAATCCCTCGTCTGAAACATCAGCCGACGCGACGCACAGTGGGGACGATCGGAGTGCCTCTCCGCAAAACAATTACGAGTCCACCGACAACAACCATCAATCCCTGCAAGAAGCCCAAGAACAGTTTGAACGCGTCCTCGCTGAATTCCTCGAACACGCCACAATCACCGACGCCGAGTTCGAAGCTGCGTTGGAAAAACAGAATACGCCCGAAACAGCGGTGGAAAATAGTGCACGTTTAACAGAAGACGAGATTGAAACCGGACTCGACGAGCGTTTTTCTCCAGAGCGAATTCACCAAGCCCAGCAGATTTTGAGTCAGTATGGCCCCGAAGAAGGTCTCGCTCGCCTTAGAGAAGTCGATCCCGATATGGCAGAGCATACGACACAGAAACTCAATAGGAATCGTGAGACTACAGACGCAGAACCTTCACAGTGACTCCCAATAAATGTCGCGTTGCCCCAATAATTGAGAATAATGCCTTTTTTAGCGATGCTCAGATCGTTGAACACTTCCAACACGGAAACCCGAGTATGTTTGATCATCTCTACTTGCGCCACCGCGAGCGCATTCACCGCGTAGTACTCTCCGTTGTTTGCAATCCCGATGATGCACTCGACCTCACGCAAGAGATCTTCCTAAAAGCCTACCAGCGCCTTAAGACCTTCAAGCACGCGTCGCAGTTCTACAGTTGGCTCTATCGCATCGCCATCAACCAGTGCATCGATCACATGCGCCGGCAGTCCAAACACAATGTGCTCATTGATGAGCCGTTCTGCGAGGAAATCTTCCGCACCCCGTATGTGAACCCGTCGACGGCCCTTGAACGAGATGAGTTCTACTGCCAGTTGCACGCCGCACTACCGGCTTTGACACCTTGTCAACGCACCGTGTTTGTCCTGCGCTACCAAGAAGATCTCTCCCTGAAATCCATCGCCCGCCAGCTAGGATGTTCTACCGGCACGGTCAAAGCACACTTGTTCCATGCTCGCCGCACCCTGCATCACCAGCTCCTCCCTTATTACCAGTGCGCCCTATAATTACTCCCGCCCCTGATTACCTAACTTGTCAAACAATAGACATCTTTCCAAAATAGATATATGTAGTTACAGTAATCTTGGAGATTAGAATAACTACACCGTTTGACAACTTGTCGAGGAATACCTCAGGTTCACAATGGCAGCAATCACATTCCATGTCTTCCCATAGTTGCGATGTTTGCCTCGATAGACATCTTTGGTGATGCGAAAAATCTTACATCGTCTGACGATATTCTCAATGGCGACCCTGCGTGTTGCCAACCGTCGGTTGAATTGCTTCGCCTCCTGAGTCAAGGGCTTGCTCCGATAGGCCTTGATGGGCGTCGAACTGTTG
>JAJDTR010000130.1 GCA_022827055.1 Candidatus Poribacteria bacterium | reverse complement strand
ATTGAAGCCTTTCCATCAAACCAGTAGCGAGTTTTTCATTTCCTTCATCAAATTCTTTTCTAATCATCTCCATCGTTGATTCGATGTGAAGTGGAGAGAAACTTTCTAATCGCTCTTCCAACGGATTCAATTGAGTAATTTGAGGGTCGAGTGGGCCAAGTTCTGCAATATGAGACATATGAATTCTATCGCCCGAGCAGACTAGCAGGGTTGCCGCACTTTTTGCCCAACGAGGGACAATAAATTCTAGTTTTCTGTTCCGTATTTTCGGAATAGCATCGCTATGTTATATGCGGCGTTAATATCACCTCCACTGGAATCAATGATGATATTTTAGCTCTTTTTACATTTTTCACTCTTGGTTAATAAATCCTCGAATATGTCGTTTACTACAGTAGGAGTAATTGTCATTCCGAAAAAAGGCAGACACAGTTCCCCATTTTTGATTTCTTGGAATTTTTCCAGTTGTTCAGAAATCAAACTTTCTAGTTCGGAAATTCTTTGTTGTTCAGGGGAATTTATTGAATCTGCAGAATCATCGTGGGACAATCTTTTGCTCTCCATACCGTTAAATTATGCTATGACAGTTGGACAGTGGCACTTCACGCGACTGGACATCTTTTGCTCTCGTCCTTTTACTAATTATATCACAGGAGGCTGTAGAAATCAAGAATCAAACCGTCACACCTGTCCAGAATTGAAGTATGCAATTGTCTCCGATTCTACAGGTTTGGCGTTGGAACAGAAACCTCAAGCTTTCTACTCGTCTTCAAATTCCTGTGTGGTGAAATTCAGTGTTCGGCAATTCTCCGTTAGTATGCGCTGAACCTCTTCACGTACGCCATCTGCAAACTCGGCTTCGATGTCAATTGTTACCTTAACGCTTGTGTTCGATAGCCCCGATAGGTGCTGAACCACCTCGTTTATTACATTCTGTGCATCTCGTGAAGCCCGCACGGGGTCAAGTTTCACGCTTCCGTAGAAGCGCTTTGGTCGACTCGGAGTTGGGCGTGGAATGGGATCGGGTCCCGGTGTAGGCCCTGGCGGTAGCGGAGGGGTTGGTTCAGGTGGGTAAGGTTTCGGATCGGGTTCTGCCAAGAGTTGTTGGCTCGCGACATCGGGTTTGACTAACACGCTCTGCTCATCAAGATAGATTGAGCCGGTTACGCTCTTGAATTGCAATCCCGCATATTTGCCGTCATCTTGCACGCTGTTCGAATAACCGAACTGGCCTGTTCGGATACCCTCTCTGACCGCGGCGAGCAGGACATCGGAGTTGCGCAGCCGAGGTAGATAGAGGTAGGTCGCAAGACATTCCCACACCCGCTTGAGACCAATATGGGGTTTTTCCTCCCAGAGCCACCGATCCAGTTCCATTTTTAGCAGCGCCGGAGACCATTCCCGAATCAACTGCTCATCGCTTCGTACCTTCTGAACCACTTTTGCGACCGGATTTTCTTGGGGGCCGGACATCCGTGTTGCTTCCCATTCGATAGGGTTAGTTCCATCTTGCGTCGGGACAAGCAGCCAGCAATAAGCTTCATTGAGTCGCATATCAACCGTTTCATTACTCCGCGTTTTACCGCGTCCCGCTTCGCTCCGCTGGTGTGCGTCGAGGTTCAACGCATCGGCATCTTCGACGATTGAACCCCACGCAAGATAGCGGCGGACCTCGCTTTCAAGGGGGCTCCAGTGTTCAACATCTGGGGCGATGAAGATGAGCATATTGCGATAGGCTCTCGGGATGTCACCGCGCTTGCCTAGAATTTCAGTGGCAGCGATATGTGCAGGCGAGTTTCGATCTGTTGCTCGGTGTCCGGTCTTGGGAGAAAGTATCACCAAGCGGGCCTCGGGTTCGTCCGGTACATCGCCCGACGACGGACAAGGGTGTATGGCTCTGAAATCGCCGCGTCCCTGAATTCGCCGCAGTCGGCGGATAATCTCAGTTTCGATCTCCTCCGGCTCCAAGTTGACTGATCGATCCTCCATGGTCCGGCGAAGGTTGGGTCGCGTATCGTACCAGTAACGTCCCGAACTGGTGTAAAGGTGTGTGAGTCGATTCGCGAGCCGTCCTATCGCGTCGTTGAAGACGGCAACAGATTCGCCCGGCTGTGCAACGCCGAGGCGGATCCGCACATCTTCAATTCCTCGCACCGTTTGCTGGTGAACATGGGGTGCGCTTCCCATGAAGATTGCCCGTGCTACCCGTCGAGATGCGGAAATCTCGCCAAAGCGCGGGTTTTCCCCGTCAATGGAGCGGGGGGTGGCACCTACGCCATCCACATCGTTGTCTACAACGGCGTTCCAGCCTTCGGGCAGATAACGTATCGGTTCTTCGCGCACACGAGGGGCATCAAGCGGGATTGAGCCGGGTAGAATCAACCCTGAACGGTCATCACTGTCCCACAACCGATGAATAACGGCTGACATAAGGCGAAGTACTCCACGGGTGCGCTGAAAGCGTTCGAGCGTTGACCAATCGTCATACAGACGGTCAAATAGCTCCGGATGGATTGGATACGCCTGACGCATCCGATCAAGATACGCCGCCTCGCGGCATTCGACGGGAAAGTCGGAAGGATTTTCTCCGTACAACTGCATAAACTGCCGGCAGACTCTGTCACGCGCCGCCTCATCTTTCACTGGTGAAAACAGGCGCCGCCGCACAATCTCAAATCCCTCTCGTGCGCCAACGGGTCTCCAAATATCTTCCAATCTACCGAAGGTGTGTTCAATTCGCTCTAACGCCGCCTGCCCACCCTCTCCACCTATCTCAATGTCGGACTCCGGAATAGTGACGACCAGTTGGCTCCGCTCCGAACGTTTGACCGCTTCGGTTAAGGATTGTACGAAGGTCATGTTGGAGTCGAAGGTGCCCGCGGGCAACCCATTGACGCCGTAGATATTTCGCGCATACGCAATCAATTCATCAATGATGATGACAGCAGGACCAAATTGGTTAAAGACCGTGACCAGATCGTTTGCGCCGGGCGAGACACCTTTCTCGTCTGCGGTACTGACGATAGCATATCCATTCTCACCGGCAAGTTGCGCTGCAATATCGCCCCAAAGGGTTCGGACGGTAATACCGTTGACTTGTCTCGTCTCAGCGGGATTGATACTGGGACCCGCAATCACCGCTAGACAGGCCTGCGGCAGATCGTCAATCTGAGCTTCATCGAAGATAGTCTCCGTCCCCTCCATCTCGTCAATGCTTGCCTTCCGACCAAGCAGGTGCAACAGCGCCAACATGGTGTGGCTTTTCCCGCCGCCGAAGGCAGTTTTCAGTTGGACAACTGGTGCTCCACCCTTGCCCGACGTTCGTCGTACAGTGCTGACGAGGAGTCGCCGCATGCCTTCGGTCAAAAAGGTGCGGGCGAAAAATTCCTTCGGGTCTTGGTATTCTGGGTCGGCTTTCCCCGCCAAAACGGCGGCAAGATCAGCGGCGAACTCCGCTTGTTCGTAACGCCCTGCGGCGACATCAGGGTGTGGGGTAACGACCTCTCGCCATGGTGTGAGTGCCATTTGTTGTTCTCCCGAAATGAAATCAGACTTTACGGAGTTAAGGGACGGCGTTCGCCCCGACTAATGGTCCTAGACGTTTTAAGATGTCACAAAAAATCGGTTTTTTGTCCGAATCGGTTTATTTATTTGCTTTCGTTTTTCATGAACCAAAGTGGTTAACCCAAACCTCGTGTCAATTAAAATAGTTCCTGCTGCGGTGTGCCATCTTGCTCACTTGCGGCTTTCGCCTGATCCTGGATGTGTGACCATGAAGTAACCAGTGCGTTGTAAGCCACCGCCTCCTGTGCCCAGCCTTTTCTTTCGCAAATGGCGTAAACGCGATATGCCAGCGCACGGGCATCTTCACTCGGTCCCCCGCCGAGTCGATTGACCAGCCGCCCGGCTTCGCCCTCACCGCCCTGATCTAGAGCGCGGATGAGGTACTGTGTGCATTTCCATGTATTGAGACGGGTATCCGAGTTAGGGTTCCAATTATCCGGATATTCGTCGCGGGAAAGCAGACGCACTTTCCCAGCGCGGGCGCTAAGGACACCGGTCTCGGCTACCCCAGCGACGCTGCTGTTTTTGGCACGCGCGAGGGTGTCGGCTTCGCCGTATTGCGCTTCACCCATGCCGTGCTGCTCGAACCATGCGGTACAGAAACGTGTGTCGAGGTCAAGGTCGCCCTCCTGTTCGGCGAAATAGGCGTCAAGCTCTGTGTTGATAATCTGCAGCGCGGTCCGAACCCGCATAGGGTTTCCATTGGCTTCAAGGACGTTGCGAAATTGAGAAAACACCGCTATCCCGGGACCAATTATTGCTTGAGCAAGATCAACCGGCGCGATGTTGCCCTCCTGCAGGTGCCGGAGAGCAATGGGAAGTTCACGTCGAAGGGTGGAAATGAAATCTCGGCGGGTTGTTGTACCCGCAACGCCGGAACGTGGACGGCAAACTAGAACAATCGATGAAGCGAGAGCATTTTTTTCGATGGCAATAGTACGCGCCCCGCGTTCTGTTCTCATTGGAAGTGTGCCTGTAATTTGAAAACCAGCTTTGAGTAACGCTTCAAGCATCGTCTCCCAACCTGTGGAAGCAACACCACCGTTTCCCGAATCCGTTTCAGACTGCTTAAAGGCGTAATACACGGTCATTGGATAGTCAGGATGGGCCCGAGTTCGCATGAGTTTGAAGGATTTCCCCAATCCTAACAAAAAGTGGGCTTCTGCCTTTGACTTATCCCCACCAAACCGGTGGGATGCGGCAACCAATTCTTCATCCTTTGGTACAAGCATGAAGTTAAATAATTCGGGATAAATATGCCTCAAACTTTGACGCAACCACACGTAGAAAAAGTCCGAGAGATCGGCGTAGCTTATATTGTCATAATACGGCGGATCTGTGGAGATTATGGCTCGATCTACATTTGCGATTTTCTCAGCGGCATCCAGTTGCTGTGTAGTCCCTATCAATCCAGTAGGAAATGACATGAGAGTCTTTGTAATCCAACCAATATCACTATCGAAACATCCCGCACTCTTAAGGGGATTAATTTCGCAATAATCCCAAACCATGGAAAGTGCCTGACGAGCGAATGTGCCACGGGGACTCCCTGCATAAATGTTCCAACTTGCTAAGCTTGAATTTCGAGCTGCTAGCTTACTAGTTGCAAACGCCAAAAACGTCGCCACGGCGTTGGCGTAGTCTCTGGGTTGCTTGTGGCCCGCCACGATTGCGTCTTTTTCCACTTTCTTTTCGACTTTGTTCACAAGGTCGGTGAAGGTTACCAATGCAGTTAATTGACGTGAAGTGAAGTAATCCTTGAAAGTTCTAAAGCCATAGAAGCGTCCTTGGGCATTGCTTGCAAACGTCCCACGTGCTGGTTCAGTTGGGACTTTCGCCATGAGATCTGAACTTGAAAGATATTGTTGAATTTCGTTTAGTGCCTTCATCTGAGCAGAATCAAAAGGCACGTAGATGCGTCTTCCATCAGTTTCGGTGACAATCGCCAATGGCATGACGCCCATCCGGTTGGCGTTTGCCTCGGCGTCGATATAATCGCCTTTTGCTATACCGTCATTACAGACCACGCATTTAAAGGTTGCTTTGATTTTCTTTCCGCGTTCATTAACAAAGCCCGTTCCGGTGGCAATCTTTTGACTTAAGCTTTGATCCGGATTATCTGTCCTAATCTCAAACCTCACTGTGTTTTTTTCTCGGTCCGCGATTGGTCTAATCCACCACTTTTTTCCCGTTTTCGACAGCCAAAAAGACTTAACAAGCGGCATCCTTGCTCCGCAGGCAGGGTTGGGACATTCGACCGTTCGCGCCCATAACCACGCGATAGCTGTCGCTTCACCGCCGCCGTATTTTTTTGGCAACTGAGCTTTTGGATAGAGATGTCCTATGCGTTTCTCAGCTTTTTCGCGCATCCAGTTCCCATAACAGCGAACATCTTCCGCTAACCCAGTGACACCATTCCAACTTTTGCTTTCATCCAAGAGACTTTGGGCATCGGGATTAACGGGGGGATTTCCCGCGAAGCGATGGGGGATCTCAATCATAGCCTTGGTGATTAGTACCGCAACGGGATTAAGATCGCTGGCATGTGCCGTCATCCCAAGGCGCTGTGCCTCTAACGGAATTGAACCGCCGCCACAGAATGGGTCCAAAACAGGCGGTGGATTTCCATTCGCCGATTTCCGAATTTCGGCGTGTGCTTTTTGCAAAATCCGTTGGTCGTTGGTGTTTTCCTCTCTGACCAAATCTCTCATGAGGTCAAATAGGCGCTCACGTTCGAGTGCTTGGTCAACTTCAGTGGGAAACTCCGCAGGTCTGCTGGAAGGGTCATCGACAAGTGATGCGAAAAGTACAGCCCGACATGCTGCCAATGGCCGTCGCGCCCACCAGATGTGTAGTGTAGATGGGTGGGAGTGGCGGGTGTTTTTTTCATGCGCGGCCTCTTTGTTTATGGCGTCTAGTGGCAAAGCAACTTCAATCAGTTTTTTGCGGTAAGTCATGGTGTTCCTTTGATGTATAGACCTCAGTAGGTATTGGCTCCCAACTGTTTTAATCGTAAAAGGTTATAGGCTGCATTCACGGTCCTCGTGGACGAGGTCATCGACAAAATTTTCGCGTTCCGACTCGGTCATTGTGTCCCAATTCAACCCCCGATCCGCACATAACCGCCGAAGCTCCGTTTCGGCATCCGCCATACGTGCTTCTCTATTAACTGTTGATTCAACGGTTAGATTCATATTGATCGCTTCCTCTCAGTACGTGTCAAAGATTCAAAATATTAAAGCAACCTCAATCATGTTTTCGGTAGGTCATAGTGTATTCTTGAAAAACTGTAGTCAGTGGTCGGCAGCAGAAATTTTCCCTTGGCCGCAAACGCTGAATCGTACCCCGTAAGACTGGAGGTGCATCAACTGTGACTGCGGACTATCGTCCCGTCTTGTGTTCTCCAGGAAGTTGGCATGGCAGACGTTGTATGTCCATATTGTTTGTCAAGCCATTGATGCCAAGAATCCATTCCCAAGTTAATCTGCTGCGTTAAATCACAAAATTCAAACAAATCTCTCCTTAATGTATAGTTCTCCAAATGCGATCTCCGAAATGAATCTAGAAAAAGATCTCTTCCTGTCAGTATTAACACAGGATTAATTGGCCGCTCGTTCTTCCAGTATTCCCGACAGCGATTCACCAGAGGATGCAGGATTGCTTTTTCTTCGTCGTTGAGCGATTCTTTCAGAGTGGCGAACACTAAAACTGCCCCCGGAAACGCCTCGCCCAATCTTCCCATTTTATCCACATCTTTTTTCTGAAAGTCAATAAACGTTTTGCACTCGGCAAAAATAACTTCCGATTTAGAATCCCCAAATTTGGACGCCTGAAAAAACAGCGCTAGGTCAGCTTCAATTTCCATTTTTTCTTTTTTTGCTGTAAAGCTCATCAGTGGCGTGATTGCACCGCCAAGCAATCGACTATCGGAAAATAAACGAAGCGTCAAAAGCACGGTATAGGCACCGTGAGCCTGATTAGACGAACTGAATGGACCAAGTGTCCGATATGACCACTTGACTTCGTTGGATTCAGACGGAAAGGAAATCCGTTTAAGGCACTTCGGACATTGCAGTTCGTAATCGGCATCTTTTACAGAATACCACGAAGATTGTGTGCATATTGGACACTGAATTTCTACTCCCAACCGGATCGCTTTGGATTCGGTCAATCGCTGAAGGATTCTGTCTGCCGTTGCAGTATTCGCTTTTCGGTTTGCAATTTTGTGAATCTTTCCTCGCAGGGTTTTTTCCAACATGGCTTTTTCATCACTACAGTTCATTTCCCCCAACAGTTGTATAATTCCTTTTCGCGCCAAAATTCCTGTGCTATTTTTGCCTCCAAGTTGCCGTATCATCTGTTTGGCAATCCGACCGGCTGGGGAAAGTTCGACTATCCACCCTCTTAACTCCAGCCATTTTGTAACAATCGCCTCCGATTGAGGCAGCGATAAATCAACCGTCCACTTCGAGTGGCGCGATAGATAAACTAAACCCTTTCTGGACAGACGCCAATCAAAGAGATGAATCTCACCAATAACTCTTGCAAGCTCCCATCCTCCCTCGGGGATCACTTCGGCGAATAGTTCTGTGCCACCGTATAGTCTCAACACAATTTCATTTGCAAAACGGGCTTCACCATGACCGCCAAAGCGATTGATGAATTTCGGATCAAGTGTCTTTAGGCGAATAACCTCTTGGTTCGTTGATATATCGTGTTCAGTAGTGTCGGCTTCAAGATCGCAACATTCGACATGGTCCTTATCTCTTGCCCATTCATCCCAGATTCGTGGATACCAAGATTGAAGCGATACCTTTGGCATTCTATGGTTTTCTTCAGAAAAAGAAATGTCAAGCGAATCAGAAAAGTGTTCGTGTTCATCTTCAGATATAGATCGACTTTTGAGAATGGTCGTAAAGTGAAAGATTTCAGGATTTGAATGATGAGGAACGTAGTTTGCTTCGATAAAATCTAGTATAAGCCGCTTCGTTTTGTCAAATCGTGCAAATTGCTTGGGTACAGGAATTACATCCCAGCCAATAGCCCGAAGATTCCAGTGATCCAAAATATCAAGAGGCTTGGTGGCATCAAGAAAGAAGATGTACTGCCCCCAGCGCGGCCGACTGGGAATGGAATCAAGATAAAGTCCAATCATACGATTTAAGAACAGTTTCCCAGAATAAAGAAACTCGGCGTAGTTTGCAGCGATACAGTCTGTTTTCTTTGCTTCTAAATCCGCCGCAAAGTTTTCCCAAAAGATATTGTCAATATTCTCAGACAATATCCCAAAGACACTGGCGAGGAAAGGGCGAAAGCGAGTGCCGAAACGAGGTATGCATATGTCCAATGGGTGTCTTCGTTGGAATTTGAGTTCCCGATCAATGAAGTAATTTAGCACCTCAAAGAGACCGATACCGTATTTAGGGGTCCCATCTTCCTCAACCGGCGCAAGAATTTCTGAAACGTCATCAATTTTCTCCCTATTGCCTACATCAAGCGAATAATCAGAACATTCTCCCATCGGAACCACATAATCCGGGTCAAAATTATCCAAATACCCTGATAAAACGTTTCGAGCGTTAAGATTCCGATTCTTAAACGGACCGTATTCCCACCCAGGCGGTATCCTCTTATAAGTAGGAATAATCGGATTATACATTCCGCCCCAAAGAAATGTGTTAATTTCTATGGCTTTCAAGAGCGACTTCTTGTCATTTGGATTAACAAGAAATGCTAGCTTGATTGGTCTCAATCTGATATTGACTGTTCCATGTCCCATAAAAATACCTAGCAGCAATTTAAATCAGCTTTTGTCGATATATCAAGGGGCTTCCGTTACAGTAAAACCGTGTTCTGCCAGTTCGGTAGTTACGGATATCCAGACAGCTCGGGCTTGCTCTACCGCCACTCTCGCTTCTTCGTCGGTAGGTTCTGCCCAGTGCCCAGGATAGCGGGCTTCAACCGTCCATTCCGTTAAATTCACCAAGTCTGGATGAGCATCTTTGAGTTGCCAGCCATCAGGCACTAAATTTCGTAAGGCATCTAGATCGTGAGTTCGTGGGAAATCAATTTGTAAGCTAGTCAGTACTGCTTTCAGTGCCTTTTCAGCAGCTTGTTGGGCGAGCCAACACGCATGACGCGGGATACCGTGTGACATCCCCAACAAGGATTGAGCTGTTCTCAAATCTTCCTCTGCATAGCGTAACCAACGAGCGGTCTCTGCGAATCGATCAACCGCTTTCATAGATTGTCACCCCTTCCTGCTGGGCGTAGCGCAGCACCGAACCGACCCAATCTCGCTTGCGTTCAAGTTCTTCCGGCGTTGAAACAATGATATCTTTGGGCACTGGCATGTCTTTAAGGACTCGTCGAATCTCGATCGCGGCTTTTCGCTTGTCGGTACATTCGGAAAAGACGACGAGCAAATCTATGTCGCTATGCGGATGCGCCTCACCACGGGCATGTGAACCGAAGAGGATTATTTGCTCGGGATGAAAGTCTCGCACGATACGGTCTGTCATGGTTGCGATGTGTTCGCTATTCATCTGTTTGAAACTCCTTGCTCTCAAAACGGGCGATGAGCTTCCATGCTACAATCCTTACCCGGCGGGTTGTGAAGCGTTGCTTTTTGATAATTGTGGTTAGATTTTCCGCGCGTGAGATCGAAAATACGAAGTAGGACGTACGCAGTTGAACCTGAAAAGGTTCGTATTCGATTGTAGGACTCTGTTCAACTTGAAATCTCGCAACCAAGGACAATCTATCAAGGTTGTCGAGCACCAACGCAATGCGACACACCTGTCGCCCCTCTGGGGCTTTAGGGCAGGTTTTACTCTGTTTTCTATACACCTCTCGCCCCGCTGGGGCTTTATGTGGTCACTTGAGTTAAGATAACCGGAGTTGCTGCCTATTTAGGCCTATATTCCGACTTCAACACGGGAGGTTGATGAGAGCAACGATTGATTCAAATTGTCTAAGCGTTGCCTTGTAGCCCCAGCGGGGCGGAATGTGTATAGCAACGCCGCATCACTACACCCCCAAGCCTCAGCGGGGCGACAGGTATATAAGTTCAGTCTCCGGCGGATTGCCCAATGCTTACAGTGATTGTTGAACTGCGTAAGTCCTAACGAAGTTGCTTCGTCTTTGCAGCGGAAACTACAGATTCCGGTTCAGGTTGCAATTGATTGAGGCTTAGAAGTTCCCCAGTTGTATACAGTCGATCGCGTACGGCAGACCTGCCTGCTTCGTCCACACGACCGATTGACGTAGTTCCATCGCGAGCTTCGACCGCGAGAATCGACTCCGGATCTAGGTCCTTGTCATCAAGCAGATCGGGACTGTGACTGGTGATAATGATTTGCGCATTGTCAGCAGCGTCCCGAAGTCCATCAAGCAACACTCCTGCCGCTGCCGGGTGAAGCGCAATCTCGGGCTCTTCAATTCCAACTAGCAGCACGCGCTTTTTCGAATCGTGATTGCCTTGAAACAGCGCGACGAGAATGCCCAACACGCGAAGCGTGCCGTCAGACATGTTGTTTGCCAGAAATCGCCATTGGTGTTTTGCACCCGTGGTGTTCTGCCGAAATTGTAACGTCTCCTTGGGTCCAAACTTTTTGACCTCTACCTCATGCACGCCCGGGACAACCTTCGCTAGATATTCTTCAATGCGTTTTTTCACGGGGCGTGACAGTTGGGCGAGGATGCTTGCAAGGTTGCTCCCATCGCGAATAAGCAGGTCCCCAGGGTCAGGAGCTTGAAGATCGCGGATTTTATCGGGGTTGAGACTGTAAAATCCCATCCGGGAAAAGGCTTCGTAGACGGGGCGAAATTCTTCCAACCCGGAGGCGTTTACCAAGTAGAGCCGATCTGTCGCAGCCGCCGGTGCAACCTTCACGCTTGTCTTAGTCACAGTTCCATTTTTAACGTGGAAGTATTCCTCCGGAGTGAGAAGTTGTGCACTCTGAAGTACACACTCTTCTCTCTGAACCTCATATCCGCCACGTGGACGAGCGCCGATGCGGAAGACGTAGTGTCCGGTTGTACCCTCCGGCAAGGTAAATTCGAGGCGAATGCTGAAATGGTTTGGACGTCCTCTGGATCGGCGCCGGACCTCTTTGATACCGCCTCGATCACGAATCGCGTGGTCAAGCGACGAATGCAACGCATCGGCGACGAATCGCAGAGCATCGAGAAAATTGCTTTTGCCCGCGCCGTTGGGTCCTACGAGGAATGTCAAGGGACAAAGTTGCACATCACACGCCGCGATGCTCTTATAGTTTTTTAGGACTACTCTTGTGATAAACGTTGAATCATTCATGTAAACGTTCCAGTCTTAGCCATCCAACTCAATGACGCTGGCGATGAATCGGTCTGTTACGCGCTTTTGTCCACCGGTGTTAGGATACCCGTTATCCTGAAATCCTGCAACTATTATAGTCATTGCAACTAAAAATTGCACACCATCTTCAGTCTGATCAAAATTGGGTGGCTGCGGGCAACCCCTCTAAGGATCAAGTTAAGCGTTTTCGGGCGAGTCATGCGGTTTTCTCTCGGTAAGTGTCTAACACAATTATTCACCTGTCGCCCCTCTGGGGCTTGGGAATTCGGTGTGTCCACATTTCTACATACCTGTCGCCCCTCTGGGGCTAAAAATTTACACAATCGAGGAATCACGGCATTGTGATTGCCCTACTGGCTTGAGGGTTTACAACGGGAATTAGACAAATATATGTAAATTCTCTTAACTTAATCCGCATGGGGGGCACTTCAGGCAATTCCTCTAGCCGACCTTATCAAGGCTTACCATTACCCACAAGAAAGATACCGCTCCGCTGGAGCGGAAGAGGGTTGTGAATGCCGGTTCTATAGACATATC
>JAJDTR010000166.1 GCA_022827055.1 Candidatus Poribacteria bacterium | reverse complement strand
GATGCACCTCACATCCGCAATCTTCCGATTCAATCTCACCATGCGTTTCGGCGATTGCCTCTGCTTTTCTGACATCACTTCTACCGAGATGGTGCGCTTTCTTGTTGAACGTCATGCCAAGCCTTGAAGTCAATTTGACATTGGATCGCCGCAGACTCTTTTTTCGCCGGGATGCAACTTCTGATTCGCTCGATGTGTCTATATATTATAAGTAAGGCTTGCAAAATTCGATTTTAGATGGGTGCTCGTTCATGTATTCAGTCGACGAAAAGTTGGTGTCCCAAACGCTGGCGGGAGATCGAGACGCCTTTGGTGCGCTGGTACACAAGTATCAGGATATGGTCAATGCCTACGCCTTTCATAAGGTGCGGAACGAAGTTGATGCGCAGGACATCACGCAGGAGGTCTTCCTACAGGCGTTTCGCCATCTTCAAAAGCTGCGGCATCCGCATCGGTTCCGCAGTTGGCTGTATACAATTATGTCCAACGAGTGCAAACGTTGGTTGGCGCGTGCCGCGAAAAAACGTCAGCACGAAGTTGTCTTAGATGAGGCTGCGGACGAAGCGCTACAAATTGACCCCGCGCATACGGTACCCACAGAAGGCTGGCAGGTAGATCTTGAGCAGGCAATCTCCGCGCTCCCTGACGAAAGTCGGATTGTCGTGTCGATGTTCTATATGGGTGATTGTTCGCTGAAGGAGATTTCAGAGTTTCTCGGTGTTTCCGTGAATACTGTCAAGAGCAAGTTGCATCGCGCGCGTCAGCAGCTTGGCAGCACGCTGTCTGAGCACTACGGTAGATTCGTGAAGAGCCACAAACTCAAAGGG
Organism: Candidatus Poribacteria bacterium; assembly: GCA_022827055.1. Classification (GTDB taxonomy): domain Bacteria; phylum Poribacteria; class WGA-4E; order WGA-4E; family JAJDTR01; genus JAJDTR01. Next base: position 2,486 of record JAJDTR010000166.1, on the reverse strand, counting down.
GGGTTCCTCATGCAATGCATGGAGCAGATTCGCCACATTCCATCTCCGACGATGGGGTTTACGTGGAGCAGCGCGACTATTGGCAAGACGCTATTTTCATTGATTACGGCATTGTGTATTGTGGTTGGTCTTATTGGCGGGCGAAGCGATTCACCGAATGTGTCTTTAAGAAACGAGATTGGGCCGTTACAATCTGACACGAGTCGATGGCCGATTGAGGTGACGTTTTTTACACCAGATCGCTATGCAACGCGCCCTACGGTATCAGGAATTCCAACCCCGTCGGGAAAGCATCCGCTGGCTGCCTCCAATCGGGCGCCTACGGAACAAAGCCGCGATTCAATTGAAATAGGGCCAGATTCGCGTATCGGCGGTTTGAAGAATGCGACGCCGCAACTCCCCGCAGTTGCAGGGGCGAAAGTGGACGAATTACTAACCTATTCAGGACGGGTCGTCGACGCCGTCGGTGCACCGGTAGGGGATGCCGAACTCTTTTACCCTCGAAAACCCGACGTAGCTGAAGCTGTCACCCGCACAGCGCCGGATGGAACGTTTGACTTCGAATTCCAGCGTCGTGATGTCAGGGATGATGTCAGGGAGCAGGGTTGGATAAGTATTGTTGTCAAGCACTCCCATCACGCGATTGGTTGGCAGGGTCTCCCGCTGCAAAGCAAGATAGATGTTGAAATCCAACTTGGCAGGCCGGGGGTCATTTCCGGTAGAATTCTAAACGCAGCGGGTGATCCGATTCAGAATGCAGAAGCGCGGATCAAATCCTTGTTTAGTGGCGCCCCAATACCTAATGACCCACTATCATCGATCGCGCGGGAACTATTCGTTGGCTCAGACATTATTTCCATCATTCCTCCTGCAAAGACTGATGCATATGGCGAGTTTGTTTTCCGCAGGCTACCGCCAGACGTGACAGCAAGCCTCGTAATTTTAGAGCCGGGATTTGCAAAGGAGGTGCGTTACCCCGTACCGACCGGTGCACAGGGGCTCGAGATTCAGCTAAAACGAGAGGCTCGGATTGAGGGGCGGCTCAGCTATGCAGGGACCGGCGCGCCAGTCAAAATCGCCACAATCGGACTTCTGCGCAATCCTCCAATGACCGCGGGGGAGGGGGTGGAACAAGCACATGTCGATGAGAATGGGAATTACTTCTTTGAGAACATTCCTGCCGGTATGTACAATCTCTATCTCAATGAGGGCCCCGAAGGGTGGACAACTGCCTCCAACATATTTTTTAAAATTATTGAGGGGCAGACTATCTCAAATTTAGATCTAACCTTGGTTCGAGGCGGTTACATTACCGGGCGAGTCACCGATAAGGACACTAACGAGCCAATTGCCGACCACCGCATTGGGTTTCACGACTCCGCCCGTCCAGAATATGGGCAGACAGACCACGCGACGCTCACGGACGAAACCGGCACCTATCAATTTCGCGCCGCGCCTGGTCGCGTCCTCGTCTCCACTTATGCACCGCAAGGTTATCAGGATATCGGATGGGTTACGCGAAATGTGAATGTCGTTGAGGCTGAGACCGTGACGTTTGATTTTCAGTTCTCCAAAGGAGCAGAATTGGCGGGTCGAGTATTGACGGAAACTGGGGAACCGGTCACCGGTGCCAGGATCACGGACGGTGGAACGTCGCTTAGGATTTACGGCGACTCGGATGAACAGGGTGAGTTTATGATTTGCGGGCTACGAATCGGGCAGAAACTCGCCTTGAAAGCGGAACATAGCGAGCTGGAATTGCGTGGAACGGCGGAAGTGGAAGTCCAACCGGGAGCGTCGGTAGAGATTCAGATGGAACGCTACGAGCGCGTCAAGGTCTCCGGGCGAGTAATCAACCGCGCTGGTGAACCCATTCCGTCGGTGGATATCAATGTGTACTCCTTCAACCATCCGTCGGATATTGGGTTCATGACGACCGTCACGGTGACTGATGGCGATGGGTGGTTCCGTGATATTGAACTCATCGTCGGCGACGAGTACACAATCTCTGCGAATGCAGAAAAGTATTGGAAGGCGGCAACCGAGACTTTCACTGCAACGGCGGAGATGACCCAAATTGCGGATTTCATCTTGCTGCCCGCGGTCGGTCAGTTCTTCCTTGAAGGGCAGATTACCGATTCTTCAGGTCAACCGGTACAAGGTGCACGGGTATATACAGACCATCAATCACAAGGCTGGGAAACGTTTACCGACGAAAATGGCATTTATCGGCTTGATAATCTACTAATGGCTGTCGTTATTAGTCTGGGAACGTATCACCCAGAGTACGCGGACCATAGATTCAAGATGCTAAAAACCAACCGGCGCCACGACCTAGTGTTGATCGAGGGGGACGGTTACCTCGCTGGGAAAGTCGTGGACGCGGATGGCAAGCCGATTAATCGGGCGACAGTAAGAGTTGTAACCGAAGAAGATTTCTCCGGTTACATGCACGACAGCACTAGTACCAACGCACTAGGCGAATT
>JAJDTR010000153.1 GCA_022827055.1 Candidatus Poribacteria bacterium | reverse complement strand
ATACGCCGTTTTGATAAAACGCGGGCGCTGATGTTTACGGAGGTAATTCATCGTCCGAACAATCGAATCTGCAACGTACATTCCCCGTTTCTCATCGTCCAAGCCGGGCAGTTTGATATTTGGCAGAAAAACCTCCAAAATGTGATCGAACCCCTCCATCTCACCCACCGTGTGTGCGAACTGGATATAGGCGTTGAGCATTCGTTCATCAGCAACCACATCGTTGTTCAACGTGATTGAATACAATCCGAGCGAAATGCGGCATTCCAGTGCGGGCGCCACAAGGCTCTCGCAATAAGCCTGTGCATCATCCGGAAATACGGTTTGAAATGGTCTCGAATGCTGCGATTGATAAGCGCCATAGCGCGGGCTCCAGATAGCGGTCTCTGCATTCATCCGTACCAGCGGTGTCACTGGTGTACCATCGAAAAGGCCTTCCTCAAGTGCAAGCACTTCTGCATCGGCGGGCGTCATCAGCAATCCATCAATACTTCCATCAGCTACGAGGTCACGCTGCAACTGCAAGAATTCAGGCCGGGTGCGATAGTGGGGTCTTGGGTGCAGTACATACCCAAGACCCTGAATTCCGACCGCCGCAAGCGGATCGGCGGCAAATACAAATATCGGACTGGCGTCAAGCTGGTCACTGTTCTCTAGTTTCTCGAATACACGCTCTCCCATAATCTTCTCCTGAATGAAAGTACGAATTAGAGATTCATTGCACGGGTACTATTGCCATCATTGTTTCCGTTCACAAGACCGTCACCGGATCGATATCGACTACCATATCTATATTTGTCGGTATCCGAGGAGAGGCATCGCTGTAAACTGCTTGTCGAAGAAACTCGCGTACGTTCTCAACGCTCGTATGTCGCAAAAAGAAATGCCAGCGAAACTTTCCCATGATCTTTGACAAGGGGGCGGGAACAGGACCGCGGATCTCAACATCTGGAAACCGTTGGGTCTGGATTGTTTTTAGGCGCTCAAGGAGTAATTTGGCTAGGCTGATGACTTCAGTCTCAACTTCACCACGGAGCAACAGCGTCGCAGCATGAGTGAGAGGTGGATAAGACAATTCTTCGCGGTACGCAATCTCTTGCCGGTAGAAGCTCGGGTAGTCATGGGTTTTCGACGCTTGAACGCTGTAATGCTTGGGCATGTAGGTTTGGATGATCACCTCGCCTCCGGCATTGCCGCGCCCGGACCTTCCTGCAACCTGCGTCAATAGATTAAATGATCGCTCACCCGCACGAAAGTCAGGTAAATTCAGAGCTGTATCTGCAGAGATTACACCTACGAGCGTAACGTTCGGAAAATCCAATCCCTTGGCTATCATCTGTGTTCCTACAAGGATGTCAATCTGGCGAGATTTAAAAGCGTCAAGAATCCTTTGGTGCGCGTCTTTACGCGTCGTTGAGTCAGCATCCATCCGTTTCACGCATGCGCGTGGAAAAGCCTTGATTGTGTCCTGTTCAACCTGCTCGGTTCCTAGTCCAAAGTAGCGCATGTACGGGCTGCTGCACTGAGGACAGAGATCGGATGTGGGTCGCGCGTCTCCACAGTGATGACACATCATCAATTTTGTATCAAAGTGAAACGTCAATGAAATCGAACAATTGTCGCACCTTTCAACGAACCCGCAGGCACGACAGAACACATAGGATGAATATCCCCGTCGGTTCAGAAACAGAATAATTTGCTCATTCTTGGCAAGTCTGTCTTTTATGCTATTCCGCAGCACGGTTGAAAAAATCGTGCGGTTGTTCTGCTTGAGTTCGTTGCACATGTCTACGATTCGCACGGGTGGCAGCTTAATATTCTTAACTCGCGATGGAAGTCGCAATAGATAGAATTCTCCTCGTTGGGCACGATAAAAGCTCTCTAACGATGGAGTTGCGCTCCCCAACACTAGCGGACAATTTGCAAGTTCCGATCGTTTCGCGGCCACGTCCCGCGCGTGGTATCGAGGCGCGGTGTCTTCCTGTTTGTATGACGTTTCATGCTCCTCATCCACCACGATGATACCGAGATTTGTCACAGGTGCAAAAACGGCTGACCTAGGCCCAACCACAATGTCGGCTTTTCCCATCCTTATGCGATACCACTGATCGAAACGTTCCCCATCTGAAAGATTACTATGTAGAATTGCTACCCGGGATCCAAACCGACCGACAAATCGAGAAACAATCTGGGGTGTCAGGGCAATTTCAGGTACCAAAACTATCGCTCCTTTCCCGCGTTTGATAGCTCTACTAATTGCCTGTATGTAAACTTCTGTCTTACCGCTCCCGGTTACCCCATGCAGCAGGAAAACTGCGTGTTGGCTGTTCACAATCGTCTCACCGATAGCTTTCAACGCTGTCAGTTGATTCGTGTTGAGAGTAACCGGCCGAGTTGGGGAGACAGTTTCGAGGCTCAGGGGATTCCGCAGAACCTCGACAGAGTCAATCTTGACAAGTTTCTTTTTCTCCAGTTGCCTAAGTGTGGATAAGCTTGTTTGTGCTCGTTCTCTTATTTCGTTTGCAGGAATCGATGTATTGACATTGATCAGGAAGCGTAAAATCTCACTCTGCTTCGTCGCGCCCTTTGTGAGAGAGTCGATCGCTAATTCAATCTCCGGGACGGGCTTTGCGAGTGAAACTATTTTTTCGGTTTTCGGTTTGGTCTTAACGCTCAGGTCTGATTTGATTTCAACTAGACCTTTTTCCTGCAAGAGGGAGAGAGCACGCTTCAACCTTGAATTTCCACCGCGAAGCCGCGCTGTTATCTGGTTTGGAGATAGACTCCCGAAAGTTTGCAGAATACGAAGTATCTCCACCTGAACCGGTGCTCGTCGTCCCAATGCTTTAATCTGCTCGTCACTTGCCAGTAAATGCACCATTCGACGTCGATGGCTGCGTATTGTTGCAGGAACGGCGCAATTCAGCGCCTCTCCATGGGAGGATAGGTAATATCTGGCCATCCATTTGGTAAGCGTAATGAGTTCAGGAGAGAATGTTGGAGGACCGTCTAAACAATCAGATAAATTCTTAATTTCTATGGAGTTGTCGGGTAGGGAAGGTTCATCAAGTAGAGCGACGATAACCCCTTCTTGAGGGCGTCTTCTGAGTGGGGCAACTACGCGGCTGCCGCAATGTACGATGGATCTTAGACGATCCGGGATAGCGTAGGTGAAGGCGAGATCTTGGGGCAGCGGGAAAACAACGCTTGCATAGTTCATGAGAATAGCGCATCAATGGTGGGAGACGACGAGACAGACGTATCGGACACTCGTAAATCCCATGACCTATTGCTCTGCCTCCGCCGCCCGACTTACTCCCAGTTCGGCCATGACCTTCTTCATATCTTCCCAGACCTCTCTTTTTGAGTGTGGGTTGCGTAGCAGAAAGGCGGGATGATAGGTAGGCATGAGTTTGGAGCCGTGGTAGTCATGGAATCTCCCCCGCAATCTTGAGATTTTTTCGTCGGTGTGCAACAGAGCTTGTGCGGCAAAGCTACCGAGAGCGCAAATGACTTTGGGTTGTATAAGTTCGACCTGTTTGAGGAGAAAAGGCTCGCACGTCTCAATTTCGATTGGCTTGGGATTTCGATTTCCTGGCGGACGACATTTGATTACGTTTGCAATATAAACTCCGTCGCGAGTAAACCCCATCGCCTCAATTATCTTTGTAAGAAGCTGTCCGGCGCGGCCCACAAATGGTTCACCTTGCCGATCTTCGTCAGCTCCCGGTGCTTCACCTACAAACATGAGATCCGCGTTCTCATCTCCTACTCCAAACACAACCGTGTTACGTGTTGGGTGCAACTCACACCGTTTACAAGCCATTGCTTCGCTTTGCAATCGGCTCATGTCGAAATCTGGGAATGGGGATTGCTCTTCTCGTTGGGCTGGTTCCGGTTCTTTTAGTTCCGCGAAACCGAGTTGCATTTGTTCTTCCACAAATTCTCTCACTGTCGCAACAACCTGCAAGTATTCTCTAACGGGATCCCGATCCACCATAGTTTTGAGACACGATAAAAGATTTGGGTTGGCTTATCGTCACGGCGCTGATTTGCACCCGGTCTGCCGCCGTGAATTTAAAAACTCATCAGTGAAGGCTTGTATCTGGTAATCCAATCCGAGCGGGGAACGGGCTACGAGGGATTGTTATCTGACTCCACCGCTTCTATTTGAAAATACCGACGAAGTCAAACCATGTGATATATAAGAATAGTCCAACGATGAGCACAATGCTGACTTGCTGGATAATCATCTGCTTACGAATACTTAAGGGTTTGCCGCGCAGTTTTTCAATGATGAAAAACAAAATCAACCCACCATCAGCGATCGGAATCGGTAACAGATTAACAAAGGCGAGGTTGACAGAGATAAATCCAGCAAAGTAGATTAACTCACGAAAACCGAAGCGTGCCGTTTCTGCAGTGGCAGTAACAATGCCAACCGGTCCACTAAGCAATTCCGGGGCCACTTCACCAGTTACCAGTTGACCAACCATGGATAGAGCTTGGTTCACCATTGACACACTCTCCTCAATCCCACGTCCCCAAGCCGTAACCAAATTATACTTTGTAACCCTAACCGGCTCGGTGAGTGCAAGTCCGCTAATCGTGGAGTCAATACGCATTTCATTAATCAGGAGTCTTTCGCCATCTTGGGGATGCATCAAATTCAACATTACCGTGAACGTCTCACTGTCCGGGCGATGAACGCTCTGGTCATCAAGAGTATTCGAATCAGTCCGGTTGTTTTCTGATTCGGTACGAAGCGGCAGGTCGCGATGGAATTCAAACTCAACCAGCTGATCGCCGTGAATCTTAGTGAGTTCTTTAACTTTTTGGTCAAAAACAAAATTTTGGACAGGCACACCATCAATTGAAATCAATTGATCGCCAACCTGAATTCCTTCGGCCTCGATGTAACTGTCTTTCTGAATTGCCCCGACAACGAGTTTCCAATCGACATGCAGATTCTCTACGAAGGATCCGCCGTTATCTTTGAAGACATTAATTTTGCCTTCGTCTTCTTGGAGCGTATAAACTTTATCCAAGTCGGTGATTGTCCAGCCTTCACCATCTTCAATAGTTGATATTGAAGCATCTTGAGATAGTGCTACATTATGTTTTTTAAACAGATTTCGCAGTTGCAGTGGAATCAAACCCTCATTCAAATTCTCTTGGCGAATCCCTTCAATCTCAAATATGAATCCGCGTCGAATTTCAAGCTGGACTGTAGTCCCGTGTTTCTGTCTCGAAATTTCTTCTAAGTCTGCGTATGTATAGATTGTCTCATTGTTGACTTTATCAATCAGATCTCCAGTTTTCAAACCGCTTTTCTCAGCCCAACTGCCCCTTTCAACCTGTGAAATCAACACCTCTTGCTTTGGCGACACGCCAAGTTGACCAATCTTGCGCGCCTTAACTTCCTTCGTATCAGTTTTTACATTGTACAGTGTCTGCTTTTGACCGTTCCGAATGATTTCAATATCGAGCTCCTCGTCGGGGTTTATTGCAACTACCATCCGCAAATCTCGCCAATCCTTTAATCGCTTCCCGTTAATGGAAATTAGCTTATCTCCAGGCTGAAGGCGGGCGGCTTGCGCCGGACTTCCATCAACGATATGTCCAATCTGAGTTGTTTCAAGTGATTTGCGAACGTACTCGCCGGAGAAGAGGTAAATCAATGAAAACACAATTATGCCAAATGCAACGTTCATGGCCGGACCGGCAATCGCAACGAAGATGCGGTGGCCTACGGGAGCAGAGGGAAATTCATCGGGCGCTCCAGTGCGCTCTTCGGGGTTTTCGCCCGGCATTTTCACAAATCCCCCAAACGGAATTAGAGAAATGCAGTATTCTGTGTCGCCCCGCCTAAAGCCGATCAATTTCGGGCCAAAGCCGATTGAAAATTTATCCACGCGAATTCCACAACGCCTAGCAGCAAGGAAATGCCCGAGTTCGTGGATGAAGATTAGAAAACCCAGCGTGAAAATGGCAATAACTATTCCGTCTATCGAACCAAACATAAATTGTCACCGTCTTGTATTAAGTTAGGCATTGAGATTAGTACATGTAACACATTGAACGCAAGAATCCACTGAAGAGGTTTACTTGACCAAGTGAAGTAGAATTCCCTCTTTAGGCAGCAAGTTCCTGTTTTCGAATTAACTCCTGAGCCGTTGATTTTGCCCATTGATCCGCGGAAAGGATGTTATCAAGGCCAGGTTTAAGTTCCGTGTCATGCCGATCCATCACGGCCTTGAGGAGAATCGGAATGTCCATAAACCCAATCTTTTCGTCCAAGAATGCTTGAACGACAATCTCATCAGCGCTGCTGAGTACTGTGGGAAGCGTTCCTCCGACTTCGGCAGCAGTATATGCCAGATCGAGACAAGGGAATTTTTCGCTATTAACGGGTTCAAGGTGAAGCGTATGAATATCACAGAGATCGAGTCGTGGTACAGGTGTAGGCAAACGGTTCGGATAGGCTAGAGCATATTGGATTGGGAGACGCATGTCCGTAGCGCTCAATTGAGCAAGAATCGATCCATCGACAAATTCGACTAGGGAGTGGATAATGCTTTGCGGATGGATAATTACATCGATCCTTGACAACTCTATGTCAAACAACCATTGCGCTTCAATGACTTCCAATCCTTTGTTCAGCATGGTGGCAGAGTCGATTGAGATTTTGCTGCCCATGTCCCACTTGGGATGATTTAATGCCTCCTGCGGAATCACCGTGTCCAGCTCATCTAAATCAGTATGCCGAAAGGGACCGCCCGATGCAGTAAGGATGAGACGATGAATATCATCACGTTTCCCACTATTCTCTTCACAATCCGAGAGACATTGGAAGATAGCGCTCATCTCGCTATCGACAGGTAGTAGACGCACATCATGTTCTTTTACGGCTTGCATGACGAGCGAACCACACATCACCAACACCTCTTTGTTGACGAATGCAAGGTCCTTTCCCGCCCTGATGGCTTCTAGTGTCGGCAATAGTCCCGCACTTCCGCCAATTCCTTCGAGGACCAGATCCACCTCGTCCATAGTCGAAATTGCCAATACCCCCTCTGGCCCCGAAACTACTTCAACTGATTTTAAGTCTCGAATTCGCCTTCGTAGCTCATCTGCGGCGACCTTGTCGCAAAGAGCGGCACGACCTGGGCGAAATTTACGAACCTGACGCTCCATCAGGTCCACGGAAGTATTTGCGGCTATCCCCGCGACACTGAATTCATCAGGATGAGTTGCTACAACTGAAAGAGCGCTCTTTCCGATGGATCCAGTAGAGCCGAGAATGGCAAGGTGTTTCATATCCTAGAATTGAACGGTGGTTTTAGGGAAGAGAGGAGATGAAAAGATGTGGAACTTGAGGCGTTGCACAGGACTAAGTACATATCATGTAGAATTGCCAACGAATCGCTCGAAGTAATAAAAAAGCGCGGGAGTAGAAAAAACCAAACCATCGCATCGATCTAGCAGCCCTCCATGTCCGGGGACAGCGGTACTCGAATCCTTCACGTGCGCATTCCGCTTAATTATCGATTCACTGAGATCGCTGATTTGACTGATAATGCCCAGAGACACACCGAGTATTGGCACATGTAAAATACCCACGGTTTCTTGCAAAAGCAAGAACCATACGACGAAACCGCCGGCTATCCCAGCAATCAATCCCGCGACTGCTCCTTCAATCGTTTTATTAGGGCTAATAGCGGGACACAACTTACGTTTGCCAAAGTTACTCCCTATGAGGTATGCGCCACTGTCCCCACACCAGACAGTTGCGAGAAGGAAGAAAACCAAGCTACTCCCAATAGGGTCACCGATTTGGTGCAACAGAAGTAAATGGTAACCGAATGCCCACCCAACATAAATGCTACCGGTGATGGTGCTGGAAACGGAAAGAAAAACATCATCCACGTGCCTTCGGAAGATCTCGGCGGAGAAAGCAACAATAAGGGCAAATGCAATGGCTAGTTCAACCGGGAAACCGAACTGCGCCGAGAGACAAAACGGCAATGCTGACAGAAAGAGAGTTACCTTGCAGCTCCTGGATCCAATTGAGCGTGCGAGTTGACCAAACTCGGCCAACATAACTACTACTACAGCGAAAACTAGGATTGGAAAAAAAGGCGAACCCCAGTAGATAATCAGAATGAGTACCGGAATTAAGACAACGGCACTCAGAAGCCGCTTCCAAAACATTGGCTTTTGGGAATAGCTGCCTTCAATCCAGAAGATTAAAGCTCAAGCAATTCCTCTTCCTTAGATTTCAAAAGCTGATTGATTTGATCTATATATCTGTCAGTTATCACCTGGACGGGGTCGTCACTACCTCGGGATTTCTTTCTATCCGTTCCTCTACCTTTGCCTTTTCGCTCCCCGGATCCAGAATCTTGGTCTGCCTTTCGCACGGCTTCGTTCGCATCACGGCGAATGTTCCTCACGCTCACTCGTCCTTCTTCGGCCAGCTTGCGGACATATTTCGTGAGTTGTTCGCGTCGTTCCGTTGTCAGTTCTGGAATTTGAATGCGAATGATTGATCCGTCATTATTGGGATTCAAACCTAAATCCGATCGAGCAATGGCTTTTTCTACTTCCTTAAGGATTGTCTTGTCCCAGGGTTGGATTAGCAGCGTTCGCGGTTCGGGAGTGGTAATGGTTGCGACTTGAGTTAATGGACTCTTGCTGCCGTAGTAATCCACAGAGACATTATCCAGTAAGGAAGCAGAGGCGCGGCCAGTCTGTACATGCGAAAAATTCTTGGCTGTCGCGTCCACTGCTTTTTTCATACGTGCTTCTGTCTGCTGTAAAGTGTTGTCTGCCATTTTCAAAGTCCCCATGAAAAAGTATTATTGAGTAGGCTACAAAGGTTCCAGCTAATCGCTTTCTTGACCCAACACATAGAGCGCAAAGCGTTTCACGATGATGTTTTCCCCCAGTTGGGCAATCGAATCCTGAAGAAGTTGCCTGACGGTCTTGTCGGCGTCTCGGATGTAAACCTGCTCCAGCAAGCACATTTCAGAGTAGAATTTTCCCAACCGTCCCTCAACAATCTTATCTACAATTCTCTCGGGCTTTCCCTCATCAAGTGTTTGGGTTCTGAGAATCGCCTTTTCAGAATTCAATGTGCTTTCCGGTACATCTTCCTTGCTAACGTACTTTGGCTTGGCTGCGGCAATTTGCATTGCTATCTCTTTTGCGAATTTCTGGAACTGGTCGGTGCGTGCCACGAAGTCGGTTTCACAGTTGACCTCTACCAATACACCAATGCGGTTGCCGGGGTGAATATACGAAACAACCAATCCTTCGCTTGCCGCTCTGCCACTTTTCAGTTCAGATGCTCGCAGCCCTTTTTCACGGAGGAACTGAATCGCCGCCTCCACGTCGCCATTCGTCTCGGAGAGAGCCTTCTTGCAATCCATGATTCCGGCGCCTGTTCGAGTCCGAAGATCACTCACCATTTTTGCTGTTATATTCATCTAAGAAGAAAACCTCCAATTATTGTGTGCAAACCGAATTTCAAGCTTCTGCTTCAGTTGCCTCTTCGGACGCGCTAGCGGTTGATGAGGCCGTAGTGTCTGATGCCGTAGCCTCGGCCGTTTCTGCGTCCGCCTTCTTGGTTTTTGCGCTTGTGCGCCTCTTGCGGCGTGCAGGTTTGGCAGCTGAATCAGCTTCAGTCGATTCTGACTTCTCTTCAGCGGCAGCATCCCTTGAGATTGGCTCGGTCGCTCTGGTGGTGACTTCAGACGTCTCAGTTTCCGCTTCTGCCTTCTTGCCTCTTGTATTTGTGCGCCTCTTGCGGCGCGCAGGTTTGGGCGCTGCTTCGGCTTCAACTGGCTCTACTTTGTCTCTAGTAGCACTGTCCTCTGAAATTGAACCCGCCGCAGCAGTTTCGACTTCTGGAGTCTCAGTTTCCGCATCTGCTTTCTTGGTCTTTGTGCTTGTGCGCCTCTTACGGCGTGCAGGTTTAGGCTTCGCCTCAGCCTCGTCCTCAGTATTGGACTCGGTCGCGGTATCCTCTATAACAGATTGGGCAACAGTTGATTCGGCCTTTTTAGGCTCGATTTCTGTGTCTGCTTTTTTGGATTTTGTGCTTGCGCGCTTCCTTCTTTGCGGACGCTTCGCCGTAGCTTCAGCCTTGGTAGTGCCTGCCAGAGTTTCTCCTTCGCCATCGGTCGCGTTATCCTTTGGCTCATCACTCGTTTCCGCGATTTCTGGTTCGTCACTTTCTACTACCGCTTCAGATTCCGCGGCTTCCGAAATGTCTGCACCCTCTGATGCGCTTCCTCTACCCTCAATAATCGAAGTTGCTAACACTGAGCAAATTAACCTGATTGCACGGATTGCATCGTCGTTACCGGGAATCGGGAAATCGATTAACTGCGGATCGCAATTTGTATCAACGATGCCAATAACCGGAATGCCCAGTTTATTAGACTCTAATATAGCGGTGTGTTCTTTGCGCGTATCAGTAATAATGACAGCGTCCGGTGACCGCTTCATTGCCTTTATGCCGGTAAGATTGTTGGTTAATTTCGTTCTTTCCCGCCCTAGTCGAATGACTTCCTTCTTGGGTAGTTGGTCAAAAACGCCGTTAGCTTCATCAGCTTCCAGCTTTTCTAGTCGTTGAATACTACGTCGAATGGTTTGGAAGTTGGTTAACATGCCACCGAGCCAACGATGGCTCACATAAAACATCTGACACCGAGTGGCTTCTTCTAGAACTGCTTCCTGGGATTGCCGCTTCGTTCCCACAAAGAGTACTGTGCCGCCTTCTGCCGCGATATCTTGCACATAGTCGCATGCAGTCTCAAGCATCCGCAACGTTTTCTGAAGATCTATTATGTAAATACCGTTGCGCTCGGCGAAAATGTATTTCGCCATTTTGGGGTTCCAACGTCGCGTCTGGTGACCAAAGTGAACTCCTGATTCAAGGAGTTCTTTCATTGAAGTTCTCAAAAAATCCTCCTGTTCGGGTATCGGGTTTTAGCGTTCACTCCCTTCAAATTTACATCAGACCCTCAAACCGAGAGCACCCTCTGTGTAAATCAGGAAGTGTGTTTCGTTTTGTGTCACACGTGAAAATCGAAGAAATATACCATATTCTCTCGAATTGTGTCAAGCAGAGATTTGGAGCGGCGCACGGACATTAATGTCTGATTTTGGGTGATAACGGCATCCACTGCTGGATTTAGACAGGATGTGCAATGGCACGGGAATTTACTAAAGCAAATCGATGATCTGTAGGCAAACGATCCGAGGCATAGGCTATTCAGTATTGTCTGAATCACGATTTAAGCGACTTCTGTTTCGCGGGTTTTTCTATGAGTGATTTTATCAACTTACAAGTCAAGAGGATTTTGTCGTATCTGCAGGGGAAACGCATCTAATTGCAGAAGAGGTCTCATGGTGGTAGGAATTACGATTCTTGTTGGGTTTCACTCGAATTTTGGCGCGTTCAAGCGAAATAGACACTCGAAAACTGTTACACGATTAGCGATTACTAACGAATTTCCGTTCAACCCAACCTACAAGTCCCAAAATAGTGTCACAAACTTAGCCCGATTTCCTATTTTGTGATGCAGAAAATTTAGATGCGTTTCCCCTGGTCGTATCTGTTTGCATCATTTAGCGATCCGTGATAAGATACTCAACGTATGCGATTAAGCAATGACCTGGGATGATAAACTTGCTTAGTCGAGAACGAGTTAAGAGATTAATACTGTTTAGCGCAATGAGAGGTCAGTAGTGCGTAGTAAGTCACCCCAGAATCATTTGCCGTGGATTGTTATTGGGATAATCGCCATCATTATAGTTGGAGTAATCGTAGTCCAATCATTTCGACCAAAATCCGTCCCTCAACCCACCGCGCCCATGCGCCACCCCCGGGTTCACCTAATCATTAAATCAAATGTAGGCGGGGCAGAAGTGTTTCTCAACGGTCAGCGGAAGACAGTGATATCCGATAGCCGCCACGAAGCAAAACTTCTCAATCTTGGACGGAAGACGCATGAAATCCTATTGAAAAAGCAGGGTTATGCGGATCGAACAGAAATGGTGGAGATCACAGGAAATGCCCCGTCGCAAACCGTTCAAATCGATATGCAACCTTATGGGATGGGTAAATCTACGGAATGATGCGCGGTCATGCGCCATCCTCTTGTTGACACGAGTATGTTTTCATTTCGGTATGAGCTAATTTCCGCAACCTATGTTTGAAGAGATCCTCGCAGCAACTATAAGGCAAGCTACCCCTTTGCTTTTGGCTGCATTGGGTGAGATCATTGTCCAGCGATCAGGGGTCATCAATATCGGTATTGAAGGAATGATGCTCATGGGAGCCTTCTTCGGCATGCTAGGTTCCTTTTATACCGGCGTCGCTGTTCCAAATTTGGCTCCATGGGTCGGCATAATTGCCGCCGGATTGAGTGGCGGAATCACGGCTTATCTGTTCGCATTCCTTACCATCCGACTCTCCGCCGATCAAGTAGTGACAGGAACGGGAATCACACTTTTGGCTCTAGGTCTGACAGAGGTTATTTACCAAAAACTCTTCAGCTATACCGGATCCGCGCTCAAAGTTGCCGCGTTCGGTGAAGTCCAAATTCCCGTTTTGTCCAGTATTCCTTGGATCGGTCCTGCGCTTTTTCAACACAACATCCTTGTTTTCCTAACCTTGCTGTTCGTTCCCTGTGTATATTTTTATCTATTTCAGACGTCCCATGGATTGAAAATTCGCGCATGCGGCGAACACCCGAAGGCTGTGGATGCTGTCGGGGTGAACGTGCAGAGATTACGCACGCTGTGTGTGCTATTCGGAGGACTGATCGCAGGATTCGCCGGTGGCTATCTGTCACTCGCAGATGTTCCCTACTTTACGCCAGGGATGACCGTAGGTAGGGGTTTCATCGCCCTAGCAATCGTAATATTTGGAAAATGGCACCCCGTCAAGGCATGCGGTGCGGCGTTACTTTTTGGTTTGGGAGAGTCGCTAGAGGTGCGATTTCAAGCCATCGGGTGGGACGTTCCGTACCAGTTCCTGCTCATGCTGCCGTATGTGTTGACACTTTTAGTTCTCGCGGGCTTCGTTGGTCGATCCACGCCGCCGCAAGCGCTGGGCGTCCCTTACAAACGCGAATAAGTGGTGGCGGACGCACCTCACGGATGATTCAGATCAATCAACAACTACAATTAGGAGATAGAGACGGGTAATTCTTAATGGAAACGCTTACAGACTGGCTCCCACAATTAACGAAACTTACGCCGTTGATTCAGAGAAATCTCTTCACGTCATTAGTCATCATATTGATACTCTGGCTGCTCCGTACCATAGTCATGTCTATCGTCCTGCGGAGAGTGGAAGACGTGCGTCTCCGATATCGTTGGCGAAAGACATCGAAGGGCGTTGCCGCTGCTTTTGGGGTTGTGCTCGTCGGAAGCGTATGGTTCGAAGGCATTCAATACCTGGCATCCATTCTAGTTGTTGCTGCTGTCGGATTGCTGATTGCGTTGAAGGACGTAGTGACAGCTATTGCCGGATGGATTTATGTCATCTGGCGTCGACCGTTCAATGTGGGCGATCGTATTCAGATAGGAGAGCATGCGGGCGATGTGATTGATGTAAGAATCTTTAAGTTTACCTTGATGGAGATCGGGAATTGGGTGGATGCGGATCAGAGCACTGGGCGACTTCTTCACATACCCAACGGTTTAGTGTTGAGTGAAGTCGTGTCGAATTATAGTAGTGGGTTTCAATACATTTGGAATGAACTTCCGGTAATGGTGACCTTCGAGAGCAATTGGAAAAAGGCGAAGACGATTCTACTAGAGATTGTTACGAAACACGCTCAGCACTCAAGTGAAGCTGCCCAGAAACGAATTCAAGAGGCGAGCCGCAGGTTCATGATATTCTATTCCGTGCTTACACCAACGGTCTACACAAGCATTGCGGACAGTGGAGTTCGACTGACTATCCGTTATTTGTGTGAACCGCGTACCCGCCGCGGTACGTCGGAGACAATTTGGGAAGATGTCCTGCACCAATTTGCCGCTCATAAAGATATTAACTTTGCCTATCCAACACGACGTTTCTACGACAATCAACGCGAAGGCGAACTGGGTACAAGCCCAGCGACGGTTGTAGCAGATTCCTAAAGGAAGGATAGTTGTAAATTTGTGTTTAAGCAGATTTAATCGTCTGAGCCGTTAGGGATATGACGCGTGTTGCGTTGTGCACTGAAATCCTCCCAAGTTCCAATTGTTGGTTCTGTTTGGTGACGAGCGCCTCCCGGCTGCTAGATATCCATCAATTATGATCTCGCCCCAAAACATTCTTAAGAAGTTGCGCCGGTTGCTGCCTTGGAGAAGTGGTACCTCCTTGCTCGTTTCCGAAATCATGCTGCTTGCGTTTCTTCTGTATGTGTTCGCGTTCCACACGTTTGAACGGCGGGCGCTCTTTGACTCGGTATGGGTGGCGTTCATCACCATGACAACCATCGGATATGGGGACATTTCTGCTGGAACCGCGGCCGGTCGAATTTCGACGATCATCTTCAGCATCATAACATTGGGGTGTTTCTCAACAGTTGCTAGCCAACTGATTACAAAGCTATCCGATATTCATGAAAGGCGGGTGAGAGGATTGGTTCGTTTACGTCTGAAGAGACACATTTTGATTGTAGATTGGAGTAAAAATCCTGATAAAATTACCACGGTCATTGATAATCTGCGCACCGATACGGACACTAGCGAGTCTCCAATCGCGATCGTCTCCGAGGCGTTTGAGGAACTGCCTACTCGGATTACAGATGATTTCGATGACATCTATTTCTCCCACGGTTCGCCAACCAATGCGAATACGTACGTCCAAGCCAATGTGACTGAGGCGCAGGCGGCGATCGTTTTTGCCAGCGGTGAAGATTCGAGCGCCGACGTGCTCACGGCGGCGGCTGTTGGGATCATTGATGATCTGCATCCACGCCTTGAGATTGTTGCCGAATGTTTGGATAAGCAGAATGAAGGGCTATTTCGTCGAAATGGCTGCGAGCGTATCGTGTTTACAGGGGAGATTGTGCCGCTCATATTGGCGAAAACTGCTATTGATAGAGGAGTTGGACCATCCGTGTTTGAAACGCTTGATACGAGGACCGAATCGACACTCTATAGCGTTCAAGATGCGCAACTGGATGGGTACACGTTTGCTCAGATCTCCAAATGCTTGGTGGAATTGGAGGAGCGTGTTCTACCGCAGGGAGTTATCCGTGGTCGAAGAATCATCATGGCTCCCGAAAAAGACTTCCGGGTGGAAGATGGCGACGGCCTTATTCTGCTTGGCGACCGCAAGCATCCGTGGAACGCTTCCGGCAGGAAGGGGTTGAGACAGAGACTGGTCAACCAGCTTTCGATTGAGACTGGGAGGGGAGGAACCGCATGAACATCAGAGGATGGATTCTCGTGGTCGTGATTCTGCTATGCATAATCTTTGCCGGGGTCAGTTATAATCGCCTTGCTTCACGCCTACCGCATACCATCACAATCGCTTCAGGCTCCGAAACTGGAGCATATCACCACTTGGCTCTGCAACTCAAAGAGTTGCTTCGGCTTGAATATCCGCGAATCACGGTCGAAATTCAGACAACAGACGGTTCAGCGGATAACCTGAAGCGAATCACAGAGGGTAAAGTCCAATTTGCGTTTTATCAGAACAACGGAATGTCGCATCTCGGGGGAGTGGACGGCAATGATTCGGGGGAGGGTGTCCAAGCTTTCCGTGAGGTTAGGTCGGCCGCCAATCTTTACGTTGAGGTGTTGCACATCATCGTTCGCAAGAGCATGCGCGCGAACGGCATTCAGGGATTACGCGGTGTAAATGTCTCTGTCGGTGCCAAAGAGAGTGGAACAATTCAGATGGCGCAGCATGTGCTTCAGCATTACAATATGAGCGCGAATGACAAGCAGATGCACACGCTCAATTTTGCCGACACGCTAAAGGCATTTGACAGTGGAGAGATTGACGCGGCATTTATCGTAACGGGCAGCCTCTCGCCGATGATGAGGAAGTTGCTCGGGACGGGAGAGTACGATCTCCTACCCATTCAAGAGGTGGACGCGCTTACCTTCAAGAACACCGCATACTTGTCTTTCCAACTGCCACGCAGCGTGTATTCCGGGGAGCATAGCGTACCATCGCAAGATACGACTAGCCTTGCTGTCAAAGCAAGTCTCATCACACATCAGGATGTTCCCGCTTTCCTTGTGCGCACGATGACTCAAATGGCGCTCTCAACTCCATTCCGCAACCGTTTAAGGGGGTTGTCCGAAGAGTTCGCGAAAGAGGAACAGGATTTTCCCATTCACCGCGGCGCCATGGATTTTTATCATCGCGGCGAACCTACCTTTTCATCAAGCGTCGCCGAAGCATTCAATGATACACTTCCGTATCTCTTGGTCTTGGCAATTCTGGTCATTGTGGTCGGTGCAACACTCCGCCAAAACCGCATCGAAAAACGACGGCATACGAGCATGAGATTGCACGAGTTCATGACACGGATTGGTGACATTGAAGAGGATCAGCGTGGTGAAACAAACCCGCAGCAACTCTATCGTTTGTTGGACGTGCTATCTCGTATCAAGAAACGCGCGGTAGACGATCGCGTCGGCGGTAGGCTTCCGGCTGGAGATGATTATGTCGCTTTCATGGTGCAGTTGGATGGGTTAATCAACACGATTCACACCAAGTTGGATATTCTGGTGGCAAGTGATGGCAAAGTTGAGACGGCACCCCGCGTCGAACCGTCAGGAGAAAGCTAAGTGTTTGGCTCGACATTATACATACACGGTACGCTTCCACACGCCACGAAGATTAGTGGGAGTGGTAAGTCTATCAGTGTTTACTATCGTGCTCCTTGTCTAGGCGCTGGAGTAGTCAATATCCGCACCTTTGATCCCACCCTACAAATGAACTGCAGCGAAACACTATTGAATTTCCAATAATTCAATCTCGAAGATTAGCGTTGCGTGTGGTCCAATCACCTTCCCGGCGCCGCGTTCGCCGTATGCGAGATTTGCCGGTATAAACAGTTTCCACTTTGAGCCGACAGTCATCAACTGAAGAGCTTCCGTCCAGCCGGAAATTACGCGGTTTACGGGGAAGCTGGCTGGCTCACCGCGGCGATGAGAGCTGTCGAACTCCTTTCCATCAATCAAGGTACCGCGATAATGCGTGACCACTGTATCGGTGTTGCCTGGCGTCTCACCGTTACCGTCGTGGATTACCTCATACTGTAAACCACTTGGCAACGAAACGACTCCCTCCCTTTTTCCATTTTCGGCAAGGAACGCCTCTCCTTGAGAAAGGTTCTCCTCGGCGAGTTGCTTCCTATCCTTGAAACCGAAGAATTTCATGCACTAACTCCTCCCCAAGAGACTCTTGACCCGTGGGTGATCCAACACATCACGGTTTAAGATATGAGCCGGTTCGCGTCCGTTGAGTGCGTCAATGGCTTGGCCGATTGTGCAAAGATCGAGACGTATCGAGGACTCAACGGTTATCCCGGCAAAGTGGTTCGTGGCGATGATGCGTGGATGCCCTTTGTGGATCGACCGTGGACCACTCAATGGATCATCGATGACGTAGTAGAAAAGTCGTTCTTCGCGAATGGCTCGGTTTACCGCATCGTCATCAACCAAATTTCCGCGCGACGGATTAATCAGAGAGGCATGCGGCTTCATGGCGCACAAGCATTCATAGGTGACAATGGGATCTGCGCCAGCGACGTGGAGCGAGATGGCGTCGCATTCTTCAAAGAGTGTTATCGGGTTGTCGACAGCTTCGGCGCCGAATTTCGCCGCTAATTCCTTGATGTCAGGTCTAATATCGTAAACAAGTAGTCGCCCCTCCTCGCCGAGAAGCGGTTTCGCGCGTTGGGCGACCTCCTGTCCGATTCGTCCCAGTCCGTAAATTCCAAGCGTGGACCCTTTTACGTCAAAATTGCGCATGAGAGAAGCGTCGCCTCCATGCGCACGCTCATTGATAGTATAGAGCCGTTTATGCGTCGCAAACCATTGGGCAATCGCATATTCGGCGACCGTGTCAAGGTGTTTCGGCGCAAGAGTAATAATGACGCCGTATTGTGTCGCGAGATCTACGTTGACGGTTTCGAAACCCACACCCCATCGAGCGATGATTCTAAGGTCTTTTGCCGCCTGGTAGAAACTCTCGTGCACCTGCGGACCGCCGGCAAGTACCGCAATCACATCTTCTGCGTGTTCCTCCGTTAGTTCGTCGGGATGCTGGGAAAGCGCTCCGTATTTCTCCAAATCCGCCAGCCCGTTACGACGCGGTTCGGAATCAAATTCGGGGTTATAGAAAAGACGTGATAACAGAATCTTTTTTGACATTAATGCACTCCTTCTTCATTCCTTGTATTCTCAGTGAAGAGCTGATGTTCTGTATGTGCCTATGCGAGCAGTGCGAAGTAAGACTTACGAATTTACCAACAATGATGGTTGTTCGCATTCCGAGCCCTAACGGGCACTACTCCAACCGAACTAACTCAATTTCAAAGAGTTTGGACCATAGTTTTCCCGTGACAAAAAGGCGGTTATCTTCGGGGTCGTAGGCAATGCCGTTCAGCACGTCAACCGGCTCCCGACGATCTTCTTTGGTCAGAATACCTGTCAAGTCAATCCAACCAACCACTCTGCCTGACTTCGGATTTATCCTTGCGATGCGATTAGTTTGGAAAACATTCGCATATATTTCACCGTCTACATATTCTAGTTCGTTGAGCCTTTCAACCGAGCCCTCGTTGTCGTGAACCTTTATCCGTTTTTGCTCCTCGAAGGATTCCGGGTGTAGGAAGTATAGATTTGCAGTGCCATCACTCATGATTAAGTGTGTATCGTCGCATGTAACACCCCATCCCTCGGTTGGATAACTGAATTCTCGGAGCAGTTCAAAGCTATCCTTATCGTACACGAAGCCGACATTGGATCGCCACGTTAATTGGATAATCTTGTCGTCGTAGAGCGTAACTCCCTCCCCAAAAAGATGGGAAGGAAGTTCATGGTACTCTAGAATCTCTCCGGTTTCTATTGAAACTCGGCGCAGCGATGAGCGCCCATGAAGCCCCGTTCCCTCAATAAAAACACCATCTTCAAAGATAAGCCCTTGGGTAAATGCGTTTCTATCATGAGGGAAAATGTTAATCACTTTGTAGGTGTAGACGGGAATCGCCGAAGTGTTCCCAGACACTGTTTTGTGTCGTTGAGGCGAAGAACGATCTCCCGAACTCAGATACTCCGGGAAGGCCGTGGCAAACAGGACAACCGTCGCAAACACACTAAGCAGGGCGATGTTAATTCTCAGTGTCCCGAGTCTGTTGAGTAAATATCGCATCTTCTGTCAAACTCTCTACTTCCTTCTGCTGACGGTACTCCCGCTGCAGGTTCTCAATGCATCCACCGCAAAAACAGTAAACCCTACCGTATTCTCCTACCTCTTTTTCGATTAGATCGCGCATTTCAAACTCCTCGTGGCATAGCGCGCAAACCTCAAGAAGGATCGGCGGTTCGGAGGCTTCGTTCGCTCTCCGCTTTGAAATGGTTCTCAGGATAATCCACGTGATGAGGGGGATGAGGAAAATGGCAATATAAAACAACATAGTCGGCTATCTCGGGAGGCAGAAGTTATCTTTGAGTGTCGGTCGGTCAGGTTCTTGGGCAAACAAGTGACATCTTTCCAATAGTGTTGAGCCGGGCATTTCACGCCGTGGGATCGTGATCGACAAAGCGGCTCTTGGAAAACGGTAAGTGGGTCGAACCTCGGGCAAGAATGTGGTTGTGATTGCCGTCGCCCCATTCGGTGTGTGAGCGGGCATTTGCGTAATGACAAACATACGCGCGGCGATATCGATCCGGGGAGGTATTTTGCTTTGAGCGGTGGATTAGGTGGCCGTGAAAGAAGATGACATCTCCTGCCTTCGCGATGGCAGGAATTTCACTGTGCTCATCTACGCCGGCAATTTCCGTCAAATCTATATGAAATTCGCCCGTATCGTCCGGCTTCGCAACATCCTGATAAATTGGATCGAAGTTGGAACCCGGGATGAAATACATGCAACCGTTTTCCTCGTCGCAATCATCAATCGCAATCCAGGCGCCGCACAGCGTGTCCGGCGCTGTTTTTATGTAAAACGAGTCCTGATGGTATGCTTGGCCTCGTTGCTGAGGCGGCTTGAGAAAAAACATCGACTGCATCGCCATAACATCGGGACCGATGAGCACCTCAAGTACATCAAGAATTCGTGCGTGTAGCATGTATTTTTCGTGAAGCGGAAGATGGCGGTGGAATTGGATGAAACGGAAAAACATATCTTCCATAGCCCCGGGCGAGTTTCCCTCGCATCGCGGAGTGACACCTTCAAGCTTGCTGAAATCCACCCTCCCCATAGCGAGATTCATCGCGTGTTCAGCCAGTTCGTCAATTTCCTCGGGTGCCAAGAGGCCGTCAATTTTGAGATAACCGTTTCGGCCGAAGAAACGTCGTTGATTAACCGAAACTTGATATTTTACTCGCTCGGTGTATTCCATAAGTTATATTCTTGGTCGAACTTTTTACATAAACTGCAATTGTCGATGGCTTCGAATGTCTTAGACGCGATTGGTTGACCCACCACTCGACAACTCATGTCCTGCACTCCGCACATTATGGGCGCTAATTCGGATTTTTCGGAAATTGTGTGACTCAGTAAACCCGGGCGACTGATCCGTTAATGACCAGAAATGGATTCAGCAGTGTCCTCCGATATTTGTCTTTCAATTCTCCAATTAATGAGTGTATCATATTCAGGAAATATACACAATACTCTAATACATTGTCGCCCTGACGTGTCATGGAAGGAGAGTCAACGATGAAGTTCTATGTGCTGGCTGCGCTCTGTCTTTTGATTGCAATAGGGTGCGGCAACAACGGTGTGCACGATACGGGGGGTTCATCTACAGATCGAGATGACTCAACCTCCGACGCCGCCACGATAACGGGCCGTGTATTACCGCCGAAAATTCAACCGTTAGTCATTGTGTTTCGGAACGGAAACGATCATACGACGGCAACTGCCGACGAAACAGGGCGATATGAAATTGGAAACTTGCCGAGAGGGGAATACAGTCTGCAGGTGGTTGCGACGGGTTTTTTCACGGATATCTCGGTTCGAAACCTCATGCTTGAACCCGGACAGTCTGTTGAGGCTGACTTGATTATCTTGCGGGAGCGTTCGGCGGCAGCCATCCTGGTCGGACAAGTCTTTGACAAATCGAATCGGCTTCCGCTTGAAAATGCAGAGATACAGATTGAATGCACGACGGGAGTTTGTGCTACACTGAGCACCGTATCGGACGAAAGTGGGAGTTTCTCCATCGATCTTTGGTCCGGTTTGAGATCGAATATCAATATTCGCAAACCCGGCTACAAGACAGTGCCGCGCGAGGTAGGAGCGCTGGAACCCGGACAAAGGTATTCGCTTGGACGCGTGATGTTGGAGCCTATTGCGCCGTGAGATTCGAAAAGTTGACTTTAAAGATCACAATTTCGTTTGGACCGATTGATTTATGAAGGCGTTCTCTTCCAAACTGTGGGGACTTGGGCGTAGATGTAAAGGACAATATACCGTCCGCTAAGACATCATCGACCAAATGGAGAAGGGATTTTAACGTTTCTTGCGTTGCTTTTTTCGTTTAACTGTTCTGCGAATGTAGTCGGCGGCATCCGGGGTTTTACAGCTTGTTTCACCGTGGTCAACTTCTACTTTGCCTATTGTTTTTGCGGCTGACAAAGCCTTTCTTTCCAGCGCCGGGTTGCGGATGCCAATCGCAATCAGCGCCGAGTTCATGGCATCGCGTACCATGTTCTTCTGCGTATGAATGCCCCGCTCTATGATTTCTAAATGATTCTCGAAGTAAGAATCCGCTAATTCAATGTCGCTCATAGCAAGCAGCGCCAAGAGCTGCCAACCTGCTCTCCCAATCCACTCATCTTCGGAATCGAGCCACTCCTCCGTTTTCGCTTGAAAAAAACGTGTCTTGCTGACAAAATCCGTGAACTCGCTCGTCACAATGCGGTCAGCCAATTCCGATATCCACCTATCCACCAAGCTCTCTTCCACCGTGACCGGATCGGCTATCATGCTCGCTAAGAGCTGCGCTTCGTGATTACGTGTAGCCCACAACTGCTGGGCTAACGCATGGTCGACCTTAAATTGTTTCGCCATCTTTCGCAGGTTGGCGAAACTGACACCGTAGAGGTTCTCGCACGCCCCATGACGTCTGTAAATCTTGCGATTCTGCGCTGTGCCGAGTGACTCCAGTTCGCGAAGAACTTCCTGTACTGTCATTTCCGGTCGCCCTGTTGCTGGTATTTGTGTTTCTGCGGTAGAGAAGGGGTTTTCGGTAAAGGTCGAAATTCTGGGGTAGGCAGGGCGTCTAAATTTCTGATAGCATGAGGTGAGTGTTCCTGTTCGGGAACAATGAGCATTTTGTAATCAATCCTTGGGTCAGGCGTGAGGTGTGCCATCTTGAAATCTATTCCCGGTTCGGGAGTTACGGCGAGAATTTTCAAATTCGGGTTTGGATTGGGGATTGCGTGCGGGACATGAAGATGGATATTGGCATCGGGCGGAATCGCAGTTGGAGGAAGTTGCGGTAAAACGAACGGCGGTTCCAGCCCTAAGGGTTGTTCAGGTTGTGCTTGGACCATGGTTGTAGACGCCGCCTCACTCACGACCCTGTCCGTCAACCCCTGATTTGCAGTACTTTTGCACCCGATAGTTAACGTCGCAAACAGAAACACAGAAACAGGACACAACAGTCTCCCAATCATCGGACTTGCCCTCCCATTGCTCAATAGATCGTGCACACGCCGCCGGCGCAACTGCTGCTCGACTTCTTGGTGACATCGCCTGCAACGCTGCTCTCTTCACTAGTTTCAAAGTCGGCAAGCACGTCAGGTAGACTTTCGTTTGCCGATTGTGTTAATCCAACCTGAAACTGTCCGGTTGGAGTGAACGTTGTCACACAGCCTGATAAAGTAACCAATGCCGCGAGGATTACCAGTGCCCAAGTGGTTCGCCAGTTTGTTCGCATAATAAGCTCTCCAATGTAGATGAAACGTGGTTAGTGAGAATCAAAACACCGCATCTTAAAACGTGTAATTAAAGAATAAATCTATCAACAATCAAAATCCGAACTTGGTGCCTTCGGATCTACTTTCATTAGGGATCTCGTACACTTCTATTTCTTGGATTTCAGGTCGATCTCGTCCGCGAATTTGCCCAAAGTCAATAGCTATAATCCGTATCGCGTCGGTTTCCGCCGACGTGGTAACCGCGACGCGGTTGAGTCGGTTCCTTCGAAATCGCTGTAATTCCTTCCATTCTCTGTCGTCTCGTGCCAACACTTTGAAGTTGGTCAGGTTTGTGGCGTGGAGAACAATCATAACCACATTGCATTTTGTGGGCAGCGTCACTGTCGTAGGTGCAAACATGTCCGCATACTGTGAATCGGGAGTGATGACGCTCCGTTCGCCTGAACCCATGGTTCCTTCTATGTACACTGTGTCGCCCGTGTTTGGATTTCCGTCTACCATTGCGGGTGATGTGCATACCAACCCGGAGACGGAAGCGTAGTTGCCGCCTGGAGTGTCTTTTCCAATCGCCGCACATCCCGTGACTACGAAGGCGGCTGCCGTTAACATTGCAATGGATTGTGGCATGTTTCCGAACGCGCTTTGTTTGTTGGAAATTCTAAACGACGATCATTTGCGTCCTCATCCAACATCGTCCTACACCTTTATCTGCTGAAACTCCATCTCATCAAGATCATTGGTTCCGATACCGGCTCGCCACGCCGTCCGGATATGGTTGGACAAGCGGGTAATCGATGGCAGTTCCATTTCCTCGCGTTTGTCTCCGACAGATTGCAGCAGAACCTGATCCAGTGCAACCGGGTCTCGACTCATAAGAATTCCGCCGTATTTCCATTCGCCCTTCGGATCATAGACAGGACCGCCGTCAAATGAGGCAAGTAGTCCGTCGACGATATTCAACACCACTTTATCTCTGAGAATCTCATGATCGAAAATCTCCGCAATCGCGGGGTCGCCATGGAGCGGACTCGGATGGAAACGGCGAGTGTTATCGACACTGCCGAATGCGAGGTTTTTCAGGCACCCGCTCACGCCGGTCATTGCATGATGCTTCATGACGGGAACATTGATGATGACGTCTATGTCGCGTGTAACGATTTTGGAATACCGGGATTTCTTATTTCCGTTTTCACGCCGGACAATACTGTCCTTCTTGGTTTCGTAGAAAACCTCATCATCGTAACCAACGTCCGGACTGTCCGAAGCGTAGACCCGAACACCCTGATCCGTCCGGTTAATTTCATACCCGGCGTTGACGAGGTGTGCCTCGAACCGATCCCAAATTACAATCTGATTATTCAGAACACCCGCTCCGTACAACCCCTCAATGATTTTGTCTACCACAATTCGTCGCGTGCTGAACTGTTTTCCGGCGAGCGGGTTGATTTTTATCCCGACAATATCGTCCGGGAGTACAAAATCCTTCCACGCCTCCTTGGCAGAATCACGCCCTGCCAACTTCATAATTGACCGATCCATCATCTCGCCGACAATCTGTTCATCGAGTACGTTTTCCCTCCAGACTTTGTCGCTTGTGGCTTCAACGACGGGAACTAGCTGTTCTTGCGTTTCGCCATCCACTGACGGCTGATTCAACTGTGCCGCCGATTCGGTGCGGAGTCCGGACCAGGTGCCGACGGCGACCCCTGCCCCTATCGCGCCTTTCAGAAAGCGCCTGCGGGTGATGGATTCATTGGACTCGGACATGGGCGCGCCCTCGCTCGAAACTTTGGCGCAATCAGCCAAAATCTGTGCCACAATCGGATCTGATGGCATCTGATCGGCTGGTTCTTCCGTTCTGCCCATGTACGCAATCCTTCTTAAAGATTCTTCAACGCCTCTACCACCTTGGGAGCTGGCAGCCGGCCAACCTTGCGCTCATCCAGGAACTTCCATTGGATAATCCCGGATTCATCAATTATGTAATACTGCGGCCTTGCAATGCGGGGATTGAACGGATCCGCCGCATTATAGGGGTCAATCGCTTGTCTATTGCGATCCGAAAGTGTGACAAAACCCAGTCTATTTTGATTCTCCGTCTTCTTCACTACCGCAGGTTCGTCCGTCGTAATGGCGATGAGTTCCGCGTTCTCCGCTTTAATCGCTTGATAGACCTTTTGCAACTCCACGAGTTGGATAATGCAGAACGGTCACCACGCGCCCCGATCAAATAGCAAAACCACGCGTTGCTTACCGGCGTAATTGGCGAGAGAATGGCGCTTTCCGTTTCCGTCTACAAGGTTAAAATCCGGCGCCTTCGTACCAACGCGCAACCCGTCACCCGGAGGCAGTGCATCGTCCTTGATGATGGGCACGAGATTGACCGTAATTTTTGTGGTTTCTTCGCCCGCAATCGGAGTGACAACGGATTCATGCTTCTCATACCCATCCAGCTCAACCAGTACCGTGACTTTTTCACCGGCCGCCAGGTTCTCAAATTCGAACACTCCCGCTCGTGTAGTCGACGTTTCGCGAACTTCGCCTTGGCTATCGACTAGTTTAACACGGGTGTCCCTCAATGTTTGTTTTGTGGCTTGGTCAACCAGCAGTCCTCGAATACCCGCCGTTGAATCAGTAGGTGGTTTCTCGACTATATCTACCGGGGCAACCGGGTCGATTGGTCCCGGAGTCTCTTCCTCGCCGCATCCGATCACAACGAGGAGAAGCGAAGTCGATAGAAGGGCTACAAATGTGCTGCGGATTCGTTGATTTGTCATAATAGTTTCTTCAGTTCCTTTTCGTAAGTTTCCCTATCGCCCTGTGCGCCGTGAAACGGTTTGACGATCTGTCCATCACGGTTAATCAAGAACGCGGAAGGCATCACGGTAACATTGTACAAACCGATTAACTCCGCTTCACCAAGAAGGATGGTATAGTTTACACCCAATCTCTCGATGTACGGTTCCACGACTGTCAATCGCTCATCATCCAATGAGATTCCGACGACTTCAAATCCCTGTGCCCGATAATCGTTGTACAGTTCAATGAAAATTGGGATTTCCTCCTCGCACGGTTTGCACCACGTTGCCCAGAAATCCAACAGAACTATCTTGCCGCTAAAGTCGGTGAGCATTGTTTCCTCAAGTTCGGTGTTCAACAGCGTGAAGTTGGGCGCAACTGGGAATGTCGGATCGATGCCGTTATCGGGCCCAATGGGTTCGCCCGCATCATCAGAGCAACTAAGTAATGTTACACAACAAATTATCAGGGTTGAAACCATCAAGGTTCGCATCTCAGTATGTCATCTCCATCCAAGTATTTGTAGTTTCACAATTCAATTCTTATTCGGTCCGAATGCGTAGGGAAATTTCTTTTTTCCGGAATAACAGAGTTTCTTCAACTAGATAACCCCTAACTATACTGCGATGTTTCAAATAGTCGCATGTAATCGTCCAGAGTTTCGGCGCGACGAATTTCAATGAGGTTTTCGCCATCCACAAGGTACTCGGGCGGCCGCATCTTCAAGTTATAGTTGGAGCTCATCGCATAACAGTAAGCCCCTGCGTCGTACACAACCAATCCCGCGCCCTCATGAGGGGTTTTCAGTGAACGATCTTTGCCGAGAAAATCGGCGGATTCGCACACGGGGCCCACGACATCATACGCTTCAATTTCGGAGTCAACCGGTTCAATGAAATCGATGTGCTGGTAGGTATCGTAAAGGCTGGGTCGGATTAACTCCGCCATGCTCCCGTCGGTCACAATGAAATGCTTATTTCCGTTCGTCTTGACGCCGACCACGCGATTCACAAATACCGCCGTGTTCCCAATGATAGAGCGCCCCGGTTCGATGATTAAACCGACATCTGGCTTCAAGAGGTCACGAATCGAGTTGATTAGATCGGCAGGCGAGGGTATTTCTTCACCGGTTCGCTCGTAGTCGATACCCAGTCCGCCGCCGATATTCAAGTATTTAACGTCGAAACCTTGATCCCGAATGACGTTGATGAATTCCATCATCAATTCGGTGGCGTCTCGGAAAATGCTTGTCTTTTTTATCGTTGATCCGAGGTGGCAGTGTACGCCTGCGAGATTGAGATTGGAATCACATTTAATCTGATCGAGAAACCAGTTCAATTTTTCGTTTCGAATGCCAAATTTTGAGTTTTTAATCCCCGTAGAGACATAATGGTGCACTTGGGGATCGACGTCGGGATTGATGCGGATCAGCACATTGACTTTTTTCCCGGCAGCCCCAGCCGCATGTTGGATATGCGTGAAGTCGAATTCACTATCGACGTTTATCATCACGCCGTGTCGGGCAGCAAGGATTAACTCGGGCAGTGTCTTGCCGTTTCCGTTCAGCACCATCTGCGCGGGATCAAATCCGGCTGCCAGTGCAATCTGCAGTTCATTTCCGCTGACCAACACGGCGCCGCTTCCCAACTTGCGCAGGTGGCGGAGAATGGCTAAGTTGTTATTCGCTTTAATGGCGTACCCGATAATGGATTCAATCCCTTCCAGTGCGGCTTCGTACGCCTTGTAGTTCTCCGTAATCTGGTTCAGACTGTAAAGATAAAACGGGCTGTGTGAAACTTGCTCTTGGATGTCTTTGATTCTTAATCCGTCGCAGTAAAGATAATTGTCTTTAACGTGATAACTCATGTATATTGGGTTAATTCCTTTCTGTGGCGCCTAGGTTGTACCACTGGATGTAAAGTGCGGTAGTATGGATACCATTTTCTTGTCTTTACAGGTCATTCGGTCGGCTCTGTACATTTGTAGGGCGAATCGAGGGAGCGAACAACAGTCAATCAACGAACGGTCTGTAGGAGCGGCCTCCCGGTCGCGACCATTAACAAGTTAATAATGCTTGCCTGCAGGGATCAGACGACCGAATATAGGTTAACTGAGCGATTAGCAAATGCGGCGTGTTAGACATCTTGATAACCGCTGCGCTTTCAAAGGCTGGTGCGCGGTGCGCACCCTACAGGTGTCAGTTTTGTACAGACTCGAGCTAACTGCCTTACGTTTTCTTGCAGAATCGTTCGACAAATTGGCTGAAAACGGATACGGCTTTGGGGAACTGGTCGAGCTCCATCCATTCGTCCACGGTGTGTGCTTGAAGTATACTCCCGGGGCCAATCACAACCAGTTCCATGTGCTGTCCAAACACGGCTCCATCGGTGCCGTAGGCGACTGTACGAGGGTTCTCTTCTCCCGTAATATCAAGCGCGGCGCGCACAACTTCGGATTCGCGGGGAGTAACCATTGGCTCCGCGGCGGCGCGGAGCTCAAATTCCAATCCGTGTTTTTCAGCAGATTGGCGAGCGCGATCTATCCATTCATACGGGTCCTGTCCCGGCATCGGACGATAGTTGATCCTGCATATACTGAACGGGGGAGTGATGTTTGGAGCGCAATCGCCGTTGTCTATCGTGATGTTCCAGTCTGCGAAAGGGGGATCGAAGTCGTCATTGAAATATTTTGAATCCGTCGTTAAGGTGAAGTAAATGTCCCGCATCTCCGTTAGGAACGGTATCAACTTCAGATTAGCGTTGTCGCCTTCCCCGGTACTGCTATGCGCAGCCTGTCCACGGGCGGTGACTGCCATCTGGACAATGCCTTTGTGTGCGTGGATGACCCCGAGCAACGTTGGTTCGCCCACAACGCCGTAGCGCGGGAATGCTCCCTTGAACAGGTCCGACTTGTCCGTAACGGCTTGTGCGCCGTGGAAGCCTACCTCCTCATCGGCGGTAACAATCACGTACAGCGGATAGTCCAGATCGGAGTTAGAATATCTTGAGGCGGTCTCGAGCATGCAAGCCACGCTGCCCTTCATATCGCAGCTTCCGCGGCCATAGATCTTTGTGCCCTCTATTCGAGCCTCGAACGCACTCGATTCCCAGCCTATGGCGGGCACTGTATCAATATGACCTAGCAGTGCGATACCGCGATCTCCCGGATCGTGGTTCCCGCCTTTTTTGCCAATCAGATTTACTTTCTGCACGCCGTCCGGATCAACATATTCGACCCACTCGACTTGGCAATCTATCTCCAACATTCGTTGCCTAAGAAACTTCATTACTTCAGTATTACTGTTATAACTCACGGTGTTGTGGGCGATTAGTTCTACCGTAAGTTCCCTCGCATCCATATTCGCTCCTTCCTCAAGCCACGACTCCTTGCAAGAGATGTCAAGATCTCGGAAATTAAGACCTGTTGTCCTTGGGAAAGAATACAGACGCAGGAACAGGTTGTCAAGGATTTTCATAGTATGGTGTGGACTACCGCCCCAAAACCGCGCCGCCGAGAGTTAGCATCCGCGGATTCCCGCTTCCCGTACCCGCAGGTAGGGGTAACGCATCTAAAATCACTCAATCGCTCTCACCTTCAAACTAACCGCAGCGACCGTTTCCAACTTCATAGGTTACTCACTCCA
Organism: Candidatus Poribacteria bacterium; assembly: GCA_022827055.1. Taxonomy (GTDB): domain Bacteria; phylum Poribacteria; class WGA-4E; order WGA-4E; family JAJDTR01; genus JAJDTR01. The sequence continues at coordinate 89,831 of JAJDTR010000153.1, read as the reverse complement.
CAGCATCATCGGAGCGGAAGGTGTATGAAATCTGTATATGCCCTCATTCTTTCGATCGCTCGTTTGTCCGCCGCTTGAGAGTCCAACAATGTGAACAAAAATGTTGATCTGCTGCCCTTCTGGGGCGTTTTTGGCGGAATTTGTTCCTATTTTTTTAAAAAATAGCCGCAAAACATTAGGTACAAAAATGTGAACGGAGGCATGATTCCAAGGGGGTGTTCACATGGTTTTATTCAATACTTTCCTTTGATAGCGCGGGTTCGTACGCGGGCAAATGTGAACAAGATGTTAACAGAAAAAAAAGTTTGTCGTCACGAAGGTCAATTTCAGGTATGTGAAGAGCCAATGCATCACCCTGATGGAACCCGGAGAATTGGCGATTTGCGGAAGAACGCATCCACACCGCCGCATATTTGTTCGTTCCCTATCATACTATACACACGTATAGTTGTCAATGCAAAATCAGATGCGTTTCCCCTGAGGCGCCTTGTCAGTTGCGTTGACAATCTGATACATATTGGATATAATTTGCCACTATCGAATCCACTTGAATCAAGCCGGTTGAATAACACTCGCGTAGGTGCGGTCGGTGATCGCCAAATCGGCAATATCCCTCCTATTACGCTACAAACTCTGCTCCCTTCAAAAAAGATGACAAGCGTCCGTTTTACGCGAACTTGGTAGGGAGAGTGCTTCCCGCCGTCCTTCTCGTGCCATCTGTTGGCATTTCGCTGACGTCAAAATCTCCTTTAACCCGAGCCAGCAAACGAAACCTTCGTGTCAAAAAAATACGGACACACTTCCCAAATCAACGCTCGGTTGGCATAACAATTGCGATTCGTGCCTCCTTGAATCGTTTTTCGTAACAGTGTCAATTTTGACACTTGTTAATACTTGTTCCTGGAATGGTACGGGCCGACTTGTACATACCACCGGGTTAACCGAGTTTGCAAGTTCCCCCGTACCTACTCCGGCACCATATGCCAATAAGGCAAATGCTAACCACAAGGAGGCTATAATGCCTAAAATAGTGCGTAACATCGCTTCACTATTCGTTGTTAAATTGATGGTGGTAACAATCGGACTTACGGTGCTCGCGTCAATAGATGATGCCGAAGCGAGGAGAGTAAGAGTACGTGGGTACTTCCGTAAAGATGGAACTTACGTAAGACCCCACTATCGGACTGCTCCAGACGGGAATCCGTATAACAACTATTCCTTCCCAGGGAATTATAACCCTAATACGAGTAAGTATTCTACGGGGAATCCCTCAACCTACCTAAAAAGGTACTATTCGAAGACTACCCGTTCGACCAGTAGCTTGTATACCTCTCCGACTTTTCCTACTTACGTTCCTAGAATGCGTACGTATACGCAACCGAGGGTATCATATCCCAGTGTCTGGTCGACACCAAACTACAATTTCAACTACAGCAACTCGCTATATGGCACGTCATCATGGTGGAATTGGTAGTTTGAAACCGACTCCCTACTTGCTACCAACGAATAGGGAGTCATCTTAATGTTGGCACTTCAACTCACAGGAAGTTTACCGTTGTCGAATAATTCTATGGGAAGCAGGGCATCATTATGCTATCATGGGTGGTGGTTTTGATTGCGAAGGCCGCGAAGTCTGAATTATCGATTGGAATTGGTGAGTTGTGACGTGCATTTGCATTCGGGGCTGGAGTCATCTGAAGATTACTGCTGCCCAATTTCTTTATCGGAGGGGCGTAAATTTGACACGAAATGTTGAGGTGCTTCTTGGCGTTGGAATTGTGGTTGTTGTAATTGTAATCGCTATTCTAGTTAGGAGCTGGGACGTATCATCTGAAGGCAGAGGAGATAAGCCACTTGTGCCCAGTGGTAAGGCTGTTCCTGCCGCCGCCGTGTCCGTGTCTGTCAACGCTGTGCCATGGGCTAATGTATTCATCAAGCGACCAGTCGACGACAGTTTTATAGTCCCACCTAATATAACATCCAACATTACGCCGATAAGGGGCGGTCTGAAAGTTCCAATTGGCACCGCCATCAGATTAGTCTATGAGGGAAAACAAAAGACATTCGGCTACGAATCATGGAAGACCACGGAGAGAATTTCGCACAATTTCTTGAATCCGTGAAAACTTGTGCAAGAAGCCCTTACCTTCCGTGCACAGCTATAATATCCTGTCATTTTTGCAATACCACTGCTTGAGGATTATCCATTAGGAACTTTCTTACCAGTGGTTCTGAAAGCCTCGCATAATTGCATTTCGGAATATGTGCGAATTCAACATTCTGTCAATTACTGATATTTCCCGAGACTCTTGCAGGAGTTTCAACTTTACGGTGCAATTCACTGGGTTCGATTCCCATTCTAAAGTAGCATCTCCGCCAACGATTCAGATTACAGAAAAGGAGACTCACATGAACAAGCCTGGAAGATTATCGCCGATAGCTATCGGAACGATACTCGTGTTGGTTGCCACATTAGTCACCACAACATCAATAACCGCCGACACAGAAGAAAGAGCCGTGATTTATCGCAAAGACGGTTCAGTGGATGTTGGTAAAATCATTAAGGAACTCGCAAATGAATCCGTTTCGATTCAGACTCTTGATGGTAAGGAGTTGGTTCGATCAGTAGATGACATCCTCGGAATCCAAAAACTTTCTGTCTCCACTATAGCAGACGAGAAGGTTGTCCTTTATCTCCAAGACGGTTCCAAGATTATCGGCACAATGACCAAGTCATCTCCCAATCAGTCAGTTGAAATTCGCACGGCTCAGGGCCACCACTTGGTTTATGCCGACGAAGACATAATGGAGATTGAAAGGCTTTGGGTTTCAGCGATAGCAAATACAAAGGCTGTCCTTCACCTCAGAAGCGGTTCAAAGATTATTGGTACGATCATTAGTGAAATCCCAAATGAATCCATTGAGATTCGTACATCCGATGGGAACCAGTTGGTCTATTCGATGGACCTTGTATTACAAGTTGAAAGATTGTGGGTTCCAACCGAAGCAGACTCAAGAGTTGTCGTTCATCTCAAAACTGGTTCAAAGATTATCGGTAAAATCATCAGGGAAATCCCAAATGAATGCCTTTGGCTTCGCACGGCTGATGGAAGTCAGTTGGTTTATTCAACGGACGACATACGGCACATTGCAAGAGTTTCGCTCCCACCGAGAGCAAAAACCGCTGTCGTTTATCTCAGAAACGGTTCGAAGATTTTGGGTACAATCGTCAGAGAAATCCCGAACCAATCCATTGAGGTTCGCATGACCGATGGCAACCAATTGGTTTTTCCAATGGACCAAATACTGGAAATTGAAAGGCTCATTGTCCCTGAGAGAGATACACACAATTTCGCACCTCCATCAAGAAATCCCACCCATGTTAATTTAACCGACACAACCGAAACACCTGTTTATCCTCCGAAGCGAAAGCCGCCGTTTCCCGCACTGTCTGGTGAAAAAAACCCAGGTCTCGCGGTCGGGTTGTCTTTTCTTATGCCGGGATTGGGGCAGGCTTACAATGAACAATACGCAGACGGGGTGGGGTTTTTCCTCCTTCACACCGCATCGTGGACGACTTTTGTCGTTGGTACCGCATTGGAGGAAGACGGGGTGGCTCTAGGGGGACTCGGAGCAGCCATAGTATTCTCCATAGGTTCTGCTATACATGCCGGCGTATCTGCCAACCGAATCAATCGGGAATTACACGGGTCGACGAGTGGCAGAACTTTTAGTTTCGACCCGGTCACCGGCAAGAACCGCTTCGGCGCAATCATGAGATTAAGGTTTTAATGCGCTTAGAATCGAAAAAATGATAAGGATTTGGAGGTATTGAATGATAACTTCTTCATGCGTAGTGGTGATCGGTCCCTGTCGCCTGAATTGCGTATTTTCGCGACCGTGCCTCCAAATCCCTATCGCGCAATTGAAAACTTTACTTAACGTATAGTATAATATTGCTTGTTGGCATGCGTTGAAACCTCTATTCCTGTCGGCAGCACCAAGCATTATCTTGGAAAGATGTTTACTGCAGTTCACGCGTACGCAAGTCCACTTTGCCGTATCATGCCTATTCCCCCTCGAACTTCAATTTAAAGCCAATGTGGAGAAATAAGAGAAGGCCATTCGCGAGTTTTGTGAGTTTGGCGCTGATTATGCTGTCGTGCCGTGCATTGGCGGACGAACTCACAGGGATGGAGATTGCGGCGCGCGCGGACGAGGCTACAGTATTGATCGCCACTGGGGATTCGGGGCTGACTGAGTTCGGTCAGGGGAGTGGGTTCTTTGTGACCCCAAATCTGATTGTGACCAACTTTCACGTCATCGAAGACGCGTCGATAATAGCCTACAAGCGCGTTGGACAAGTACAAGTCCATGCTATCAAGTCCGTTCGAGATGTCGATGCAACGTACGATTTGGCAATACTGGAAGTTCCATCAACTCAAGTATCACCGCTCTACATCGGCGACAGTAATTCGGTTAGGAAAGGCGAGACGGTATATGTCGTTGGTAGTCCGCATGGATTTGAAGGTACATTCTCTGACGGCACACTAAGTGCAATTCGTCGGGATTTCAACATCGATCTCCTTCAAATCACGGCTCCGATATCTTCAGGAAGTAGCGGTGGTCCTGTCCTAAACGGAAAGGCTGAAGTCATAGGCGTTGCCACCAGTGCTTTTGTAACTGACGATGCCCAAAATTTGAATTTCGCTGTTCCATCAAATTATCTTAAGGGTATGCTTCGAACGCTTGGTGTTCGATTACCGTCCAACCCCAAGTCCGACACGGGAAGTAAGGAACGTGAAAAAAAACAGGGAGATCATGCTCTCCCAGAGAGCTCTGAAGCGGAAAGTGCCCACGCAAAAGCAACACGAGTGGATCGCGACACAGAACAACCAAATATTGAGGCAGAACGAGCCGAAGATGGACGTGCCAAGAGCGAAGTAGAGACGCCTGCGGGGAGGAAGGACGAGGTTTCCGATCCCCAAAAGGCCATAGTTAATCGACTTCAAACCGCTACCGTACATATTTTCGGACGGGATCCAAATGGTAGGCAAGGTCGTTTGGGAACGGGATTTTTCGTCCGGCCCAACCAAGTTGCAACCGACTTCCACGTCGTCGACGGTTCAACGTTGAACGAAGTGAAACCTGTCGGGCGGCATTTGCATTCTGCCGATGAATCGCTCCCTGCCCTTTTGCTAAAGTCAGACAAATCCCGAAACCTGGCGCTAATTCAGGTCGAAACCGCCTTTGCTCCAACGCTCCCTATTGGCAACAGTGACACGATTCAGGAGGGTGACCAAATTCGTGTATTCAATAATTCGTCGGTTTCTGCTGACGAATTCACCGATGGAACCATCAGTCGCACCCGCTTTATGGGCGGCGTCCAATACTTCGAGATTGACGCTCTGGTGGAACCCGGGAGTGCGGGCGGTCCAATCGTAAACAGCAGCGGTGAAGTTGTAGCAGTCACGGCGCTAAAGGTTCCGGAGCTTGATGGTTCGCTCAATTTCGCGATTCCATCAAAGTATCTGACCCAGCTTCTCGAAGCCAAAGGTGACTTGGATGCTACCGCGTCCCCTTCTCCACAGGTAAAACTTTCACCAAAACCAGATTCTTATGCTGATGCCTCACCTTATGCACAGTGGTTATTGGGTGGTATAGAACGATATGAACACGCGGAATTCGAAGAAGCAATTCGACTATTGGAGTCAGCCTTGGACGGATTGACTCATCCGGATAATAGAGCTAGAGCGCATCTTTACTTGGGGTGTTCGACATGGGGGCGCGGGGATCCTCAAGAGAGCATAATCGCCGCGTTCAAACAAGCGCTTAGCCACAACCCCAATATAGAACTGCCGCCGCACGTTGGCCAAAACCACCCAATCTTCAGTCCCCTGCTTGAGAAGATCAGACAACAGACAACCGGCACGCTGACGGTGAATGCGTCGCCGCCACACACGCAGATCGCGATTTTAGGAAGTCGCGGGCACATTATTGATGAGGGTGTTGGAAGCGTCAATCACTGTCGGCTCTTCAAAGGTGAATACACCGTCACATGCACCGTTGGTGAAGTGTCTGACTTGAAGACTGTAAGCATCGTGCCCGGAGTTCACCATCTTCTTGATCGTGAGATTGCAGAAACCCCGGCGTCAACTAGCCGGGAACTCACCGTGGAGCTTGTCCGCGCAGCAAAGCCTCGGCGGGTTGAAGTCCACTATGAAATATACGGCACTTCTGGCCAAGTATTGGATCGGGGCGTCCTACAGATGCAGCCGCTGGGGACAAAAACTGACTTAGGTGCTTGGGTTTATCACGTGAAGTGGCCCCCGTCTACACCAGCCGGTGAATTAGAGTATCGCATTAAAGTTGACGGAGAGGATATTCTCTCGAACCCTCCTCCCGGAATCGTCATTCTAGAACCATCGGATGATGCTTGGGTCTACACAAACCACAGTATTAATCTTAAGGCTGTAGTTAATAGTGACATTTCAATCGACACAGTCTTCGTTCACTACGACGACGACGGATGGATGGAACTCGAAACAACTGGTACTCCTGAAATCTACGCTGGCACTATTCCGCGCAGCGACGTTCGGGCGGCTGGGATTTTCTCGTACTTTGTCGCTGCGGCAGATACGGAGGGGAATGTATTGCGGTCGGAAGTTAGATCGGTAACAATCAGACGTCGGGACGATAGCCCCATCATGGGTGTTGATTCCCCACCCGAGGTTTCTGTTATAGCGCCGCCTGGTTCCGCCGGTACGGGAATGGTATCGAAAACGGAAGAAAAAATGATAGAAACCAAAGAGCCGACGTCTCAGAAGCATCAGGGGGTATGGGCGGTTCATTCGTGGTCTAATGTGGTGGACAGTGAAGGCTTTTACTCCGGTTGGGAGAGGGGGAACGTGATGAGTCTTGCCCTTCTGCAAGAAGGCAAAGGTTATCAGACACTTGGAGCGCGATTGGATTACACCTATGAAAACCCGGATTACATTAGCGGCACCGTTCAATGGGGGCCTTCAACGCGAGAAAACCCCGTCTCATTCGCGTTCCTCGCTGGCGCCGCAGGACACCGGCCCTCGGATCCCAGTTTCTCACGGGTACGTCAATCGAGGCAATTCACGCCTCTCCTTGGCGGCAGCGTTAAGTTCTATCCGCTCGGTCGAGTTGCGGTTGACGCGACGGCTTCCGTAAAACTCCAATCCGAAAATGGCGACGCCGGCCGAGACGCCAACTTTATTGAGGAATATCTTCACCATTATGAGGCGGGAATCCGTCTTTACATAACCCCTACGCTGAATCTCAAAGCCGGGTATGGCAGATGGCGTTTGGGAGAGTACGATAATGCCAGCGTGCAAGTTGGGCTTGGCGCTACTTTTTAAAATCCTCCTTGGGAGCGATAGAGTTCCCTTTCCAATCGCGCCGGGTATCGCACAGAAGTCGCCGAACCAATTTATTAAACTTCATCCATTCAGTCATATAGTTTCAAACACTGAAGTCGAAAGTGAAATTACCATATTGAGGCCGCAAACACATGCATGTATTGAAACTGGGCATTCCAAAAGGCACACTACAGGAATCTACGCTTAAATTCTTCAAAAAGGCAGGCTACTCCATAAATATCAGCAGCCGATCGTATTATCCGAGTATCGACGATGACGAGATTGAGGCGATGTTGCTGCGACCCCAAGACATGGCGCTCTATGTTGAACGTGGCGTAATCGACATCGGACTCGCCGGGAGTGACTGGGTGCGCGAGTGCAAGGCTGATGTGCTTGAAGTCGGTTCACTCACCTACAGCAAACAGACCAACCGTCCGGCGCGTTGGGTGTTGGCGGTTGCGGAAGACTCTCCCATCAAGTCTGTTGCGGATCTTGAGGGGAAAGTAGTTTTTACCGAATTGGTTGAAGCCACAAAAAGCTATCTTGCCGATAACGGCGTGAACGCGACGGTTAAGTTCTCCCACGGCGCCACGGAGGTCAAAATTCCTCACTTGTGTGACGCGATTGTGGAAATAACAGAGACAGGAAGTTCATTGAAGGCGAATCGACTGAGAATTGTGGACGTTGTTTTGCAGTCCACGACGACGCTCGTCGTCAACAAGGAGAGTTGGGGGGACGAGTGGAAGCGCACGAAAATCGAGAATCTATACATGCTTCTGTCCGGCGCCTTGGCAGCGGAGGAGAAGGTTGGATTGAAGATGAATATTTCAGACGAAAATCTGCAATCCGTGTTGGCAATCCTACCTGCCATGAAAAAGCCGACAATCTCTTCACTCAGCGAGGATGGCTGGCGCGCGGTTGAGACCATTATCGATGAGCATGTTGTGCGGGATCTCATTCCGGAATTGAAGCGGGTTGGCGCGGAGGGGATAATCGAATACCCGTTAAACAAAGTCATACCTTAGCTCGCGCGACACGCGATGATTCCAAATGATTCCGTTACCGAATCTAGCGACTCAACGATTTCATCCAATACCACTCGCAAAAATTACAGTGCATCAATAGCGTGAATAGAGGTCGCGATTCGGAGATCGCTCCTACCGCGTTGTGCAAACGAGATGGTATATGAACTACAGACAGTCAAAGCACAAACAATTATAGAGTAAGGAGTTGAAATGGACGTTAACGTAAAAGTTGAGAATTTCAAATCGGCGGCGGTTGATGCCCTCGTCATCGGTGTTTTTGAAGGCGAAGAATCTACAAGAAGCGGAATCGTCCAGACGGCGGACGAAGCGTTGGAGGGCGCAATTCGCAGGTTGGTTGATTTGGGAGACTTTGAGGGAAAACACAAACAGACGGCTATTCTCTATACAAACGAGGAGGTCGCAGCGCCCCGGCTCGCCGTTGTCGGCTTGGGCAAATCGGATGTGTTTGACGCCGAAAAAGCACGCGAAGCCGCCGGTGAAATTGCCTGTAAGCTCCGAGATCTTGGCGCCAAGACGATTGGGATTCCCACGCCGTCGGACGCGCCGCCCGAAATGATTCAGGCGGCAACCGAAGGGAGTCTTCTTGCGCTGTACCAATTCAATCAACACAAAACCGAAGGACTCGATGACATTAAAGAACTGGATGCCATCACGTTTCTTGTTTCGGATGAGGCTGGCAGATCTTCCCAAGAGGATGCCGCGGCACTCGGAAGCGCCATCGCGCACGGGACAATGCTTGCCCGCGATCTGAGCAATCAACCCGGCAACAAACTGACGCCGACCATCTTGGCGGAAAAAGCGCAAAGCGTCGCGGATTCAACAGGACTGAAATGCGAGATTCTCGATCTAGCGGACTTGAAGGAACAAGGGTTTGGGACCCTGCTGGCGGTTGCTCAAGGGAGTGAAGAGGAACCGAGATTCATTGCGCTCGATTATGTTCCCGAGGGTGAGGAGAGAGAGACTGTTGTGTTCGTGGGGAAAGGAATCACGTTTGACACCGGCGGAATTTCGCTGAAACCCGGGAAGGGCATGGAGGAGATGAAGCACGATATGTCGGGCGCGGCGGCGGTGCTCGGTGCAATGCAAGTAATCGGCAATGTCAAGCCGGATGTACGCGTTGTCGGTCTGATTGCCGCAACCGAGAATATGCCGAGTGGCACTGCCATTAAACCCGGCGATGTTGTCACCTCTTACAGCGGCAAAACGGTTGAAATTATCAATACGGATGCCGAGGGGCGGTTGGTACTCGCCGATGCATTGGGCTATGCGGCGCGCTATGAACCGCAGGCTGTGATTGACCTTGCGACGTTAACCGGAGCGGTTATCGTCGCGTTAGGAAATCTCACGGCGGGTATGATGGGGACGAGTCAGGACTTGATGGACCGGCTGCAAGCTGCCGGAGAAAAAACACACGAGAGAGTGTGGCAGTTGCCCCTGTGGGACGACTACGACGAGCAGATCAAGAGCAATACCGCAGACGTGAAAAACATCGGTGACGGAACCGCGGGTACCATCGCTGGCGCGGTGTTCTTGAAAAAGTTTGCGGAAGGTTATCCCTGGGTTCACTTGGACATCGCCGGCACCGCTTGGGATATGAAAGGTTCATCCTATGTGCCAAAAACGGCGTCGGGGTACGGTGTGCGTCTCTTGGTGCAACTTGCTCAAGATTGGGAGTCGAAATCGTGATATCCGGTCGAAACATTCTCGAATCACGGTTCCCGCGAGCCGGCAATATGTGTTTTTATGTCCATTGCAACTAAAAATTGTACATTTAGGAGATGTACAAATAAACCGTAGGTTGAGTTGAACGGCACCAACCAGAGGAACACCCGATGTTCCACCTAGGTTCGGTTGCTTTGATCGCGCTCAAAACCCCACAAAACATAGTGATACCCAACGGAGACGCGATTCGGAAAACCCGAAAGTTGGGTTTCACTTTTTCTATTCACAAGACGGTGTTGTTGTAGGGCGGATGTTCTGTTGGCATTCACGTCGGTTCGTGTTGGACCGTTCAACCCAACCTACGAAACTCAATCTTTGCAGTGAATTAATGGCGCCGATCAAATCTCGCCAATGCGGGGCAAGATGCCCCGCCTACGGCCTTGGTGTGCACAGACCAATGCTTGATATAGGTCTTTATCATAAAGGAAACATAGCATGAAATATTATTCAAGCGAAATGATATAAGGAGGGCTATTGTTAAAGCGAAGAATTTTGTGCGCTCTGTTTATCATACTGACCGCCGCTGGCTGCGGCGGTGCGGAGCAGAAGCAGTTGAATGTGTTCGCGTGGGCTAATTATGTCAGCGACGAAATTCGATCCGCGTTCGAGAAAGAGTTCGGAGTGCGCGTCGTTGTTGATACATTTGCGAGCAACGAGGACCTGCTGACGAAATTGCAGTCGGGGGCGTCAGGCTACGATATTGTTATGCCGTCCGATTTCATGGTCGGGATTATGGTCAAGCAGAACCTGTTGGCGGAATTAGATCGCGCCAACATTCCGAATTTCAAGAATATCAGCCCGCAATTCTTGGGAAAATATTATGATCCGGGAAATCTTTATTCGATTCCTTATACGTGGGGTACGGCGGGGATTGCCTATGATTCGACGAAAGTGAAACCGCCTCCCGATAGCTGGTCTGTACTTTGGGAGGAGGGGTATGGCGGTAGTTTTAGTATGCTCGACGATCAGCGCGAAGTGATCGGCGCGGCGTTGAAGTTGTTGGGGTATTCCGTCAACACGACCAACCCGGAGGAATTGGCCGCTGCAAAGCAGGTGTTGATTAAACAGAAACCTCTCGTGAAGCTTTACCGAAGCGAAGCGGATGAAATCCTTAGTTCCGGCGATGTTGACATGGCACACTGCTGGAGCGGCGACGCTTTTCGCGCAGCAGACAATCGCCCCAACTTGAGATATGTCATTCCCAAAGAGGGATCGACGCAGTTCATTGACACGGTGTGCATCCCTGCTTCTGCGCCTCATAAAGAATTGGCTGAGAAGTTCATAGATTATCTCCTTCGGCCCGAGGTCAACGCTAAAATTACGAATTTCACCAAGTACGGAACGTGTGTCAGCGCCGCCAAGGATTACGTGTCGGAGAAGTTGCGGGCGGAACCCGGCATTTACCCGTCCGAGGAGGTGTTGAGCAGGATGGAATCGCTCATTGACCTCAAGGATTTTACTGTCCAATACAATCGTGTTTGGGAGGAAATCAAAGCCCGGTAGGCACCTCCACAATGCAGTATCACATCTATTTTCGCATTAGTCGCGGCGGAATCGGCATCCCGTTTGAACTAGCGAAGGCGGAGTTTCAGGCGGTTTTCGGAAATTTCGGCTTGGAAATAAGGCGCGAGTCTTGGGCGCGCCGACACATGCAGGTGGATCTTGAGCTAGCACCGGTTGATGTCAAGTCATACGCGGCACACCTCGGATATACGGAAGCTATTCTCCTTCTAAAGTCGGAGCCCTACCGCGGCGAGGTGTTATCCCCAATCGAGCGAGGACGATGGCATGTGGGCTGGGTACGCCGCCGCGGGCAAAAGGTGTATCAGACGGAGGTGTACGTTCAGGATGCCGAATCACTCTTGGCACACGCGCCCGATAGACGAGAATTCGAGATAGTGCAGGCTGGCGAGAAGCGGAAGGCATTTGGACATCACGCTCACCGAGCGATGTCTGTTTTGGACGTAAAATTCCTTTACAACATTGCCAAGCCATCTTCAGCCGATTTAATTCTGGATCCGTTCGCCGGGTATGGCGGGATCATTTTTGAAGGCAGGCTTCGCGGTCTATCCGTAATTGCTTCAGATGTAGATCAGAGTCTGTCTCCGGGACTTTCAGAGCTTGCACCGGGCGCCTATTTTGTTTCCGACGTTCGTTCCTTGCCATTAATGCCGAACAGTATTGATTTGATTATCACTGAACCACCTTTTCGTACAGTCCACCGTCGGGCGGTGATGGACGCAATTCCGGAACTGTATCGTGCCCTTAAACCGAAAGGACGAATGGTTTTTCTGATTTCTTCGGATATGTGCGAAGAGGTCTGTACATCGTTTGAGCGACTTGGGGAAAAAGTCAACTTTGTCGGCGTCATTTCACGAGGAGGAGGATTGAGATGCCCGGTACTAGAGGTTGGACCTATCCGGATAGAACGGGAGGAAATCGTATTTAAAACTCCGATTGTGTCACGAGGAATGTCACCCTGATGGACAGTTAAAAAGGCAATCGATGTTTTGATATGCGGCAATCCCGCCTCCAAAACACATTCCCCCAAATCCTCTTCATTGCCCCCCAACGTCATTTTTTGCCCTATTCTTGTCTATTACTGTTTATAACGGCTCCGATCAACATTCCCGCCGTATTTCAAAATGTAGACCATCAAGTTGGTCATGAATCGGTGAACGTCGGTCGATCGTCTATTTCGCAGCCGCGCCCGGCTATCCACTTCCGCGGTCTCCATTGAGCACATGTAATCTTTGCGGTTGTAGATGACAGCCAGTCTACTGCCGATTGAGATTCCTTTCTGGTACGCGAACTTCGACGAGACGGCTCGATAGACGCCTCCTACGCGTTGGGCTGCGCCCGGCGCCGACCAAAACACATCACCTCCTCTCGGGGGAACCGGTAGCTTGAAATGAATCTTATAGATTTCATGGTTGTGGGGAATGTCCTTGAGTGGATATTCCGGGAAGGTCTTGTTGAGTTCAAGAGCGACTTGTTGGGCAAAGACTCCGTTGAACCCACAGTCATCGAAAAAAAGCGTCCCTTTCCTGTCAATGATATATTCTCGCAGCGCGGCGCGTTCCGATTCGGAAAACCCGTCTGACAACGGTCCGTCTTTACCGAGTTTGCGGTGAATGGTAATGTCCTTGTCGTGTCCGGTCATGAAGATTAACGGAGCGTCTTGAATATCCGGGTCGGATAAACGAAGTGATCCACTTTTGAATTTCATGTCCGCTCGAATGCGCGTGTTCGCCCGTAGCCACTTGAACAAGCTAGGCATGGCTGTGGGATCCTGCCACCAGTCCGAAAGCGAATGTTTCAATCGTATGAGCCGGATATGCGCGGAGATATTCCTGCCCTCACCCAGGACGACTGCCCCTAGTTGGCCGTCGGGCACAGTTTCGAAGTGAGAAAAGTCCGAATCCTCCAATTTCGGCGAATCCACCGTGCCGGTATCTTCAACAATTTTTGTCCCCAATCGCCCCTTTCCTTTATCCCGTTCCGGCGCATTGACATGCTCCTTAGTTGTCTTCGGCACCTCGCGACTCTTCGGACGCAGTCTAGTCGATGCCTTGGCGTCGCCCATCTTTGCCTCCGGTGCGTCCACTGGTAGATTAACGCTCTTTTCGACTAGAGCGAATGAGCGTCTTGCCGCTTCCATCATGTCGTCTGGCTTCGCTGTCACCCGATGCGTGGCTAAATTGCGAGAATTAACAATCCGAGGTTGGACAGGTTTCAACTTTGGTTTCTTTGCGCGCCACAGTGTTCGAGGCATCGTCACCCACTCGATTGTGAGAGAATCGTAATCGTGTTGGATGTCTTTGGCGACAAAAAGAATGGAACCTATCAACACTAGCACAACGTGCACCCCGACGCTGACTAGCAGCGAATTCTTCATTTTAGGTACCAATGCGAATCTAGGCCGTCTGAATTTTGGCATCCTGATTTTCGACCAGTCAATCCGCCGAAGCTTCGTCACGACTAACATCAGGAGAACTCGGATTTTCGACCAATTGACCCGCCGCAATTTCATCACGACCAGCATTAGAACACAGCCAAGCGCGATATACCCTAGTTCCTTCACAACCATCCCCCTTTTTTCGGGTTGCTTATCAAAATGAATAGAATGAATAGGAATTATGGAATGACAATATTGGGTGCATTCCTTTTTTGAAGGACGCTGCCAATAGCCGATTCACGTTTATAATATCATAATTACGTTTTTTCTGTAAATTTTCTTGGCTTTTTTCTCAATCTGCAGAGTCATTTCAATCGTGATTTAGCAGCAGTGGGGCTACCAGGTAACACTATCTAGCAATACACCACATGGCGCTCCGCTGGAGCGCGGAAATTTGGGCACATCGTATTCTATTGACATTTCGATCCTCTGGATCGAGGAAAGGGACTCTGACTAGTAAATGTTACTTGCTGAAAGAATTATTCCGACAGGGATAATGGCGCGCTATCAATTAGGTTCTGACAGTTGGGTTCTGAAGGTTGGGGTAAGTTCACCCAACTTACTTTTTGACACGACTTAATCTCATATGGTAATTGTTTAGTTCAGTCCAGAACTTACGCGCCCACAGGAAATCGCGACCTGGAGATCGCGGGATCTCTATCGCACGGGATCTACTATCGCGTTCCCTATTCAGTCTCTTGATCGCTATCCGCTCGTTTGATCCTACAGAAGACGCAATTTCTGACAGCGCGGAGTATAATTTCTCCTACAAGCGGATTTGGATGCTTTACTGGCACAGATAGCATGACGGAGGAAGCTATCGTCGTACAGAGGCGATCACAATCTAACAGATTGTGGTACGGAAATCTATGATCTCACTTGATCGTGGCTGCTACTCTACCAGACGCTCGAAAAAACGCAGACGCTCGAAAACACGCAATTCCCGGCAACGTGAAGTATAGATGCGTTGTCCCTGAGTGTGCAGAAAATAAGAATTGACATGAAAATCTTATCCTGCTATAATGCTCATCCCTTTTAGATCGCAGTCATTTAAGAACAAATCTTTCCATTTTTTGAACGGTTTTTTCGGTTCAGGTGTCTAATCTTCGTGAAGAGGCAGTAATCTATTCATAGGGAGCATTTTTAGTGGAGCGAACTGAAGCCCTACTCGTCGCGGACCTGCTTGAAGGAGATACAACGGCGTTAGCTTCCATTGTCGAAAAATACGGCAAGTTAGCGTACCGGCTCGCGATTCAAATTACCAAGAATCATGAAGATGCGAACGATGTCATGCAGGAGACCTTTCTAAAGGTATACGAATCAATCGGGAGCTTCCGAAAAGAATCCGCTTTTGAAACATGGCTCTATCGCATAATCGTGAATCAAGCGCTGAATACAGTCAAGCGGCGAGAGAGGCGCCGTGAGTCCTCCTTTTCGGATGCGAATGAAATTGATCTCCGGTTCAATCTTCCGGGAAGCAGCAGCTACGCCAACAGTCCTCACGACGATGTCGAAAAGAAGGAACTTCAAAAATGGGTGACGCAAGCCGTGGATAGTTTGTCAGCCAAGCACCGCACGGTTGTTATTCTGCACGAATTTGAAGGATTAACTCACCCTCAAATCGCGACGATTCTCAACTGTTCCGAGGGTACGGTTCGTTCCCGCCTCCACTATGCACGCCGCAAATTGCGCGATTTATTAAAGCCGTACGTTGATGGCGTTATTCGGTCGCGCGAAAAAGAGAGGGACTAATTAAGATGAGATTACGATGCCGCTCTGTGCAACAGCACCTATCCGATTATATTGACTGCGGATTGTCCAGTCGTCGGAATGCCATGGTGAAGAATCATCTGCGGCGTTGTTCAGCGTGTCGCCACGAATTTGAATCGTTAAGACGCACTACGGGCCTATTGAGTTTCTATGTTGAGCCTGAGGCGCCAAAAGGCTACCATAACCGATTTTGGCGTGAACTTCAGTTCACGGTAGAACAAGCAGAATCTCAGCCGAGGTGGTGGACCGGAACCGGGCTGTGGCGGAGTGTTTCTAGTACGGGGCAAGGTTTGCTTGATTGGTTTGCATATTCTTATCGAACGCTTATTGGTGCGTCTAACCAGTGGTTGTTGAAATGGGGCAAATCAGTTCCAGTCTACAGCTTCATCTTGATTGGGATGTCGGCACTCTTTATCGCTGACCGGTTAATGCAGACTCCGGAGGAATCACGACGGTCGGGAGCACGTCAATTGCGTAGTCCCTTGGAGGAGGACCCGGTACGATTAGTCCTTACCCAAGAAAATCGGGAGTTGATTGCAAAGCGTGAGAAGGTGCCGGGGCTTCCGCAAGGGTTGTCCAATCAAGAGCGCCACGCTCCAAAAAAAGTGAATCACCAACTAAAACTCGCGGACGTTCCCAACCAAGACTGGGATAGCAATGATTATGCACCTTTTGAGGGAAATAGCGAGACACTTCGCGCACAAATCGACGACAGTGACGTGTTTCCTTATCTTATTGCTTCCGCCCAATTGTCTAATCCAGACTCAGCTCTAACCACGCGGGAGTTTTCCGGCATGGTTGCAATTGATTCTCCCTTCCCGGACAAGTTTGAAAGGGAGGGGCGCCAATCGAATTCATCTCTTCGAGTATTGAAGCATGTAGCCGTCCGTGATTTGTCTCTTACGGAGGTCTATGATTCAGTTAAGTTGTAAAGGTATTAGTTACATCTAAAGGGTATTGAAATCTGAGTTACCCAACTTACAAACCAAAAGGAGATTATAATGGATCCTAAACTGTTAGGTGCCTTAGGCGGAATCGCTCTTGTTGCTATTTTGCTCTGGCCCTCCGGAAGTTCTAAAAAGGTTGAACGTCTTTTCAATGAAGGCGAGCAACTCTATGGCCAATCCGAATTTGAAGACGCTATTTCCAAGTACACCGAAGCCCTTGAAGAATCTACGGAATGGGGCGTTAAAACAGAGGTTATCGACAAAGATTTTCCGACACTCGCCAAATACAAAATTGCTGTATGCTACTCAAAACTGGCTGAGCAGACGGAAGATGTTAGCTACTACGATAACGCCCTTGAAAATATTGAAGAAGTTGCTCCGACGGCGACCGTCCCCAAGCATCTAGAGGGGTTGACTTATTTGTGGGGTCATGTCCTATATAAGCAGGAAAAGTACGAACTGGCGGAGCCAAAGTTTCAGGCGTTGATTAATAATTATCCCAACAGCCTTTTCGTTGAGAATGCTTGGTATGCGATTGGGCAGCTCAATTATAAATTGGAGAATTACGAAGATTCCCGAAGTGCATTTAAGCATGTCGTTGATGACTTCCCAAATTCCACCTTCAGGGATGACGCGCAGCATCTCATCGCGCAAGGCTTCCTGAACGAGAAGAACTACGAGCAAGCTTCTGCGGAATTCGATAAGTTGGCAACCGAAGAGTATAAGAATTACCAAGATCTCCAGGCGGAAGCCATGTACAAAGCCGCCTATTGTATGAACCAGCTTGGGCGCGACGATGATGCGATTGGACGGTATACCAATTTCATTACCAAATTTCCGAATAGCCAGTACGTTACCGCCGCGTATTTCGATCAAGGTGCGATTTACTCGAAGCAGAAAGACTATGAGAATGCGCGGGTAAACTATGAATTGGCGTTGCAAAATACCGAAGACCGGGGCCTGCAGGCGGAAATCAAATCTGCCATTGGTCGAACATACTACGACCAAGAAGACTATGAGAATGCGGTCGTGGCTTATAAAGAGCTTCTTGAAGAATATCCCGAAAGCGAATTTATCGCGGAAGCCAGGCTCGGCATTGCCGATAGTTACTACAAACTTTCGAATTGGAGTGAGGCCGCTGCCGGGTACGAGTTGGTAATCAATGAACATCCGGATCAGCTCGATTTCATTCCTTACTGTTCTTACCAGATTGGTGGCGCATATTATGAAATCGGCACAAATCTGATGAAGAGCGGCGATGAAGCGCAAGCTGCCGAGAATCTGGAAATCGCGCTGAAATGGTACCAGAAGACAATTGACGAGTATCCCACGGATCCGGTCGCGCCTCATGCACTGTATGGCGCCATTTGGGCGTTGAACGATCTTAATCGCAAAGAGGAACTTGAGGCTATCGCTCAAAAATTCATTGAGCAGAACCGAGCCGATCCGGAGTTGGATATCTTTGCGGCGGAAGTGCAGCTGAAGTTTGCCGATATCAAGTTTAACGATTTTAAGCGGTATGAAGAGGCCGCTGACGAATACGCGAAATTGTGGACCTATCCTCCGCTTCCCAAATTTCACCGCTTAAAATTGATCGGGAAGTTCCAAGAGGGACAGGCATATTACAAGGCGGCATTGCCGGCAGATTTTCATGAAGGGGATTCCACGGAAGGGGTCACTTTCAAGACAGACCTATTGGATAAATCGGTCAAAGCGTACGAAGATGCCGTGAATGCGTTCAAGGACAGCGTTTTCCTCATCGGTGTGGAGGATGGGCGCTATGACGATTTCGCCGAACGCGTCGAGCAGGTGGAAGCCTGCACCATGAATCAGGCGTTGGTACACGAAAAACTCGACGACTGGGGTAAGGCGCGTGAACTCTATGCGGCAATCCCCGACTCGAGCGGTAATTATGAACAGGCGCAACTGCTTATTGCACAAAGCCACATTAAAGAGGGGAACCCGAGCGCAGCTATCGACATCTATAACTCGATTATGGATATCCTGAGCCCGGACAATCGTTCTCTCGCCGAAATCAAGCTGGCTGACCTGCTGCGGGCGGAAGAGCGGTTTGCGGAAGCCGCCGAACAGTATGGGAATGTGGTGGCTAACAATCCGTCCGGTGAATATGCCGACGATGCACAATACTTGATCGGGCTTTGCTTCTATAAGGCGGCGGCAGACGATCCCGCTATCTTGGACAAATCCGTTGCCGCGTTTGAGAAAATGATTGCCGACTATGGCGATAGCCCGAACGCAATCGAAGCGTATTACGGACTTGCGCTCGCCTACCGTGATATAGCGCTGAAGAGAGGCGACGACTCTCAATGGCCAAAGGTGATGTCCACAGTGGATCGCGCTAACGAGAAATACGCGGATAGCGAAGACACAACGATCCAGAAGACGCTTGGTCACATTGACTTGGTTAAAGCCACCGCGATCGAAAAGCAAGGCATCGATTCCGATGAGCAGAGGGAGGGCTTGGTTGCGAGTCTCAAACGTATCGTAAACAACAAGGCTGCGCCTCAAGATGCCCGCACTCGTGCGCAGTTGAAGATTGGGCATATGTACTATGGCGTCAAGGATTGGGCGAATGCACTTACCGAATACCAGATGTTCGTGCAGATGTTCCCTGATGCCGGTGATCTCGTCATCAACGCTCTGTACCAAGCTGCGGTCTGCCACTACCAGCTAGCCGAGGCTGCGGAGGATGAGGCAACCAAACAGTTAGCCTATCAGAATGCCGCCAACACAGCAGCTAAAGTGATCGAAAAAAGTTCGGAAGTGAACGATCAGATTAGCGCGTCTTATACACTCGGTCTCGCACGGTTGGGTGTGAATGATAATGAGGGCGCCGTTGAAGCCTTCCGTCAAACCACGTCTTACGAAGGGCAAACCGAGGACAAGGGCCGTCAAAATCTTATCTCTCAAGCCCACTCTCGATTGGCAGAGCTAAATACCACCATCGGTGATTATGCAGCGTCTGTGGAAGAGTACCAGTATATTATCGAGCATGCGGACGATGATGATTTGAAGGGACGGTCGTACTTCGCCATGGCGTATGTCCTTGACGAACAGTTGAAGCAGTATGACGATGCCTTGATGGGATATCAGAATGCTATTCAACTTGCGCAAGATCCTGTTGTTCAAGCCCAATCGTATTATCGATCCGGCTTGATTTATCAGGAGAAACTGAATGAACTGGACAAAGCTGTTGACAAGTACGAAGCGCTCGTGAAGGGTTATTCCGCGTCAACCAATTCAAACATCAACGCCATGGTCGCTGATGCGGGACTGCGCAAATCGGATCTCTACGCGAAACTTGGGCGTTTGGATCATGCGATTGCCGACGCAATGGCGACGTGGAAGCGCACGAATGAAAACCCGAATTCGACTGTGCCGCAGAAAGTATCGGCGCAGTACAACTTGGGTTTCCTGTACTTCGACAAGGCGCAGAGTTTATTCGACAATACTCCCGGAACCGACTTGCAGCCTTACATTGACGCCAGTCGGCAATCCGCGAACGCTTATTTTGCGGTAAGCAAGGCTGCGCAGCCGATTGAAAAAGCGGACAAGAACACGGTAATTCCATATGTCCAAAATTCGCTGTTTCAAGCTGGACAACTGTTTTATTCTCTCGGTTCAGGTATTAAACTTCCGGAGGACTTGAATAACTGTCTCCCGCCGTTAATGCAATTCGTGGAGTATGCGGATAAAGGAATCTTTCCGGCATCGCAAGATCTTACCGGGAATTTGGAAACCGCATTGACCTACACCGGATCCGCATACTTTGAATTGGGTCGGCTGCAGCTTGGTATTGATAACGGACTATCTGAAGCGGCAGTTGATTTGTTTTTGAAGGCAGGCGAGGCGTTCAAAAATCTGGTGAAACGTTACCCCAGTGCGAAAGATGCTCCGTTGTGGCAGTATCAAGCCGGAGAGTCTTACTATGCGGCTGAAAAACATGAGGAGGCTATCGCACAATACGGGAAAGTAAGGTCGATTAACCCGAATCATGAGAGCGCTCCCGAGTCCCTGTACGCGATGGCAACTTGCTATGACGCGATCGCGAAGGTGGCAGAGAAAGCGAATGATCCGGTTGCGCAGGAGGAATCCTACGCCAAGTTGTATGAAATCAACGAAGTATTGGCGGAAAAATACCCCAATAGCAAGTACACGGCTGACGCCCTCATCAACTTGGGCAACAAGTTCTTCAACGAGGGATCGGCGCAAGGAATTGATAAATCCGAGCGCATCCGTCTATACACGGTGGCGATTGAGAAATATCAACAAGCGATTGACAACCCCGGCATTGGTCCAGGGTCGAAAGGCACCGCCAAGGCGTACTTGAAGGACACATTGGCTGCGCTTGCCGCTGATGTCTATATTCAAGTTACTGAGAATTTCGACAAAGCCAAACTTGCGGCTGACGATGTGCAGAAAGCCGCAATTGAAGATGTCATCGCTGAGTTTCAAGATATTATCAAGACTTATGCCGGCACGAAGTATTCGGACCTCGCTTTGGTGCAGATTGGTGAGGCGTATATGATACTGGCGGACGAAGAGGATCAATATTGGAACGATGCGCTTGACTACTTTGATGAACTGTGGGTCAAATACACGGAGGCACCGCCTGTGGATGCCCAAGTCGCCAAAGCGTTGCGATACGCACAAAGTCAAGTTGCAACGATTACGGCTTTCATGGAGTCGAACAATATTCATCGCCGCACAACCGGCGGTAGTGAATAGTTTTGACCTTTTCGCCTGAAAAGGCGGCAATCTTCAATCCCGAAGGGAACGCAAATTTGCGCTCCCTTCGGTCGCCTTGGTGGTCAACGAGTGTGCTTGTTAACCACTAGGGCACTCCTTCCAATGTATGCTCAAGTGCCGCGTTTCACTCCCCAACTACCACTTAGACTATTCATCTTCATAATAACTTGTCTTTCTGTTGAGACGGTAAGCTCACACTCACACGTAGCCGCCCCCCAACCTCCTCCGGTGACAACTCATCCGGACATTCACAAGTGGAAATGGTCCGATGATGCCGTCTTTAGACTAGGCAAGAGTGCCATGGGAGGTTCCGACAAGGCGTTTGCCGTTTCGCCGGATGAAAAACATCTCGCAGTCGCAAGCGGCATCAGTATCTGGATTCACGACATTTACGGCGTGGAGGCCGCGCGTGGACTTACCCTGCTAAACGACGAACATTCAACCTTAATCAAATCTTTGGCATACTCGCCGGACGGGTTGATACTTGCTGCCGGAACCGCTCATGGGACGGTTCAACTCTGGGAAATCAAGAGCCAACGATTGCTCGATTCACTCATTCGACATGAACCTGCGAGTGCTGTCGACACGCTTACATTTTCTCCCGACGGGAACACCCTTGCGTCGGGGACAAAGGATGAGATTAAACTGTGGGATGTCGAAACCCGAGGACATATCGCGACGCTGCAAGAGCACAAGCTCCGAATTATCTCTATGGCATTTTCTCCCGATGGGAAAACTCTTGCTTCCAGAGCTGAGCGCGATAATGTCAAACTATGGGAGGTAGCGACTGGAAAAAACCTCACCGCGTTAAAATATCCGAGACACATTGCTGATGTCTACATCCAAGCTACGAAACATTTCAATACGGCTAAACTTGCGGCTGACGACGTGCGGAAAACCGCAATTGAAGATGTCATTGCTGAATTTCAAGATATTATCAAGACTTATGCCGGCATGAAGTATTCAGACCTCGCTTTAGTGCAGGTTGGTGAGGCTTATATGATACTGGCGGACGAAGAGGATAAATATTGGAACGATGCGCTTGACTACTTCGATAAACTGTGGGGCAAGTACACAGATGCGCCGCCTGTGGATGCCCAAGTCGCCAAAGCGTTACGATACGCACAAAGCCAAGTTGCAACGATTACGTCTTTCATGGAGTCAAACAATATTCATCGGCGCACAGCCGATGGCGCCGAATAGGCTCATTTATTCGGATGAATCGCAGCTCCGATGGGACGTGGATTTGTGATTCCTTCGGCAGAGATGCTACCTAACATAATGGGACCTACGAAATTAATCCGTAGGTTTTCCGAATTTTATCTTTGGATTTCTTGAGATTGGGAGAGAACTTCGCGGATCTCGGTGTCTTAGCTAGCACACCCAGCATGTGCCTTTCCCCACCTTTATTTTCTTCAAAGTTCCACGTTATCTGAAATTGGTCAAATTCCCACCACCGTCTTTGCACTTCGCGTCCAACTAGCTGTTCACCTACCGAAAGACCACGAAGGGTTTTCGTGTTTCCAGATCAAAGTTTCTCCTTTTCCTTCGGCGAGTTTGCGGCGTTATCTTGTGCATTTGTGTGGGCGGGCAGCAATCTCGTTCTACAAACACAGTCGCAGAGGATTCCATTCCTACTCATGAACGTGACTCGCTGCGCAACGGGAACGCTCCTCTTTTGGGTGATGTTACCGTTTGACGGCCCACTTACGGTTTTCCTTCAGGTACCCGCGCACGAATGGGCGGCGGTATTTGGTTCAATGTTGGTTGGATTATGCATTGGGGACACGATATTTATTCTTGCAATCAAAGAGATTGGCGCCTCACATGCATCGGCAGTGGGCAGCATTCAGCCGTTAACTACTCTGTTTTTCGAATGGTTTCTGCTTGGAA
Organism: Candidatus Poribacteria bacterium; assembly: GCA_022827055.1. Lineage (GTDB taxonomy): Bacteria > Poribacteria > WGA-4E > WGA-4E > JAJDTR01 > JAJDTR01. The sequence continues at coordinate 66,340 of JAJDTR010000153.1, read as the reverse complement.
CATCGGTTAGTTGGACCTTGTTTGTTGGCAGTTGCTTTGTAGTCCTCGGAGTGATCTGTTTGTCTCGAGGACCCAAGCGTCATTCCAATGATTCAAGCATGTCCCAAGCCGGAGGGAGATTCGCGGTTGGTATTCCACTTGCGCTGTTAACCGCCTTGCTCTGGGGGTTGAGCACGGTTCTTCTCAAAACGGGACTTAACAGTCTTACACCAATTCAGGTCAACAGTGTTCGACTTCCGTTAGTAACCATCATTCTCTACACGACGTGGGCTCTCGGCGGGAAGAAATCTGGCACACTAAGTAAACCGTCACTCCTCTTGATTGCCGGCACCGGACTATTCAGCATGGGACTCGGTGCGTTACTGTATTTGATTGCCCTAGCCAAGATTGGGCCTTCCGTCACGTCGGCACTTATATCAACTTCACCAGTCTTCAGCCTGATTATGGCATTGGTTTTTCTGAACGAGAAGATTAGCCTTCGACTTGCGCTAGGTGTGGGGCTCTGTGTTGCCGGGGTATGGTGGGTGTCGATATGAATCGAAACCGGGGGCGGTCGTATACATTGGATTAGATTTATCTTGTTCGTTGCCTTCGATCATAGTATACTTCAGACAGCATTGATGGCGATGGATTTTCAGTCGATCTCCAATTCGATTGAGTGTTTTTCAAACACTTTTACATCCATTTCCGTTATATTTGACCTACTGTCCGGGCAATTTTGAATCAAGCGGCACCATTGTAGAAATCCTGAATGAGCAACTCCGAAAACTTAATCTTTGGTGGCTCCGAGACAATCTATTCCGTTCCGAATCGGGATTGGGTGTCAATATCCGGACAACATGGAGAATTTATTTATGAGTGAGTTTCAAGGCGTATTTCCGGCGGTGGCGACCCCCATGACACCCGAAGGAAAGTTGAACGAATCCGCGTTTCGTCGAATGATTGAATTTAACATCGAAGCCGGAGTTGATGGTTTCTGGGTCGCCGGGGGTAGCGGGGAAAGCGTTCTACTTGATGACGAGGAGAACCATCACGTTGCCGAGGTCGTATCCGATCAAAATCAAGGCAGAATCAAGAACATCATGCACGTTGGTGCGCCTACCACCATGCGAGCTGCCAAGATGGCTGAACATGCAGCCCGAGCCGGAGTAGAGGCTATCTGCTGTGTGCCTCCTTTCTTTTATAGGCGACCGGAGGCGGAAATTGTAGAGCACTACCGAATCGTAGGTGCAGCCGCTGACCTTCCGTTATTCGTGTACAACCTTCCCAATTCGACCGGCGTCGAGATAACTCCCGACTTAATGAAGCGCATTCAGGATGAAGTCCCGCAACTCTCCGGGCTGAAGCATTCCTCCGTTAACTTTTATAATGTCCGTGCCTTCGTGAAGATGGGGCTTTATTGCTTTATCGGAAACTCGCGATTGATGTTGCCGGCACTAACAATAGGAGCGGCTGGCTGCGTAGATGGTCCTCCAAGTCTCGCACCCGAAATTTGGGTGGAGATTTGGCAAGCGTATCAGGCCGGCGACTTGAAACGCGCTGAAGTAGTACAGGATAGAGGCAGTGGGTTGGCTGATGCGCTCATTTCGTGCGGTGAGTTCCATGCGGTTCTCAAGACTACACTTGCGGAACGACTTGGCATAGATTGTGGCGCGCCGCGTCCACCCGGCTTGCCTTTGACCGCAGAGCAGCACGCCGCATTACGGAAGGTAATCGTCGAACACGGCTTAGCAGGAAATTAGTTGCAGTGCACACTGTCGGCGCTATCACAGTTCGAATAGGACGCCTTGTCACTTCCCAATCCTTGCAATTTACCCGATACCCGAATTGATCGCCGACCAAGACGAGACGTAGAGCAGAAAGGGCTCACATTGCTTGGAATTCCAATTCCTGACAAATAAACCTTTATGCTGAAAAAGTGAGTTAATACCGGTCCTTAACAACATGAAAGCGAACAAAATCAAAGCAAATTTACAAAACGGAGAAGTTTTAGTCGGTACGTTCGTGATGCAGTTTGCAGTGCCATCAATTGCGACCATTCTTGCGCGCGCCGGGGCAGATTATATCATTGTTGATATGGAACACACGGCTTTTACGATGGAAACGGTCGGAAGTATAGTAAGAGCCGCGCGTGGTTCGGATCTCCCCAGTATTGTCCGAGTGCCGGCAATTGAGCGGCACTTTATCTCAAGAACGCTTGATGTAGGTGCCTCTGGCGTGATGATTCCTTGCGTGGAATCCGCCGAAGATGTGGAGAAGGTTGTGAAGAGCGCGAAATACGCCCCCGAAGGGAATAGAGGTGTTGCCTTCGGCGTGGGACACGACGATTTCGGCGATTTTCGGAAATTGGATGGAGTTGAGTACGTCGCTCAAGCAAACCGGGACATCTTCCTTATTGGACAAATTGAAACGATTAATGGCGTGGAGAATATTGACGAAATTCTTGCAGCCGGCGGACTTGATGGGTTATTCATTGGGCCTTATGACTTATCAACATCAATGGGAATCGCGGGCCAACTTGACCATCCAAGAATGGTCGAAAGCATCGAAATGGTAATCGCTAAAGTGAAGGAGCATGGAGTGGTTCTTGGAAGCTATGTCAACGACTATGAGAGTGGAAAGCGATGGTTGGAGGCGGGGGTGCAATTGGTAGCCTGCGGAAACGACGCTTTCTTATTTACCTGTAAATTCGCCGAGGAGAATGAAAAGTTTAAGAGTCATACTTCGACGGGGTAACCGGGTAACATGCGAATCGAGTGCGGTTGCCGCGTTACAAAGGCGATGCCCTGTTTTGGGATCGCGAATGTTCGAAAGGGACGCAACGAATCGAATACAGGAAAGTAGAGATAAGACGTGTACAACCTAAGCGGAAAAGTTGCCATTGTGACGGGCGCCGCGGGCGAGCATGGAATAGGGCGTGCCATTGCCAATCGGCTCGCCCAAGAGGGTGCGGATGTAGTCATTACGGATATCGCCAATGATCCGTATCGCCACGATCCGGCGCGTTGGGAAGGTGCGTCTGCAGTCGTGCGGGAAATTGAGGAAAAGGGGCGCAGTTCGCTGTGCGTCCTAGTAGATGTTTCCGACGCCAATCAGGTGGACGACATGGTGCGGCAGGTGCTTGATCGGTTCGGCGGTGTCGACATTCTGGTGAACAACGCGGGTGCGCGCCCGGGTCCGGATCGTGTCCCCGTAGTTGAGATGGAGGAGGCTGCCTGGGACGAGGTACAGAACGTAAACTTAAAGGGGACTTTTCTTTGCTGCCGCGCTGTCTCACGTCACATGATTGATAGGGGAAAAGGTGGAAAGATAATCAACATGTCCTCGACATCTGGTAAGCACGGCCGCGCCCTTTATGCGGCGTATTGCGCATCAAAGTTCGGCGTGAGAGGCTTTACGCAGTCTCTGGCGCTGGAACTCGCGCCCCATCGTATAAACGTCAATGCGATTTGTCCAGGCTCCGTGGACACTGAACGAGTGGGGTATATTCTTGAGGCAACATCTTCGGAGGACATATCAGCCGAATCGTGGCGTACAAGCGAACACCGCCAAGCGTTTATCCAAGAGCGGGCACGGAATATTCCTTTGGGACGGATGGCACAACCCTTGGACATTGCCAAGTTAGCGGCGTTTCTTGCTTCCTCTCAATCCGATTACCTTACCGGACTGTCCATCAACATTGATGGCGGCGCCGAGATGGATTAATGGCGCAAAGGGTTGAGAAAGAGCAACGTAACACAAACAAAAAACCAGAAGTCAAGCATCCCAATGGTAGTCGGAATAGGTCCTGTTGATGTCATCTAGGCAAGTCAGATTGGCTTTGGTTTTGGAACTCACGCGCGTTAAGAAGCAGAATTTTACGATTCATGTTCAGCCGAAGTTGACGGATTTGTTCCATCAGCGGTGTCAAATGTAGGCACACTGTCGTCTGTGGGCGGAACTGCTTCAGGGCTCTCTGGAACTTCACTTGCTTCAACCGCCGCCTCAAGTTGGCGAATACGGGTTAACAACTGATTGAACAACTTTTTTGAGGTTTCAGCAGCCTTCAACTCTGCCGAGAGTTGCGTCCACTGCTGCTCGGTCATGTCGTTTCGAGATTCAACCGCGTAACGACGCCTAACATAACTCCAAAAATCGGATCGTGCAATCCCCCGTTTTTCGAGCCGACCCTCCAGTTTTGCCGACAGTGCGAACGCAGCCTTTTGCGCACCGGAAATCTTATCCTGCTGAGGCGACGTGTTTAATTCGGTTTCAGGTTTTGCGGGAGCCGATTGGCGGTTCAGGTAGTAGTTGAGCACCTCCTTAATCACATGCACGGGCAGTAACTGCTTAATGGCATTTCGCTGCGCTTTATGAATTGCTTTCGTGAAAGCGTGCGGATCAGAACGATTCCCGATTGCTTTTGCTTGTTCATACGCTCCATACCGAGATGAACCGGTCACCGTGTCGGTTGCCTTTGCCATTGCGAGCCACGAATGCTCCCGTTCCTCATAGTCTACACTGTCGATCTGAATTCCCCCTCTACGATTTGCAGCTTCGTTGATGCCTGCAAGGGTCAATCCTTCGACCGTCCGTCCGCCCTGTTTGAATGAATAAACGTAATCCTCAATCGCTTGACCCGTCATCATTTCAACAATTGCCCGGTCATCGACTTGGTCAAGAACTTCATACTCGGCTACCGGAACCATCTCATTTTTCTTTGAATCTTGCGCCATCGCTCGTCCTTATTTGTATTTGAAATTTCCGCTCATGCCAAAAATATGTGGGTAAAAACCGAGTTTTTTCTTGAAAACTCGGTTTTTTAAAGTCAGCTTGCACTCTCTTTTGACATGAGCCGTCAGATTTTGAAGTTCGAACTAGGTCTCTGTCTCCCTTATAGCTTCTTTATCCGCGGCTGCCCATTCCGCCCAGCGTTCTTCATCCGGGGTCAAAAAGCCGGAGTTACATCGTAGCTGGAGTTGCTCGTCGACGCCAAGGAGCCGCATTGAGCGATGATCATTTCGGGAACGTGCCTCATCGAGAAGTTGCTGCGTGAGGGGGCCGCTGTGGTTATCCGTGTGTTTTAGCCATGTGAGGTTGTAAAAAATACTAAAAAAATATCGCAGCTTACCCGATGCTGACGTGTTCGGTGTTCCCGAATGCACCAAATTGACGTGTGTTACGACCACATCACCGGGCTTCAAGTTTATGACCTTCTCGTCGGAGTGCGGCTTCGATCTGTCGTCAACGGAAATGGTGAGAGATCGGCGATGCGAACCGGGAATTACACGTAACGGGCCTATCTCATCGGTAAGTTCTTGAAGGTATGAGATGGCATTAATCGCATTCGGTCTTTCGTAGGTACTACTCCGAGGGACTTGACCCCATCGATCTCTATGCCAACCGGAGATCTTCCCCTCTACTTCTGATTTTGGCACCGGATGAAAGACGGAGAGCGTCAGATTGTCAAGTTGGACAAAAGGTCCCATTACAAGTTCCGCAAAATCTACGATAGTTGGGTGCGACACCGCGGGCCACATCAGTTTCGGAGCATATTCCAACATGTTTCCAAACCACGTTTTTTTGTCAAACTCCGCGTATAATTGCTGATGTCGTTCGCGCCACGCGTTCATTTCGGCTTCGCTGAAGAGACTGGGAAAAATAGTATAACCGTTCTTTTTGTAGAATTTGAGATGCTCGGTAAAATCGGTGCTCACTAACGACGTAGCTCCTAATGCTCATCTGTAAACAACGGTGAAACGCAATTGTGAATACGCCAATGGACAAGGTTACGTCCACCATTATATCAAGAGCGCATCGTTCGATCAATTCATTTCTTGGGTATGGACAAGGGCAAGGCATCCAAATCTTCTGCGCACAAAAGAGAAAATCGGGCGAAGTTTGTGACACTATTTTGGGACTCGTAGGTTGGGTTTAACGGGAATACGTTTTGTAATCGCCATTCTCGTAGCAAAATTCGAGTGCCTAATCGCTTGAACGAGATACAATCTAAATGAAACCCAACACCTTCTACCGCCATGAGACCTCCGCTGCCATCAGATGCATTTACCTGTCGGCAACCATTCTATAATCTACGGTAGGAGCGATCAAACGACTAGACAGGGAGGGCTTATTTACTACCGCGTATAGATGGCTCTCGTCTTAACTTCTCTCGGAGTAACTCAAGTGGTCCACCGGATGTGAGAATCGACTCCGCCAATCTTAATACATTTCGTGCAAATGCTTCGTCTAATTCCTTCCTAACAGGATCGCTATCAAGTTCATGTAAGGGCAAAAGTGGCTGCTCACTCATAGCATCAAACAGCTTCACAGCCTCAGCCAGCAACTCTGGTTCAAGAGCCGTTACGTCGAGAATGGGTAAAGTGTGCAACATTGATTTACCTATACGGCCCCTTCCCGGCTGTTGCTTATTGGCATGCCACCAGTGTAACAACAAGCCCAGCGACGTATTTGCCCATAAAACGAGCGCCTTTTCCTGATCACCGAATGAAAGTCCAATCGACAACCATGCATGACCACCGATGGTTTTCCGGGGCGTGAACTGCATCCCAGTTGATTGGCTGTTGAATCGGAAATCGCGGTTGAAATGACAATGTGATGCGGTATCCCAAATACTTGCCACTTTTCGATCCACTATAGCTTGTTCCTCTGGTGTCGCTGCTTGTCGTGGAGTGCCCTCGCTATCCGCCTCAAATGACAGGATTCGCTCGCGTTCTGCATCATGGGACCAAAGCACGGGGTAGGTTGGCGCACTATGAGGCTCAACTGGACAGATATCGAACGGCCCTCTGATGTCTCCTGATGATGTATCACCGTTGATGTCTGCATGATAAGGGCCAATTTCTCCGATTTTCCCCACCGTTGTCAGAGGTATATCAATAGCCTCTGACTCACTCATCGTGGGCAACCAGATGCTTTTTTTATTTGTAATTTGATACGCCGTTTGAGCTAGAGAAAGATCCGCAATACGCGACAAATTCCAACCACCAGACTCTGGTAAAGGAGCGTCCAACCCTTGACCAATCACCTCGTCGCCAAAATGAAGAGGAGTGCCGTTTAATGGTCCGTCTTCAAGGCGACGGAGATTCTGGCTCTCGATCAATCGATGTATCTGGTCAGCCGCAATCGCTCCGAGTAACGGAAATGGTGGCCGTTCGTTGAGTATTATAAACGTTGCTCTTTTACTTCCCACCGCAGATTTGCGTCCGACAATCAGGCATTCTCCCATACTTGTATCGGCCGAAAACGATAGGTCTGCACTAGCGGTCCCCGCTATTGAAATTACCACGAGATTACTGTAATGTTTAGCCAAAAGCGCGCGGGATTTTTCCCAAGCATCACCTGAAATGAGACTGAGAGGCATGACTAAAGCTAATACGCCGCCTGACTTCAACTTACGGTCCGCAAGAGCTAAAAAAATTGAAGCCTCCCCGGCATTGCCATGATAGCTAGTCCCTTTCGTTATACGTTTCGTAGCTGCACCCATCAGCCGTTGTTCTTCCTTACTTGAACTGAATGCAGCAAACATCGGATTGGGAACACCAATCTTCTCGCCCTCATGACCGGTGGGGCGGGTAAAAGGCGGATTCATGATTGCTACGTCAAAAGATTCATGAGGAAGGGAGCGCCAAGTTTCCTGCTCAGCCTCCCCCATCCCCTCTACAGTTGCCGCAGTAATGGAGAGGATTTCAAACCTCCCTTGAGGGTCCAGCAGGTCCAACGAACCAAGTGCAACCTGTCCATCAGATTGCTTGCCATAAGCCACAGTTAGTATGGAACTCTGCTTATACTTCACGCTGGGGTGTGCCCCCGCCAGCATTGATGCTGTGAGATGTGTTGCGGCCGGCAGAACATCGCAGCCGACAAGTGCAGTCCCCATCATGGCAGGGTGAAGTGCTTTAGCATCGCCACCGTCTAATTCATGCAATTGACTTAGGCGCTGGTAGGCAGTCGAAAGCAGTGTTCCTGTCCCACATGCAAAGTCTGCGATGCGAAGTTCCTTCACATCAGCCGCGCTTGACCATGATCTACCTTCTGACAGTGTATCTGGAGTAATAGCCAATCCAACCAATAGTGCCGCCGCCCCCGGTGTAGTGTAGAAAGCCGCAAGGAATTTTCGATCGGCAATGAGGCGTTGGAAAACAACACCAGTCAAATCATGAGAACGCATCAATTGCGCATGTAAGAGTTTGTCAGCCGTCCCGGCTAAGCACTCGATAAGCAACTGACTCTCTGCGGTTGGAATCACCTCAAGTATGCGGCGAGCAATGTCGAAGATGGGCCAGTAATTAACTTCGAGTATCTTCCTCCACTCCGCCAGAACAGCAGACTTGGTTAGGCCACTGTTCGACCCTCGTAACTGTTCGAGTGAATTAACAGTTGCCAATTCATCTGGTCCGCCCGCTAGATTCTCCTGAAACACGAAGGCATTCGCTAAAATTGTGGCGGCCATACCTCGTGTCTGGACACTATCTTCCTGCCGTAATTTTTCACCAATCTTATGAATGGCACCCGGATATTCCCCAAGCATCTCCTCTAATAAGCCAGCCGCCTCTCTAACGCCGGTAACTAATTGATCCGCAGCTTTTTCGATAACTTCAGGTGGAACTGACGCATGCTGCACAAGAATTGAGAGATTAGAGACACCCCCAAGAATCCAACCGGAACGTGGCCATCGAGAATATGCAGACGGATCACTACCGGTATAAAGTGCCATTTCTATGTCAGTCGCATCTTCCAGTTCACTCCGCAAGGACGAACCCTGTTTCGTTCTCAACCTTTGAGGCAAGCGCAGGGCAATAGATGATAGAATTGACTTTCCCGTAGCACGTATCTGTTTCCCAAGGCGTGATGTTGCCTCCTGTTCAACAGTAGGCGCCGGCAATACTTCAGTTTCAATCACTACTGGCGAAACAGAGGATTCTATAACTAAAATATCAGGCTTTTCATTACTTCTTTTCAACATACCGGTGTTTTCTGAACGAACAACACTACGTCCCTGCCAAGCGTGATTTGTTTCACGCAATACTTGGGGCCGAGCATCAATGCCCGTGTTTTCTGAACGACCAACACTACGTTCCTGCCAAGCCTGACGTGTTTCTCTCAATACTTCGGCTAGAGCATCATTGATTGTATGTTCATGCGTTGTCATAATCTCGCTTTCGCCTTTGTTGACCTCTCGCACCAGCAGAAGTCCAAATCAATTTCAGCCAATGTCTCCCCTATATTTCGACAAAAAGGTGTTCGATATTGTGCCCGTGTTTTGAAATCAAAGTCCGGTGTTGAGTCGTTCGGGCGGGGTATTCGCTCTTATGCCGGTAGAATGCACTCGGGCGAGTCATTCTTTGGTTGATTCACCAGACGTGTAACGGGATAGGCGGTCATCTCCTCGGCAGGATATGGTTTGAGAAGGTGATTCAGTTCAGCGGGAGCTTGTTCCTCCGGACTCAACCACACGTCGTACTCCGCCGCTTCTAGAATGACGGGCATTCGGTCATGAATCCGCTCCAATCTTTCATTTGGCGGGCATGTGATGATCGTGCAGGATTGTAGACTGGTATCGTCCCCCGCCTGCCGCCAAGATTCCCACAGCCCGGCAAAAGCGAAGGGTTTCTCGGATTCCATTCGGATATAATACGGCGTTTTTGGTCCCCGCCTCCCCTCGGCCCGCCATTCATAATACCCGTCTGCCAATACGAGGCAGCGCCGGCGCTTATACGCTGTGCGAAACGACGGCTTCTCCGCGAGAGTCTCCGACCGCGCGTTAATCATTCGGTTTCCGATCTTCGGGTCCTTGGCCCAAGAAGGGATTAATCCCCACCGAAAGTATTCCATTCTATTTTCGCCGTTGTTGGGCACTACCGCGACTTCCTGGGTCGGTGCGATATTGTAGCGCGGCGAAATTTCGTCGGTGATTTCTAGTCCGGGCAGCATCTCTGCTAAGCTTTCAGATGGTGCTGTGAGCGTGTATCGTCCGCACATAACATAAACATCTCCTTGTGTCGAATCGCGTGTTAATTTTGGCATATCTATCGTCGTGGGAATTCATTATAGCACACCAAAAATCCATGTTGAATTTTTTTCTTGACTACCTTAACATATGTGTGGTATTGTGTCTTTCATTGGTTGCAAGAACGAAAACAACCCAATTCATACGTGCTCAAGAGGAGATTAATTTTGCTTGCATGCCTGCTCATCGACAATTTTGACGACTACTTGATTGAAATCACCGAACTGCTGGCTTTCTACTCATATAAATGGGAGCTTGGAGACAGTGGAGAGGTCTATATTGATTTCGACAGTATCGGTGATCGAATCCATGTCCTGATTTATGAACTGGAACTGCAACATGGTGAGATAGGAGCTCGCATTGGTGTTGCTCCGACTCGGCTCGCCAGCTTCGCCGCCGCTCACGCCGCCACGGTAGAAGCGCCTTTTTTCGTATCACCGGCGCAACTTGAGGAGTTCCTAGCTGAGCAAAGTATTTCATATCTCCCAATCTCCGACAAAATTGAAGAACGCTTGAGGACGTTGGGACTACAGACGCTGGGGCAGGTTGCACACATTGACGTGCGTACGCTCGTCAATCAATTTGGTCGCGCGGGCAAACTCATGTCCGAACTGTCGCGAGGAATCGATTTGGCACCGTTGCCATCCGAGTTGCAACCGGTTGGAGCGGACGAAGGCATGCGGCAGATGGGCATCTGGGACGGTCGGGAGGATGTTAAAACTCACCGGCAACCTGTTCCAATCGCTGTTGTTTCTGACGACGCGGGTTATCCACGATCATTGCTTTTCGATCACATGGAGGGCATTGAGATCTTCATTACCATTGTCGACATCTGGACAATCGAAAACCATTGGTGGAGCGAGCAAAAAACAAATTGTGAATATTTCGAGATAATTGAATGTGGAGCAGAATTTACTTCTATTCTCTACAAGGATCTTAATCATAGCAAATGGTACATGTTCTATCGGTGACTCTTAAATGGACTACGCAGAACTCCACTGTCACAGCTACTATTCGTTTTTAGATGCCACTTCCAGTCCCTCTGAGCTTGTTGAGGAAGCTGTTAAGCTGGGGTTGAAAGGCCTTGCGTTAACTGATAACGACGCGCTCTACGGTGTTATGCCCTTCGTAAGAGAATGCAAGGAACGCGAGCTGCCCTATTGCGTCGGCGCAGCAATTGCCGTAGGAAAGGAGGATACGGAATTGGGGGGACCTTCGCGACAACCCGATGACGATCAAATGGTGCTCTTGTGTAAGAACATGACCGGCTATCACAATCTATCGCAACTGATTACGCGCGCCCGCCATGCCCGCCCAAAAGGCGAATCCAGGGCGACGCTTGATGAAATCAGCGAACTATCAGCAGGATTGATTTGCCTCGTGAGCGGACAGGGGAACATCGCAAAGCTGGTGCTTGAGGGTCAGATTGGAAGAGCAAGTGCCGAAATCGAAACTTACCGGGAAATTTTTGGCGGCAACAGGCTCTATGTTGAACTCGTCGACCATCGTGAACCGGGCGACTTCAACCGGTGTCGAAAATTGTATAAATTAGCGTCAAAATTGGGTGTGGAATGTGTTGCCACGAATGCCGTTCGCTATGCCAGACAAGACAAAGCCACGTTGTACGATGTGCTGCGGTGCATCCGGCACAAAGTGAAACTGGACAAATCGGAGGCAGTCCGTCCGCAAAACCACCAGCGCTTTCTAAAAAGCCCAAACGTTATGGGAAGACTGTTTGCCGAAATACCGGATGCGATAAGAAACACGTGCCTCATTCTCGATCAATGTCAACTCGACCTGGATTTTACCGAATACCGATTTCCCGACTTCTCCACGCCAGCAGGTCATACCGATGAATCCTATCTGATGAGTCTATGTGACGAACAACTCACAAGGAAATACGAAATAGTAACCGTCGAAATTAAGCAAAGGCTTAGAGAGGAGCTGAGTCTCATCCTGCGACTGGGCTTGGCTGGCTACTTTCTTGTTGTGTGGGATATCGTGGCGTTCGCACGGTCACGGCGGATAGGCGTCCAGGGGCGGGGTTCCGCGGCGAATTCGTTGGTGGCTTACCTCCTCAATATTACGCCCGTCGATCCGATAAAACACAATCTGTTTTTCGGGCGATTTCTGAACGACGAGAAAACTACGATCCCCGACATTGATCTTGATTTCTCCGCCACCCGTGCCGCGCATGTCGCCGATAGGGAAGATGTCATTCAGTATGTCTATGAAAAATACGGGTTCGAGTATGTTGCATTGGCTTGTACTTTCATCACTTACCGAGTGCGCGGCGCGCTTCGTGACGTGGGAAAAGTGTTCGGTATTTCCAATCGTATTTTGGACAGGATGGCGCGTCTGGCGGAAGGACGAAATGTGTCCTCCGCTTTTGATAAGATTGATGAACTGGAAGAATTTGCATCTTACGCCAGCCGCCCCATCTGGAAACATTTTCGAGAGCACGTCGAAGCGATTATAGGGCTACCTAGGCACTTGTCGATGCACCCCGGCGGCATGGTAATTACTTCCACCCGTCTCTCAACGCTCGTGCCGTTGGAACCCGCTCGTATGCCGGGGCGGCGCGTTTGCCAGTGGGATAAGGACATGATTGAACAAGCAAACTTAATCAAAGTTGATCTCCTCGGTTTGGGGATGCTTGCCGTGGTACGCGAGACCGTGGACTTGATTGCTGGTGCCCACGGCGTTGACATTGACCTTGACGCCATCCCCCCCGGAGACTCAAAAGTCTATGATATGCTCGCGGTTGCTGATGTGCTCGGCGTGTTCCAAGTCGAATCTAGGGTACAAATGTCCACTTTGCCGCGCATCAAGCCACGATCAATCGCGGAGTTGGCAATCCAAATAGCGTTAATCCGACCCGGACCGATTCAAGGACACATGGTGGCACCCTACATCATGCGCCGGATGAACAGAGAGGCGGTTCGATATCCACACCCGCGGCTTGAGAGTATTCTTAAAGAAACCCTCGGAGTAATCCTTTTTCAGGAGCAAGTGCTTCAGGTCGTCTGTGAGATCGCTGGGTATTCGCCGGGTCAAGCCGAAAATCTCAGACGCGACCTGAACAAAACTCGGTCAAAGAAAGCGATTGACGAAATGCAAAGCGCATTTGTCACTTCAGCCGTGCGGAATGGCGTATCACTCAGCGACGCCAAAGAGATTTTTGGCTATGTTGCCGGGTTTGCGGGATACGGGTTCTGCAAGTCTCACGCGCTCTCCTTCGCGCATCTTGTTTATCAAGCCGCTTGGCTGAAATGTTATTATCCTGGAGCATTTATTGCGTCGCTTGTCAACAACCAACCTCTCGGCTTTTATCCGACCGACGTGCTCATTAACGATGCAAAACGCCGGTCCATTCAAATCTTGCCTGTAGACGTGAACCAAAGCGAGGCGCGTTGTACGGTCGAAAGTAAGGGAACAGTGCGTTTGAGCCTTACTTGCGTCAAAGGACTTAGTTCCGCCAAAGCCCAGCAGGTGCAAGCGGCTCGCGGCGCGGGCGAATTTGTGTCCATAAAGGACTTCGTGCGGCGCACGGAACTGGACTGTTCTACAGTTGAACGACTGATTGCCGCCGGCGCCTGCGATAATTTCAACCTGCCCCGACGGAAAATGCTCTGGCAGCTCTGGATACTTGATCGCTGGCGCGAACACAACCTCGCCATAGAACCGGAACTAGCATCTCCGGATCTTCCGGAACTAAGCGCGTGGGAGGAACTCAAGTGGGAACGCGCCGCCCAAGACTGCTCATCGAGCGCTCACCCCATGCAACTTCTGCGGACGAAGCTCAAAAGCTACGTATATCCGAGCGATAGATTGAGAACACTTCGGGACGGTGTCAGCGTGTCCGTAGCTGGCTTGGCAATATGCCTCCAGAGACCGCCCACAGCCAAAGGCGTAGCGTTTCTGGTGCTGGAGGACGAGTGCGGCTTGCTGAACGTGGTCATCATGCCAAACACTTACGAGCGCTATCGCTCAGTCTTCAAGCTCTCACCCTTCATGTCCGTGCATGGTGTCATGCAACGCCGCGACGGAATAATCCACGTGAAAGCCCGCTCGTTTAAACGCTTGGATTGGGAGTAAATCAGAGTAGGATGAGATTAAGCGAGCGGATAGATTAAGTGACCGAATAGGATCAACTGAGCGGATAGCGAAGGCGATAGAGATCTTCACGCGATAGCAAATCCCGATAGAGATCCCAGCGCGGTGGCATTCCACTGCTTTACCCTTTTCCCAATGTTTAAGAAAATTTCTGCCGATTGACAAATCTCCCCTAACATGCTATAATTCCCCCCGATTGAAACCCGCGGTATTGATCCGCTCCCCGATTTTATAGGAACATGCGCGTTCCACCGTAAATGAACTGCGGTGAACCGCCCTAAACTAAATCTCGCAACGACAAACAGCCCATTGGTGGCAGTCTTTGATGTCAATCAACAGACAGCCATCGGCGGGCTTTTTTTATGCCATCTAATCACCAATCAACAGTTGTGGGAGGGCATTGTGCCCCGATACATCAACGAAAGGTCTTAACTATGTCATCAGAAAGCAATCAACTCGAAATTTCACTGAGTCATGAAGAACATCGCGAAACACTTTGGCGTCGCGTATTTCAAGGTGCAACCACCACCTCCCTGATAGACTGGCTCATGGAAACCCATCCCGAATGGAAAAATGTCCCTCGAAAAAAAATCGCGGACGCACTTCGGACCTCCAATCCACGCTCAAACGTATTCACACAGGAGTGGCGCGAAGAACATAATCGCATAAAATCGCAGTATTTCGCACACTGCCAAAAACTCGTTCAAACCGCGCTGCGGCCCGCTTCCGCCACGCTTTCTACGTTAGCCATAAAACTGCGAGAGAGCGCGCCGAACATCCAGATCGAAACTGCGAACGATTTCCTTGCTGCCGCGCGCTCCCTCGTTCCAATCAAGAACGTCGTCCTTGACGTAATCTCGGACGCACTCATTAACGGAATTCCCAATGATCCAACCAAGCAAGTACCTAATCCAACAGTTCCAGACGATGACGCAGAGCGGCTTGCGCGAATTTATCTCGAAGGCAATCTCGATGAATCGACTTGACCTGGCTAGGACATATAACGCCCACGCTGGCTACGTCCATCCAAACCTCTTTGTCGATTACTACATAAGAGGGACCAGCTACCGCATGCTTGAACTCAGAGATTTTCACATCCAAATCCTGAGTGCCATTAAACCCGGCGAGTACGGTAAACAGATAAACGTCCAAGCGCCGCGCGGCACCGGCAAGACAACCCTCGTCAACCGCCTAATCCCCCTATGGCGAATCTGCTACAAGCACTTCGATCTCGCAATGGGGGTGCAGCCTGAAGAATTCATCCTCATTGTCGGTCGCAACGAACGCATGGCGCGCCAACGCATAACCGAAATCCGCCAGGTGATTGAACAGAATCCACTTATCCGCCGAGATTTCGGCGACCTCGTCGGTTCCCCGTGGACAAAAACCGAAACCGACACCCGAAACGGCATCGGACTGAGACCGCTCGGACGTGGCTCCTCACCTCGCGGCGCACTTCTCGGTGATGTCCGGCCCACACTCAAGCTCTGCGACGACATCGAAGACCCGAAACGCTGCCTAAATCCCAATCTGCGAGAGGAAGACAGAGAGTGGTTCATGACCGATTTCATGTACGCCGGTGATTTGGGAAGTGAGCACTCCAACACCATGATAGTCGATACCGTAAAACACCCCGAATCCCTCTCCGAACACCTCCGCTCTCTGCCCGGTTGGCGAACGCTGCGCTACCAAGCCGTCAGTTATCCCAAAGACATCTACCACCCAACTGCCGAGCGCCTGTGGAAAGAGTGGGAACGTGCGTACAGCGACACAACCCTTGACGACGACGAACGCGAAGCACGTGCCGACGCCTACTTCCAATCCCGGAAATCCGAAATGAACGCAAACGTGCAGATGCTCTGGGAAGAAAAACTCCCCTACCTCCTCGTCCGCAAAGAAATCGTCGAGCGTGGCTACCATTGCGTGATGCGCGAACTTCAGAACGATGCCCGCGACCCGAGGATGGCGTTGTTCAAGATGGATCACGCCGTCACCTTCGCCGTGACGGACGAAGGCTTCCGCCGCAGCGACGGGCGTGTCGTGCCCTGGCACGACCTGGGCGGATTCACGACCTACCTCGACACCATGGGCGGACGCGATGCGCTTGCCAATAGTTATGCGTGTGCTGTTGTCGTCGTTTGGGAGCCGCTGCCCGGCGGCAGTTCCATGAACCCCGACTCCCTCTCCGGCGTGAACGGCTACATACTACTGGCGTGGTTGGAGCGCGTCTCACTAACCCAACAGATGGAGAATGCCATCCTCCTCTCCCAGCGCGCCGAAGCCATATTGGCGCCGTCGAATCCGAAATCCAACTTTGTGTGCGAGCAGCGCCCCGACAAAGATGGTACCATAAAGATGGCAACCGACCGTGCGTTCCGCGTGATGAAAGAACGTCATCGGTTTCAGCGAGCAATTGTGTACCACGAGCAACACCAAAACAAAGAAGACCGAATCGAAACCCTTGAGCCAGCCATCGCCAACGGATGGCTCGCCTTCAACGAGCGGGACTTGCCCCCCGAACTCTGGACGCAGTTCAGGCAATTCCCATCGGCCGACCACAACGACGCCCCCGACGCCGTCCAAGGCGCCTGCCGCTCTCGCATCATGACCACAGCCCAGCAGCGGCTAAATATGCGCGCGTTCGCCAAGCACGGCCGAAACACCGCCGTGAGATTGTAAACGCGGAAAGGCATTAGGTAATCGATTGAATCGCGCGTATGGCGGTCAGACGACTGAATCAAGTGTATAAATGAGATCGCGGTTACAAGGGCTTCACGGCCTGCTTAGGGTGGAATCTCGCGAGCGAATAGACCGAGCGAATGACGAAGGATTATGGTCGTCAACGTAATTTACGACGGATCGACCGGCCTAATCGGCAGTGTGTCTAATGTTCATGATACTTCTTGAATCCTTTAAACACCTGATGGTATAATGGGATATGAGTCGTACTTAAACCGTTAGATGAATCCAGCGCGAGTCTTCCCTCATCCCACTGAAGTTTGACATTTGAAAGCGGTGTAATCAATTGAAATCTAATATACGATTTTACTGGCTGTGTTTGCTAAGCACGTTGTTATTGACCACGTTCGTAATCACAGATTCGGATGCTAGACCCGAGTTTGCCGCACAGGAGGACAAGGACTGCATCTTCTGCCATATTGATCCGGCAGGCGGCGGGCCGCGCAACGAAGTCGGTCAGGTGTTTGAGGACAACTATTTTGAGTTTCCTGAAGACTTCGATGCGGAAGCGATCATGGCGGAAGTCGAGACCGTTGCCAAAAGACTCACGACCGCAATAGACATTCGCACCGCATATATCAAGACGAATGATGTAGATCATTCAGATCGTGCGCGGGCTAATTGCAGTTCCTGCCATTCAGCCATCGACAGTTTCTACATGATGCAGGGCGAATTGACACTGAACGCCCAAGCATCCGAGAAGGTTAGAATGACCCTGTCCAACAACATGGGATCGACGCTCAATATGTTTGCGACAATCGATGCTGTTCCCGGACACTTGTATGTCAAGGTAGGTCAATTCCGCATCCCGTTCGGGATTAAGCAGAAGGACCATAATATCCTCGTGCGCCAAGGATACGATATCGGATCGAACAAACGCGATGTTGGCGTTGAGGTCGGTGGTTCTGCGGGCAAAGTGTTTTACAATGCGGCAATATTCAACGGCGGTCGCGCAACTCGATCGGATTTAAATCAACATAAGGCTTGGACCTCAACGATAGGTAGTTCAATTGGACCGGTACGGGGTGGGGTCTCTTATCTCATCGACAAACCGAGAGACGAACGAAATATGGTGGCAGGTGCGTTCTTGACGGCTGTACATAACGGGTTGTCGATCGAAGCCGAGGTAAATATCGGAAACAGCCTTGCCGATGATGAGAGCGTTCTGGGCGATTTAGGTGTTTCGTCGCTAGGTTATTATACCGGCGCCAGATATCGGCTGACTCCCAAGTTGATTCTATCGGGACGGTACGAAGTATTCGATCCAGATAGAGATCGGGATGGGGACGAGCAGAAGCGGCTTTCCGCAAGCGCACGATATACCGTCGCGGACAATGCTACACTTGAGTTGTATTATTGGGGCAATATTGCAAACGAAGATCGGGCACCAGACACAAAAGACCGTCAGCTGTTGGGGGTCGATCAGGTCATTCTAATGTCCCACTTCTGGTTTTGAGTGGTTTGTAGTCAACTCCGTTTGTAGATTCACATTTTCCGGTAGGTACGATCAAGCGAACGGATAGTGAGTGCGATAGAAATCCCTATCCAACCGCACCGCGAGACTGGATAAATACCGGAGCAATTAGTAAACCGAGGCTAGCACAGTGTGTCAACGAATATTGGTTTTTAAAAAATTCGGCTCGCACGGGTATTTGCAGAAACTGGTTGAAAGGTAAGGAATCACATGCCTTCCACGGTCGAGACCGAGCTCGTTGAAATCTTTCGACGCGAGGTTGAGGAACTTTCTAAATCGACAGACAAGTATGTTTCCCTCGAGCGAGCGGATATCAATGCCATTCTCCACGCATTTAGCCTTGCCATTGACCGGGACGGAGATGGGGTGACAGCTCATCAGCTCTTGGACACGATTAGCCAACGCCAGTAAGTATGCGGTTAGAAAAAATCCTTCTCAAATCCTTTGGCTGCTTTAATCGGAGAAACTTTGAGCTTAGAGAAGGGACGAACCTTATTTTCGGACCAAATTTCAGTGGCAAAAGTACACTGGTTAACGCGATCTTTTTTGTATTGGCGGGAAAGCCGATTGTTCCACGGGTGGCGACGGGGGCACTAACACAGGCGGGAACGGGCAGCGGAACGGCGGGAGTTGGATTTCATGAACAGGGGAAGGATTATCAGTTGTTCCGGTCTACTCAGGGTGATGTTGAACTCCGATGCAGAGAGGGAGATTCCTGGCGGAAAATCTTTAGTGGAAAACGGGCGGCGGACGGGGATCTGCGGAGGCTGTTTGATTTAACGTATGACCACTTGGCAGCTTCGACTTTTTTGCGGGAGGGCGAGATTTTTGAATTCCTTGGTCGACAGCCGTCGCATCGGCGCGAGATCTTATATGTGCTTCTCGGTATTGACCGGCTCATAGAAGTTCGGGAACGCTTTCTTGAAGTAAGGCGCATCGCAAAACGTGAGGAAACAAGGCTTCAGGAACATCAACGTAGACTACAACTTGCGACGGTCAAGACTCACCGAGAGGAAATAAAGCGCATCCAAGACCAAGTGGTTGGGTTGGAAAAAGAACTCGAACTTCTGTCTAGTTACAACACGGCAAGCGGTAATGAGGCACTTATCTTTGAACTGGCGGAGGAGCGATCACGTCTGGAAACGCAGATGAATGCGCTCGCAGGAGAGCGCGCTTCAACTCTCGGCGGCTTCAACGATATCGCGCACGTTCGACAGACGATTGATAAAGTAGAAACGGCGATAAATGACACCCAGAAAATTGAAGCGCAGCGCGAGAAGCTGATTCAGGAGATTGGTAGCCTTCGGAATCAAACTAAACTTTTAGCCGAGACCTGCCAGACATTGAGTCAGCTGCTTGGGAGCAATCAAGGACATTGTCCAACGTGCCATCAGCCGGTGCACCAGATGGTCCTCAGGAGAATTCATGAGGAGAAACAGGGCGAAAAGGACAAATCTGAAGAGTGTTTGGCGGCAAAACAGAAAGAGCTTGACATAAACTCGGTAGACTTGTCGACTTTACGAAAACTGAACCAACGGCATCAGGTATTGCAAAGTAAAGTTCAAGCTCTAGCGCGCATCGAGAGCCAACATGGGGAAGTTCAGGCCGAATTTAACGCAATAAGTGCCAAGTATCGGAGTCTGCAGACTGACGATGCGCCCGAGAGTCATACATCCGAAACGACCTCGCCCGGTTACGCAGGGGTGGTTGAACGTAGACGCCAGATAAAAAACAAGATTGATGGACTTCGAAAGCGGCTGGTGACGCTCAACAGGGAGGAAGCCATCATCACGAACAAACTTGAGGAACTCGAGTGTTCTGAGGCTGCCGTGAAGAACGCGGTGCGGACTCGACTAAACCTCGAACTGACATGCGATGCAATTGAGCGTACTATTCAGGCTATTCAACACCAACTTCTTCAGCCGGCCGAGAGAGAACTGCAGCGCTGGCTTAAACGGATGAATCTTTTTGAATTAGGGCAAATCGATTTGAAGAGCCAACACCTGCTACCATCTTTGCGGATCGACGGCAACGACCGGAGTTTGATGCTTCTCAGCGGCAGCGAAAAAATAATCCTGTATATTTCTCTAAAGATAGCGCTTTCAAGGACGTTGGGAAATCCGGGCTTTTTTGTTTTTGACGATCCGACGCTGCATCTGGATGATAGCCGAAAACGGTTGATGATTGAGTTCATCCGTAAGCTTTCCGAGGAGTATCAGGTGATTGTCACCAGTAACGATTCGGATGTTCGCAAGGGGCTAGACGGTGCACACTTGATTGAAACGGAGAAGTTGAACGGCGACATCCTCAGATAACTAGCTCCAAATGGCAGCGTAGCTTAGAACGCGATTTAGTCGTACAAATTGTGGGATTGCGTTTGTCTGGGAGCATTTTCATCTTTGGTATGGACGGCGTTACCTACAACTGTTTGAAAGCGAATTCTAGGTTATGGTACGTATTGGTAACATTACGATCACAGATTTCCCGTTGCTGCTTGCTCCAATGGAGGATGTGAGTGATCCACCGTTCCGAGCTGTGTGCAAAGAGAATGGCGCGGATTTAATGTACACCGAGTTTATCTCGTCCGAAGGGCTTATCCGACATGCAGCCAAGAGCGTAGTCAAACTAGATATTTTTGAATATGAACGGCCGATCGGAATTCAGATTTTTGGAAATAACATCGACTCAATGAAAGAGGCGGTCGAGATAACAGAACGAGCCGATCCCGACATCATCGACATCAATTACGGTTGTCCGGTAAAGAAGGTGGCATGCCGGGGGGCTGGTGCCGGAATATTGCTGGACGTTCCGAAAATGGTCAAGATGACGGCAGAGATTGTCAAATCGACCTCTTTACCGGTTACGGTGAAAACTAGACTCGGTTGGGACGAAAAGACCAAGTACATTGGAGATGTCTCCGAGAGGCTGCAGGATGTCGGAATCCAAGCAATTACCATTCATGGTCGTACGCGCCAACAGATGTACAAAGGCGAGGCAGACTGGACGCTAATAGGCGAAATCAAGAGCAACCCGCGCGTTCACATCCCCGTTTTTGGAAATGGAGATGTAGATAGCCCTCAAAAAGCGCAGTTGATGCGCCAGAAATACGGCGTCGACGGCATCATGATTGGACGCGCCGCAATTGGTTATCCATGGATCTTTCGGGAGATTAAACACTATTTTGCAACGGGAGAGTTGCTGCCCTGTCCCTCGCTTGAAGAGAGGATTCAAGTTTTCAAGAAGCATCTCGATTTCTCCACGGAGTGGAAGGGGTTGCGAGTTGGAATTGCAGAAATGCGGCGGCACTATAGCAACTACTTCAAGGGAATCCCCCATATCAAGGATTATCGTTCCAAGCTGGTGACTTGCGACAGTTATGAAGAGATTCTGAGCACAGTCGACGATATTCGTCAGATTGCCGCTTGAGTATGTCTAGTGGATTCTTAAAGGGCAAAATGGCCTGGAGTGCCTGTAACCTGAGAAGTGTCAACGTTGGCGAAACTGATTACTCACCGTGAAATGCGCATACCCTAGAGGGAAAACATCATGACATCTGACCAAGCAAAGTCCTTAAAAGAGAGCCTTGAATCAATGTTCGAGCACATCGAACGAAAGCAGGGAATGGTAGAAGACCTTCAGCGGATTGAAAAGTTACAAAACGAGATTGCTTCAACGGCGCCGACGATGCTCAACCATTATCTCCAGCGTCGCAGTTATACGAAAGCACTTCACTTTCTGAATCACGAACTTACCACTGAAGACTTGGAGCGCCCAACCTCAGCCCATGACTGAGATGGCCGTCAAGGCATTTGAGTTGACATCAATAAACCGCAGTGATATAGTAGCCGCTGAGTTCAGGCGAATCGCAGAATGCATACGTTTGGCGGCAATAGCTCGGAACGTGTAGAGGGGAATGTAGATGGCACGAATTGATGGGCGCCGAGCCGATGAGATGCGGCCCGTCACGATTAATCGAAATTTCATCAAGCATGCCGAAGGATCCGTGTTGATTGAAATCGGTGACACAAAGGTGGTGTGCACGGCATCGATTGATGATAGACAACCGCGTTTCATGCGTGAACAACAGATTCGTAACAAGGGCTGGGTAACTGCAGAATACTCAATGCTTCCACGTTCCACTTCGGATCGGATGCAGCGCGAAGTAACGCGCGGATCGCCTAGCGGACGAACGCAGGAGATTCAACGCCTTATTGGTAGGTCGCTTCGTGCTATCGTAGATCTGAGTATGCTTGGCGAACGAACGATCTGGATTGATTGCGACGTTATCCAAGCGGACGGTGGCACACGAACCGCTTCGATAACGGGAGCATATGTCGCACTCTGGGATGCCTGTCAATTGCTTATTGATCGCAAACTGATAAAAGACCTCCCTATACTTGATAACGTTGCGGCAACAAGTGTCGGAATCGTTAACGGCACGCCGAGTCTAGATCTCTGTTATAGCGAAGATTCAGCCGCGGACGTAGACATGAACATCGTTATGACCGGTAAGGGAGAATTTGTAGAGATTCAGGGCACGGCAGAGGAGAATCCTTTTTCGCGAGAACAAACGGATCAGTTGTTGAATCTTGCCGCCGACGGAATCGGACAGCTTATTCGTCTGCAAAATCGTATGATGTTGGAACGATTAAATGAAGTTAGTCTTGGCAACTCGTAATCTCGGAAAGGTGCGGGAACTCAGCGATATGCTGAGTCAACAGTGTAGTATTGAAGTCCTGAGCATGAGAGACTTTCCGGAAGCGCCGGATGTAGTTGAAGATGGCGAAACGTATCAAGATAACGCAAAGAAGAAAGCTGTAGATATTGCGAAATACGTTGGCGTTCTTGCTCTAGCGGATGATTCGGGGCTAGAGATTGACGCGCTTGGCGGAGCCCCCGGTGTACATTCTGCACGCTATGCTGGCTCGGATGCCTCCGACGCAGATCGCATTGCGAAATTGCTTGCCGCGACTAGGAACGTACCGGACGATGAGCGTACCGCACGCTTTAAATGTGCCGTAGCCGTTGCAGAACCGAATGGTCGCGCGGATGTCGTCATGGGTGTATGCGACGGTAAAATCATCCGCGAGCCGCGCGGAAATCAGGGATTTGGATATGATCCGGTGTTCGTACCGCACGGCTACGATAAAACCTTCGCGGAGTTGGGAGAGCAGATTAAGAACCACATCAGCCATCGAGCAAAAGCATTCAGAATGGCACTGAAATTGATTGAAAGCACCTACATGCCCATGCAATGATTCGATGATAGATACTAGGAGAACTCTATGGCATCACTAAATGATTTGCGTAACGGTTTAGTTATCCGGCTTGATGATGTGATATATACCGTTACAGATTGTCAACATGTCAAACCGGGCAAGGGCGGCGCATTTGCTCGTACCAAATTGAAACGGTTGACAGACGGTGCGGTGATTGATCGCACGTTTCGCTCAAGCGAAAACATTGAAACGGTTCGAGTTGAAGGGCGAGACATGCAGTTTATGTACAATGACGGAGATTTGTTGCATTTCATGGACAATGAAACGTTTGAACAGCATGCGCTTTCTACAGATTTGATTGGAGACGGAATGAAGTTTCTCAAGGAGGGGGAGACTATCACTGTCAAAGTAGATGGGGACACTCCCATTACGGTAGGACTTCCTACCTTCGTTGCTCTTAAGATTGTCGAGACGGATCCGGGGTTGCGAGGTGATACGGTCAGTGGCGGTTCTAAACCAGCCAAACTTGAAACAGGAGGGGTGGTTCAGGTTCCGCTTTTCGTTGAAAACGGGACGGTCATCAAAGTAGATACGCGCACCGGAACTTACGTGGAAAGGGTGTGACTTATGTCTGAAGACAAATCGATATCTTTAGAACTGCTAAACGAGGTCTGCGACGTCATGGATGATCGCCAGTTGACGGAAGTCTACCTCCGTGATGGCGAGGTCACGCTTAGAGTTCGTAGAGAAAGTCAAACAGCGTCGGCTCCTTCCGGTGCACCCCAACCTGCCCCGTCACCCTCCGCATCTACGCCAGTCCAAAGTGATCACGTAGAAGGAGAGTTTATAAATGCTCCAATGCCGGGTGTTTTTTATCGGTCTGCGGCGCCGGATGAGCCATTCTTTGTCAATGAAGGCGATATTGTTTCGGCCGAAGATACAATTTGTTTAATCGAAGCGATGAAAATCTTCAACCCGATTCAGCCCGGATTTTCTTGTCAGATTGTTGAAGTTGTTGTGGAAAATGAGACAGTGGTGGAGTACGACCAACCGCTTTTTCGCATAAAGAGAACATAAGGGTTTGTTGCCTGCCGGTTGTTCGCCATCTCCGGCATCTTGCCCGGACGGTGATTGAAACTGCGAATTTGTGAATCCACATTATAAAATTACCAGATGAACAATTTGAGACACGAATTCTTGAGATGTTATGTTTAGAAAAATCCTAATCGCAAATCGAGGCGAGATTGCTGTCCGAATCATTCGGACATGCCGAGACATGGGCATTAAGACTGTAGCCGTCTATTCGACTGCGGATCGTGATGCTTTACACGTGAAGTATGCCGATGAACAGTGTTGCATTGGCCCACCTCCCCCGGCGGAAAGCTATCTCAAACATGCAAACATCATCACAGTGGCGCAATTGACAAACGCTGACGCCATTCACCCCGGCGTTGGATTTTTGTCTGAGGACTCGCAATTCGCCGAAATCTGTGAAGCACATCGAATTACGTTTATCGGACCCTCGATCGATAACTTGGTGCGGATGGGGGACAAAGCCGAAGCTCGTGAAACGATGTCCAAGTTGGGACTAAAACTTGTGCCGGGGAGTCGGAGTACTCGGCAGGGACGCTTGAAAAGAGGCCGTAAGCGGGGAGTAGTCGAGACGGAGGAAGAGGCTGTCGAGATTGCCGAACGGATAGGTTATCCCGTAGGGATCAAAGCATCGGCTGGAGGTGGAGGACGTGGTATTCGAATTGCGAACAACCAGATGAGTTTGCTAAACCTATTCCACACAGCAAAATCGGAAGCGGAGAGTGCATTCGGCAATGCGGATGTTTATATTGAAAAGTGGATCGAGAATGCACGACATATTGAGGTACAGATTCTCGCAGACAAGCATGACAACGTCGTACATCTTGGCGAGCGCGAATGTTCAATTCAGCGGAAGCAGCAGAAACTGCTTGAAGAGGCCCCTTCTCCGTCAATTGGTGGAAAGTTACGCGCCGAAATCTGCAAAGCCGCAATAAAAGCGGCTAAGTCGATTAGCTATTCCAATGTAGGCACTATCGAATTCGTAGTTGACTCAGACGATAATTTCTATTTCCTAGAAATGAATACGCGTCTTCAAGTCGAGCACACCGTCACCGAAATGACAACAGGGATTGATCTGGTCAGAGAACAGATTCGCGTGGCGGCGGGGGAGCAACTCGGATACAATCATTCAGACATCCGGATTGATGGTCATGCTATTGAATGTCGGATTAATGCTGAAGATGCCCAAAACGGCTTTATGCCTTCACCCGGCGAGATAACCTCGTATCTTCCGCCTGGCGGCATAGGCATTCGAACCGATAGCCATCTCTATACAGGGCACACGGTTCCTCCATATTACGATTCACTCATCGCCAAGCTTATCGCCCATGGCAGATCCAGAGAAGAAGCAATCATTCGAATGAAGCGCGCTTTGGAGGAACTCACCATTGGTGGGGTTAAAACGACGACTTCCTTGCACCAAGAAATACTAAGGGATGAACGTTTTCTAGCCGGACGGGTGGACACAGGATTCCTTGATGACGGGGTATAGTGTTTGACTGATACTATTACCGAGATAAAGGTCATTTCGCTTCTTTTTTACCTTCTCCCGTTCAACTATGCCCTCTTCGGTTGACGTCGTTTTCTCACCACATCTTCTTTCTTTCTGCGATCTGTTCGCAAAAACCGTTGTAGTCACCGATATCTTGCGTGCGACGACTACGATCACCGTCGCCCTCGCAAATGACGCTTCCAGCGTCTCCCCTGTATTGACCCCTGCCGACGCCTATCACTTCGCAAATCACACTCCCAACGTTCTTATCGGAGGCGAGCGAGAAGGAATTAGGGTCGACGGCTTTGATCTCGGGAATTCGCCTCGTGAATATACAAAATCCGTAGTCGCCGGACGACCCATTGTGCTGACTACAACAAATGGTACGCGCACCCTGCACGCATGTCAATCTGCCCAAAGCGTGTTTATTGGTTGCTTTCTAAACCTTCAATCAACGCTTGATTGCCTTAAAAGAGCGACAGGTGAAGTTGTGATTGCATGCTCGGGGCGAGAAGGAAGTTTCTGTCTTGAAGATGCGGTTTTTGCCGGGGCTTGCGCGGATGCGTTAAAATCTGATGCCGAATACAAGAGGCGTGGTTTGCAGTTGACCGATGCTGCCGAAGCCGCTCGGATTCTCTATCACGAACATTGCCACGATCTGATCGGTATGATGAAGAGTTGCTATCACGGCAACTATCTTGCCAATATCGGATTGGGGGTAGATCTCGAATTCTGTGCTCAAACGAATACTATTGAGATTGTTCCACGCCAAATTGATGGGCGCATCGTTGCGTGAGTCGGCATCTATTGACCTTAATGCCAGGACTGCTAGGGAAATGCAGCAATTTAGTAAAAATCCAAGTGCGGTCGACTTCGTTAGATTTATGGTCGTCTCGTGTCGACGGTTGATCTTCGCGGGGTTGGTTTATCTCGTTCTAAGCAGCGGCGACGCGACAGCGAATGCATCTGATTCAGGTACACCTGTTCAATTCAGAGATGTTACGCTTGCAGCGGGGATTGACTTCGTACATTCTCACGGATCCCGTTCATCGCTGTTGCCGGAGGACATGGGTTCAGGTGCGGGTTTTGTGGACTACGACAACGATGGGGACTTGGATTTATACGTCGTCAATAACCCCGGTCCATTGAAAGTAGAGATATCGTCAAAGTCGCCGGGAAACATTTTATATCGCAACAACAGAGATGGCACGTTCAGCGATGTCACTGAAACAGCCGGAGTTGGCGATCAAGGTCACGGCATGGGTTGCGTATTCGGTGATTACGATAATGATGGAGATGCGGATCTCTATGTTACTAACTTTGGTTCCAATATCTTATATCGCAATAATGGGGATGGCACCTTCAGCGATGTGACGGAGGAGGCTGGTGTAGGTGATGACCAATGGAGTACGGGCGCCATCTTCGGCGACTATGATAGAGATGGCGACCTAGATCTCTATGTATGCAACTACGTTGAATACAGTCTCGCTAGCATAGAAAAGATGAAAAGTGAGTCGAAACAAGCAGGAAAATCAGTTCCTAGTGCGTTGAATCCCATTGCGTTCGATGCCCAAGATAACATCCTGTTTCGAAATAACGGTGACGGCACATTTAGCGACGTTACTGCTGAATTGGGGGTAGCTGCCAACGGTGGAAGAAGCATGCAAGCCATTTTCACGGATTTTGACCTTGATGGCGACCTCGATCTGTATGTGGCAAACGACCTAACTCCCAACTTTGTGTATGAAAATAACGGCGACGGCACATTTGCCGATGTGAGTCGCGAGTCATGGGCAGCGGATTTCAGGGGGTCGATGGGGCTTGCCACCGGTGACTACGATAGCGATGGTGATTTAGACCTCTTCATTAGTCATTGGATTGACCAGGAGAATACGCTTTACAGAAACTTGTGGGTGGAAGGCAGCGAAATCGCTAGAGCAGAATCTAACAAGGCGGACCCCATCCGTCTCATCGATGAGTCCTACGGCAGTTTGCTTGCTGAAATCAGCATGAAGGATATTGGCTGGGGAACGGATTTTTTCGACTACGATAACGATTCGGATCTTGACATATTTGTCGCCAACGGAAGCACCTTTCAGTACCTTGAGATGCCAAAATTTCTCATTCGCCAGAAAGACCGTCTTTTTCGCAACGAGGGGAACGGATCCTTCATCGAGATTGCGAATGATGTAGGTATCGGCACGCTGCCATCTCGGGTTGGGAGAGGGGTCGCTTTTGGCGACTATGACAACGATGGCGATGTCGATTTCTTTGTCGTTAATAATCATGACCGCGCCGTTTTGTGGAGGAACGATGGTGGCAATCGCAACGCGTGGCTTCAGGTCAAATTGGTAGGGACGGCAGATAATCGTGAAGGTGTAGGAAGCAAGATTCGAGTGACGGCTGGCGGTCTGACGCAAATTCGGGAAATCAATGCCGGGGCGAGTTATATGTCCTTTAACAGCTTGACAGCAGAATTTGGCTTGGGACAGGAATCAATGGTGGATTCACTTGAGGTTGTATGGCAGAACGGGGCAACCGAGCGATTCTCGAATGTCCACGTGAATCAGAGAGTGGTAGTCACGCAAGGCAGCGGAATTCGCGCGCAGGTAGATTGACAGGCGCTTAATTGAGATGTTGGGTATCGCTCAGATCGCAGCATTTTCGGGCGGATTGCAACCTCAAAGTTTTCGTTCTGTGGACGGTTCCACGGAACTTCGTCCAACCCGACCTACCTAACGAGTTTAGAGAAGATTCTTTGTCATCCCATAGATTGGCATTATCATGAGACTCCAACAGTTGAATCTCCCACTTGTAATCTGTGTGCTGCTAGTTCTAGCTTGTTCCGAACAAAGGGAGGCGTCGCAAACTGTTCCTTCAGGTGCGACTACGGGTTCCATTAGCGGAAATATTTCACCCATCTCCGTCTATGATGCAAAGGTTGAGGTATTGCAGGAAGGCGTGGTGATTACCGCAGTTGGCATTCAGGATGGAGTTTTCCACATTGAGGGCCTGTCTCCCGGGCGCTACGATCTCCGTGTTTCTGCGTTTGCTTACGTGACCAATGACGCCATCAGAGGAATAGAGGTCGTCGAGGGAAAGGTAACCGAAGTCGGTCGTGCCGTAATTTTTCGTCAAGACACACGCGGGTATGTTCCCACTCGCATAAAGGGCATAGTATCTGATGCGGTGACCGGTGCGCCGATTGCGGGGGTGGTTATAAAGGTCAAGTGTAATGAAGCCATCTGCAATACGCTTGAAAGCACCTCCGATTCCGAAGGACGATTTGAAATAGCGGTTTGGTCCAACCTCACTTCAATTGTCATAGCAACGAAGGGTGGTTACCAATCTGGTCATGCCGAAGTTGGTCGTATTCCGACGGGAGAATCGGCTTCTGTCTCCCTCAAGCTAACGAGATTAGACAATTAGTAGACTAAGACAGATACTCCAATACCATAGAGGGCTAATCTCTGTTTTCATTCCTGTGCACTGTAGCGTCGAAGGCTCAAATCGGATTCATACCGGTTCAAGCTGGAATCGACGATAGAGTGCGCGCGCCTTTTCTTCTACTGTCGCGAGGTAGTCCTCGCAGATGACACTTTTATAGCATGGCGTGAGTTGACCGCTGTATTTCCCGAACGCTTCCGCAAATTGTCGACAATTCCCCTTGTCGCTTCCCGAGGCGTAAGCCTTTGTTTTTGCGTCAGTACCAGACTTGCGAATCTCTACGAACTTTCCTCGGAATTTGAAGTAGGTCCCATCCCCCACGAAACGCACATCTTCAAGATCCGAAAAATCAAGCGACGGGAAGGTTTCCTCTAGTATTGCGCGCACCTGTTGCAAAGCTATTCGCTTCTCGTGGGTGGAAACAGCGAGACCTAGGAAAAAGAGGTCGTTCTTGTCTCGCTGCGCTTCCCCGTCCAGTTTCGCTTGTTTGAGTTTCACGGGATCAGGTTCAGATTCGTTGTAGTAGACTACGTCTTCGCGGATGTCGAATCTCCCGATAATTGAGTTCTCGGTATGGATCATCTCTAGATAGTCGGACAGATTCATGCTCTTCGCTTTGCAATGTGCGGCTAGTGCCGCAACGAGGACCATCGACTCTCCGGCGCTCTTTTCACGCATGGCGATGGCAGTGCGTCCATTTCGACTCCGAATCAATTCCTCCGGTCCCGTGATCATTCCGCCGCTCTCCTCCCCGGCGAAAAGTAGACGAGGTTGAACCCCAAGATTAATCGGCTCACCGTAAACATCCTGGACGACGACCGGCGCATCAGGCGAATGTGACAGCTGCTTTTCGACCTTTTTCATGATAGCTGCAATTTCTTTAAATCCGACCGGAACATTGACAACCTTTACACCTTTTCTGCGCGCCCATTCGTCCCATGCGATTGCGGAGGGTGTTGTCTTGATGATGAAGCGCGGGTGAGCCTCCCACACCCCTATGGTTTTCAACTGGTTCGCATAGAAGTCCATATTCATCAAGAAAGATTGGTTGGGTGTATAAATACTCAAAATTCTGCCATTGCCAAGATCCAAGGATTCGATCCCGATTTTCTCTAATCCAGATTTGCGATCTGCACTCTCTATTTCGCACACAATCAGTCGATCGCCATCCGGGTCCGTCACTTCAATGAGTGTTCCTATAGGCTCGTTCTTCAATTTTGTTCCGTAGTCTGCCGTCTTCACGACTTCAAGGATGCTGAAGTCGCAGCCCAAATCGAAATACTCCTTCTCTCCCGTATTCGGATTGTAATCGAGTTTTCCTATATTATAGTAAAGCGGATCTGCATCAACATGGATCCACTTCAATGAGTCCGCAATTTTCAATCGTTCAAATATCTTGTGCATCGTCTTGTACATACACCCGCCTACGCAATCAATGACAATTGGAGGTTTGACCGCACGGATGAGGTTTAGGTTGGCATCATTTGCGACTCCACTGCGCAAGTAATTAACGTAAAGGCTTACACCGCCATCAAATTCGTCAAGGAAGTTGAAGTCAATATTTTCGTCATTTGAAGCGCTAAATCGTATCGAGTATCCTTCGGATTCCGCCGTCTTTAAGATTTGCTCAATCTTATTGACGAATTGAAGGGATTCCTCAGACAGATATTGGCTTCCTTGGTTGTTCAAGTCTTTGGTTGCGTTTTTGGTGCTCACCGAGTGGCTTGAGGTTACATGTTCGCCGCCATCCAAATCCAGTACAAAGATCAGGAACGATACCATCCAGATGGGAATTGGCGCAAAATGCTTTGGTATCAGGGTCTGAATGCCCTGAGCGGCTTGAATGCGGGCAATCAGTTCGACATACTTCTGCGAGTTATAACGCACTTCGCAACCTGCAATCTTCCTGAGATTTCTACCGTGCGCGTGCTCCATTGCAGCCAAGCTCTTTCCGAGCGTTGCCAATACAACGCCAACTTGGTTGATTGGGAATCGCATGTCCCACGGATACAACACATTTTGCTGCCCCCGAATACCGCCGGTTGATACCTGAGATTCTCTTTTGTAGTTGTGGAACCATTCCCAGAGACTCAGCCGTTCAATCCATCCTGCGTCCAGATAGAAGGTAAACTCTCCGGTCTCGTCCTGTGGGAACAACGGTTTTCTCCAAGTGTCAGGTGTATTGGCTTTGACGGCGGAAAGCAACGTACTTTCCGTTTGATTGCGTAGTTGGATGAAAGATTCGTCAATCGGAATAATCATGCAATTTTCCGTTGTGTTATGGTGCCGTGCCTTCGTGTCTGACAGTTGTTTCTATCTGTTGCACAGGTAAAGCAAAGTGAAACACAGATCCTTCACCAAGAACACTCTCCGCCCAGATTCGCCCATCGTGTTGCAGTAGAATGTGTTTTGCAATTGCTAGTCCCAATCCAGTTCCACGCACCTCCGATGAACGCGCCTTATCAACTCTGTAAAAGCGTTCAAATATCCGTGGTAACATGTCGGAAGGTATCCCAACGCCTGTGTCTCGCGTGTGCACTATAACTTCAGATTCGCTTGTACCTGCCGACACGGTAATTTTGCCGCCCGGAGGTGTGTACTTGATTGCGTTGTCAATCAGGTTGGCGAAAGCATGTTCCAATAGCCGCTTATCCACCAGTACCGGCGGCAAGTCGTCGGGAACTTCCCAATCAAATATAAGTTTGGCATCATCGAACACCGGGCCGAAAAGATTCATTAGGGGCGCCCGAAATCCTCCAAGTTCACAAGATTCGAGGGAAAGGGTAGCCATGCCAGATTCCAAGCGAGAGAGATCAAGGAGATCTGTAACAAGCTGTGACAGTTCAGACGATTGTTGAAAAATCTTCTCGACAAAACGTCGATTTGTATTCGAGTCATCCAAGGCACCGGTGAGCAGTGTCTCGGCGAATCCTTGGATTGAAGTAAGCGGCGTCCGTATCTCGTGAGAAACATTAGTGACGAAATCTACTCTCACGCGCTCGAGTTTTCTCAATTGACTTACATCGTGAATCACCACCAAGTATTCGTCCACAACAGGAACTGCCGTGATTTCCGTTTCGCGTTCTATGGATCCTGCCAACTTTAGTTCCGCAAACGCGGATTCTCTTGTATCCCGACTTTTTGTCAGGAGTTCCTGTAATCTTGGATCTCGAATTGTTTCAATAAGGGGATGTCCCCGGTATTCGGCGGTAAGATCCAACATCAATACAGCGGCAGGGTTTGCATACACAATAGCAAACTCTTCATCTATCAACAGCACTCCTTCGACCATGTTTGCCAAGATTGCTTCCAACCGATCTCGTTCTTGAGAAATTTCTTGGATCTGATGTTTGACGCGATCCGCCATTTGGCTGAAGTGTCGGGTCAATCGCCCAAGCTCGTCGGCAGAGTTATTTGAAACTTGCATTGAAACTCGGCCATCGGCGATCAATTTTGCGGTTCGGAGAAACCTGTGAATCGGACTTGTGATTATCTTCGCGGCGATTAGACCGAGCACTAGTGTCGAAGCCAACCCAATAACGGCAGCTAGAATAAAGATTGATTCAAAGCGCTTAACCAGCCCATCCTTGCGATGCACGGGTTGCGCAACTCGACACACACCGATTAACTGGTTTTCTCGCAACAGGGGAATTGCAAAATAACGCATTTCGGTGTCGTGGATGTCACTGTATCGGGTTGCATCGCCTCTACTTCTCGCTAAGGCGGATTGTATCTCCGGACGGTCTTGAAGGTTATCCATTTCCTTCAAAGCGTCACCATCGTAAGCCGTGTCGCCCCAAACGCTGCCAGCTGGATCTATGACGGTTATGCGCACGAAATTTTCGGTGTCAAGTTTATCAACAAGTTCATCCACTGTGCGATAGCTGAAATTCGTTGGAAGTGTGTTGCTCAGATATTCACTAAATGCCCTCGCCTTCATGTCTAGTTCGGACACCATCTGTTCGTCAGACATCTGCTTTAGTGAATGATGTAAATAGACAAATATCACACACAATGTTGCCAGTGAAATGAGGACGTAGCTCAAAATGAGTCGGGTACGCATTCTCACAACCTTTTTGCTATCCGTGTGAACAGATCACCATCTTATCACACCTGCCTTCTTCATCGCCATTCAAAAACGATGAGTCATTAAAAAGCCAATGAAATGTAATATAACTGTAACATTTCTAACTTATATTAACACTTATGATGTCGAAGATTCTAATCGTTGAAGACGAACCCGATATAGCCGAATTGTTGGTATATAACCTACATCAGGCAGGCTTTGAGACGATAACGGCATTTAATGGAGAAGATGCCCTCAAACATGTGAACATTCAATCCCCCGACCTGATTCTTTTGGATCTATTGCTTCCCGGTGTGGATGGACTCGATATTTGTCGAATTCTAAAAAATAATCCTGCGACTGCAGACATCCCCGTGATAATGTTGACTGCAAAAGGGGAGAAGACTGACAGGATTGTCGGCTTGGAACTGGGTGCTGATGATTACATAACTAAACCATTTAGTCCCAGAGAGGTAGTGCTGAGGATTCGTGCCGTCCAGCGTCGTATGCAAGGTACCGGGACTAGCGCAGCAGTGAAACAGCTTAGGATTCACGACTTGGTGATAGATTTAGACAAGCATCAAGTGTTCAACAGGAGGCAGAAGGTGGATTTGACCGCCACGGAGTTCAAACTTCTTGCACTCTTAGCGGGCGCTCCAGGCCGTGTCTTCACACGCGATCTTCTGATGAATGAACTTTGGGGTGACAACTATTTCGCCGTGGATCGCACGGTAGATACCCACGTCAGTCGTCTGAGACGCAAATTGGGAGAACTAAGCGGCGCTATAGAAACCGTACGTGGAATTGGCTACCGTTTCAGAGAGTAGCTCAGACTATTTAATTGGCCCGACTTCGTTGGGTGACCATGACCTTATTCCTTAAAGTGATAGCCAATCAGTGGCGCGAATTTCAGCAAAAAGTTGTCGCCCTAGGAATTCTATGAAATCTCTTTCGCGCTCATTAAACACGCGCATCATTGCTCCTAAAGGGATGCAGCGTTGGGTTCCCATTCAACCAAACCTACAGGATTGGTTGAATGAATTTGACAACCCATGATGTGGATGATCGCCACGACGTTACGCAGCTGGGCATCACAATCTCACATCTAGGCTTTTGGCAGCCTTCAACCGTTAAGAACTATCCGTCTTCAATTCATCACCGACCTTCCTGAGTGACTTTCCCAAAGACATTTGAAATAGCCTAATGGCTCCGGGCATATTTGTGAATAAGCCCGGCGGTAAACTTGGCGTTACCGTTTCGCTCGGATGAGGGATATAGCTATGTTTGAGCACCCTACCGGGAATTGGCTTTTTGTTTCATTATCAATTCCGGAGTGATATAATACGCTCCGAATAATTTCACCGCTTCGACCGCGAACTTTGTGATGACCGTCATCTCATTCTTTTCTGCTGTCATTCAAGTAAACCGAATCAAGGTTGAGTCAACCCGAAATCCGAGAAGGGTTTGACCGTATAAATCAAATGATAACCTCACGGGACCGGGACGATATTCTCATTTCCACAGTAATCAGACTCATCAAACGCAGAGCGATTTCAAACTTGAAGAATGTCGTCGGTAAAACACATTCTGCAGATATTGCACGTTGGTTTCCTTACCTTCGCCCCAATGAAAAGTCTATCTTGTTTAATCTCCTCGTCGAACACGGTCAAATGGGCGGAGTGATGAGTGAATTGAATAGAGAGGACAGAAATTTCTTTTTACAGGAGTCTGATGCTGCCGTTTTGGTGGACATATTTCATAGCATGCCAGCCGATGATGTAGGTGACATTTTGGCAGATTTGCCCGAAGAGAAAACTCAGCAATTGCTCAAGCTCATAAAAGGCAAGACCTCGGAAGACGTGGAGCAACTGTTGCAGTTTCAGGAAAAAACAGCGGGCTATATTATGACTCCCAACTTTCTCGCTTTGACAGAGGAAACGACAGCAGCGGCGGCGACAGAGCAGATTCGAGAACTAGCCGATATTGAAATGGTGTTTTACGTTTATGTAATTGACCACGAAAATCAACTCAAGGGCGTCATTTCCCTTAGGCAGCTTGTGGCGACAAAACCTGACACGCCATTGAAAGATTTGATGACTACCCGGGTTTTTTCGGTACATCCCGGCACCCCACAAGAGGAGGTCGCGCATGTTGTGTCTCGCTACAACCTTCTCGCGGTTCCAGTTATAGATGACAGCATAAAGTTAATCGGGATTGTAACGATTGATGATGTGATTGACGTTATTCGTGACGAAAACACAGAAGACATGTTGAAAATGGCAGGCACGGGCGATGTTAATATCACCTCGAAGTCCATCCTTAAGAATACACGCGCGCGTTTGCCATGGTTGTTGGCGAGTTTCGTCGGTGGATTGATTGCTGTTTACGTCATTGGGATTTTCGAGGTTCAATTGGACAGACTTGCCGCATTGGCTGCATTTATACCAATTGTCATTGGTATGGGAGGCAACATCGGCACCCAGTCATCAACTATTGTTGTTCGCGGTCTTGCGACGGGAGAGATTGACCTCAAGGAAACGTGGAAAGTTCTGTGGCGAGAGATTGCGACGGGCGCTTCACTCGGATGTGTTTACGGAATCTTGCTTGGCACCTTTGCCAAATTTCGATTTTCGAAAGTAGAGATCGGCGGGCTAGAATTTGCTTGGGAATTCCCAATTGTTGTTGCCTTGGCAATTTGCGTCAATATGTTGATTGCTGCCACAATTGGTACGCTTATCCCGATGTTCTTTAAACGAATGCAGGTCGATCCGGCTATTGCGACTGGACCATTTGTTACGACCTCAATCGACGTATTTGGCATTCTGACTTACTTTACAATCGCGCAGTTGATGCTCTTTTAATCAAGTGCATCGGACGGTTGGTATAGATAGGGATTTCCGAGGAAGTAAACGCAAAAAATGAACATGAGCTTACTAGACGGACGCGATGGACGGAAAATCATCGGCGACCTCGCAAAATACTATTCGCTGAGGCAGGAACAACCGTCAGCCAAGAGTTTCGGGATATACGATACCTTTGATTGGCGTTTGTTTGAAAAATCTCTGGTGTTGTATAGTTCCGAGGATGAACTGATTTTGCACAGGTTGTCCGATTACAAGATCGTCCACCACGCTAAAGTCAGCTCATTTCCCAATTTTGTATGGGATTTTCCGGATGGTAGTTTGAAAACATTGCTTGCGCCCATTCTTGAGATGCGCAGGCTACTGAAACTTGCCGAAATACATTCTCAATCCACTATCTACCGCATTTTGAACAAAGAGCAGAAAACTGTGGTTCGACTCAGGTATGAAGAAATCCGTCGAGTTAATCAAGCGCGGAAACCGATGTTCTGCGCCCATCTTCATGTTGAACCGATTAGGGGATATCCGAGATATTATCGAAAGACTATAGGGCGGCTTGGGAAATTAGGCTTTGTGCAAATCGAACCAGAGACGATATACTTTGAGGCATTGAAAGAGCGCAATAAAACTCCCGGCAAATATTCCTCCAAACTGAAGTTACAACTCCAGCCTGAGATGCGTTCAGATGAAGCTGCGAAGATTATCTTGCGTTCCCTATTTAGAATAATGAAAGTCAATGGAACTTATATTGGGAAAGATCTTGACACAGAGTTCTTACACGATTTTCGGGTCGCCATTCGACGCACTCGCGTCGCGTTAAGTCAAATCAAAGGAGTTTTTCCGGTAGACACTACCAAAAAATTTCAGAGAGAATTTGCTATGGTGGGTAAACTTTCAAATGAACTGAGGGATTTGGACGTTTATCTCCTGAAAGAGAATGCCTACAAGAAAATGTTACCCGATAGTTTGCGCGATGAGATTAATCCCTTGTTCGAGTTTCTAAAAAACAAGCGATCGAGAGTATTAGAGGATGTTAAAAACGGTTTGTCCTCCCGCGAATCTACCAAAGTTTTTCGGACGTGGGAAAACTTCTTAGATGAGCCACCGGAAGGCTCCCCCACCGCACCGAATGCAGAAGTTCCGGTCGTTAAACTTGCCCGCAAAAGAATCCGTAAGAGGTACACCGAGATTCTGAGTACCGGTGCTCAGATCCTTGAGGCAGCCAACGATGAAAAGTTACATGCCTTGAGAATTGAATGTAAAAAACTTCGGTATTTGATGGAGTTCTTTTCAAGTCTATTTCCTGACAAGAAAATTTCGATCTTGATCAAAGAGTTGAAGGGTTTGCAAGATAATTTAGGTAATTTCAACGATCTGTATGTTCAACAAGCATATCTTCTGAAAACTGTTGATGAGTTGCCGCTATCCGACGATCAAGCTAAAAAGATGACACTGGCAATTGGAAGTTTAATTGGAAACCTAGAGGAACGGACTCAGATGGTGAAGGGTTCGTTTTCTGAGATATTCGCCAGATTTGCATCGCCTACACATAGAGGGTTATACCATGAGTTGTTCGTTACAACAAAGGGTAAGGCAGGTCCATGAAAATCTTGGCTATCTACAGTAATAAAGGAGGAGTTGGAAAGACGACAGCCGCCGTCAATCTGTCTTTCTTGGCGGCAGAAGCGGGACTAAAAACCCTCGTGTGCGATCTTGACCCACAAAGTTCGGCGAGCTACTACTTTCGGGTCAAGCCAAAGTTGAGGGCAAACGCGAAGGGATTCCACAAGGGAGGAAAAAACATCAATAAAAGCATAAAGGGCACGGATTATGAGAACCTAGACATACTGCCAGCGGATTTTACACATCGAAATCTCGCCTCTACTTTCAATAAATTAAAACGACGGAAACGACGGTTAAATCGAATTTTGGATCCGCTTCGCGCCGAATACAACTTGATTGTGTTGGATTGCCCTCCATCAATCAGCCTTTTGGCGGAGAATATCTTTAATGTTGCCGATTACCTTCTTGTGCCCGTGATTCCGACAACACTGTGCCTTCGGACGCACCTTCAGTTGCTATCGTTCCTCAAAAAGAAGAAATACGACACGAACAAAGTTTATGCATTTTTCTCGTTGGTTGACAGGCGCAAGAAAATGCACAAGGAGTTCATAGCAACTATCTCGCGAGAATTCAAAGGCACTTTACACAAATCAATACCTTCGCTGTCAAACATTGAAAGAATGGGGATTAACAGAGAACCGGTCCCGGCTTTCTCGCCAACTTCGCAGGCGGCAAAATATTACCGGGTGTTGTGGCAGGATGTGAAAGCGACTCTGCTGGATTAGACGAAATTCTCCTGTCAAGTTCACGCGCAAATGGTTTTTATCGAATCATCCGATTCTACTTAAACAGAGCTTGCCGAATCTGTCGCACAGATTGACGAAGGCGATTTTCATTTTCAACGAGTGCAATTCGAACGTAACCTTCGCCATTGTGCCCAAACCCCGCCCCGGGCGACACGCAAACTTCCGCATCGTCGAGCAACTTCATTGCAAAATCCATTGAACCCAGGTGACGATAGGGTTCAGGAATCGGTGCCCAAACGAACATGGTTCCTTTCGGCTTTTGTACTTTCCAACCAATCCGGTTTAATCCATCAACCAGTACGTCTCGGCGACGCCGATATATCTCGGCGTTTTCCTTGACTACATCTGGTGGAGTCCTTAGAGCCATAATGGAGGCTACTTGAATTGGAGCGAAAATTCCGTAGTCGTAATATCCTTTGATTCGCGCTAAAGCCTCAATGATATCGCGGTTGCCAACCGCAAATCCACACCGCCAACCCGCCATATTGTAGGATTTCGATAGGGAGATAAACTCCACGCCGATTTCCTTTGCTCCCTTCGCTTGCAGTAAGCTCGGCGCTTTGTAGCCATCAAAAACGATGTCAGCATAAGCAAGATCGTGGACTAGGGCAATTTCGTGTTTTTTGGCAAAGTGGACAATCTCCTCAAAGAACGACAGGTCTACCACTGCCCCCGTGG
This sequence comes from Candidatus Poribacteria bacterium, assembly GCA_022827055.1. GTDB lineage: Bacteria > Poribacteria > WGA-4E > WGA-4E > JAJDTR01 > JAJDTR01. The sequence continues at coordinate 26,778 of JAJDTR010000153.1, read as the reverse complement.
GGTTGTGAGGAAAGCTGAGGATAAGCACTTTGGGGCGAGGCCAGATGTCTCTTGCAATCTCCGCAAGGTTGGGAACAAACTCATCCTCCTCACGCAATGGAATACTGACTACGCTTCCGCCGGCAAGAGCGATGCTGTAGATGTGGATTGGAAAGGTAGGATTTGGAACTAGGGCAAGGTCACCCTGATCTATCAATGCCAGAGCTAAATGGGAGAGCCCCTCTTTTGTACCAATTACGGCAATTGCCTCATGTTCGGGATCGATTTCCACACCAAATCGTCGTTCGTAATGCCAAGCAACTTCACGTCGCAGATTGAAAATCCCCCGTGATATCGAATAACGATGGTGTCGTGGCTCTCGTGCGGCCTCACATAGTTTGTCTATGATGTGTTTTGGGGTTGGTTCGCTCGGATTTCCCATACCCAGATCGATGACATCAATGCCTTGTCGCCGTCTTTCATGTGTCAACTGCTTAAGTTTGCCAAACATGTAAGGCGGTAATCGATTTAGTCGTTTGGATAGGAAATTCATGGTCTGTATCCAAGTGGTGCAGCTTGAGGCGTTTCTCTAATCAGCTACGTTTCGGTATTGCTACGCTACCAGCCGCCGCTTTGTGCGCGTATCGTGTGGTTTCGGGAAGCCGAAAGATCTTGCAGCATCTCAGCGTCAATCCGATAGCCGAATCCAGTGATATGCGATGACCAGTTGAGACATATACGACGCTGGTATCACGTCTTGTGCGGACCGCCGCTCCAATCACCTCGCCTTTGTCCCACAGATATTCGTGGGAACCCTTCTGACTATCGGGCTCTTTGTGTTTGCCGCATAAGCGTGATTTTGCACAGCCGATTGCAGGTGTGTCCAATATCAGGCCCAAATGGCAGGCAAGTCCGAATCGTCTCGGATGAGCAAGCCCTTGACCATCGGCAATGAGGAGATCCGGCTCTGTTTTTAGCTGGTCAAAGGCTTTAAGAAGTGGTGGAGTTTCGCGGAATGACAACAGACCCGGAATATATGGAAACCCAACAGGACTTTCTACAATAGCCCCGTCAATGGGCTCTAATCCAGGAAAATCTAATACAACCACCGACGCACTAGCGAGATTTTCTTTGATACCGATGTCAACGCCCGCAACCGTTTGGACATCCGCCAATTCGTCGGTGTGTATTACTAACTGGCGCAGCCTGTTTTGAATGTTACGTGCTTCTTCTGGCGAAACATCCCATGAGTGAAGTTGGCGGTACTGCATTTAGGAGTTATAGTTACGTTGCGGCAGTCTGCCTCCTCTCCATTTTGGGGAATGTCTGTTGAGTGGTGTAGGCGACGAAATTGATAAAATAATATCCAACGCTAGGAATCAAGAGTCTTCGCTACCTTCTGTTTCATCCGACTCTTCGACATTAATTGGAGACCTGCGAAAATTGATGTCAAGAATACATATCCGCCAGCAATACCCATAAGTGAACAAGCAACCCCGAGAACAAATTCAATTCCATTAAACATTAGGTGATTCTCCTACATTAAAATATATAAAATATCTGAAATCTTGGCGGTGTAACTACATCGTGAAAAGATATACGATGAATTATAAACTAAGTTTCAGCAGATACGGGCGCGTTTCAATTATTGGCTTGCGCAAGATGAATGCCAAATCGTACAAACCTTTAAAATTCACGATATAGCTGGAATGGAAGGAAAATCTCGATTGAAGTTTGCTACGGACGTGTATTCTCACAGCCCCACTTTTGAGTGTCCGAGGATGGCAGTGTGGTGGCTGTTACACACTTCGTGTGGGCATGACAAGAGGGCGGGTTGAGTTTCTAGCCGATTTCTACTAATTCGAGTGTGATTCCATCAGGGTCGACGAAATAAACGCATTTCACAATAGTGCCAGGATCGGTTCCCGTGATTACCGGTTCCGACTTGAATTGCACACCTTTGCGTCGAAAATTTTGGTATGCGGCATCCACATTATTGACAACAAAAGCGATGTGGGCGCTTCCCGTGTCACAGGTGCGTGTTCTCAGTGGTTCTCCGATTGGTGAAAAGTACTGAATAAGTTCGATTAGGGAATCGTGTACACTCAGAAAGGCAATTCGCAACCTTGCATCAGAGATACCCGTTACACTGTGTTCGAGAGATTCCTGAATAACCACATCGGAGAGCACCTGAGCGTTTAGAATTTCTGTGTAGAAGTTTAGCGACCTGTCCATGTCACTGACAGTGAGGCTGAAATGGTGGACGTCTTTAATCATTGCACACCTAGTTGCGATTCAGCGTCAGATTTCGTCGGGAGCGCTTACCGTTGCCGTTTCAATCAAGTCGTAGATTATCTCCGGCACCAAACTATTGATTGAAGCACCACGCTGGAGGTGCGCGCGGATAGCAGTTGAGGAAACATCGGCATAAGCGTTGGACAATTCGATTACTTTGACATTGCACGCGTAACGCCTAAGTTCCGGTTTCGAAAGGAATTTTCGAATCGCATCTGCGTTGTATTCTTTGCGGTTGGCCGTGATGAAACTACATTGATCAAAAAGAGGTTTTAGTTCGGCGTGCATGTTGGTGTAATATTTGGAATCAAAAAGTCGAATCAAAGTATCAAAACCGGTTATGAAAACGCACGAAGTTCGCGGTGGATATATCGATTTAATGGCTTTAATCTTATCGACGAAGCGTCCATGACTACAAGCCGCTACCGAGAAGCCGACTTGCTGCAACGCATATCTCTTGAGCATGAAGAGCCGATCTGCTAGAGAAAATCCGAACACACGTTTATCCACGTTTGATTTGGCCAAACACAGGAGAATCTCTTCAAGATTGAATTGTTTTTGAGATTCCTCTATCATTTTTACGTGCGCGACGGTAAGAGGATTGAAGGATCCTGAGAATATACCTAGCCGTTGGCCTTGGCTTTGTATGTGCCTGGAGGCTCGATGCACGAGTGCGACTTCCGGGTTGCCATCGGGATCGAGCCGGTCGATTATGGCGCTGAGGTCTCGGTATTCATCTGTCAGTTGCAGTTCCTGAACGAGATTCACGCATAGATTCCTTGTAAGTGCTTAGTGGCTAGTGGTCAGTTAAACCCCCAGAGCCGTAGGACGGGCAATGAATGAGATTTCTATGGGAACTCTATCAGGATCTACTATCGCCTTCACTATTCGTTCAGTTGATCCTTCCTTAATCAGTCAGTTGATCGCTCGCTATCCACTCGCTTGATCCTACTACAAACCGAAAAATGAGCATCCACACGAGATCCGCCTAGAAAAAGGAAAAAAAGCAGTCTAGATTCACAGTGCTCGACTCCAGAAATCAAGGGACTAAACAGTTACGATTCCTTAAAAATGTAGGCGTAACAACATCGTCGTATTAGAACACAGAGCACAGTTCATTGCCAAAAACTGACCAATAAGGATTCTAATGTTTCAGCATTCTAGCAAGCGTACGGAAAGGTGTCAACGCAAAATGGGGGTTGACATGCTGTAAATAACATTGCGATAATAAGAGGGTGGGAGCGCGTGAATCCCCGACCAAGTTATGTAGCGCTTTCGGTATCAAAATCCCGTCATACTTGAGTCGACACGACTCGCTGGGTTGTTGGCTCGCACACCGTCTATTCTAACCTCAGTTCGTGGTCCGCATGTATTTTCTATGCGATTGCTAACGGTTTATCGGCGCGCTTACTGAATCAATAGCGATACATCGGGCATTCTTGGGTGCGGCGTGGTATGAAATCATAGCGTGAAAAATTTATGCCTTCCAAGATTCTTATCGTAGAAGATGATCGTAACATTATAGAACTGTTAACGTATAACTTGGAACAAGCGGGTTTTGACGTGCACGCAGTCTTTGATGGCGCGGCTGCGCTTAAACACGCGGCAGCGGAAATGCCCAACCTCATTATCTTGGATTTATTGCTTCCGGAAATAGATGGGCTTGAGGTGTGCCGTTTGCTCAAGCGCGATCAACGAACGGCGGCGATTCCGGTAATCATGTTGACGGCAAAAGGCGAGGAGATAGATCGCATTGTCGGGCTTGAGTTGGGAGCCGACGATTACATCGCTAAGCCGTTTAGCCCGCGAGAAGTCGTGTTGCGGGTGCGTGCAGTGTTGCGACGTATCGCCTCCCGAACCGATGAATCCTCAAAACAGATAAGGGTGCACGGTTTGACATTAAATCTGGACAAACATTTGGTGCATAGTTCAGAAGGTGAAATAGATCTTACAGCCACGGAGTTTAAAATGCTGACACTGTTTGCACAAGCGCCTGGCAGAGTGTTCACGAGAAGTGTACTGATGGATGTGATTTGGGGACAGGAATATTATGGAGTTGACCGCACCGTGGATACGCATGTCAGCCGCCTGCGCCGAAAGTTAGGACACTTGGGGGAGCATATCGAAACAGTTCATGGGGTGGGATACAGGTTCATGGGGTAGAAGCGTCAGAATTGGAAACACTTTTCTTAATTGCTGAAGTTATCTAGTCCTACCTGTGCACAAGGCAAATTGGGGAGGAACGCATCAATCGGTCGTTTACGTGTGCCGAAGGACATCGCCTTTCACCAAGTAATAAACTTCTTCGCTGATGTTAGCCGCCAAATCACCGATTCGTTCTAGGTGACGAAAGAGCAATAAAATACTGATGCCTGGACGCACTAGTGCCGAATCTTCGGAAAGGCGAAGCAAAAGTTCTTGGACAGTATGTTTATAGATTTCATCCACTTGATCGTCCCGTTCTCGCACTGCCTCAGCTAAGACTGCATCTCGATTTACGAAAGCGTCGAGAGCATCTTTTGCCATTTCACGAACAATAGTCGCAACTCGAGGCAAGTCGATAAAAGGTTTAACGGGCGGATATTCAAGTAACTCAAGACTGCGTTGAGCGACATTAACCGCTTTGTCGGCCATCCGCTCGACATCATGATTAATCTTGAACACCATGCTTAAGAGTCGCAGATCCGATGCCGCAGGCTGATGGCGCGCTATGAATCGGATACAAGATTCCTCAATCTCATTCTCAAGAGTGTTGACTTGATCATCACTCTGAATCACGGCCAACGCCAACTCGCCATCTCGGTTTAACACGGAATCAACGGCATCATGCAGCATGCTTTCCGCCATCCCTCCCATTCTTAGTAATTCCTGTTGAATCTCTTTTAGTTCTACCTCGAAATGACGTCGCATTTATGCCCCCTTCCCCATAGGATCCGGGTGTTGTAATCTGTTGGGTGTTTCACCCACATTGCCAAGCCCAAAAGGCCAACCAATCCGCTAACCAAATTTCCCGGTCACATAGGCTTCGGTACGATGGTCGCCGGGGTTTGTGAAAATCTTATCGGTTAGTCCAAACTCAATCAATTCCCCAAGGTAGAGAAACGCGGTATAGTGCGAAACGCGCGCGGCTTGTTGCATGTTGTGCGTCACAATCAGAACAGTGTAACTATCCTTTAATTCCAGGATCAATTCTTCAATCTTTGCAGTAGCGATTGGATCGAGTGCCGAACACGGTTCGTCAAGTAGGAGTACTTCAGGTTCGATCGCCAATGTTCTTGCTATACACAGCCTCTGCTGCTGTCCGCCCGAAAGAGCATAAGCGTTATCTCTCAACTTGTCCTTGACCTCGTCCCACAGTGCGGCTTTCTGAAGACTGTCCTCAACAATGGCGTCAAGTTGATCTCGGTTACGAATACCCGCAATCCTCGGACCATATGCGATGTTGTCGTATATTGATTTAGGAAACGGGTTCTGCTTTTGGAAAACCATGCCTAGCCGTAAACGCACCTCGACCGGATCAATAGCAGTAGAGTAGAGGTCTTCCTCTTCCAAGAGAATCTTTCCTGTTAATCTGAAGGAGGGGATAAAATCGTTCATACGGTTGAAACAGCGGATTAGTGTACTTTTGCCACAACCGGAGGGGCCAATCAAAGCGGTTACTCTGTTCCGTTCAACATCAAACGATATGTTACTTAGAACCTGCGCCTCACCGTACCAAGCGTTGAGATCATGAACACTTAGAACTAAATCGAATTTACTTTTTGCCTGCTGCTTCATACTGACCTCATTGATACTGTTTTTGGTAGCGGTTACGCAAGAAAATTGCGAGTGCGTTCAAGAGGAGTGTTACCAACAAAAGAACAACAATGCCGGCAGCCGCGTTGATGTGAAACCCATGTTGCGGACGAGACACCCAATTAAAAATCTGAATAGGCAATGCAGTAAACGGAGATAGTACTCCATCGGGTACGAATGCAACGTAGGTCAATGCACCAATCGTGATTAATGGCGCGGTTTCCCCGATGGCACGAGAAACTGCCAGTATTATGCCGGTTAGAATGCCGGGAAACGCCAATGGTAATACATGGTCCTTTGTCGTCTGCCACTGTGTGGCGCCGAGTGCATAGGCAGCCTCCCGGATCGTGCTTGGAACCGCTCGGATTGCCTCCCGAGAAGCGATAATAACGATTGGGAGTACGAGTAGAGCCAATGTCAACGCCCCCGCTAAAAGGCTTCTTTCCAAACGCATTGCACGAACGAACAGTTCCAGTCCCAAAAGCCCGTAAATTATCGACGGAACGCCCGCGAGATTCGCTACGTTCACCTCAATGATGCGGCTCAACCGGCTCGACTGATTGGTATATTCTTCAAGGTATACTGCAGCCGCAATGCCTATCGGTACGGCGACCACTGCAGTCAAGGTAATCAAGTATACGCTACCTACGAGAGCGGAAAAGATACCAGCTTCCGCCGGCTTACGGGAGGGAAAGCTTGTCAGGAATTTCCAGTCAATCCGCGGCACCCCATCAACGAGTGCATCAGCAATGAGTGCTCCTAGTGTAGCCAGTGCGATCACAACTCCAACTACCGCGACAACCTGGAAGAGACCGTCGCCTAATTTTTGTCGCCTAAGCAGTTTTCGAGTATGTGCTGTCGAAATCATTCGTACTGCTCCCGGAATCTTTGGCGCATAAAGTCGCCGATAAGGTTAAGTGCAAAGGTTGATAGAAATAGTACCATCCCGACTGCAAAAATTGTTCGGAATTCTAATGTTCCGGTCGGTGTATCTCCCAAGCTGATCTGAACAATGTAAGTCGTCATCGTCTCAATTGGAACCAACGGGTTGAAAGTTAGGTTTGGCATCTGCCCTGCCGCGATTGCAACGAGCATCGTTTCACCAATCGCACGCGAGATCGCAATAACAAAAGATGCAGTAATTCCCGAGAACGCCGCCGGTACGACGACCTGCCATGCCGTCTGCAGACGTGAAGACCCAAGCGCATACGCGGCTTCACGTAAACCGCGAGGGACGGCATACATAGCGTCTTCGCTTAATGACGAAACTAGCGGTATAATCATGATTCCCATCACGATTCCTGGAGAAAGGGCGTTGAATCCGCCAAGACCGGGAATCAGTTTTTGTAGCAGTGGCGTCACGAATAAAAGTGCAAAATAGCCGTAGACAATTGTCGGGACACCGGCCAAAATCTCTAGTATCGGTTTTAAGATCTGACGAAGTCGGACAGGAGCATATTCGCTTAAAAAGATAGCGGTCAGTATTCCCAAGGGACCGGCGACCAAAATAGCGATTGCAGACGTGAGTGCTGTCCCAGCTACAAGCGGGAGTACGCCAAAGTGCTTCTTCACGAAAAGCGGTGTCCACTGAGTGTCCGTGAAAAACTCAATGATGGAAACCTCCTTAAAGAATCCGATTGTCTCAAACAAGAGCACCCCGATGATGCCCACGGTGGTCAAAATTGAAAGCATTCCGCAGGCTAAGAGGGCGGTTTCAATGAACTTTTCTCCTGTCCTGGATTTTCTTGGATGACTCATTTTAGGGATCCTTGGAAGTAGAGCATGCATGTCTTGAGCTTGAATGTGAGTCGCGTTACATCGAAGTTATTCCGAACCTTCGCCAAGGAGTTCCTGTACCGAAACCCCCGTCTTGGCGCCTTTACCACCAAACACGGAGCCCGTCACGCGTTTTTGGAAGCGTTCCAAGGCGAGTTGATATGCCTCATCAGGTAGTGGAATGTACCCTACCTCTTTCGTTAAGACATTTGCGTGTTTGAGGTAAAACTCGATAAATTTTTCAACCTCGGGGCGTTCCGCCGACTTCTTGCTCACATAGATAAATACCGGGCGGGAAAGCGGTTGGTAGGTGGAATTCTTGACCGTTTCAAGCGATGGAAAGATCGGTCCGTCGCCGTTTTCTGCTTTGCCATCATCTATGGGTACGAGTTTCAATAAATCTTTATTTTCCTCATAGTATGCTAATCCAAAAAATCCTAGCCCATGCAGGTCGTTCGAGACGGCTTGAACAAGAACGTTGTCATCTTCACTAGCCACAAAGTCTCCACGGCTTGCACCTTCCGCCCCGTTGATTGCTTTCGTGAAATAGTCATAGGTACCGGAATCAACCCCGGGACCTGCCAACGAAAACTTCTTGTCCGGCCAATCAGCTCGAATTTGATTCCAATGAGTTATCTTGCCTTGTGCCTCGGGTTCCCACAATGTTCTGAGTTCATCTACACTGAAATAATCTACCCAATCGTTTTTCGGGTGCACTATGACCGCCAACCCATCATACGCGACAGGCAACTCAATATATTCGATACCGTTTTTCGCGCACAATTCGACTTCGCTCGGCTTAATTGGGCGCGAGGCATCGGAAATATCGGTTTCGGCGCGACCAAATTTCTTAAATCCGCCGCCAGTGCCGGAGATTCCTACCGTGACTCTTAACTTGCGGTTCTCCTTTTGGAACTCCTCGGCTACCGCTTCCGTAATTGGATAAACCGTACTTGAGCCATCTACCCTGATTAACTTGGCTGAATATGCTGAACTAGCAACAAATGCACCGACGAAGAGAACAACTAGTGTCGTTAAGGTGAATCGGTAAAGCATTATAAACTCCTTATGAATTAAGTGTTGAATGGAATGCCACACATCATTCGCCTTTATTGAAGATTGCATCTTCGATGTATTCGGATGGTAATCTTTTTGGCTAGTCGCATCGGCAATTTCCACAAAATGGCTCTTAGTATATCACAAGAGCATCACGGATTTATCAAAAATCGTGTTCGGAACACTGTTCTGAAGACAAGAACAGCGAGAACCGTGCCGATAACCTGCATCACGATGAAAACCAGTCCGTCTGTTGGTTTTACGCCAGCCGCCGAGTACGTGAGCATTCGCGCAAGCGTGACCTGCGGGTTAGCAAACATTGTGCTTGACGTGGCAATTAACTGGCCTCCGACCAGTAATCCCACAACTATTGATATCTTATTTGAACGACGTTGAACCAGCAAAAGAATCGTGAGAATGAGAACAAACGTGCAAATAATCTCCGATAAATAACTTCCGCCTAGGCGGGTGACCTCAGAGATAGCAACGAAACGTGGCATTTCATGATAGAACATCAAATGCGAAAAAATCGTTCCTGTCAAGCCGCCTGCAATTTGCGCGACAATGTAAAGAGCCGCTCGTTTCAAACTCATCGTACCGCAGATCACCGTGGCTAAGGTCACTGCCGGGTTGAAATGTGCACCGCTCACAGGCCCAAACGTCTCAATGAGGGCAAACAGGATGGTACCTACACCAAGGGCATCCGCCAATACCGCAAGACCAATCCCGGAGTTCAAAACCCGATTAAAAAGTATAATCGGTGAAATGGCAGCCATCACCAGAAATAACGAGCCAAGATATTCACTTAGAATTTGTGCACTGATTGAGTATTCGGCTCGTTTTTCCGACATTGTGATACACACTCCACCGCGATAGAGATCCCTGAGCGTAATGTAGGAGCGATCAAGCGACTGAATAAGGAGTGCGATAGAAAATACCTCTCCAGGTCGCGATTTCCTGTTGGCGCGTAAGTTCCACACTGAACTAAACAACTACGAAAAGAGGATTATATCCAATAAGCATTTCAATTCGTCCGCAACTGAAATACGATAGGAAGTTCTAATCGGAGCATCGTACCGTTTTGATCCTCTGGAAATGGCGGAAACGGAATGGCGTTTCGGACCGCGGCTAATGCAGCATTGTCGAGTGATTTGGAACCGGAAGACGCCACAACTTTGGCGTGTTGAATCGTGCCATCTCGAAGAAGTGTAAAGCGCACTTTCGTAGTTGCACCGTCCTCTGCATTCCTCACGGCTGGCGGAAAGCGCTGCGCTCGTTTTATCTTTTCTCTGACCTGTTTCAAAAACTCCGTGAAAGAACCTCTAGTATTGCCTAAATCTGCCGAAAAAGTATCGACCGATTCTGGACTGAATGCGATTTCCGAGAACGATTGGGACTCGTCAAATTTGCTGATGATTGGAGTTGTGTCAAACTTCGGCGGCTCAAATTTGGGAGCAACCGTAGCCACGGTAGCTTGGCGTTTCTCAAACAACGAACCTCTGTCCAAGCCTACACTGCTGGGTCCATCCGTAGTCGCCAAAGAAAGATTTCCTGCTGGAAGAGTAAATCGCTCGTTTCCGATGGACAGCCGTGCACTTGTAGCAATCGTCTGAGTGCGTGGGGCAGCAAGAGGGCGCAACTTCGGGGCTTCGGATTGACGTTGCTTTGGTTCACGTTTGATGACTCGCTTGTCGGGAATCGCTTCCATCATGTCCGCTACCATGGAGTCGTCTTGCACGGCGATTTCTCGCACAACGTAGATTCCCGCTACAAATATTGCTACACCGTGGAGTGCTAGTGATACCAGTGCGGAAACACGCCGTTGTGACGCATTTTTTCCTTTTGCACCTGTACGTGTCGACGTATTCCGAATCTGTGTAACGGCTTCCTTGTATTCTGATGAGCTTCCCATTGATGATGGTTGCTTGCTTGCCACATCAGAGACCGGTAAACCTGCGGTCTCTCGCCTCGCACGTAGCATTTTCTTATACTGCTTTCTTTTTCTCAATGCTTGATACTTTGATGCACCAGATGCCATGTCATCACTCCTTATAACTGAGTAGTTTGTAACGCCCATCTTTCTCGACAACCGAGCCGAGAATCTTCAGCGTTTTTTTTTGACCGGTCTTGTTCGTTATAGATAATACCGTACCTCGTAGCAATTTGAAATCTTTGTACTCTTCGGTTTTCTGTTCAAAACCAAGCTTGACAAATGTAAGGTTATTTTCTCCATAGTTCTTAACCAATCGCCGAACGGCTCGGGAGGATTTTGTGTCCAGATTTGACCACGCGAAATCCTCCGGGTAATTATGCGGGGGGCCACTTGCCGGAAACGCGGGCCATATCCATGAGAGATATTCCTTACGGCTTACTCTCAATTGATGTAGCTCGCCCGAGTCGCCTTGGTTTAAAGCCTCTACAACTGCACGACCAATTTCAGTTGGTGAGTTGAAACTGTTTTTCCACTCTTTATGTTCGCAACCGAGCAGGATGCTTGTCAGTAGCAAATAGATTAAAGAAATCCGCCATATCATAGCTATACCAACTTGCGCGTGGTTCTTGTCGGGGCATGTGAGAAAAGAAAGTACGGGGCCGAAGTACGCTGATTTCAGGCCCCGTATACTTTCACGAGCCGCCGTTTCAGTGCATTTTTAATTCTGCGCTGTGGTTGTCCAACCCGCAGTCCAGTTATCGTTGGGATCCACGCCGCCGATGAAATTCACCGACGTAAAGAATCCATCGGAAGGTGGCCTAGCCACAGGAACCGAACCGTTCGTTGCGGGCGAACCGCTGCGTGGTCGGAAATCGGGGCTGTTCAAGTTGAACGGATTCGACAACATAGGGTCAACTTCGACATTGTTAAAGGAGGGGTTTGATGCCCATGCGGTGTCATCAAAACCGTCACTCTCTCCTGCAAAACTACCGGGTTTGTTGCCAAAGAAGATGCTGTTACGCACTGAGAGTTTACCGCTATTGGCTTGTGCGTATGTCGCGGCGTGGTTGATGTCGAGACCCGATTTATTAAATCCGGTTACGATGAAATTGCGGTATGTTCCTGCCGCTCCTTCGCGGATAAGCATACCGATGTCACTTTCAGGACCGTTGGGGTCTCCAACAAGCGTTGCGTTGTAAACGGTCGCACTCGATCGTGGCAACGCTTCGTTGTTTTTGCTGCTGTTATCATTCTCGAATCCGTTATCAGCATCGTCTCCACGCTGCTGGACAACCCAAAACTGTCCTTTCCCGGTCCAACCATCAGTCCAGTCAAATGAATCGTCACGCGAACCTGTAACGAGAGCGTATTTGATGTTCACGGTTCCGCCGAACATCTCAATGCCGTCATCTTGATTGAAGTGGACTTGAACGTGATCGACCACTGTACCGGACCCTACTCCTTGGAATGCGATTCCGTTTAACTCATTGTCCGGGCTAAACTCAATGCCAGCCCACTCAACTCGCACATAACGGAGAACTCCGCTGCTGTCGTTGGGATCATTTCCGCCGAATGCACCCGTGTTTCCCTCACCCTGTGTTATTCCTTGGTTCGTGGGAGCACGTCCATTGATAATCAAACCACCCCACTGTCCACGCTGGTGTTGTCCCGGTAGAGCGTCGCTCGTAAAAACTATCGGACTGGCGGCAGTTCCTTCCGCCATCAACTTACCGCCTTGCGCGACGACAAGTGCCCCGGTTGATGCGCCTTCGCCATAAATGATTGTACCGGCTTCAATTGTCAAGGTTGCGCCATCTTGGACAAACACAGCACCACGAAGCAGATAGTCGTTGTCTGCCAACAATGTACGATCGCCAGTGATATTGCCTTCAAGAATGGCAACTTTTCGACCATCGGAGGTGGTGATGAATGTTTCTTGGAAAACGTCTCCTCCCTCCTCATCATCGCCGCAACCAAAAATAGTGAAACTAATTCCGATCACAACTGCAAGTGCAACATGCCGTAACATACTTCTACTCATTTTCTGAAACTCCTTTATTTTCATTGATTTAAAGACTATAACTCACACCGAACGAGAAAGATCGCCCAGTGCGGTATCGAACATAGGTTTTGTCACCTTGTTTAAAGATGACATCGGGATCGAGCAGATTTTTGGCGGAGAGGCTCAACCGGTAGTAGTCGGCAATGACTCTGCTGATAGTGGCATCTAGTTGAGAACGTGGCTGCTCGAAGACATCGGGAATACCATGATTACCGACCTCGGCAATGCGACGGCCGAAAACGTGGTATGCAATCGTACTGGAAATGCCAAGGTCTGAACTGTTGTAACCCAATGTTGCGTTGACGATGTAGGGAGACTGGCCCTGCAGTGCTCGTTCAGAAGAGGTCTGGATGCCAACATCGGGCAATTCAACTCGTGAAGAAATAAAAGCAACGTTTGTATTAATCGAGAAATCGCGTAGTCCTGAATAGAGCACGCTCAAATTCTGCCGCAGTTCCATTTCAAGGCCATAGTTGTTTGCGCCCAACGCATTGTCGTAAGTAATACGGACCTCTGCCTGCGGCTCGACAATCTGTTCAATCGGCTTATGAAATCTCTTGTAAAAGGCGCTAATGGCGATTACACCTCCCAACTCGGGGAAGACTTCCCACCGAAAGTCGTAGTTTTGTATCTGGGTGCGCTCTAGGTCAGGATTGCCGAATTCCGTCCTTCCGCCCACAAAATCCGTGAATTCGAAGGGTGCCAATTCGCGGAGATCGGGTCGCGTGATGGTGCGGGACCCAGCAAATCGGACGTTCATTCGTTCGGTTAAACGATACGTTAAATTCACACTTGGTAGGAGGTCGAGCGTTTCCAGATCGGCGAGGATTGGTGGAGCATTAGCGAAGAACGGATTGAATGTGGTGACGTTCTGGTCTGAAACTTCTAATCGTAGTCCGGTCGCCAAGCGCCATCTTGAAGACACCGGCAAGTCGACCATCACGTAGTTAGCCACTACGCGGTCAGAGGCGAGATAGTTGTCATTTGCCCGTGTTGATTCGGTGAGTTCAAATCTCCGGGGAGCAATGTTCTCCAGCTTGAAGAGTTGCTCGGCTGGATCAGAAAGGTCGACAAATCGGTCGATGTTGTCGGACGGTAGAAATCGAAATCGTCGTGCATCGAAAGTACGGTTTCTATCTCGCCACAACGCTCCAAATTTGAACAACCCTTCGGCTCGGAACGGCACCTTCCAATCGACGCGACCACTGTACTGATCATCTACCAAGTCAAAAAAGAACCGACTGCCACTATGTGTTACATCACGAAAAACGAAGGTTCCATCGCCACGATCTTCGTAAATCATTTCACGATTATCGGGCTCGCCACGTGCCGCACGGGCATATGTTAGTCGCCAATCCATTGATATGTCAGGTTTGTCGTCGCTTTCAAGATCGACTTCTCCGAGGTCAAAGTCGTGTTGGCCGCCGAGTTGACTAGAGAAAAGTTGTCGCTCTACATACCGAAGACGACCACTCCGCATGTCCGTATTTCGATCATCGTTGAATCCCTCCCATATCCGCGTTTCATCGTCGCCGATATGTGTAAAGAGTGTCTGTAAACTCACCTTTTGGGTCGGAGAAAAGCGCATACTCGCGTTGAGAACGCTCCCCCAGTTCACTTCATGAGAACTCTTTTCGGCTTGATAGGTTACCACCGGGGATAATTCGTCGTTCAAGCCTATCCGAAATGCGTTCCGCTCCTCGGTTCGATGGCTGTGTTTGTTACCATATGAAAGCACACCAAGATATCCGAATTCCTTACCAAACAGTTCCGTACTGTTGCCGACACTGAATTTGTAACTCTGATTTACTGGCGCCGTATTCCTTTCAGGGGTCCATACGTTGTTGAAGGAGCGCCCAAACGTCTGAATTTCCTCGGGAGTGAATCCTGACACGGTGAAACGACCACGCTCTCGGATTGGAATGTCTCCCGCTTTTTCCACTATCAGTTCGGGTAGGTCGCGCCCTCCATCATCAAAGCCAAGAAAATCCAGCCCTCCTCCTGCATAAGTCAGAGCTTCCTCTCCGGTAGTTTGAGTGTTCATACTCGTAGACATTGATACGGACATTGTCAACGCTTCCGGGAAATCTTTGGTGAAAACCTGAACCGAACCTCCAGCGAATCCACCCGGTTGGTCGGGTGAGAAGGTTTTAACTGTTTGAAGACTAGAAAGGAGGCTGGCGGGGAAAATGTCCATGGGAACTACGCGTCGGTTTGGCTCCGGGCTTGGAATTTCCACATTGTTCAGGAGGGTATTGCTATAGCGTTCACCGAGACCACGGACAAACACATACCGTCCGCCCACGATACTAATCCCTGTTACACGCTTGATTGCTTCGCCAGCGTCGGAAGCGGGGAGCCTACTAATCTCTTCTGTGCTGATACTGTCCTCAATTCTGGAGCTTTGGAGCCGCTTTTCAAGAAGCCCACGCTCCGTTGATTGGCTCAGTCGAACCGGAAGTTTAATGGGATTTAAGTGAACAACTTGAGGCGCGAGAGCGATACGAAGTTCATGTGTCGGTTGTTCCCGCGCAACCAAAATCTCGGGGATCACTTGCGGACTGTAGAAGGGGGCGGTCACCCTGATTTTGTATGCTCCTTCCGGTAAAGTGAATGAGAATTTGCCATTTGCATCGGTAGAAGATTTCTCCGCTTTTCCAACAACTCTCACAACTGCATCAGGTATAGGCGCGTCCGTATCAGCGTCTACGACAATGCCTTCAACATTTGCCTCCCCTTGGGCGAAAGAATACTGAATTGATAATAGTAGCGAGAGCCAAATCAACTGTGTACCTAACCGCTTCATCAACGCACAATTCCTTTGTCGTTCCGTCTTTAATAAATTTCTAATCCCAATTAACACAATATCATGGCGTTAATATCTTAATTCCTACGCACATTTAGTATATTTCAGAGATGTTACAAAATCATGGCATTGATTTGACTTTTCTGTGGCGTTTTAATCTGCTTGTTGATTCTGCTCAAGGGCCTTGGTCGAATCCATTGATTGCGGCATATGCCAAAATAGATTTATCGACATAACTTGAATCCGCTGATATGGATAGCCAAGTTGATTGAGGCTACGCAATTTGCGTCAAGGCAAGCACGGGGTGGGCGGCGGCAATCCGCCGACCGTGACGGCTGACTTGACTGTTACTTCAAGGAAAAGCAAATTGATTTTGAATCTGGTATGATGCAACCTGGATGGCGAGTATCCACGTATTGCCAACTGATAAAGAGTTACAGCAATCCACTTTTCAATCATGCTGTCCACTCGTATTGACAATCAATTGACTCTCGTTGCGGGGATTGTCTCAAGCCTTAACTGCAGGAGGAACTATAAATCAAAGATGTTACAGAGTTGTGACATATTTTTGACTTTTTTATGTCTTACGTTTCGAGATAGTGGTCGGTGGATAGATGCGCGGGAGTGCCCATCTCACGTGCATAGGTAGGCTGTAACAAGGTCAAAACGAATTGGCGGTCGGAGATTCTGTAGTCATTTACGTTTACACATATGCGCATTGACTGGCTCGGCGTAACTCGTAATCTACAGGTTTATGAATTTTCCCTTTGATCAGATCGGGATAGAAGGGATTTATACCCGAGTATACCCAGGTATACTATCCCCTTCGTTATCCACTCAGGTGATCGCTCTGTATTCGGTCTCTTAATTCAGACCTATGGGAACGAATAGGAATTCGGATAGGAAAATAAACCCGTGTGCGATTTTTAGTTGCAATGACTATAGCCATGGGCCGGATTGCAGCGAGATCGCAATGGAGGTTCGAGTTGGGTATGCTGCGCAAGTAACGGGTTGGCAATGGTAGGAGATAAGAAGGGAGATTGATGATTTTCGATTAATCTCAATCGTCGGAGCTATCAAGAGCAATCGAATAAAGGTTAGGCGACAGGGTTACTGCTCCTGTTATATTTCGGAATCAACTGTATGCCAGGGTCCGGTTATAGCAAGTGTGATTCCCGGTGTTTGAATGTTAACAAATAAGGTACTCCCATCCGGGGAGAATGTAGAACCTGCAAATTCAAAGATGTTCTTAGCGTTCCGAGCAAAGCGGTATAATTTTCCCTCCGGCGTAATGCCGACCACGAACTGTTCTGTTGAGCCGTCTTCACACACAATGAGATCGCCCCACGGCGAGACGGTTAGGTTATCTGCGTTTTCCAGCAGGTCGCTGCTCATTGATTCAATAAATAGTTTGAGAATTCCCGGATCCTTTTCTTCATCCGATGTGCCTTCAAAAGGACTCGGCGTGTAGCGCCAAATTTGACCCTTCTTGCGTTCTCCGCCGTTTGTGCAGGCGAAGAAAATGACGCCATCGCTGTACCACATGCCTTCGCCGCGGGCAAATCTTGCCGCGCCTTTATCATGATATCCCTGTTTGCGAAGATCGTCCTTGGGAGATTCAGCATTCTGAATATCAACCCATTCCACGTTTAGTTTTTCACCGACCGGTATAACGTCATGCGTCCAAGGAAGGAGGGTTTCAAGAGGACTTGTCCAATTACGAGTGTCGGCACTCTTCAGGTCGCGAATCTTCAACGCTTGGAGACGCCCCCCTTCTGCCAGTCTACCTGGGTGGTGAGGAATGAAACGGTAAACGAGCCCGTCACCGCGGTCCTCGGTCTGGTAGACAATACCTGTGTTGGCGTCCACGGCGACCGCCTCATGATAAAATCGTCCCATTGCTTTCAGTGGTACTGGTGTAACAAGCCCGGTAGCCAAAGCCGGCACCTCGAAGTTGTATCCGTGGTCTGTTTCAAACGTATCTTCAGACTTCTGGACGGATTCCTCGCAGCTAATCCAGGTATTCCATGGGGTTGGCCCTCCCGCGCAATTTCGCATGGTGCCAGCCAAACTAAGGAATTGTCTTTCCAATTCCTTAGTTTTGGTATTGTACATGAGGGTTGTTGTGCCACCAAGAGCTGGATTTGTTCCCTGGCCGAAATCGTGGAAATTTTTACTATCCATTCGATTGATTAATTCATTGGACTGACCGAAGGCTCCCGTATGTGCGTCGGTCTCCAGTTCGTGGTTTCGAACAAGTATAGTTTTCCCGTCTGGTCCCGGAAAAGCAGCCATACCGTCGTGGCCTCCAGGCACCAAGAACCCATCATCCATCGTTTCACCTGTTGTGGAAAATGTATGGTATCTGAAGCCTGGGGGCAGATCGAGAATCCCAGCCGGGTCGATCCGATAACCACCGTATGGCTCAATGAGGGAATCAACCGACGGGTTAGATAAGAGTCGACTGCATCCGAGAAATCCTAGGGAAAATGCGGCAGATCCAGCCGTTAAACCTGTACGCAGGAATTGCCGCCGCGAGATGTTGTTTATCGACATTAGATTCTTCCCTAGTGCAGAAAACCACAGAGGATTTCCGGCTCAATCCGTGTTTCACATAAGATCCTACTTTAGAACTAGCATTCGGTAAACGGCATTATACGTGCCGGCTTGGAATCGGTAAAAGTAGACGCCCTAATCAAACCTACTTGTTACAGATATTCCGTACGTCCAGCAGGCACCGCACGATGGCAAGGTGACCGCTGCAGGTTAACGGCAACCGAGGCTACGCGAAACTCGGGTGAGTAAGGTATTTATGCGATGGTTAAAGCTTTAGAACCTGTTTGAAAAGTCCGAAATCGCCTTAGAGAAAGGCTATTTTGGGGTAAAAGTCTTGAAAATCCGATGATTTTGACCCTCAAATGACCAAAACTGGCTTTGCTGCCTACTTTTCAAACAGGCTCTTAATCATGATTGCGCAGAGATAATTCAAATTCGACAAATTTTCTAGCTATGCGGATGAGTTAATTATTGAAGTGCTCTTTGTCTGATGCATACCGGTCCACAAACGAAAGCCCTGACATCTAAAACAGTTTGCGAAATTAGGTGGAACTAGAATCGATTGGGATATTTTTGGAGGGATTCATAACATAAGACGACAGGTTTTTTTGGGAGGCCAAAAATTCTTTCGGGCGCACTGCGGACAATGAAACCAGACAATTAGTGGAGTTTACCTGACCGAGGTTACGGCTATTCGGGACTCAGGGAATTCAATGGAGTTTTCTTCGCTAACTGGATGTCGAATTAAACTCCAATCCAACTCGTATCGCACTACCCTCGCTAGCAAACTCAAAGGCTTCGTTAATTTGCTCAAAGGGGAAGGTGTGTGAAATAATCTTATGGTAAGGATACTTATGTTTGGTGCGACTTAGGAAGTCAAGTGCACGGCGGATAACCCATGGCTCGTAGACAATAATCCCTTGAATGGCTTTGCTACAGCGAACTATATTACCCGGATCGATTTGCGTGGGTTGCTCCAGATTTATGTTTCCGATCCATAGATAGCGTCCACCCCACCTTAGCATTTCGATACCTTCCGACAGCACCTTGGGGGAACCAACAAATTCGGCAATTACATCGGCGCCGGTTCCTCGTGTATGATCGAGTACATACGCTACTCGATCTGCGACAGATAGCTCGTCGACATTGATTAGATGGTCGGCACCAAACTCGCGGGCGAGTTCGAGGCGCGCCGGAAAACGATCCAGAATAACCACTTGACCTGCTCCCATTTCTTTTGCCACTGCGACCGCGTATAGCCCGAGGCCCCCTGCTCCCTGAATCACTACGGTATCACCCAGCGTAATTTCGATCTGGTTCAGTCCATAGATGACTTGTGCCAAGGCGCAGTTTACCGGTGACACTAAAGCATCAGGTAGATCCTCAGGTACTTTGAAAATCCAGTGTCCGGGCTTCATGTAGTAGTAGTCCCCATAAGCGCCGTGAAAATGCGGAGGCTGATCGCTCGACATACCAATCCAGTCGCGATAACGCTCCGGACATCCCGGTTTTCCGCACAAACACATCCAGCACTGATTGCACGGTTTGAAGTATGAATAGGCGATGCGATCGCCTTCCTCTAGTCGTGCACCGGTGCTGTCGACCTTCACGTTTTTCCCCAATTGTTCAACATTTCCGACCATTTCATGGCCTAGCACTTGCGGAATACCTCGCGGGATTTTGGAACCGTGACCCCG
The DNA here is from genome assembly GCA_022827055.1 of Candidatus Poribacteria bacterium. GTDB lineage: Bacteria > Poribacteria > WGA-4E > WGA-4E > JAJDTR01 > JAJDTR01. The sequence goes on along the minus strand of JAJDTR010000153.1, from coordinate 6,823 downwards.
CCAGATATGCAGATCGGAACCGCAGATGTTCGCCATGCTAATCTTCACAAGAAGGTCGTCCTCCGCGACGGCCGGAACCGGATACTCACGGAATTCTAGAGGCACGTTAGGTTGGGTAAAAACAGAAACAATCCCGGTTTTCATTACACAATTCTCCTGAAGGTTTGATCATCGGTTAATTTAGACCGCAGCGGCGAAAATATCATTCTGTATATTCGTCGAAATTTGTGACTTTCCATAATCCATCAATTAATTCGGTGATAATGATTACATTTCGGACCGGACTTGATGATTCGGTGTTCTTGATTGTCAATCGGTAATTAAAAAAGACCTTACTTGCACTGTCGGTTTTCTGAGTCAACTTTTCAAAGATGATTTCGGGCATCTCGGACGGAAGTTCCCCCTGACGGCGTGCACCCCGCACCAGTGCAATTTCGTCCTTCAGTTTCTCCGCGGCGAGCGAGTCACTCAGTCGAAATGCCGCTTCTTGATCAGCGCGCTGATAGTAGTTGTGAATAAAGTCTCCAGCAACGTTCTCGGGCGTGTTTCGATCCGAGCACGCCGAAATAAAGATAAAGAGACATAATCCAATTGTTTGCGGCTTATTCACGGAAGAGCCTTTCTGTCATTGTAACGAAAAGAATTGAATCCCGCGGTTTGTCATTGCGCTTGACCCAGTTTCGGGACATAAGTATAACGGCAAGGTTTAATTGTGTCAATGACCTATTGTAAGGCGTAAAGGTTCCTCCTAGTGGATGAAATCTCGGACCGGATCGTTTGCTTCGTGCTGCTCGAAATTTGTTCCGAAGTATCAAAAAAAGGCTTGATCAAACTCCGGTGTTTTGATACACTAGGGTTCCCATTCCCCAAATGAAAAACTCATCAGCGAGGAAACCCCGTTAGCGGATATAACCCCGATTTTTAAGGAAAGCAAGTATGAATCACTCGGATGTGGATAGTAGTGAAGTTTCCTCCCAGCCGGAGCCTAATGTAGATTCCCGAAAATCTCAATCAGTTCAGCTGTCTACCGGCGTTGCGGCCTCGACAACGCGCGCGGTGTCAAGTTCAGGATTAAATCCCGCCCTAACTTTAAAGCGATTTGTTGTTGGCGAGAGCAATCGGACCGCATATCAAATGGCGATGGATACCATTAACGAGATCGGCGATTTGGAGGGACCGGTTCTTGTTTTTGGCGGGGTGGGACTCGGAAAAACGCATCTTTTACACGCCATCGGAAATCAATTCCGCGAGAAGCATCCGCATAAGACGGTATTTTGTGTGCCATCCGAGAGATTTGTGCGCGAGTGTATCCAATCGATACATCACCCGCACAAATATTCTGCATTACGGCGGCGGTATTACAATCTTGACCTCCTATTAATTGACGATCTTCACTTTCTGTCTCACGAACAAAGGGTTCAGGAGGAATTTGTCGATTTGCTAAGTCATCTGACATCGCAGAATTGTAAGTTAGTTTGCACTTGTGATCGCCCTCCCGATTTTTTGACATCATACTTGGTTGTTGCCAATGATTCTGACGACGGCGCCTATGTCGAGATTCTCCCGCCCGAATTCGATTTGCGCGTTTCTATCCTCAAACAGAAGTTGAAGGAGCGGAACTGGGGACCTGCACCTCCACAAGTGATACGCTACATTGCAAAACACCTGACTGGACATGTCCGTCAACTTGAAGGTTGTCTGAACCGCCTAATGGCCGAGGCACGGCTCGGTTCCGACCTTAACGTGGAAGTAGCCCGCCGTGTAATTGAAGGCGGCCACGTGATTTCAGACTCACCGCACCACGTAAGCCTCGAAAAGATTCAAGAGGCAGTTTCACGCTATTTTCATATTACTTTGTCGGAATTGTGTTCGAGGAGACGAGCAAAGCGGTATGTGCTCCCTCGGCAGATAGCAATGTATCTTGCACGTCAGTTAACAACCCTCTCTCAAAAACAGATAAGCCAAGGATTTGGACATAGCCATCACACTACGGTTGTCCATAGCGTCCAACGCATCGAATCGCTACTGGACGAGGATTTCTTGCTAAGCCAATCAATTGCCGCAATAAAAGTTGAATTGACCCGTACTGCTCAAAATTGAATAAAAGCATTCAAGCGAATGCTGTTCTTGGCTTTTTCACTCATTCCGCACGAACTACCCCGCCCCGCATTCGTAGTGCAAATTCCTGACCGAGACGAGTCCGCCTTTCTTCAAATCCCACTTTTGGAATTCATACCATATCTCGCGCTAGAGCTAACTTCGTCTAAACACCCGCGAGGAAACACAGAAGTGGACAGTAAACAGGAAATCGGGTATACTTGATGGTCAACAAACCACAAAGATCGTAGGAGACAAGATATGGAACCAAAGACGATGTTTGAAAAAATATGGAAAGATCACGTTGTCCGGGCGATGCCGAATGAGGCAACTGTGCTCTATATCGACACACACCTCATTCATGAGGTCACTACACCGCAGGCATTTGAAGGACTGCGGCTCGCGGGACGAGCGGTACGTCATCCGGAATTCACGTTCGCAACGATGGATCATAACGTCCCGACAACGGATAGATCTCTTCCCATTAAAGATCAAATAGCAGTAAAACAGATGGAGACGCTGGCGAAGAACTGTGAAGAGTTTGACATTACTTTGTACGATATTGATAGTCCCGAACAGGGAATCGTTCATGTTATAGGGCCTGAGCTTGGTATCACCCAACCCGGAAAAACAATATGTTGCGGCGACAGTCATACTTCAACGCACGGCGCTTTGGGCGCTTTTGCACTCGGAATCGGTACGAGCGAAGTTGAGCATGTTCTTGCTACTCAGTGTCTCTTGTACGACAAACCGGAGACTTTCGAGATTCGAGTTGATGGCAAACTACCGAGCGGTGTCACGGCCAAGGATATTATACTATCCATTATCCGTCGAATCGGCACTGATGGCGGTACCGGCACGGTGATTGAATACACCGGCTCGACAATATCAGGTTTAAGTATTGAGGAACGGATGACCGTTTGCAATATGTCCATCGAAGCGGGGGCGCGAGCGGGGCTAATCGCCCCGGATGACGAGACCTATGAGTATTTGGCAAATCGTCAATTTAGCCCGCAAGGACAGGATTTTGACAAAGCTGTGGAGATATGGCGAGAGTTACCGACGGATGAAGGCGCGGCGTACGATAAGTCGCTCCACATTGACGCTCAATCGCTGGCTCCGCAGGTAACGTGGGGTACGAATCCCGCCATGGGTGCAGATGTAACGGACGTCATACCCAATCCAGAGGAGATAACGACCGACGATGCCAAAAGGGCAACAGAGGGTGCACTGGCATACATGGGACTCACTCCGGGAACCAAGATTACCGATGTTGATATTGATAAGGTTTTCATCGGAAGTTGCACGAACTCCCGAATCAGCGATCTTCGTGCAGCCGCGGATATTGCAAAGGGGCGCAAGGTTGCCGAAACGGTAAATGCCCTTGTTGTGCCCGGTTCTGCAAGTGTCAAGCGACAAGCAGAGGCTGAAGGGTTAGACGAAATCTTTCGCGCGGCCGGATTTGAGTGGCGCGAGGCAGGCTGTAGCATGTGCTTGGGGATGAATCCGGATATCCTTATGCCACAACAGCGGTGTGCCAGTACTTCTAATCGAAATTTTGAGGGCAGACAAGGTAAAGGCGGACGTACACATCTCGTCAGTCCACAGATGGCGGCAGCAGCAGCGATTGCCGGGCACTTTGTTGACGTTCGAGAATGGGAATCAAACTAAAGATTTGACATGTGGTGAATACTTCACACCAAAGAAATTGAGGGGAAAAGCTAGTATGGAAGCGTTCAAGAAACACACGGGCATTGCTGCACCACTGAATCGGATTAACGTAGACACTGATCAGATTATTCCAAAACAATTTCTCAAAGGCATTGAGAGAACCGGTTTTGAGAATTACCTCTTTTACGATTGGCGATTCCTTGACAGCGGGGCTCCCGATCCGGAGTTCGTGCTGAATGCTCCGCGTTATCAGTCGGCGAGCATCCTCGTCGCAGGAGCTAATTTCGGTTGTGGTAGCTCTCGGGAGCATGCACCGTGGGCATTGCAGCAGTACGGATTCAAAGCGATTGTTGCTTCGTCATTTGCAGATATTTTCCGCGGGAATTCCTTTAAGAATGGGCTTCTACCCGTTACCCTGCCGGCGGATATTGTTGCGGACATTATCGCACAGATTGAGGCTCAAGAAGGTTACGCGCTGACTATCGACTTGGAATCACAGACTGTGACCCGGCCCAATGGGACCCTTCACGCATTCGACATTGGTGAGTTTCAGAAGCAGTGTCTATTGAATGGATTGGATGAAATCGGTTGGACGCTACAGTTCGAAGCGGATATTTCGGCGTATGAGAGCAGAAGAGGGATTTGAAGGGTACTGAACGGACAATCAAGGATTGTAACGACAAATGGAGGCGTTTGTTCGGGAGTGCAATGTTCCCAAACAAACGCCTTATTTTTTTGAGAGTGAATACTATCGTACAGAAGCTTAGATTGAAATCAGTCGGAGTGGCGTTTGTAAAGAGAAGAAAATCGCTGCACATGTGTAAAAATGTGAGAAACATATTGAGGTCCTGTGCGACAATACAGTGTAACCTAGGCACAAGGAACCGATAGCATGAAGAATTTCGATGCCCGTTTGGTAGAATCTGTATTAGCTGGCAACCTCGATGATTATCGCAAGTTGGTGGATAGTTACCAGTTATTGGCGGAGCAGTGGGCATTTCGTCAGATCGGGAATATATCTGAAGCCGAAGAGATCGCTCAGGAGGCGTTCGTTGAAGCGTATTTCAGACTTGATACATTGCGGCAGGCTGGAAAATTCGGCGCGTGGTTGCGTCGGATCGTGGTCAACACCGCAGTTTCTTGGCTTAGACGGCGCAAAGCCACTGTACGTTTGGACGAAATCGCCAACATCTCCGGGGATGGCGAGTTGTATGAGCGGTATAACCGCTACGACGAACCAACGCCTCACGATTTGCTCGAACGACAAGAGCAGGAAGATTTATTACGACGGGCAATCAATGCGCTTTCTCCATCACATCGCGATATCATCAGGATGTTCTATTACGATGATCGCTCCTACAAAGAGATTGCAGCCTACTTTTCCAAATCGGAGGCTGCTGTTAAAAGTATGTTACATCGCGCTAGAAGACGATTAAAAGAGGAGGTATTACTCATGAGCACAGGACAAATCGACAGCAGGATAGAAATCAGCCGCAAATTTGGCGAGCAAGTTACGCAGGACATCATTTCAGTTCGCGAAGAGTTAGCGACAATTCGCCAACTATTAAAACGCCTAGATCGGGGAGATTCCATCGCACAGGCGATTAATGAATTTCGCAAATTACCGTTGGGCGATGAACAGATGATTCGATGGGGTTTCATGGGCTGTTGGGGAAGTGCTGATTCGCTTGAACACTTGGCATATAGTATCCACACGATGAAACAGGAAGAGTATTTCGACTCTTCTGAAGTTAGTGATGGAAATGTGGCTTCCTTTGCAGATGCCTTCACCAATCCGCACACTATTCGGATTTGTAAATACCTTTTTTTTCGACAAGGCAACGAAAATGCTACTCGAGAAGAATTAAAGAGAGAATGCAACCTTTCGGATGAGGAATTGGTTGCAGCGCTTAAAGCGTTCCTGGATTGGTGTTTCGTGGCATGGAAGGGCGAAGAGCTGTTAATACTTGGCCAAGGCATGAATTGGGCAATTACGCTGATCGGAATGACAAGGGAAGCTATTAACCAGCGTAACGCTAGTGGCGATTAAGGGTAACTTACACACATGTCCAATCTGGGTTTTTTGCCGGGCGATAACTCGTGTAATTTGTAGTTGTTGCTTTGCCAGGACCTTATCCCGAAAACCGTATTTTTGCACACAACTTGGAAGTAAAAATCATATTTGGGCGTGTCAAATCATCAGTTTAGTAGAGATTATGGGACGGTTTCCTACACAGAGTCATGTTTTGAATTTCTTGAGGGTATTCGGTTTAAGGAGGGCATAGGGATCAAGTTAAGCGTTTTAGGGTGCAAGTCACGCTACTTCAATGTCTTGAACTGTTAATCTCCATGTAGAGGTGAGCGAGGGAATACCAGTTCATTCACTGATGGGTGCGCCACAAAAGATGACTCATGGCGCTGGTTTCCGTAGGTGCCGGTGCGGTTGGAAACCGCACCTACCGTGCGGGGGATGATAGAGATTTCCTCCCCATCCTATGGGACTAAGTTAAGGGATTTCGTCCAGTATTGGAGGTGTCTCCGTCGCAAAACGGCATCTTTCCTATAGAACTTACCGCGATTTCCTTTTGAAAAATCATATTCTGCTTTCATTGGTTAAATTCCTCATATTATTTAGTTTCGGCTCAAGTCGCTTTACGAGCCGAAATGATACGGATATTCATGTAGTGTTCAGTTTCATCAATAGTGTGTATAACAACAGATAAAATACCGTTTCTGTCGAAACCTAAAGTTATTCAACGATTTTCAGTATCACTGTGAGCTTCGTCAAAAGTGGTAATTTGATTTGCATCTTGAAAAACAGTTGTTACTTGTACAAAAGAGATCCTGTGACTTCACTTGTTTTGCTTTTCTTTCTCAATATGCCATTCAAAACTATATCGCAACTGTGACTCTTGGGCTAAACGCTAATGTTGCAATGTCTGTGAGATGAAGAGTTTTGTACGTTCGTGCTTTGGGTTATCAAAGAACTCCGCAGGGGGTGCTTCCTCTACAATCATTCCTTCGTCGAAGAAAAGGATCCGATCTGCGACTTCAC
>JAJDTR010000073.1 GCA_022827055.1 Candidatus Poribacteria bacterium | reverse complement strand
TTCGAGTGCCTATTTCGCTTGAACGCGCCAAAATTTGAGTGAAACCCAACACGGCCTACCACCATGAGACCTCCTCTGCAATTAGATGCGTTTCCCCTGGTTGATACCTGCCTTTCGATTGACAACTTTACATAGCTCAAGTATAATTTGGTAGGCCATGAAGGGCAAATACCATAATGTAATTGAACCTCCCATCACCTTATACTCAATAGCTGGACGAATTTCCAACTTTTCTCCTGCGAAAACGTCATTATCACCTCCATTAATCCATACCCGCGACGGCAAAGGAAGTTTCAATTGTTTGGGCAAGTCGCAGTACCGATTGGATCTCTCTAATCAGATCTCAGTTGATTGAAAGACCTCCGGTAAAGATTCCATTACAATTTACGTATCGCGCATAGTGAGTCCCCGCCACGACGCGCCGAGGAACAACCATGTAAGTCCTGAAAGGGACACGCTCAAAACACGAAAGGATACACAATATGATTGCAGATTTTAAACCCGAAGTTGATGCCATGAATACTCGACTCGCCGAACTCCGGAGGTATCTTTGACCTAGAGAATAAAGAGAACGATCTGGCGGCGCTCGAGGTAGAGTTTTCAAAACCGGACTTTTGGAATAATCCGCAGCAAGCTCAGAAAACCAGCCAACGAATGGCGCAACTCCGCAGCGAGGTAACGCAGTACAACGAAATTGAATCCGAATTACAGAATCTCCAAGTATTGATCGATCTCGCCATTGAAGAAGACGATGAGAGTTTCAACGATGAAATTGATTCCGGGCTGAAGGAGATCTCAAAGCAGGTTGAAGACATCGAACTCAAGCTTATGCTTGACGGCGATCATGACATCAATAACGCGCTTCTGTATATCCATCCCGGCGCCGGAGGCACCGAATCGCAAGATTGGGCATCCATGTTGATGCGAATGTACGTTCGTTGGTGCGAACGCGGCGGCTACAAAACAGAAACTCTGGACTTGACTCCAGGCGATGAAGCCGGAATCAAAACGGTCACCATTCTCGTGACCGGAGAGTACGCTTACGGATATCTGCGTGCAGAGGCGGGCATACATCGATTGGTTCGCCTATCACCTTTTGACTTCAACCACCGTCGACACACTTCTTTCGCCGCCGTTGCCGTCAGCCCCGAAATAGATGACACCATTGAGGTCGAAATCGACACCGCGGACCTGAGAATCGACTATTACCGCTCAAGCGGGGCAGGCGGACAACACGTGAATGTCACTGACTCGGCGGTGCGTATAACTCATACCCCTACCGGAATCGTGGTTCAATGCCAAAATGAGCGCTCACAACACAAGAACCGCGAAGTCGCGATGAAAATCTTACGCTCGCGACTGTACGAGTTTTATGAAGCACAGCAACGTGAAGAAATCTCAAAAATTCAAGGGGAACGACTCGACATCAACTTTGGAAGTCAAATCCGCTCTTATGTGTTGCATCCCTACCGACTCGTCAAAGACTTGCGTACCAACATAGAAACCGGTAACGTGGACTCGGTCATGGATGGCGATTTGAGCGCCTTCATCGAAGGTTATCTGAAACACAAACAGCAACACAAGTCATGACGTGATTCGCCGCGGCAGAGCCATGTTCATACCCCTTGATTTTAGTTGCCTAAATCACTTGGGCGTGCTATACTATTGCGCTATAGCTTGATGGACATTGAAGGGATATGAAAATTGGAAGCACCCAGTAATGTGATCGCACAGCGCCGGGAAAAGTTGGAAGAAATCCGAAATCTCGGCGCAAATCCATATCCGTACCGATACTCGCCAACACACACCACCTCAGAAATTCATCAACAGTTCGCCGCAATCCAAGAAACTCCTGACGAAAGTAAACCAATCTGCATTGCCGGGCGTATCATGACCAAGCGGGATCACGGCAAGAGTAGTTTTGCCAACCTACAGGATTCCGAAGGGCTGATTCAAATCTACGTGCGTCAAAACGTCATCGGCGATGACCGTTACGATATCTACAAGATACTTGACGTGGGCGACATCGTTGGCGTCGAAGGGGTTGTTTTCCGTACGCGGACAGGCGAACTCACAGTGTTGGCAAACGCTCTCGAACTTCTATCCAAATCACTCCGGCCGCTGCCCGAAAAATGGCATGGTTTACAAGACAAGGAAACACGTTACCGCCAGCGCTATGCCGATCTGATCGTGAATCGTGAGGTAAAGGATGTTTTTTCCAAGCGAACCCTAATTGTTCAGGCGATCCGAGATTATCTCAACGCCATTGGTTTTATTGAAGTTGAAACGCCGGTTCTTCAACCAATCTATGGCGGAGCCAACGCGCGGCCATTTATCACCCACCACAATACGCTGGACCAGACACTTTACTTGCGTATTGCGAATGAACTCTATCTGAAGCGGTTGATTGTCGGCGGCTTTGATCGCGTATATGAGTTTTCAAAGGACTTTCGGAACGAAGGCATGGACCGCGATCACAATCCCGAATTTACGATGCTTGAGTTGTATCAGGCATATGCGGACTACGAAGATATCATGTGCCTCACGGAACAACTGATTGCTCACACGGCGAAAGAGGTGGTCGGAAGCACCGAGATAACTTTTCAGGGCGAAGAGATCTCGCTTGAACCGCCGTGGCAGCGGCTGACCATGATTGAATCCATCGGTGTGAAGACCGGGATTGATGTAGAATCCCTTGGTGACGGCGCACTCCAAGATGCCGCGTTGGATGCAAAGGTTGATTTGGACGGAGTTGAATCGAGGGGAGGAACAATCGCGGCGATTTTTGACACGCTCGTCGAACCCAAGTTACTCCAGCCGACATTCATTTGCGACTACCCGATTGAAGTGTCGCCTTTGGCCAAGAAGAAACGCGGCGATGAACGTTTTGTAGAGCGATTCGAGTATTTCATGGTTGGCATGGAGATGGGAAACGCCTTCAGTGAACTGAACGATCCGATAGATCAGCGCGAACGGTTTATTGAGCAGGGCAAGAAACTTGAAGCCGGGGACGAAGAAGCCTTCATGGTCGACGAGGATTATCTCCGAGCATTGGAATACGGCATGCCGCCGACCGGCGGTCTCGGATTTGGCATCGATCGACTCACCATGCTGTTGACAGATCAGCGATCCATCCGGGATGTTATCTTTTTTCCGCAAATGCGCCCCGAAGACCAAACCTAATCTAGATGATTTAGTCCAGCATTATGAAATTCGAGTGGTTTATCGCTTCTCGTTACCTAAAGTCCCGAAGAGAGCAGTCCTTTATCTCGATCATCGGCGTCATATCTGTCATTAGTGTTGCGCTTGGTATTGCGGTTGTTATTCTTGTTATTTCCGTGATGAACGGTTTCGAACACGGGCTCAAGGAGAAATTCCTCGCCAATGAAGCCCATGTGACCGTTCGCGCATCCGCCGGAAATTATTTCTCGAATTATCAGGACACCATCCAGCAGATCGAGGCTATTGACGGGGTCGAAGCCGCCTCTCCCGTCATTTACACTCAGATTGCCGCTTGGCCCACACATGAAGACTCGCCTCGGAGGATTATCTTCGTTAAAGGCATTGATCCGGCGAGGGAAAATCGGGTAACAGGCTTCTCAAAGTTTTTTGATGGACCTGTAGACTTCCAGAACTCGCCCCTGATTGAAAGTGCTCGCTTGCAAGCGGATGAAACTATCTTCGGTGGCATCGTTCTAGGAGACGCTGGCGCCACTAACATGGGCGTTGTAAAAGGCGATGTGTTGCGATTGGTATCCAGAATGCAACGAAACCCCGCGAATCCAACCACCTTCTTTGCCCATACACGTAACTTTGTTGTGGTTGGGATCTACAAGTCGGGAATGCACACCTACGACAATGTGCTCGGTTTTGTCTACTTGGACACGGCACAGAAACTTTATAACAAGCTGCCCGACCAGATTAATATGATTGAGGTGCGCACATCAAGTGCGGAGATTGCATCCGAGGTGCGGCAAGAGATTGCATCAACAATCCGCCTTGATGGAGGGATTCGTGGCATACCGATTGCCAACACTTGGGTGGACACGCATGCTCCCCTGTTTGAAGCCATAAAGTTAGAGAAGATTGTCACCGTAATTATTGAAGCATTGATTATCCTGGTTGCGGCATTTAATATCGCCAGCACACTGATTATGACGGTTATGGAGAAAACTCGAGACATTGGGGTTCTCCGTGCGATGGGATCTTCCAAGCATAACATCCTCAAAATCTTCATGGTTCAAGGCTGCACTATCGGTGTGTTGGGTGGCATACTGGGTACAGTCTTGGGCGTGAGCATCTCTTGGCTGCTCGATCAAGTAGAGTATGATCGCCCTTCACGTTGGTTTGCGCTGCTGATTTTAATACCGATCTGTATTCAGTTCTTTATTGCATTTCGACGCACGTTAGCACTGCATTTCAGCTTCAAGGGATTGCTTGGCTTGCTGTGGATTGGGACAATCGGATTGTTTCTTTACTGCCTCGCGCAGCCGATATACATAGATGGCCAAGTATATCAGTTAAGCCGCCTGCCCGTGAAAATTAACTGGCTCTTTGTTGGCTTTATGAATGTTCTTTCATTTGCAATCTGCTGGCTTGCGACAGTGTATCCGGCTTGGCAGGCTTCAAATCTAAACCCCGTTGAGGCATTGCGATATGAATAATCTCATTCGCACGGTTGATCTGCACAAGTCATATTACGATGGAGCAAAAGAACTTCCCGTTCTCAAGGGTATCGATATAGAGATCCAAAAAGGCGAGATTCTCGCGATCATCGGCGCGTCAGGCGTCGGCAAGAGTACGCTGCTACACCTAATCGGCGGGCTGGATCGCCCGACGCAGGGTAAAGTCTACTACGAAAACCAGGACATCTTCGATTTCAACGACCGAGAACTGGATCGATTTCGGAATCTCGGAGTCGGGTTCGTATTCCAATTCCATCACCTGTTGCCGGAGTTTACAGCTATTGAAAACGTGGCACTGGGGGCGCTGATTGCCGGAAGAAATGCTCATGATGCGCGCGCCGATGCCGGAGAGTTACTCGATTACGTCGGATTGTCCGAACGGCTTGAACATCACCCCAGCGAACTTTCAGGAGGCGAACGACAACGGATAGCCATCGCTCGCGCCTTGATCAATCAGCCCAAAGTGGTACTCGCCGATGAACCGACTGGAAATCTCGACCGTAAAACGAGCGCGGCAGTGTTGGATCTATTGTGGAATTTGAATGATCGTTTCGACCAGACTTTTATTATAGTCACCCACAATCAAGCCCTAGCACAGCGAGCTGATCGGTTGATTCATCTCGTAGATGGAAGGGTCTCGAATCAAGTCCAAGTGATCGATCTATGAATCAAAACCTGTTTGAGACATTCGAGCCAAAGAATCATTAGAATACACCAAGACTGATGGTCATGGAAATCAAGATAACAAAATCAACAAATCTCCGGCAGAATCGTCCAAAGGATTCGCAGTTAGGATTCGGTAAATACACTACAGACCATATGTTTCTGATGGACTATGTCATCGGGAAGGGATGGCATGATGCTCGTATTGTTCCTTACCAACACTTGCGCTTGGATCCGGCGGCAATGGTATTACACTACAACCAGGAGGTTTTTGAGGGCTTAAAAGCCTATGCCCTTGCAGACGGCGGTATCGGTCTGTTTAGACCCGAGAAGAATATTCAGCGTATGAACACCTCGGCGCAAAGGTTGGTCATGCCAGAGGTGGATAGTCAACTATTTCTTCAGGCGATGAGACAGCTAGTTCTGATTGATCGTGAATGGCTCCCGAAATCCGAGGGCACCTCTTTATACATTCGCCCCACAATGATTGCCACCGAGCCGATGATTGGAATCCGACCTTCGGAACGCTATTTGTTTTACATCATTCTTTCTCCTGTAGGCGCTTACTACCCCGAAGGCTTCAATCCAACTCGCATCTATGTTTCTGACACGCATGTACGTGCGGCAAAACACGGTGTCGGCAACGTGAAAACCTCTGGAAATTACGGATCAACTCTTTTCGTCTCGCAGGAAGCTGCGGTGAAAGGGTACACTCAGGTTTTATGGCTTGATGCAAACGAGCTCAAATACATAGAAGAGGTGGGTACAAGCAATGTTTTCTTCTTGATTGACGATGAGCTTGTTACTCCTCCCCTTAAAGGCACCATTTTGCCGGGAATCACGCGAGATTCGGCGCTCCAGCTTGCCAAGCGTTGGGGACTACGCGTCTCTGAACGGCTGATTTCGATTGATGAGGTCATTGATGCATACCGAAAGGGCACGCTCAAAGAGATGTTTGCCACAGGGACGGCGGCGGTTATTTCTCCGGTAGGCGAAATATCCTATAAAGGCGAGCAATTCCAGATAGCAGATGGCAAGACGGGAGAACTTGCTCGCCGACTGTATGACGAACTTACCGGCATCCAATACGGTCGTAGAGAAGACCCTTTTGGATGGCGGATTCGTGTCAATTGAAACTTGTAGCTGATACTGTATAGCCCAACACTGTTCTTACGATAGAAGATGTAGTTGCGCTGTAAAAACCTCGACTCTGATTCTGTCTCGCGGAATTTAAACATTGAGATTTGGAACGGTGGCGATCAACCAAGTTTTTGTTAAATATACCAGTGGGACGATACGCAGCATGCGGAAATCCATCAAATAATTTCCCGCACATCAAACCCGTAGGCGGGGCATCCTGCCCCGCATCGGAATAACCTGATTGAACGCTTGTGTAATCCACAATAACACACGGTCGGGAGGTGTTTTGACATGTCCAGAATTGCATTCAGCACATTGATTCTGCTTTTTGCATTGGCGAATAGTCTAATGCTAGCTCACGCAGAAGAGGAAGCGGACACGGAGAACCCGGCGGCGGAAGCCGTTGACGGCGCTTTAATAGTAAAGAAAATCTCCTTTGAAGGGGTAAAAAATACGCCGGAAGATTTTTTCGCAATACATATACAAACAAAAGTTGGCGAGGAAATCTCTCCTGATCGTCTCTCGGAAGACATAAAAAACCTTTACAAAAACACCGGGTTCTTCTCCGACTTTAGTGATGCAGGAGAATCCCCGATTCAAGTTGAAGTTGAACCGGCTGACGGCGGCGGCCTGGAAGTTATTTACAAGCTGGTTGAAAGTCCAAAAATCGAAAGTGTCAAAATCGTTGGGAATGAGGAGTTAAAGAAGGGCAAGATTCAGGATGCCATTACGCTTAAGCCTAGTGAAATCTATAGCGACCAGCGCCGCTGGGAAAGCGAAAGAGCTATTCGAAAGGTCTACAAGGAAAAAGGCTATTACCTTGCCCAGATAACGTCTGACGCGAATGTTGATCAGGATACAAATACGATTGAGGTCACGTTTGAGATCAACGAGGGAGAACGCATCAAGATTCAGGAGATTAATTTTGTCGGCAACAGCGACATCCCTGCCAAGACGCTGAGCAAAAAAATCAAAACTCGTGTCGGTAAGAATTTCGATGAAAACCTCTTGGATGAAGACATGACCCTTTTGCGGCATTATTATCAAGATCAGGGATATGCGCAGATCGAAGTTGAAGGATATGAACATAGCCTTACCGCAGATGACTCCGGACTGATAATCGATATTTCCGTTGATGAAGGTCCCGAATACATAATAGGCGCCTATGAGATTAATGTCCTACATGCGAAGAAACCCGCCTTTTCAGAAGATAAGATTCGCGATATGCTAGATCCCGTTGAAGGCGAAATCTTTGACCGAGGCACGTTTCAGGAATCGATTGAAAAAATTCAAAAAGCCTACCACGATAAAGGCTACCTCCTTTCAGAGTTATCACCGGTTCCGCAATTTAACGAAACAACGGGCGTTGTCGACATCGCAATGGAGATTAATGAAGGGGATGTCATTGTCATCGAAAACGTTGAAATTGACGGATTGGAGAAGACCAAGAAGAATGTCGTAAAGCGGGAACTCGATCGAGTGAATCTCAAACGCGGAGAATTTCTCGATGTGAAATCTCTGCGTAAAGCTCGGCAGAAGCTCTTCCAAATGGGGCCATTTATCCGAAATATCGACTTTATACCCACGCCAAACGCCTTAGGCGAGAACAGTCGCGATCTCAAGGTTGAAGTCACCGAAACGTCGAGGACCGGCATGTTCAGCCTCGGCGGCGGATATGGTACTGAAGGCGGCATATTTGGTGTCGCGGAAATCGGAGAAAATAACCTATTTGGGCGCGCTTACCGCGTGCACTTAAAAGGAGAACTTGGTACGCGCGATCGCCACACCGCAGAACTCCGGTTCAACACACCTTGGATTTTCGGCACCCCGACACGTCTGAATGTTAGCCTCTACAACACACGACGGCTGCGCCGATATTACCATTCGATTGTGTACCGTGACCGCGGATTGGACCGCTCCGTTTATTCACGAAAAGGGGGGGCGGTTACAATAGGAAGATCCATTGCACAAGACATGGATGTATCCGTTCGTTTCAGAAACGAGTATACACACGACAACCGCGGCGATCCCCTTTTCTCTATTGACCTAAATCACCAAGCAAGTCTTAATAGTGGCAGCGTTTCGGATGAGTTGAGCGCGGAATTTGAGAAAAGCGGGACTGCTCTTTCTGAAAACGCCTCTACTTCGATTTACTCGCCCGGGCGCGAATGGAGAATCGAAGATCTTGAGGATGGAGCCGATGCTACGCAGAAATACGTAATCCGTCAGGAAGAAGAAGCATTGAACTTGGATGTCTATAGACATGGCCAGCATCCGTTCAATCGTTCCGTTCGAAGTGTTACGTTATTCTTGTCCAGAGACACGCGCGATTATTTAACAAGCATTTACGATCCGGTTTCCGGTTCCCTGAATACTCTTTCGTATGAACACGCCGGAGGCGGTCTATTAAGAGCTGACAGCGAATTTCAGAGATATACCTTGGACTCAAGCTGGTTCCGAGGCACATGGCGCAATCATGTATTTGCGGCTCACGCGAGAGCGGGCTATTTGAACAGCAGAACCAACGATGATTGGTTTTTACGCTATGAACGATTCTACTTGGGTGGCATTGATACTGTCCGTGGTTACGAAGATTACTCCATTTATCCGCCCCCGCGGAGTAATGAATTATACAGCTACGGTGGAAACAAGGTTTTCTTTGCAAATTTTGAATACCGTATTCCGCTCGGTTCACAGTTGACAGGGTCCGCATTCTTTGATGTCGGACAAGTTTGGGATGAATATCAGCCCAACATTTTCAAGAATATCAACCTAAGGAAGGGCGCTGGCGTGGGAATTCGGTTTAACCTTCTAGGCATGTTGGCACGAGCCGAGTGGGGATATGGATTTGACCGCCCCGGGGGAGAAAAGGGAGGTAAGCTCCATTTTACAATCGGACCGGGTTTCTAAACGGTTTTCACCACAACGATTGTTTACAAACTAACTCTTAATCTTAAAAATGGTAAGGATTGACATATGAAGCGAATTTCGATATTATACTTGGCCGTGGTGGCAGGCATATTTGTGTTTGCCATTGGCGCTGTGGCGCAGAATCAATTCAAGCTTGGGGTCGTTGACACGCAGAAGGTATTTGAAGGATATAACCGCGCGAAGGCCGCCGAAGAGGTATTGAAGACGGCGGAAGACAGACTCAGAGCCCAATTAGAGGACGTTCGAGAAGACATCCGAACAATGGAGGAACGGCTCGCCACGGGGAAACTCTTTCTTGATGAGCAGGAAACTGAACGCATGAAGAACGATGTTCGGATGCGGAAGCAGGAATATCAGCGCGAGTTGGAACTCGGTCAAGAATCAATTTTAGCTAAGCAAAAGGAACTCGTTGAACCAATCTTGAAAGAGATTGAGACACTAATTAAGGACATTGGCAAGGATGGCGGCTATAACCTGATTCTTGAAAAGCGACTTGTTACGCTTTACGTTGATCCAAGCTACGATTTGACTGATACCGTCATCCAGACGCTGAATGAGCGATATGACGAGGCGAATCCGCCTGAGCCAAGCGAAAAGAATGCCGAGAAATCGGAAACTCCCCAATAGACAAGGAGGGATGGGACAGGTTGATAGTTGTTCCTTGACAGTGAATACCTATCAATCCGTCCTGTTGTCCCGGATGGGGGCAGAATGGTAAAAACACTGAAGGAAATATCTGAGTTAATTGATGGAGATTTGTCCGGTGACGGCGATTTGGAGATTACGGGCGTATCGGGAATCAAAGAGGCGCACCCGAATGAGATTACATTTGTTGCCAATGCCAAATACCGCAGCGAGATGGAACACACAAAAGCCTCCGCGATAATCATTGGTCCCGATATCCAGTGCAATGGTAAAACCACAATTCGAGTTGCGGATCCCTATCTCTCCTTCGTTAAAGTCCTTGAGATGTTTTCTTGGCGCAAAAATCGCAGGACCGAGTTCGGAGTTCATGAAACTGCCATTATCGGCGACAATGTTGTTTTGGGAGAACGCGTGGCAATCCAAGCCCATGCGTACGTAGGGGATAACGTCGAAATCGGGGATGATACTATCGTCAGTCCCCTTGTATACATCGGACATGACACTATTATTGGTAGTGGGACGTTAATCTATCCGCGCGTTACAATCCGGGAAGAAATAAAAATTGGAGATCGCGTGATTATTCACTGCGGCGCAGTAATCGGAAGTGATGGATTTGGGTTTGCGACCGTCAGTGATCGACACCATAAAATCCCGCAGATTGGCAGCGTCGTCATCGAGGATGACGTTGAAATCGGTGCTAACACCACCGTCGACAGGGCAACAATGACGAATGGGGCTACTGTTATAAAACGCGGCACCAAGATTGATAATCTTGTTCAAATCGCGCATAATGTGGTGATTGGCGAAGATTGCCGACTCGCCGCCCAAGTGGGAATCGCCGGAAGTACGGTGCTCAAAGACCGGGTAACGGTAGCGGGACAAGCGGGGGTTGTTGGACACCTGACAATTGGGGACGATACTGTTATTTTCGCAAAAGCGGGTGTCACCAAGAATACGCCGGCTGGAAGTTCCGTTTCCGGGTTTCCGGCACGACCCCACGCTCAAGAAATGCGAGTGCAAGGCGCTTGGCATAGATTACCATCAGAGTTTTCCCAGCTTCAGAAACGAGTAGCCGAGCTTGAGGCTCAACTTCGCCAGAGCGACGATGAGTCATCCGAATAGGTCACAACCATCCAGCGATACGACTCCCATTGGATTATCTGTCCCAGTGTTGGCGTATCATAAAATAGATGGTGGGTTTGAACTTGGCGTTAACTCAATTCCTCCCGAAGCGTTTGACCGCCAAATGCGGTTTCTTGCCGATCAGGGTTATACTGCGATTACCGTTGACCGCTTTATTCAGGCGATTGACTCGTTCTCCCGCCAGAAAAAGAACTTTGAAAAACATACCCTCACCTCAAGCCAGCAGCTCGAGGGCGCTACGTTTCGATTGAAACAGGGGAAAGATGACCGTGATTCCTCCCCTCTTTCCTCCAAAGAGTCGGCTTGTGAACGGAAGGGACAATTCAATCTACCCCCCAAATCCATCATGATTACCTTTGACGATGGATATGAGGATTTCTATATGTCGGCATGCCCTATTTTGACAAAATATGGTATGACCGCTACAGTTTTTGTCCTTGCGGGATTCATCGGAAAATTAAACACGTGGGATGTCCGATTACGGCTGAAGCAGTCACGACATTTAACTAGTAAGCAGATTCAAATTCTATTTGGACGGGGATTTGGAATTGCCTCCCATGGAATGCGGCATCGTTTTCTGACTCGCTGTAACGAGGCGAATACAAAGGTCGAACTTTGGGAATCAAAAGCAATCCTCGAGAGTTTACTGCAGCACCCCGTTCAGAGTTTTTCTTACCCGTACGGATGTGTGAACTCCAAAGTTGCGGATCAAGTCAAATCTGCAGGTTATCGCGTGGCTTTTGGCTTGAAGCCGAACAAGACGGTAGCATCAGAATCCATTTATCGTTATCCGCGAATAGCTGTTTATCGATGTGACACTCTTTCGACCTTTCAGGCAAAGTTGGGCTTGCGGGGACAACGTCGATTCAATTTAGAGTGTATGAAAAACAGCATTATAAACCGTTTTTCCTATTTGAACCGGCTCCGGCACTGACAAAAGGACATCGGGAAAATGCGGAGATGGAAAACAAAGTTTCGCTCGGTATGGGATGCAGAATCAATTCTCAAAATCCATCCTCCCGGTTTTTGATTACCTAATAGTTCTCCGCCCTACCCTCCTATTTCCTGTCTGGACACTCGTGCTTCTAGGCCATTATCATGGGACAGCGCCCGCTTCTCATTCCTTAAAATTCGAGTTTCTAGCTGTGGATATTCCAGTCTACTTGCATGTGGACCCCCGTGTCTGGGTTACGCTGTGCTTGTACTCAATGTTGGCGGGTGCCGTTTATATCATAAACCAGATTACGGATAAAGAAACAGATCTGGAAAATAACAAACTTTATCTGGTTGCCGACGGATATGTAAAACTACCAGTGGTTAAACTGGAGGCGGCTTTATTGTTTATCGCCTCGATTGCGGCGGCGGTTGTGTGGTTCCACCGTAGTTGGGTTTATCTCGCGCTTATTGCAGTTTCCACAGTTCTGGGAGTGATTTACTCTGTCCGACCTTTTCGCTTGAAAGGCATACCGATACTTGACCTTGTGTCGAACGCGATTGGATATGGAGGCATCGCATTCCTCCTGGGATGGGCGACGACCGCTACGTTGAACACGGAAGCGTTACAGCGAACTATTCCCTATATCTTCTGTGTCGGCGCCGCTTTCGTTAACACAACGCTTCCGGATCTGAAAGGAGACTTGGCGCATGGTGATCGGACAACCGGAGTTGTATTGGGAGTGCGCCGAGCGTGCCAATTAAGTCTATTTCTCTTGGTCATCGCAATACTGTCGGCGTGGATTGTCAAAGATGCAGTTGCGCTTATTTCGGGATTGGTCTCCGTTCCATTCTTCGTGTACATGAATTTCGTGCCAAAGCGCCACGTTATTATCTTGGCAACTCGTGTCGGCATTCTTGTGCTCTCGCTTGTTGCTTGCATGCTCTTTCCGCCCTATTTCATATTATTCGCAGGGGCTCTGCTACTGGTTCGTTGGTACTACAGCGCTCGCTTTGGCATGGCATATCCCGGCTCCAAAGCATGATATTGCGCCTCAAAACATGCTATGGTGTCATGGTCATGAACAGATCATAGGCCCGTTTCACGCCTTTCAAATTTAAGCGGTTGAATGTCTTCGTCAGTAGCGCGACTTTGCGCTTTTTTAGATCTCTCTCGCCCGGTTAATGGCGTTATCGCTTTTGTCTCGGTTCTGCTAGGCGGGCTTTTCGCTGTTGAGGGACAGTTCTCTCGCCTTGATGATATCGGATTGTTGATGGCGGCATTTTCCGCATTATTACTCTTGTCGGCAGGCAACACCTTCAATGACTACTGCGACCGTGAAATTGATCGCACCAATAAACCTCGACGCCCAATCCCGTCCGGCCGGATTCTGCCGAGGGAGGCGCTAATCGCTGCCATACTCTTAATGGCAGCCGGGACAACGCTTGCGTGTTTTGTCAATCGATATGTAGCGATAATCGCTTTGGTAGTTTCTGCAAGTTTAGTCGGCTATGCGCTCTGGCTGAAGCGCACTCCGATAGCTGGAAATCTCCTTGTAGGCTTACTTACCGGACTAACATTCATCGCGGGAGGTGCGGTTTTTGAATCATTGCAAGGCACCCTTGTACCGGCGACTTTTGCGCTGCTGTTTACCGCCGCGCGCGAAATTGTAAAAGATATTGAAGACACCGAAGGTGACTTAAAAAACAACGCACGCACAATCGCGGTGATCAGCAAATCTCTTGCTGTCTTGATTGCTTCAATTTTCATTGGGGGCGTTATCCTATTTAGTCCGGTTCCATATCTGTTGGGTTGGTATTCATGGCGCTACATGGTCATAGTTTTTATTGGTGTTGATTTGGTTCTATTGTATCTCCTTGTTCAGCTATGGAAAGACGCTTCAAGAGAAAACAGTTTGCGTATCCAGAAGTGGATGAAGTGGGACATCTTGGTCGGACTCGGTGCAATATGCGTTGGCGACTTTGTATAGTAAAGCGTAGTTTTCGCAGGTTTCTGACAAATGGCGGTTGAAACCAAAGACTACGAGGCAGCGATTAACTTTCTTCAATCATCTAACTCAAGGAAGTGTTTTGCGCAAACTCCCGCGAGCCCTGAATCGACGAGGTCAACGCAATCAACCTCCGATTTGGGAGGGTTGTTGAAGGAAGATTACGATTTTCAAAAGCAAACCGGTGAGTGGCGGCGCGACTATCAGATTCTCATATCCGGATGGGCACGGCTTGAGGGCGTAATGGTACTCACTCTCGACGAAGAACCGGACGTGGACTTGGCGGTTGAAATTTCGGCAACCAGCGAGCGTGCATTGAGAGATTTACTGTTGTCATTTCCCCGAATGAAGGTTGGGCGCTTTCGTTGCGCTGACAAATGGATGATTAACGCTCTTGCCGAAGTTCTCGACGGCCATGAAATGTCCGACTGCGGTGACCGCGGTTTTCTCGGAAGCAAACGAGGAAGCCAGGATCTTTCTACCGTTTCTCCTGTCGAGAAGCAATTTGAGCATGTGCACGGAAATCAGGGGACGATTAAGCGAAAGCACCCTGTCATCTCTGAATTCCGCACGCTTGCCTCTCTGGGTGGAAAGCTGGAATTGTCGCAATTCACGGTTGAAGGGGCAACGCTTGCGATCCGAGCGATTGACGATGGTTTGCCAGTCGAAAAGGTATTATTTACTCCCAATCTGCTATCAGATTCTGACGGGAAGAATCTCCTGAACCGTATGCATCGGGAGGACCTGATGTATTATCAGGTGAATGATGGAGTGATGGGAACGCTTACGACTACACGGCCCGTGCCATCAGTCATCGCGGCGGTACAAATGAACTATCGTGATGCTGAGGACTTTCATTTGACCTCAGAGACCGTATTACTAATCGCAGATAGCGTTGCGAACCCGGACAACCTTGGCATGGTTCTGCGTACTGCCGACGCAGCCGGCGTAGATGGAGTTCTCGTTATCGGCGACGGTGCAAGCCCATTCCACAGAAATTGCATTCGGGCGTCAAGAGGTGCGGTTGGGCGGATTCCCCTGCTATACTGTTCGGATGTCGATCGATATTTTACAAGATTAACAGGTGCCGGTTTTAATCTTATCGCAGCTACTTCCAAAACCAACAATAACCTATATGACCTTGAACTCAAACGTCCGCTGGCATTTGTCGTTGGCAACGAAAATGAAGGAATTCGGAAGACAATAGTAAATCTTTGTACAAATCTTGTATCCATCCCGATGGCGCCGGGACAATCATCCTTAAATGTTGGAGTGGCAACTGGTGTGCTACTGTACGAACATGTTCGCCGGCACAATCTGCCTGGGAGCGGCAGACAGTCTAATGTGCCTAACATGCAGCACGGAGAAACATTGATTGCTCCATGTATATAGCCATGGGATGCATTTGGCTATATGATTGTGGAAAATAAGGATGTTACTACTTTCAAGGCGTGCAATTTCTGGATGCAATGACTATGAATCCGGAGGCTCCTTCGATTCAGCTTTCAGCAAGAGTATAAATTATGATTCTCATTGACGAAGAACTGTGTAGTTATTGTGGGGCATGTGTCGCTGTCTGTCCGGAAAACATCATCGATTTAATAGATTTATACCTGAAAATCGATCAGGCAAAGTGTACCGACTGCATGCGCTGCGTCAAAGGATGTCCGGTTGGTGTGCTTGCCCTGGAGCGCAACGGTAAGGTATATTATCCAGCGTACGAAGGACGGGGATTATTTTAATGTTTCACTCCGAATTTGATGTTATAGTCGTCGGCGCCGGCCCGGGAGGTTCGATTGCCGCGAAGGTCGCCGCTGAAACTGGGCTGAGCGTGCTTCTTTTGGAGAAACGGCAGGAAATCGGCGCCCCCGTTCGCTGAGCGGAGGGGATCGGCACGGCGTCGCTGTGCGAATTTATACAGCCGCACCCATCCTGGATATCCCAGCAGATTAACGGCGCCGGAATCTTCTCGCCTAACGAAACAGCAGTGACACTTGACTTCCCGCGAGCCGGATATGTTCTTGAACGGAAAGTATTCGATCGCGTTCTCGCGGCGATGGCAGGAGATGCCGGTGCCGAACTGCTAGTGAAAGCGAGAGTAACTACGGTCACAAAGTCGGACGATGGCGCAGTCAACGGGGTAACCTTCCGTCATTCCGGTCGTGACTACACCTGTAAAGCCAAAACAGTGATTGCCGCCGATGGAATCGAATCGCAGGTTGCGCGTTGGGCGGGAATTGATAGCACTCACGATTTGCGTGATGTTGACATCTGCGCGCAATACTTGGTTTCTAACATTGACATCATTCCAGATTATTGTGACTTCTATGTCGGACGCGAGATTGCTCCACGCGGATACATCTGGGTTTTTCCAAAAGGGAAAAACATCGCGAACGTAGGGGTTGGCATTGGGGGCACTATCTCCGGAAAGGGCGGAAAACTCGCCATCGATTACTTGAATGAGTTTGTGAAACGTAAATTTCCCGATGGCAGAATCTTGGCTCAAGTCGTCGGTTGCGTGCCGGTCGGCGATAGTCTACCCGAAATTGTTGGCGATGGAATCCTCCTAATAGGTGATGCCGCACACCATAGTGATCCCATCTCCGGCGGAGGGATTGCTAACGCAATGTATTCAGGTCAATTCGCGGCAGAAGCCGCAGTCGAGGGAATCAGAATCGGCGATGTTTCCGCCAAGGCCCTTAGCGCCTATCAGACGCGTTGGAACGATCAGATAGGAAAGCATTTCAAACATATTTGTCGTATACGTGACGGGCTGTTTAAGTTCAGTGATGACATGTTTGATAGGTGTGCTGACGTTATATCGAAAATGCCCAGTGAAAAAGTTACCATGACACAAATGTTCAAGACCGTGTTGAAACACCAGCCCCGATTACTGCTGGAACTAAGACATCTGATTCTGGCAGGCTGGGTGTAGCAAGGCTACGGCGCTCAAAACGTTGTCATCTGGCGATCGATCCGGGTCGCTCCTATTCTTATGCAAACTGGTTTTGTCCTCAATTACCTTCGAGAGACCATTACAGAACACAAAGCGGGATATTTAGTTCTTATTGATCCCGATCAGGTTTCCGTCTCGGACTGTATCGAATCAGCCCATCAAGCAGAAGAAGCAGGCACCGATGCACTTCTACTAGGTGGTAGCTTTTTGACCACCGATCTCCAGCCCGTAGCGGAGACCCTCAAAAAGGAAACACGGATACCAATCATCCTCTTCCCCGGCGACGCAATGCACCTGTCGCCCCATGCGGACGCCATTCTGTACCTTAGTCTTATAAGCGGCAGGAACGCCAACTTTCTTATCGGCGAGCAGGTTAAGGCTGCACCCCGGCTACAACAATACGACATCGAACCCATTCCAACGGGATATATGTTGATTGATAGTGGACGTCCGACATCAGTCGGATTCATGAGTGGGACTACGCCCCTTCCTCGCGACAAGTTCGACCTTGCTTGGGCGCATGCTCTTGCCGCTGAATATCTCGGCATGAAGTTGGTCTATCTTGAAGCCGGGAGTGGAGCAGAATATCCCGTCCCCGATCAGATGATTGCCGCAGTGAAGGAACACATAAGTATCCCGGTTCTACTTGGCGGCGGCATTACTACGCCTGAGATTGCCGCTCAAAAAGTCGAAGCCGGTGCCGATTTCATCGTGACGGGTACTGCCATCGAAAACAGTCGTTCCTTGACCTTGATGAAGCAGTTCGCCGATGCGGTTCACGGGTAGTTGTCCCGACAGATTTTCGCTTGACAACCATAGCGTTGCATGGTATTTTTGCACAGTGTATTAGCACTCGTAAGTGGAGAGTGCTAAAATCTGATTTGCGATAGGGTGAGAGCCTTGGCAACTCCTACACTGGATTTTCGAAAACGTGAAGTCTTGGAAGCAATAATTGAATGCTACAATCAGACGGCTACTCCGGTTGGATCACGCACAATTGAACGCCGATACGGGATGGGGGTTAGCGCTGCGACCATTCGGAATACAATGGCAGATTTGGAAGAGCTTGGGTATGTGACTCAACCTCACCCTTCTGCCGGACGCGTGCCAACGGAGATTGGATATAGAGTCTATGTCGACACATTGATGGAAGCAGAGGAGCTTAGCAACAAAGAAAAATTATTGATTCAAGAGAGATGCGCCTCACTTGACGGTGGCTTTGAAGAAGTCATTGAACAAATTTCCAAAATACTGTCCGAAATCTCACATTACATCGGTTTTGTTCTTACACCGGAACTTCACGGAAGTATCTTGCGCCGACTCGAGCTTATCCCAATAGACGGCGAGGATGACAGCACGGAATATCAAGGTAAGGTGCTTGCAGTTTTATTGATGGCGTCAGGAGTTGTGAAGAACCACATTGTTCCAGTCAGTAAAGACCTTACGGACCAAGATATTCGTCGAATTAGCCGAATCTTGAATGAAAAACTGGTAGGTCTTTCTTTGCAGCACATACAGCAAATCTCTCAAGACACAGCGCACCTAAAAGCAATCTTCGACACCTATCTGTCCGACTCGGTCGCGGCATTCACTCGTAACACCTTCTCTCTAAATCAGGAAATTCATATCTATTTGGACGGTGCTTCCAATTTCTTCAGCCAACCTGAATTTCTGCAGGTAGATAAGATTGAACCTTTGTTTCGCTTACTTGAACAGAAAGAAAGGATTGCCGGATTGTTTTCTCTTCCGCAGCCGACAGCTGGAATTCAGGTGGTAATTGGTAGCGAGAACAAATATGAAGGTATGGAGATGTGTAGTGTTGTACATTCATGTTACACGAGCCGCGGCGATGTTATGGGAACGATAGGGGTTATTGGACCAACGCGGATGCAATATCCGCGCATCGTGTCCATTGTCGATTTTACGGCTCAAGTTATGAGCCAAGTTTTTGAACATACTCTATGAAATCAAGGAGACTCACATGTCGGAAGACACAGAGATGCAGGTAGAGACTGACAAAGCAGAAGGTGAAGCGTCGTCGGAGACTACGGTGCCGACTGACGACACGAACCAATTAGAAATAGATAGCACACAACGCGACGAGGACAATAAAACTCAAACTGATGACAGTGTCGAACCGGAGACCGCAGCGACCATTGAGGAAGAGTTCGCCAAGCTCAAAGCTGAATATCAAGAACAATACGACCAGATGCTCCGTAAAATTGCGGAATTCGACAATGTAAAGAAACGGGCGGAGCGCAGGGCGGAAGAATCCTCTAAGTATGCCGTTGAAGGAGTCATGAAAGACATTATTCCGATCATTGATAGCGTTGAAAGAGCGATTGAGTCAACGAACGAATCCAAGGACTTTGATGCGCTCAGCGAAGGAATTCAGTTGATTCACAAACAACTTTTGGATTCGCTCCAGAGGCGTAATGTCAATCCAATCGAAGCCATGGGCGAGAACTTCGATCCAAATCGCCATGAGGCGATCATGCATGTGGAATCGGAGGAGGTTCCGGAAAATGCGGTCATCGAAGAATTTCAGCGCGGATATACCCTTCATGATCGCGTGGTTCGCCCCTCCATGGTGTCAGTTTCAAAGGGTAAACCTGAGAAAGTGAAAGAATCAGTCTCCACCGATGAAGAGGTCAATGCACCGAATGATGCCAATGAGCAAACGACTCCAAAATAATCGGATAAGGAATACAAAAGAGCGGGATACCATCTACGCTGATAAGAGAAAGGGAACACAGCATGGCGCAAAAGCGTGACTATTATGAAGTCTTGAGCGTGGGCCGCAATGCAACTGAAGACGAAATAAAAAAAGCATATCGCAAGCTTGCTATCAAATTTCACCCAGACAAGAACCCCGGAAACAAGGACGCCGAAGATAGTTTCAAAGAAGCCACCGAAGCCTACGAGGTTCTGCGCGACAATGACAAGCGTAGTCGGTACGATCAATTTGGTCACGCAGGTCTCGAAGGAATGACGGGCGGCGCAGGCTTTGATTTCGGCAACTTCGAGGACATAGTTGGAGATATTTTTGGAGATCTCGGCGATGCGTTCGGATTTGGAGGTTCGCGGCGAAGGACCGGCCCGAGGCGCGGTCGGAGCCTACAGTACGATTTGGAGATTTCTCTTGAGGACGTTATCCATGGGAGTACTACCACTATCGAAGTACCTCGACTTGAGTCCTGTACAAGATGCAATGGCAATGGCGCTGAATCGGGATTTCGACCTGAAACCTGCCCGGACTGCCGCGGACGCGGGCAAGTTACGCATTCTCAAGGATTTCTCACGATGTCACGCACCTGCCCACGCTGTCATGGAGAAGGTCGTGTCATAACTCATCCTTGTGGCGCCTGCAACGGCCGCGGGGTCAGTCGTGCGACACGAAAAATCAAAGTTGGGATTCCAAAGGGCGTTGACACCGGATTTAAAATCCAATTGCGTGGTGAAGGCGAAGCTGGAACCAACGGAGGCCCCCCTGGAGACTTGTTTGTCGCCATTCACGTAATGCACCACGACACCTTCACTCGAGAAGAAAATAATCTGATTACATCAGCCAAAATCTCCTTTGTGCAAGCCGCTCTTGGTGCAGAAATTGAGGTTCCAACCGTCGACGGGACAGAAAAATTAACCATACCGCCGGAAACTCAATATGGCGAACAGTTTCGCATACGTGGAAAAGGCGTACCCTACTATAACCATTACGGATCCGGCGATCTGATTGTTCAAATCCGGATCCGAACACCAACCAGACTGACAGCCAAAGAGAGAGAGATCTTGTCGCAATTTGCTTCTGTGCGCGGTGAACAAGAACATCCGGAGCACGAAAACGGCGGTTTCTTCGACAAGCTATTCCACCGTCACCATGACGAGGATGACAAGCGCAAATAGCTTGGGGCAATAGTGTCCTCGTAATCTTATGCTTTGTGTTCGGTCCCGACTGATTGGTTCTGAACCGTTAGTTTAATATGAAATGGGCGCAAGTTACCGTGACAATCTCCCTAGAAGCCTCGGAGGCTGTTGCGAATCGACTCTTTGAATTGAACGCCCTTGGCGTTGAGATTCGTGATGCCCAACCACCTACCTCCTCATCTACTACGCTTATCGCGTACTTCCCGATGGACGATCTGGTCGGTGACCGCCTTCAAAAGGTACAGCAATTCCTCGACCAGCTTCCGGAATGGGGAATTCCGGCTGGACGGCCATCGGTATCACTGAAGGCTATTCGGGAAACCGACTGGGCAGAAGAGTGGCGTTCCGGATTTTCTCCTCAGAAAATTGGCGATTGTGTCGTCGTTGCTCCGACGTGGGTTAAAATCGTGCCGGAGCCCTCCGAAATTCTAATCCGTCTAGATCCCGGCATGGCTTTTGGCACGGGACAGCATCCAACCACCCGTTTATCAATCCGCCTACTTGAGAAAACTATCAAGGGTAAGGAATTACTCGCCGACATAGGCACAGGTTCCGGTATTCTGTCAATTGCCGCAGCCAAACTTGGAGCAAGCAGAATCGATGCGGTTGATCTGGATGAGACCACACTTCCGGTCGCCTCCAATAATTTCCAGCTCAACGATGTTGAGTCGGTTATCCACCTTCAAGCTGGAAACGGACTTGATGCATGTTCCGGCGAGTATGATGTTATCATAGCCAATATTTTGACTAAGGTCTTACTTCCGATGATACCCAAATTCTCGCGATTTCTGAACGCACGCGGCGTGGTCATATTATCGGGAATCATGAAGCAAGAAGCCGCGCAAGTTGTGAAGGCATTGAAATCGCATCAATTGTCTCCTATAAACATTGAGCAGGACGAGGAATGGGTAGCAATTTCGGCAAAATTGGGCGCCCGATTCTTGTAATTCGATTCCAAAAATTTTCACTGTTTTATCGAGGTGAGACTCGCGATGAAAACTCGCAGCCCAATCCCAACAATGAAATTGAGACACGGCTACAGAAATTAATCAGAAAGTCAAACAGGAAAGCGTTCTCGTGGATTCAATTCGCGAACACACTGAAAAAAATTGACCGACAGAAGCACCTAGTCAGTCGACTACTGATTAGAATCTTGTTGGGAAATGGGCATGTACCTCTTGAAGTGGCGGCCGGTCTATCCATGACAAAGTCCGCAATGACGCTCTTAAACGCTATTCAGGCTAAATCTAAGCGTGGGCAGTTTACTCCGAATTTCTCACTTACAGTCTCGATTGTTACATCGAAAGAGCCGACCAATAATTGCCTTGTTGAGCCATAACCTAAGGAGGTACGTATGACGCCGACGACGGCTATACAAAAAAGAGAACAGATGACGCGTGATGGTTACTGCGTGATAGATGACATTCTAACCGAAGACTTTCTACATCAACTCCGCGAAGAAACTGAGCGGCTAATTGATGCACACGAGCCCCATCCAGACGTTAGATATCAGGGACAACATGTAAACGTTCGTGGGTCAGACAACTCCATCATTCAAAAATTACTCGAATGGCTACCCTCGCGTAAAGCACTCGAACAACTTGGATTTGGAGATTTCGTCAGCAACGGCGGGGTGATTATTCTCACGAAGGATCCGAGGGAACCGGCGCTGTATTGGCACCAAGATTGGATGCGATGGAACGATCCGATTAGTTGCTCTCCATGGCCGCAGACAATGTTTGTGTCTTACTATTTGAATGATACAACAATCGAAAACGGCTGCCTCAAGGTAATCCCTGGCACCCATCTGAAGCGAATCCCACTTCACGATCAACTTGTTCCTGCCCATGAACAGGGGGCTCGATTCATTGAAGAAGACCATCCAATCATGTTTAGCGATCAACCGGACCAGGTCGATGTATGTGTATCGGCTGGATCGCTTGTCTTAGCGGATTCCCGAATCCTTCACTCCGCGCGAAGGAATTGGACAAATCAAAGAAGAACCCTAATTTTGGCATGGCACAGTCGGCCTACAATCACGACGCCGGAGTATTGGGATGGCGACATTCCCGAGGTTATTCTCAAACGGGCGGAGAATCAGGATTATCCCGGATCACGCATCCCCGGCGAATTTCTTAAATAATCCAAGTTGCTACCTATGACAGAGAAACCGAGTTTTTGGTTCACGTCTGCTAAATTATAGGCAAATTGGACTGGTTTTCGTCAATTTCGTGTTTCCACGTTGGAAAAAACTCGGTTTCTGCGCCTCGTCGGACAAAGGTGGCCACTTGGGTTAAATAAGACTTAGTAGTAATACATGCAATTGCAGTAACTGTTGATGAATGGGTTTGTCTCCATCTTGAGGATTGTCCGGCGGAAGTATCTTGAACATCTTTTCTCGAAACTACAGGTATGAATGAGGGAAAATCCGTTCTCGTTTTGATTCACGGCTTCGGCTTAGAGTCCGCTAATCCGTGGCAAAGTATACAGTTTCCGAGGTTGAGGTGCGGCATGGTTGGTGACTCTTCTGTTCCAACGAGATGACATTCCAAACAGGCGGCGGGCGCCGTTGATTCACGGTGGGCGGGAATGTTCGATCTTGCCGGAGCCGCGTTAAAAAATAAGATTACCATGACAATTGCAAAGACTAATCCGATGATACTGACAATTAGCATGAGTGTCCGCGCACTCGCGTCTTCTGTTGGCATAATGCACTCCTGAAACGTAGGAGATTTAGAAAATGAAATGGAAGATTGAAGTTCGCTATAAACCCAATATTCCAGATGCCGCTGGACAGGGAATACTAGAAGACATCACGGATCTCGGAATCAGCGGCGTTGATTTAATCCAAACAGCGAAGGTTTATTGGATTGATGGCGAATTTCGGGTTCGAGAAGTCGATCAAATGTGCTCTGAACTCCTCGCCGACCCAGTGATACAAGATTATACCTACCAGAGGTTCGGCGATTGTTCCGCATCATCAACTTCGGAAACGGGCGTGTGGACAGTCGAAGTCCGGTTCAAGCCAGGAGTAACCGATGCCGTTGGCGAGAGCGTTGTTAAAGGAATTCACGACTTGGGAATAAACGGCGTATGCGCTGCGCGAACAGGGCAAAAATACTGGATATTCGGAAACTTGGATCTGAACACAATTGAAACTATCTCACGGAGCCTTTTGGCAAATGAAGTTATTCAAGCATTTGACATCGAAAAGAAAACCGGCTAGTCCGTCCGGAGCGAAATGTAGTACGAGTTCTTCTCAACTGCATCCGAGTTCACACAAAATTACATCAAGATTCTTGATTGGTCAAGGATAATTTTCGCACGGCAGGGATGCTTCAGGGGAAACGCATCTAAATTTTCTGCATCATAAGAAAGAAAATCAGGCTAAGTTTGTGACACTATTTTGGGATTCGTAGGTTGGGTTGAACGGAAATTCGTTAGTAATCGCTAATCTTGTGGGAGTTTTCGAGTGCCTATTTCGCTTGAACGCACCAAAATCTGAGTGAAACCCAACACGGCCTACCACCATGAGACCCTCTCTGCAATTAGATGCGTTCCCCCTGAGGGATGCTTCAAAAAAACTTGACAAACACGAAGGGTGTATAATAATATATACTACTGTGTCTTCTTTGAAGGTGAGACAATCAGTGGAATCCTGCACCGGGGTCGAGTGGTGGAATCGGTAGACACAATGGACTTAAAATCCATCGCCTGTAAAAAGGTGTGAGGGTTCGAGTCCCTCCTCGACCACCATTTCAAACCCGTCTTGACGCAGGGTGGAGCAGTCTGGTAGCTCGTTGGGCTCATAACCCAGAGGACGTGGGTTCAAATCCCACCCCTGCAACCATTCAATATGGGAAACGTGTTTCGCTGCACGTTTCCCTTTTTCATATTCTGCCGGTGTAGCTCAGTGGTAGAGCACACGACTCATAATCGTGCTGTCCGGAGTTCAACTCTCCGCACCGGCATTTTACACCCTTTCATTTTTTTCGCCGCTGCAAGCGGCTTTTTTTATGCCTGTTTAGCGCCCATTATGGAGATATGGCATGAGCATATCTTCTCGTTTTCTACAGCGAACCCACCGCTACATTCTGCAGCATGATATGATTCGTTCAGGTGAAACAGTCGTTATCGGTTTCTCCGGCGGAGTTGATTCTCTTGCTCTTCTCGTTGCACTCTACGAACTACGCCCCCAGCTTGATTGCCAACTTCACATCGCTCACCTAGATCACCAATTACGTTCAGATTCGGCTTCGGATGCCGAGTTTGTAGAACGATGCGCTAACTCCCTGAATCTGCCGTTCACAATTGACAAGATTGACATACCATCCTTGATAAGACAGCGGGGGCAATCAATCGAAGCAATAGCTCGTACGGCACGATATGATTTCTTTGAATCTGTATCAAAGGAGATCGAAGCAACAAAGGTCGCGCTCGGACACCATCGTAGCGATCAAGCAGAAACAGTGTTGATGAATCTAATACGAGGAGCCGCGCTTACGGGCTTGAGAGGCATACTACCTATTCGAGATGGAAAATTCATCCGCCCGCTGCTTGATTTTTCACGGACAGAAATCGAAGAATTTGTCGCCGAACAAGATTTGCACCCTTGCGAAGACTCAACCAACTGGGACAGAAATTATCTGCGCAATCGGATTCGGCTGGATCTTCTCCCGCTTCTCAAACGCGATTATAATCACAATATTCAGAACACATTGGTTCAGAACTCCGAGTTGCTGCGGGCGGAATC
The DNA here is from genome assembly GCA_022827055.1 of Candidatus Poribacteria bacterium. Lineage (GTDB taxonomy): Bacteria > Poribacteria > WGA-4E > WGA-4E > JAJDTR01 > JAJDTR01. The sequence goes on along the minus strand of JAJDTR010000073.1, from coordinate 13,434 downwards.
GGACTATCTTGAGGACGTAGCCCGCAACGCGCTTGACGTATGCCTCGTAGAGCCGGCCACACATGATGTAGTTATATTAGATCGATTGACGTTTCTCCGACACCACCCTGCGCTGCGTCGGCGCATTCTCCGTCTAGCCGTCTGTCAGATACAAGGGGACATGAAAGAGTTAGCTTTCAATCATTCTGAATCCATGCTACAATTAAGCGAGAGTATATCTCCCAACCGGCAACTCAATCTTCCCAACAATTTGGAATTTCTAAGGGCGTATAATCAGCTAATTATCCAACGCGCCATAAGCGAGATTGACGAATTCGAGTACCACGTTGCTGTTCCGGGAGATAACAATTTTCCGGCGTTAAATGCAGTAATGACTTCTATCATTGTTGAGGCATCAGGCGGCGGAACTTCCTACGTAACTGATGGCAAATTTCAAGCCGTGTTTGATGTCGATCAGATTCAATTGCCGCTCAAAATCCGAAGTCGGCGGGCGGGAGATAGATTCCAACCATTCGGAATGAAAGGAACAAAAAAAGTAAAAGATATCTTGATCGACGCAAAAATACCTCAACGAATGCGCAAGTACGTACCTATTCTTGTTTCTGGGGATGAGATTTTGTGGGTCATTGGACACCGCACAAGTGACAAGTGCAAAGTTAGCAATAAGACTAGGAGATTTCTCCGTCTGACTTATTCCTCAGGACCTCAACGCGTTCCATAATGTAACATTACACCAGTTCCATCCTTAATCAGCCAAGCAGCACGAACCGAGTTTTGATGATCATTCATTCAATCCAGGCGAAGGCATGACCGATTAACTCATTGCCTCTAAATTAGAGATTAAAACCGGGTTTCTCTGGAAAAGCCGGTAACTCAGTTAAAACAATAATGCCAGTTCTAGTTAAGTCCCTCGGGGTGGGTGTAGACAGGGAGGCGTGTATTCGCTGGCTAGCTCGCGACCCGATTCATCACCTCATGTTGTTAGGGGATTTATACCCGCCCTTAATCAGTGTCTCCGAGATTTATGTCGCAACTGACGAGGGGCAGATTGTTGGCGTAGGGAGCCTGTTTCGCGGCTTTTCGACTCCTTCGGTCATCATTACTGAAGACAATCCAACCGTTCAAAACGCACTATTGACAAAAATGAGTAGACGCCTTGAATCCGAGTGGATTACACTTTCGACCTGCACATCGTCCTCAGTTCTCTGTCAATTCGGAAATCGAATCTATTCCCACATCGAACTCCAAATGCTGCTTCATGAGCCTATTCCAACACCCGTAAAACCTGCCCGACTGATTCAAAGGGAAGAGTTCAATTCGTTAAATCAATTTTATAACGAACATCGCGTCGAAGCATGGACGCCGCTGATGTTTGAGATGGGACCCTTCTATGGTGTTTGGCACGATGGTCAGCTCATCACGGCCGCCGGAATCCATTTCGTGACACCCTTTATCGCACAGATTGGAAATGTTTTCTCACATCCCAGATTCAGGGGACAAGGATATGCTACAGCGGCAACCGCGGGTGTTATGAATCATTTGCGGGGGATGGGAATTCAAATTATCAGTCTCTTTGTAGTCGCCGAAAATGCACCGGCAATTCGAATCTACGAGCGGCTAGGATTTGTTAAGGAGCGAGAACTTATCTTCGCACATAATGTGTCTACGGGGAGTTTACGTAATGAAACCTTCAGTGCAGTCAATCCTAATCACTGAATCCCAAATCGAAAAGCGAGTCCATGAGTTAGGCAAACAGATTTCCAAGGATTATGATAAATCGGATTTAGTTTTGATCTGCGTCCTTAAAGGGGCAATCCTGTTCTTCGCCGATTTAATACGCACGTTGGCTGTGCCAGCCCGATATGAATTTGTTCAGCTCGCAAGCTATCACAACGATACAAAGTCTTCAGGAGTGCAGATGATTCAAGGACTTTATCAGGATCTTTTTCGGGCGGACGTGCTGATTGTGGAAGATATTGTCGATACGGGAATGACGCTAGATTTTCTATTGAATCACATCGAGTCGTTTGAACCAACCAGCGTCAAAGTGTGCAGTCTGCTTGATAAACCTGATCGAAGGGAAGTGCCAGTCACAATTGATTACCTTGGGTTTAAGATCCCGAATTCCTTTGTGGTAGGATACGGCTTGGACTTCGCTCAGCACTACAGGAATTTGCCGTACATCGGAGTATTAGACGGGGATTCTGTTGCTTTGGGCTCTTGACAGACGAACTGGGAAGGCAGGAATCATTGTTGGCGTAATACTTAGGAAAACCGTTTTCTAACCCTAAGGTCTTGGAATAATTGCTAACGAACATCAAAACTCAAAATTCCGGTTGTAGGACCGACATGAAAAGCGGCATCACGATTGGCATGATGTATTTCACTGATTCACACGGATAGACTTGATGTGATACTGCCCGTCTCAAGCGAGTACACAGAATCGGGAGTCAATTATTGGAACCCAATTGTATAGTAAATCTAATGAAAATTTATGCGCTGCAGTAGGTTCGGTTTCCTAACCGAACCGGTAATTTTACAGTCCCTTAGGTGGGGTTGGAAACCGTACTTACCGAAAAATGTGTGCATATAAACGGAATTGACTATAAGGTGCGCCAATACTTAGCTCGACTTTGTACAAAAGTACAGCGGTTGGGTCGTAACGAGAACCGTACAACACCAAACCCGTAGGCGGGAATCAAGCGAGCGGATAGCGAGTGCGATAGAGATCCCCTTGCCCCGCAGTGATCGTACTGGAAACCGCTACCGACTTTTTCACAGGTCAACCAAAATGACCAGATGGTTAAAATCTCACCTGCTTTTCTGGAACGCTTGATTGACACCGTTTGTTATCCTACTTAAATGTACAAAGTCGAGCTTAGAGCCTGTTTGAATAGTCGGCAGCAAAGCTATTTTTAGAGAATCTATTGACATGGCACTCCGCTGGAGTGCAAGAATTAAGTTTTCTCCCTGCTATCGACATGCCGCTCCGCTGGAGCGGGGAATCGCGACCTGGAGATCGCTCCTACAAGGGGCCGGTTGATGGTCGCCGGGGTCGGGAGTCGCGACCGGGAGAGGATCTCTATGGGTCTTCTATCGGAGTTCTACCGCGTTCGCTATTCACTCGCTTGATTGCACCTACAAATGTACTATTCAAACGGGTTCTTAGTTAGGCAGTAAATCCGGGTAATATTAACCAAATTCTCTCACTTCAAGAATTTATCAAACTCATCAAGCTCCTCGTCTTTGCTGCTGACTGACGCTTGAGAGGCGGCATTTGCCGCGTCAGACTTCGAGACAAATCCGTACAATTCTATTTCAGAAATCTTTGCGGGCGCATTGATTTTTCCGCTAAACGTTCTCCAGCCTCGGATATTTTGGACATTTCGGCGACGCTGGCCCGCATCGTCTGACGTACGGCGCACCCTAATCTTGATACCTGACGTATACACCGTTCGATTCAGTCGGATATCAATGATTTTCTTCTTATTGCTTTCAATCTCCTTAATCTTCTCCCATCTCCCTTGCGAATCAGTCGTCCATATATCGAAAGCTTGCAGGTTGGAAGAGTGAATGATGACTCGATGGAGGGATTTGGGTTCTGGGAGGGTAACAATCGATTCGGATTGTGAACCGAAACTCATAACCATGTCTCCCGTACTTTCAACATACTGCGATTGACCAACCGTTCTTACGTTACCGTCTATAATTGCTGGATCGTTTGCCCTTACCCCATCGGCTAGGACAAAGTTGTTGCTCCACTGTTGCTCGGCAGAAAAGCCTTGAACACCGGCACAGCCATATGACGACATCATGACTATCATAATCGTGAGAATTACCATTACCGAATGAAATTTCATCTGATTTTGCTCCTTTCTATCGAGATGGGGCTGCTTTCCGAATAACCGATTCTATATCAGCTATAGTCAACTGGCGGACATTGAATTTGAGATTTTCAAAAAATGGTACAAGATCTTCTCCCGCCGCTTGACTCATGTAGTAAACCAGCATACTCGTCTTCATCTCTCCGGGAAGTTGCTGGTGATATTTGTCCGCCTCCATAAGACGAAAAACCTCGGGATAAAATTCCTCGCCGTAAAGATCGTAGAGTTTTTTGACAATCGAGAAGGAGTAGCCGTAGCCCCATTGGGCATCAACTGACGCGTGTCCCTTCCACGTTTGAATTGCGTTGACATCGTCCAGGTCGACTTTCATATTCTCGTGAAGATCGAATGCTCTAAAATCGCCTCCCTTCGCATACTGAATCTGCACGAAAACCGCGATCCCTTCCGTGAACCATGTTGGTAGGTGGTAATTAGCGGTAAAAGCATGGGTTAGCTCGTGCGCCCTGACTTCCCTCTGGTCAAACATAGCCATGGGGAAATGCATTACTATAGTCCCAACTGTCTTCAGCACTCCGTTACCCTGACGAACTGTCTGATGTCGAGACTCCGTTATCGCCCGCATTGTCGTACCTTGAAAGGTTTCATACAGTACAATCCCGATACGACGAGTCGGAGGCTCAATACGGAACAGTTCGTGAATATACTTATAAAGACTCTCCATATACAGCAACGCGCCGTGTCCAATCTCTTGACGTTCTTTGGACTCATCCAACGAACTTCTCTTGAGTAAGTCCTCATGAAAAGTTAGTGTATAATGGTCACTTCCAATCTTTAATCCATCGGGGGACACTGATATCTGAGCATCGGGACGCGGGAGCGTCAAGTAACGCTTGCTCTGCTGCCGCCTGATTTTTTCTTGCTGCCGTTCCCGCGCCTTTTCAAGCGAGGCACAGCTAGACATACTGAGTGAGACTGCCAGAAATGCAATCACTGGCATCTGGCGTCTGCAGGATAAATTAAGTCTTTTCATTCGTCGTGTTTGTGATTGGCGAGTTGGTGGGAACCACTCAGACCCGTTCAAGCCAATCCTTCGACAATCAAGCCGTTGATGCGGCTGAACCGTGCTTAGAATTCTTCTTAATTGCAACATGATGCCCGGTTAATCGGGCGGCTTAACGGATAGGCAATGATTCCTGTGCGTTAAGAACTGCTAAACAGATTCTTTATTTTCCTATCCATTTCCGTTTCGCCATTAAAGCCCACATCTCGATCTCGAACAATCCCGTTTTTGTCAATATAGTATGTGCATGGGATAGCTCTAACACCGTAATCTTGGAACTGTGCATGTCCATCTAAGAGAACAGTATAGGAAATTTGTGATTGTGCAAAGTCTCTTACTGCTTGGTGATCGTTCTCATTGTTCAAGCCTATAACAACTAATCCCCTATCCTTATACTTTTTGGACAAATACTCTAAGTGGGGTACCTCCACGCGACACGGCCCGCACCATGTCGCCCAAAAGTTGATCACGACCGGTTTTCCTCTGAACTCCGATAAACTGACCTGATTCCCGCTCAAATCTCGTAACGTAAACAACGGGGCAGGTTGACCATGCAGAGGGAACGGTTCCACTGGCATTCCTGGTGGAGTCGTGTACCCTTCCAGTTTGCGCTTCAATCTCTCTTGTCTTCGCAACTGTGCCTCTTCCAGCGCTGCACAACTGATGACCGAGGCCAAGAGCAAGATGAGGACGGGCATGGTAACCCAGTTTCTGTCAAACCGGCTTGCTTGTGGCATCGAATTTTTCGCCTTTATTTCATTAATGCTGTGGTCGTGACGTAGGTGAACGAGATTGCTTTACACAACTTGGATTATAGATTAACAAGGGCTAACACTAGGGTAATCATGGTGCCGAGGCACAAGCGCGCTGAACTTCGAGGAAGGAACGCGTTTTGCCGGAAAACCCGATTTTTCTACGCGGCGTCAGAAACCACCACTAATTCAGACGCTCTGACAATTGTTGATTTAAGGCAGTACATCAATGATGGGTTCGTCCACTACACACCTTGCGCTACCTGTGGTTGCCAAAATCATCGTATATTGGCAGAATGCAAACTATAATCGGTGGAAGCATTGAATCGGTATTCTCAACTAATGAAGCGTCGGTGAATAACGCCACAGATCTCGCCAGCATTGACCAATCTCATGCAACAACAATCCGTCAGTCCGCGGTTCTTTACACAATACAGATACTCCAAGCTCTCTGTTTGGGAAGAATTACTGCATGATCGTTTTCAATTCCTCTTCCGAGCCATCTGATGCAGGTTTCTCGACCACTTTTTCGACAGACTCACTTCCCGTGACTTCAATTTCGACAATACGAGCAGTACTCGTTTCTGTGACTGTGGACAGACTCTTCCCTGCTATTTTGCGATCGTTGCTCCTAAGAATTATGAACTTCACTTTGCCAATCGACATCATTGGAAACCGGAATTCAATTTTACCGCCTGCAGCAGATCGGATCGGATTTGCCTTGGTATATTCGACTTTTCCGTTTTTTACTAGCGCAACTGTTTCCCAGCGACCCCCTGTCCACACTCTTAATGCACCCGAATGAATGCCGTACTTGGAAGCCGGATAGGTCGTGGAATCCAAGGAATGAATTACGATGCGATTAGCTCGCTTCGGTTCGGGAAAACCCACCTCAATCCAGGCTCCACCGCGAGCTTCTGCTCGCGCCGTCTCCCACTGCCAGTTTCGCCAGTTGTCTTTAAGATGTTGGCGTTCAAACTCGGCTTCCCATCCTTCGCCTTTGTTCCAGTTATTTGATGATGTTATACCGTTGATAACGGTCTCTGGACGATGGCCTGATGTTGATCTGGAAGCGGTCACAGTTGCGCCGTTTTCGGCAAGAGCATAGTCAACTAATCGCTTTCCACTCGTGCCCTGCTGCATCACCTCGGCAAGACATCCAAAGTAACTCGCACATATCACCAACAAAACACCGAGAATCCCTGCATTACGGCATTTCATCCCACAACCCTCCTTTGCGAATTACTGCCTTGGAATCACACTCTAGTCGTATGACGAGGACATATTACGACCGAATCAATGCCATGCTCAAATTGACAGTATAGCGTAGAGTCTAGACTCACCTGTATATTTAGCATAGGGTAAGACTACAGTCTATTCGTCACAACCTAACGAACTTTCCGAGCAAATCGAATCCCGCTCAAGTATCATTTATGCACTAATCTGCCGCGATGTCAATCGACTCAACTTGAGCCGCACGGATGGCTTCACACAGATATGTAATGCCCTCCGGAATGTTGTCTACATGGCAGTAAGCATATGCAAGACGAATGCACTTAATCGGATCGCTGCGATAATGAAATACGCGCCCTTCGCTGAATCCTGCGTTGTGTTTGCCGGCAAGCTCCACGAGTTTCTCCATATCCGTAGTCTCCGGCAACGTAATCCAGAGAAACAGACCACCCCGTGGTTGTGTCCAACTACACAGATCCGCGACATTTTTTTCAAGCGTTTCAGTCACTGCCCTACATTTTGCGCCGACTGCCGCATTCGTTACAGCGAGATGTTCGTCAAGCTGGTTCTTAAAAAACTCCGCGACAATTGCACTAGCAAGTGCGCTCGTTCCCCCATCCCAACGATTTTCGTGAATGGCGTCGTAGTACGGTTGCCTCGCAACAAAGTAGCCCTGCCGAACTCCTGCCCCCAGAATCTTGGAAAATGTTGCAATGAAAATCACGCGATTGGAATCGTCAAGTTTGAACAAGGCATCAGGAGTTGGGTTGGGCACAAAGTCAATATCACCGTAGCAGTCGTCTTCAACAATCAAGGTGTCGTAGGTATTTGCCAACTCAAGCAATCTTTCGCGCCGTTCCAGCGTGAGAATCGCCGCTGTCGGATTTTGGTGATTCGCAGTTGTATAAATCAACTTCGGGCGGATGCCTTGCGCTTTGAGTTCCTTCAAGCGTGCGTCAAGTGCGTCCACGTTCATCCCATCGACATAGTCCATCGGAATGCCAACGATATTCGCCTTGAGATGTCTCATTATACCTAGCGTACCGCTGTAAGTTAATTCTTCAGTCAAAATTGTATCGCCAGGTTCAATAAAGGTGCTTAATACAAGATCCAGTGCCTGCATTGAGCCTGATGTAAGGGAGATGTTGTCTACGGGAAGGGGTACGCCTTCGCGTCTTTCAAACCGCATTGAAGCCAGCTCGCGTAATCCGCGGTATCCATTATCGCCGGGATAATTCACAAGACTGCCACCGAGATCTCGGAGCGCTTTTGCGCTTGCTTCGATTAACGCTTCGGTCGGAAACGTAAACGGGTCAGGGCGGCCTCCGGTAAAAGCGAAGTCTTTCATGATTTGATCCTTGATGTGACTCAGGTGTTCTAGTGATGAGGTACGTAGGCGGCTACATTCCAGCGTCAGATGCTGAAGTATGTTACCACAAATGCAGAGAAAAATCCTAAGAAAAAGTACCTGATGAACCGGAGACAATTATGTCATCCATTCACACGCGTCGCCTTGGCTGCAACACAGCGAAGTCAACGATTGACCCCTCAGTCGTGAAGTGCTAGAATGAAGAAGAGGAGGTGCTCTCGTTTATCCTGCCAATCGCATCCATCTTTCAATTTGCGATTCATTCACCTTTGCCAAGCCATTGAAGAGAGCAATGAGATTTAAGAAGCCCTTTCCGGAAATTGAGTTCGATCACATGCGGCAGAGCGATTTACAGATAGTCGCAGATATTGAGCGCCAATCGTTTTCAGATCCATGGAGCCTGTCCACACTCCGAGAAGCAATTGGCGGAAAGAACCCGCATTCCCATTTCCACGTCGCTAGGCTAAATCAAGTTCCGGTTGCATACGTGAACTATTGGCTAATTCTAGACGAAGCCCACATTGTAAATTTCGCCGTATCACCCGCACACCGGCGCAAAGGTCTAGGAAAATATCTGCTCGCAGAATCGTTGGAATGTATTCGAGACGAAGGCGGACGCCAAGTTCATCTGGAAGTGCGTCGGAGTAACATTCCAGCACAAAACCTTTACTGTCAGTTGGGATTTCGGCTTGTACATATTCGGCGGCGGTATTACCAAGATAATGACGAAGATGCGTGTGTGTTCCACATAGGGAACTTGTTAGAAGTAGATTTGGAGGCGTGAGATTGATAATCTCAGGAGGTGGTTCTACCATCATCACCGGGCACCGCACCACATTTGGCAGAAGCCTAATCTTTCAATCCAAACTAGTAAATCATGTGTCTGTTCTTACCCTTTCAATCAAGTTCTCCATGGAATGCAGCGAGGATATTTTTCTTGCAGGTTAGAGAGAGGTGTGATACAATGTGATTGGAATTATATTAACATTGAGGTGAATTTGATCGACATCTTCCCAACGCCATATTCGGACATGTGATGATGCTTTGGCGATTTTGGGCGTGGTTTTGACACAACAAACTCTTAGAGCCACCATGTGAGACATCTTGGATATCTGTTTTTCCCACCGTGGGGATAGGCATGAACACATCCGTATTGGTATTGAATGCGAGTTACGAGGCAATTAACGTCTGTAACCTCAGGCGCGCTGTGAAGATGATTGTCAAGGGCGCTGCACGTATGGAGGAAGTTTCCGACCGTCAGATTCATTCGCCAACTGCTTCAATGCCCATTCCTCTTGTAATTCGACTCGTAACCTATGTGCATATTCCTCACTGCGTTGTGAAGTTTTCTCGAAAAAACGTATTTATTCGCGATCAGTACACATGTCAATACTGCCACACGAATTTTCCTCCAGCCTTACTCACACTCGATCATGTTACACCCCGCTCCCGTGGAGGCGCAACCGTTTGGGAAAACGTTGCAACCGCATGCAAGAAATGCAACACTAAGAAAGGGAATCAGACTCCCTATGAAGCGAGAATGTTTACCAAACGTTCACCTAAAGCCCCATCAATTCTTACATATCTTCACCTCAATCGCCATTTTCGCGGCTACGATCCTGCCTGGAAGAAGTACCTGTACATCAAGTGAAATGGCGAGATTTCCAGTCTTAAAGTCGTTAATCGTACTTTTCAGCGTGTCTTTGCTGATTCTTTCATGTGGCCCGCGTGCGCCGAAGGACTACTATTTCGAGTTCACACTCATGGAAGAATGGGGCGAACACAATCGACGGCGAACTGGTCGTAATCCGCGGCAAACAGTTTCCCATCCGGAAAATTCGCAACCTCTTGCAGTTGCATTCGAGATGGGAAAAGCACCGTCACAACTAATCGGTTTCAAGCCGTACAAAATCCTCGATCCTCAATCTACAGACCAATCCTCTCAACGTACACTCCCTAGAGTACCCGTTTCATGGCAACAAGATGCTCTCCGTCAAACTTTTCTAGAGCAAAATATCCGGGTAACCCATTGGAGATCTAAAGATGGGAGACTCGAGGGCGGAAATAATGTTGTCCAAGTACATTTTATCCCGCGTGCGCTTTCGATTCGGGCAATTAAACAAGAATTCCTAATGATTTGTGCAATCGTGCATGGAGCGCAATTGGAACCGGACACTATTGATGTTGTCAGAGCCATCGCCGAGGATGAAGATGGCGCTCCAACAATGCGGATGGAAACACAAGTTGAAAACTACAAAGCCTATCTTGAAGGACGAATTAACGTAGGGGAGTGGGAGAGTCAACTGCGAGTTGATAAATTTTGATATGGCACACACACCACACCCTGAAAAACTGAAAAAAAGGTGGGAATTTCAGCGAGGCTATAGAAAAGGACAGAAATATTGGAATCGGGAGTTTGTCATTTACGTGTATCGAAATACATTTAATGGCACGCGTTTGGGCATCACGGCTAGTAAGAAAATTGGGAAGAGTGTCCACAGAAACCGCGCCAAAAGGTTAATCCGGGAAGTGTTTCGGCTATCAAAAGAGAGAATCTATCCCGGGTATGACATTATCGTAGTTGGGAGATCGCCTTCTACCGATCTTGGGTATCAGGATGCTCAAAAAACCCTTCTACGTCTTTTTCAGAAAGCTCAAATTCTGAGAAAAAAGTGAGAATTTTCAGATGAGTTATCTTCTAATTTTCGCTGTACGCTTTTACCGCGTTTGTATATCTCCGTTATTTCCGCCGACCTGTCGTTTCTATCCATCTTGCTCTCAATACGCATTGGAAGCCATTCAAGCGTATGGTACTTTGAAGGGTAGCTGGGTAACAATAAAGCGTCTTTCAAAATGCCATCCCTATCACCCGGGCGGCTACGATCCGCTCATACACTCGCACGAAGAGTCTGAATCCAATCCTGCTATAGCACCATAGATAAGCAGCGTCTCAATTTTATCTTTCCGCAAGGAGCTTTTATATTTCATGGGACAACGTTACATCTTGGCACTGGTATTAATGATTGTTGTGATGTTTGCTTGGAGTCTGTTTTTCGGCAACCGATTATCGAAGCAGAGAACCGCGCAGAAAGAAGGACAAACCTCCGAACAGGCACGCGAAACTCAATCTTCGCGTGGTGACAAGAACGTAACCGACGCGGACGGACAACACAGTACCGATGAAATTGAACGTTATTCACAGATTGAACAAAGTACGGAAGCCCACGTGTCGACAGAAAGATACGAGATTACATTTGCGGTCGAGCCGGCAATTGCCAAGAGCTGGGCTTTGAAAACCTATCAAAATCGCTCCGAAACAGGCGAGTTCTTGAACCTGATTCCATCAACTTCGCTCAATTGGTTAGCGGTGCAGTTCTCCCATCCGCAATTACAGATAGACGCAATGCGTGCAGCGTGGACGGCAAATAAGTCCGAAGTAAACCTATCCGGCGAAGGGCCTGAAATGGAGGACTCCATCACTTTTACCACGCAGATTGGAGACAACCTAAAGGTTTCAAAAGAGTTCACTTTTTATCGAGACAGCTATTATGTCGATCTTGAATTAAGATTCCAGAATCTATTGGATGAGACCCTGTCGGTGCTGCAAGTGACAAATGAAAACCAAGAAAATGGATACAAACTTCGCTGCGGTCCCGGAATTGATGCAGATCTACTACTTCATGAACAAAAACACGGTGGAAAAGGAAGATGGGGAAAAAGTGCAGGTGCAAAAGCTTATACCGGGGTTGGCAAGGCAGAAAAGGAACTCGGGGATTCGCAACTCAGAGAAGCGGTCCTATGGGCGGGACTGAACAATAATTACTTTGCCGCCCTGATGATTCCCCAGCCAGGACTAAATGCCCGATACCGCTTGGAGGAACTCAAGGACAACGGAACCCCCCCCACATCCAATGTTGCAGCGCCAACCGAATCGGCTAGTTTAATGATTCCGGGCTTTCCTTTGGAGGCAAACAGTAGGCAGACACACACATTTCGCATCTACGTTGGACCAAAAGATGCCGCAATCTTAAAACAGGTGCAAGCTCCCGTTTCACCTGAGACTCCGATTGGACTCTCAAAAATCATTGATTTTGGGTTCTTCTGGCCCGTCGCCTGGGCACTGCTTTGGCTTCTTAATGGGTTGCACGGAATTTTCCGGAACTACGGCGTCGCCATTATTCTGCTGACTGCGCTAGTAAAGGTAGTTTCATATCCGCTGACGCACAAGGGACACAAGTCCATGAAAGAGATGCAGAAATTGCAACCCTTGATTACCGAACTGCGAGAGAAATACAGGGATGATCCACAGAAATTGAACAAGGCAACGATGCGCTTGTACAAGGAACACGGCGTAAACCCACTGGGAGGCTGCATCCCCTATCTACCCCAGATACCAATATTCATTGCATTATTTTCCCTGCTAGGCAGTGCGGTCGAACTCCGCGGCGCTCCATTTCTTCTCTGGATTAACGATCTATCTGCTCCCGATGCCATCATGGCTCTTCCCTTTACCATACCCCTCGTTAACATTGATACACTCCGGCTTCTACCACTTCTTAATGGACTGACAACGTGGCTACAACAGAAGGTAATGGGCAATATGACACCTGTTACCGACAATATGCAAGCAAAGATAATGCAGTTCATGCCGCTCATCTTCGTTTTCCTCTTCTATAATTGGGCATCGGGATTCGTGCTTTACTGGTTATGTAACAACGTTTTCACCGTTGCACAACAATATCTCCAGTCGCGCGGGTCAAATGGCGCGGATGAAGCGACAGAGAAGCCCGCGGCATCGACAAAGGCACCTGTTACGTCCAAAAAACCTCTCCCTTCACCAAAACAGAAGCGAAAAAAATAGATGTAGGTACAGCGCATTATTCCTTTCTGACTCACATTGATGGGATATTCTAGGAGGAAATTAAGCGTGCAGCAATACATTGAAATGGAAGGAGAGACGACTGAAGAAGCCTTGAATCGTGCCCTTGAAGAATTAGGTGTTGACCAAGACTCGGTCAATGTGAAGGTATTGCGTGAACCGACTAAAGGAATTTTGAAGTTAGGAGCGAAACTCGCGCAGGTCAGAATAACCCTCAAGGAGGACATTTCCGCTACGCCTGAAGTAGTTCTTGACGAGATTTTTTCCAGGATGGAAATTAAGGCGACAACCGAATC
>JAJDTR010000145.1 GCA_022827055.1 Candidatus Poribacteria bacterium | reverse complement strand
TTTTCAACTGTCATGCAGAAATCCATTAGCGATTCGCACGCCTCAACGGAAAGCCAGCGAGAGTCTTTAGCTAAGCAGTCTCAGCAACTTGAGGAAACGGTGACAAACACCAGCAGTCACATTCAGCAGCAGACCGAAACTCTCTTTCAAAGAACGTCCGAACGGGTTGAACAGGTCATTACTGATACAAACAGAAAACTGGAAGAGATATTGCGTGATCAATCAGCCCGCCTTCAAGGGAATTCAGATCGCGTGGATCAGCAAATGCAGCAATTGGATAAAGACTTAGAGCGGCAGCTCAAGAACTCAATAGAATCACTTGGAACCCAATTAACCAGCCTATCCACTCATTTTGCCGCGGAGTACGAGTCCTTTATGGACATGCTCACGCGCTTTGCCAATGCGTTGAAGCGTATTGAAGGAGCACAATGAACGAAAGACGCCTAGCTACGAGAGAACAAGATACCGAGGAATACTGGATTTCGATTTCTGATATGATGGCGGGGCTGATGGTGGTTTTCCTTTTCATAGCTATCAGCTACATGTTAAATATCCGTGCAGACAAAGAGATGATTGAGGAAATTGTTGTCACCTACGAGAAATTGAAAGAGTCCCTCTATAATGACCTTTATGAAGAGTTCAAAGACGACCTCGACAAATGGAATGCAGAGTTGGAAAGGGAAACCCTAACGATGCGGTTTAGAGAACCGGATGTGTTATTCGAGCAAGGTAGTGCTGAGATTCGTCCAAGATTCAGACACATTCTGAATGACTTTTTTCCGCGCTACATCGAGAGATTGACCGTAACCGAGACGCATGACGGCAAGAGTAGATACAAAGAAGATATAGAGGAAATTCGCATTGAAGGACATACGTCAAAGGAATGGTCGGTAGAGGCTACACCGAGAGAAGCCTATATTCTCAATATGGAATTGTCTCAACGTAGAACACGAAGCGTTCTGGCTTATGTGCTTTACATTGACAAGCCCCACATTCAAGAGAACAGGGAATGGATTATGACTAATGTTACTGCCAATGGTTTATCGTCAAGCAAGTTAATCAAACGTTCCGATAGCACGGAGGATCGACGAAAGTCACGCCGTGTCGAGTTTCGTGTGCGGACTAACGCCGAAAGGCAGATGGTAAAAATCCTCAAGAGAAAGGAAGCAAAATGAGATTACCCGATTTTCGAGAGAATCGTGAATTGAATGAGCTGCGCAAAAAAATGGGGGCGGATTTGATTCCATGGGACTCTGGGAAAATTCCCTGGAAGCCCTTCACAAAAATCGTCCAATTGCGTGAGATTGACATAGGCCCCGGAAAACCAATCACACATAACGGTAAGACGGTTATCGTTTATATCCGAGACCAATATTTACCGAGGCGGCAAGTGGCGGAAAATTTAGTCCCAGAGAGTCCATATAAATTTCACATCGCTGGCTGCTCTACGCTACAGGACATGCAGCGCAAAGGTAAGTATGACGACAGATACGTGGTTACTAATCACACTCATGGCAAGTTTGAGGTTAATTTTCTTGAAGCGTTTGGGAAAGGAGTAATTAAAGAAGGCATCGAGTGTCAATTACATGTGTGCAGAAATTGTTTGAGGGCACTTAATTACGAAGGTTACTCGACGGCTAGTGCTCAGTGCAGGAATAAAATCAGAAATACATTTGATAGAGAGGTGTTTTTCGAGAAATACGGCCGCCAGATTGGTAGGGAGCCGTTACATTCTTTTAAGACCGCACCACGAAATGAATACACGGACGATTAGGAAGAAGTGTCTCGCCAGCGTAAAGAAGAGGCAGGGTGGAAATGTAAAGAATGTGGTGCTTTCCTCGCCGAGTCAAAAAATAGGAAATTCCTTCAGGTTCATCATATTGACGGAAAGAAGTATAACAATGATTCTGACAATCTAAAAGTATTATGTATTGGTTGTCATGCCAAGATACATCCTCAATTAAAATCCGATCCGAAATACCGACAATATAGCCAACAACATTAGGTTTTACTAAGGCGGTATTATGCGTCGAGAAGCCAGTGTGTATGCGATTATTGGTGGTTGCGTTGGTGCTATTCTAACGATGGTAATACCATTTCTCTAAAATGCTTGTGCATTGATGGCGAGAATCAGGTCAAGAAATTTACGCGGAGCGGAACAAGAAGTTTCGTCTCCGCGCAAAGTCGGCGGGGCAAGATGCCCCGCCTACGGTGAAAGTGGACGATAAAATTCAGACACCATATGCACTATTATTCAAGCGAAATGGTATAATCTGTTCGGTTATACCGCTCGGAGCGCAGAGCCAGTCGCACAACTACGGGGAGATCACTTGTACAGGTCTGCGAGTGGTTGATTCGCTGGGCATTCCGGTAGTATTTGTGAAAGCGTTGAAAGGCAAGGGAGGAGTATGGGTGCAGGGTGAAGGCAGAGTAGCGGAGGTAGTCGTTGGTGAACACAGTGCGGTTATCGGCGTTTACGGTGAAGCGGGAGGCACAGGGCTTGTCGCCGATAAACACGGCGCACATGTTAAGAATTCTGGTAGCGCCAAGTACCAATGATGGAGGACAAAGCAACTATGAATGAAACAGCAGTGCGAAAGAATCGCTCCCTCGCCGTTGTGGGGCGTACAGAGGATTTAACAATTGTTCGGTTAGCGAGAACACGCGCCGAGCGTTTGGACGGGTGCTCCAAAAACCTCAATACTGAGTGCGGTCTTACCACCCGGTATGCAAAAATCCGCCGCGTTCTCGGAGATTACCTGTACCAAGTTAAACGTGATTGATGCAGGAAGAAACAGGATCGTTTCCATAGATAGCGACAAATATGGCGGGATTATTCACGTCAGTGACATTGGCGAAGATTAAATCTGGCGTGTTCATGTATGTCGATTCGCTTGGCGGGGTTGTTCACTTAGTAGACAAAGACGGGGAGATTCATAGATTTGAAGACGGTAAGGTTCAGTCGTTTCGGTGAATCGAGAGCAGTTAGGACCGGGAGGCTCCGATGTATAAGCTCTTGACACAACTGCATAACATTCCCAACTACCACGTGTTTTCTGCCGAGCGGAGAAAGATTTACAGGACTTGTACAGAACGCGAAAAATGTTTATTTCGGGAATAAGATTTTGCGGCAAGGCTCTTGTAAGGAATAACAATCGTCATTCCCTACTACCGCAACTGAACTTGGCATATATTGGCTTTTTTTTGAATCGACCCGCTAAATATGGTATAATATAAACATTGGGATCCGGCAAAACGCCAAAATTCCACTCGTCAAATTCGTGAGTTAACCGTGGTATAGCAACGCCACCTAACGTTGGCGTTTTTCCCGACGTGGAAAGCGTGTATATAGGACGGAATACGCACGTAATACCTGTCATTTCACCCTTACTGAAGCAAAAACGGAGGAAACAGATGATTAAGTCATCAATGCTAAATCCTGAAATTTCTTACAGATGTTTAGTTGCCCTGGTTGCTCTTGCGTTCACATTCTCCCTCGGCTCCGCATCCGCGGAGATTAAGTTGACCGATGATCTATCCATCTCGGGTTTCCTAGACATGTCGAGTACTACCACTAGCGGCGGTGATGACACGGAGATCGCCTTGTCGTTCGACCAGTTCGAGCTGGATTTCCACCTCGACCAAGGTTCGGTCACCGGCCGTGTCGATGTCCATAGCAGTCCCGGCGATCACGGGAACACCGGGATTAAACTTGAACAAGCCTATGTCACATACGCGCTCCCCGAGTCGACCGTGTCCGGCGTGAGCATCAAAGCCGGCAGGTTTCTCAGTGCAATGGGATTCGAAGCCGATGAGCCGACGGGACTGTATCAATATTCGTTTTCCGAGGGAATCCCCTATCCCGCTTATCATAACGGCATCGGTGTAGACATCAATCCCACCAAGCAACTCGGAATCTACGTCGCGCTCCTCTCCGGGGTGTGGGACGTGAATGACACGGATATAAAGAATCCGGGTGTCGAAGCCCAGTTAGCGTTGACTCCAACCGAGCAAATCACTGCGAAGGTCGGTTATGCTATGGACAAACTGGAAGACTATTCACAGAGCGAACTGAATGCTTGGGCGCAATTCACACAGGGACCGTTGACGCTTGCCGGTGAAATCGATCTGCTGCAGAACTGGTACCACGAAGGCGAAAACGGGATGCACTTTTTGGGGATGGCGAACGTTTCGCTGCAGGACATGATAGGCGCACCCGTCGGGGTGACCCTCCGCTTTAGCGGGATCAATCTCGATGAGGGTGACGAGGAGGATGGACACGGTCACGCAGCTCCGGCCGCGGACGAGGAGGCAGAATCGTCTACCTCAACGGAATTCACGCTTAGTCCCTCCTATTCGGTTACGGACAACTGGCTAATCCTCGCCGAGTTCAAGCGACGCATTGACGCCGAGGAGACCATCATAGCGATCGAATCGCTCTTCACGTTCTAAAATGCCGGTATCCGTGCGCTGGTATCAGTACGGGTTTGGTTCTCCGCCAATTGAGAAACCGAGTTTTTGGTTCAAGTTCGCTAATTTATAGATAAAATGAGTCTGAATGTCGCCAATCTCGTGATTCCACGTTGAAAAAACTCGGTTTCTATGCTCTTGTCGAGCAAAGGTGACAATGTAAGTTATTTAAGTGTCGAGTGTGTCCTCAACCGGAAGGCAATTAGGAGTTCGATGGAACCATAATGCTGCATTCAAAACAACTTGACGCCTTGCTCAGTATCGTTTAGAATCTAGGGACGTTTATGTTGGCGCAAGTTTCTTGATGTTTCGGAGTACCTAGCAACTCGAAGGGAATAGCAGCGAACTATGAAAATAGCGTATGTATTTGCACTGCCTAGAACGGCAAGTTATAAATTGGCTCAGATGATTTTGCCTCAGCTCGAGGCTGGTACGCACGGTGTTGAAGTCGTCGGGATGTTCTTTTTCGACGACAATAACTTCGTCTTGCGTAAAGGCGATCCGATAGGAGAACGGCTGGCGAAAGTCGCCAAAGCGAGTGGAATGCTCCTGATGATGTGTGATATGTGCGCTTTGGAGCGCAATTTGGCTGAAGGCGAACCAAGATGGTGCGATGCAGAAGGAACCGGGCGAACCGAGCCGGGAGAAATCCGCACTGTTGGCACGGTTGAGGGAGTGCAGGTGGGCTGTTTTCCGGATCTATACGGCGCGCTTGCCGGAAATCCCCCGGACCAAGTGATTACG
The DNA here is from genome assembly GCA_022827055.1 of Candidatus Poribacteria bacterium. GTDB lineage: Bacteria > Poribacteria > WGA-4E > WGA-4E > JAJDTR01 > JAJDTR01. The sequence goes on along the minus strand of JAJDTR010000145.1, from coordinate 9,801 downwards.
CTTTAGGTTGTGCCCGCATTGTCTTGGAACCGAAAATCGTATTGTAGTACCATTTCTATATATTGACAGTGCATCAATGGCGTCAATCAAGTCTTTCCAAAGCGGGGCAAGGGGATCTCTATCGCATTCGCTATTCGCTCATTTGATTCCCGCCTACGAGGATTGGTATGAACTTCGGCTTGTTGAAACATATTTAACACAGGATTGTCGCACCGTTAATACGTTTTTTGATTGATACGGTGCTATCGCTCCACAGATGGTGAATGCAGCGATAGTGGCATCTTATTTGCTCCTTACAACCGCCAGAAGCAGTGCCAGCGCTTCTGAATCCAACAAAAAAAGGAGTGAAACGATGATGTATCGAAAACCTTGGAAGTCCATTCCCCTTTTCTTGACAGTAAGCCTTCTGGCGGCGTGCGCTGCGAAGCCGCGTGTTGATATCTACATTGAGCCGGTAGTGGGGCGAGAGGGAACACAGGTCGATGAGCGTACCGGAGCATTAACAACCGAGCAACATGGCGTGGCGATTACGGTGGAGCCTCTGGACGAAGTGGAACTTTTTGAGTTGACAAAGCGTCCGGAGATAAACCCTTATATCGGAGTGAGTCGTTGGGGAAACGTCGAACCGCTGTACACCGTTTTTGAGATTACTGTCCGAAATTCGGACAACAAACGTGTGGAGGTAGGCGAGACTGCGATACTGATTGATGAGCATGGCGAGCAGTACGGTTCCCTACCCTACGATTTCTTCAAAGATCTGTACCGAGACGAACACCCGCGCCCATCCATTTATTACGACATAGGCTACAGGTACGACTACCCCTATCCACGCTCGTACTATCGGAGTCCGTATCGCTACTACTTCCGACGACCGTTTTATCCCCGTCGCTACTATCCTTTCTATAGGGCGCCGCTCCACATGTATCACGCCCATCCGGATACACGAGTGTTGAATAACACCCGCATGTTTACGCGTGCCAGTGTATTTGACGGAAGTAAGCTTTTTCCCGGGGCGAAGCGTATGGGACTATTGGTGTTTGAACGGCTTGATGTGGGCACAACCGATATGAAGGTCGTCGTTCCCGAGGTACGAATTACGGATAATAAAGGAAAGCGGCACAAAACTAATTTCGAGTTTGATTTTCGGCAGGTTGTTGCCCTGGAAGAGTGATGACTTGACCTTAGTCACTGCACCGGGTGAATTTATACATCGCTTGCCTCAGCGGTTTACTTTCTAAGTAAATATGGTTAAGTGTTGGGTGTCGGTGCGGTTGGAAACTGCACCTGCCGGCGGGTATAACGGGTTTCTTGTGCCAGTCTCGCTAACATTAAATACTTAATGAAACCATCAAGCGAATGGATAATGAGCACGATAGAGATCCCTTTTTTCTTCAAAACTCGGTTTCTTCCCGGAGTCAAAGTGGCTTCAAGGTAATGGTTGAATCCACTCATCACTGGCAACTAAGGATTGATAATCATAGCAATCACTTCATCACATAAATCACAGTTCACACAATGTGAACTACCGACACCCAACACTTACCATATGTTTTTAGAAAATAAACCACTAAATGTGTACGGCCGAGATTAACATTGCAAATAGTAAGGCGTAATTGGGTGCGTTTACTGTATATCGTCCGTGAGGCTATATGGCTTACGTCAGCCGGAGTTTTCACATTGTTCAAACATCGTTGATCCCTCTTTTCATTGCCAGCATGAACGATAAACTTAATCGTTTTTGCTGGCAATTTTGTTGAATCGAAAAAAATTGCATTGCAGGAGAAAAAATATGGAAAGCAATAGTTCATCGTTTCGTGTTAGGACAGTTGTTTTTATTTTGGCGCTGTGCGTAATCCCAAGTTTAACGCTCATCTGGGCAGATGCGGACCAAAGCGAGGTAGACAACAAGAAATCATTTCTTGCTCAAGTAAACAGTGAGATTGAGAAAGTATTGTTCTTTGATATGGCATTCGGATCTATAAGAATAGACAATGTCAATCGAGATGGTTCGCCGGTTTACGATGAACTCGGTAATCCTGAGAAGAGTGTTGTCCGCATCCCATTTCTAGTGATGCTTCTTATCGTAGGAGGAATTTTCTTCACCTTCTGGTTTCGCTGGATTACTATTCGAGGGTTCAAACATTCGATTGATGTGATTCGCGGAAAATTCGATAAACCGGAGGACACCGGGGAAATTTCGCATTTCCGCGCACTCACGAGTGCCTTGTCTGCAACCGTGGGGCTGGGAAACATTGCCGGCGTTGCGGTCGCGATTCAATTGGGCGGTCCCGGCGCGGTCTTTTGGATGATCTTTGCCGCCATTTTCGGGATGGGCGAGAAATTCTGCACCTGTGTTCTTTCTCAGATGTACCGCAAGGTAAACAGTGACGGCTCGATTTCCGGCGGCGCCATGTACTATGTCGATCTCGGTTTGAAGCAGATGGGCGGATCGTGGGTACCTATCGGGAAAATTCTTGGGATAATGTACGCGGTGATGATAATGGCCGGCGCCATCGGCGGCGGCAATATGTTCCAGGCCAACCAGACGGCCGAAGCCTTCCGGAACACATTTCACATTCCGGAAAGCTACAATTGGCTCATCGGAGCCATCTTGGCGATAGTTGTCGGTATCGTAGTAATTGGCGGCATTAAAAGAATTGGTGCTGCTACTTCACGGGTTGTCCCCGCAATGTGCGGCATTTATGTCGTCGCGTCGCTCTTCATCATTCTCACAAACATTACCAAGGTGCCCGAAACAATTGGATTGATCTTCACGATGGCGTTTTCGCAGAATGCGTTCTATGGCGGGTTGTTTGGGGTCCTAGTCATGGGAATCAGGCGCGCTTCCTTTTCCAATGAGGCCGGCCTCGGCAGTGCGGCTATCGCTCACGCCGCGGCGAAAACGGATGAACCCGTTCGGGAAGGGATCGTGGGAATGATTGGCCCATTCATTGATACCGTTATTGTGTGCACGATGACCGCTTTGGTTGTAATCATAACTGGGGCTTGGAATGACCCTAGCATTGTCGAAGCGGGCCAGAGAAACGTTGGGGTTGCCCTAACCACAACAGCCTATGGAAGTGTTATTAGTTGGTTCCCCATTATACTTACAATTAGCATAGCATTGTTCGCGTTTTCAACAATGCTCTCTTGGTGCTATTACGGCGAACGCGGATGGGTCTATCTGTTGGACCACTTCAACGGCGTTGGCTTAAAAACAGTCATCGTATTCCGAGTTATTTTCGTCGCCTTCATAATCTTTGGCGCCGTCAATAGTTTGGGGGACGTAATTAATTTTTCGGATATGCTCATTTTAAGCATGGCTTTCCCAAACATCGTGGGAAGCATTATTCTGGCACCAAGGGTACTGGAAAAAGTGAGAGATTATTGGGGGCGCTACACATCCGGGGAAATGAAGCCGGTACGGTAGAACTGCCATGTAGAGACCTCTCCCACTATTTAGAAACCGGGTTTTTCCGAAAACTCGGTTTCTAACTCCCTCCGCTTATCTCATCGCGCATATCTTGTCAGTATACGACATATGCACAACTCAAAATCATCATGCGAGACAAACTATCGCCCAAGACAGCCATCTTTGTGATAATTTCGATCCTTTTGCCGTTGCTGACTCACGGGATGGATCTCTTTCTCCAATGGCTATCGACGCGCGGGATATACGTGCCGTTGCCGTTCGGCAGCAGCAGTCTGCTGCGAGTGCTGACGGAACTGTATCTCTATATGTTACTGGCGGTCGGATTAAACATTGTGATGGGGAATTTTCGTCGTCCGGACGTTGGTTTTGCCGCATTCTATCTGATTGGCGGGTATACGGCGGGACTATTGATGACGAAATTGGGGTGGAATTATTGGATTGTCTTGGTTCTGGCGGCGATGCACGGCGCGCTGTGGGGTCTGTTACGCACGGCACTCACGTTGTGGCTTCGAGGTGTTTATTTCGCCGTTGCCACCTTCGGGTTTGCCGGAGTGCTTTACGTTGTCGTGAAACATGGCGGCGAGTCCATTGGCGCGCCGGACGGCACCGTGTACGGTATACCTGCGCCGACTATCTTGGGGCATGAACTTTACTATAATTGGCAACATTACTATCATATCCTTTGCCTTCTGGTTCTCACGGTGTTCGCCGCTTATCGCCTGACCCGTTCACGGATGGTGTTGACGGACTCGGGCGAGCGCACGGATGCAGCGGGAAATGCTGAGCCACAACTGCGGCGCTCTCAGGGCTTCTTGGCGTTTGCAATCAGCGCGGCGATCGGCGCTATTGGCGGCGCCTTTTTCGCACAGTTTCGTGCCAACATCAACCCCGACGCATTTGCCCCTTGGGAATCCATCTTAGTGTTGTGTATGGTGGTAGTCGGAGGGTTGGGAAGTATCAGGGGAGCAATACTGGGAGCGGGAGTCATCGGACTTGCTAACGAGGTTCTACGGCTGATGATACCGATCCAATTTAGCAGCCTACGTTTCTTGGTGTTCGGCGCCTTGGTACTTCTCGTGATGCGTTGTCGCCCGGCAGGCATGTTGTCGGCAAAACGATAATAATATCATCTCGCTTGAATTCCAGTGCGTACAGCGCTTTCCAATTATGCTATTATGACAGGCCCATACCAGCAGTTGCTCTGTCCACCAAACCCCGTATGCGGGAATCAAACGAGTGCATAACGAGTGCGATAGAGATCCCCTTTCTCCGCCGGATATTGCGCTGAGACAAAGGCTCCTTAAGCTCGCAGAAGCGAAATCCTACCTAATCGCCCTCCTGTGCCGAATGAGCGTATGCGGGAGCGCCCGCGACATCCAAAGGAGGCAATTCCGGGTAATTCCCACGCGCCTTTTTCCAGATCAGCAACCCTTCCGTAATCATCCACACTTGCAACGCTTCAACCGCCAAGCCAAACCCAAACAACAGGTATTTCCCGTTTGCCCACCATCCATTCGGGTTAAACATCTGCCAGAGCATTGCCCATGCCGGCATAACCAGCATGGCTACCATCGGGAGCACGGCAAACCATATAGGTCGATTTCGCCGTAGTAGATAGAAGACAATCACCATAAATGCCAATCCGGCAAGTAACTGGTTGACTGCGCCGAACAGGGGCCAAAGGATAAGCCCGCCGCTCCCGGGTCCCTTTGGTCCCGGCATAAGCGCAACAGCGCCGCCAACGGCTAGCGCGAGCGCTGTTGCGACATAACGATTGGTTAACGGTTTAATCTTGGCAGTTTGAGCGAGTTCTTGGATGACGTAGCGTTGTAACCGAGTGGCAGTATCAAGAGTCGTCGCCGCAAAACTCGCTACAAGCACCGCCATGATTGCAATGCTCATCTTTAGTGGAATCCCGAGACTGGACAGAAAGTTGGCAGATCCGTCAATAAAGGCGCCCACCTTCTGTGCCAGAGTGTGGCTGTGCCAAGTGCCCTCAACTGTTGTTTCACCGTTCGCGTTAGTAACCGTCCGAGTCGTGGCGTAGCGGCTGCGCCATGCTTCTTGATGCCTTACCTGTTGACCGGTTTCGGCATTCAGAACCGGTTGAAAGCTATAATTGGCTCCGGTACCACTCCTCTGGAACAATCCCATTCCGATTCCTGCGCAGCAGGCGATAATAACGATTACAGCCAGGCTTCCCTCAAGCAACATCGCGCCGTAGCCGACATATTGAGCGTCCTTCTCGGATGCCACCTGCTTGCTGGAAGTGCCGGAACTAACCATGCAGTGAAAACCGCTTATCGCGCCGCAGGCAATCGTGATGAAAAGGAAGGGCCAAATCGGAGGCGCATCGGGCGGGATATCGGGCGCTACAACAGGTGCGGACGAGAAAAGGTCGGCGCCGCCCGTGAGGCCGGCAACGGCAAGACCCAAAACAAGCAACACCAGCGCCAAAACTAACTCGTGGCTGTTGATGAAATCCCGAGGTTGGAGCAGCGTCCAAACGGGAAGCACGGATGCTATAAAGCAGTAAACAAACAGAATCAGCGTCCAAATAACCACCGCATTCATAAATGTCTGACCGAGCAGCGGGATCCCAAGCCACGCCGAGAGATCGATGGGGAACAGGTAAGCGCCCACGCCCATTCCGAGATACATGATTCCAAGCGCTACGATAGACGGTATCAAGATGTTTCCACCCCGCCGGTATATCCAGATGCCGATACCCACGGCAAGCGGAATCTCTATCCATACCGAAAGTACCGATTCCGGGTAAAGCGCGAAGATGATGGCGATAACCAAACCGAATATGGCTAAGACCACAGCCAATGCCATAAATAGGATGATGAGGAATAGGAGCTTGGCGCGCGGTGTAATCATCCGTCCGGCAATGTCACCCACCGTTTGTCCGCGATTGCGTAATGACACCACCAGTGCGCCGAAGTCATGCACGGCGCCGATGAAGATGGATCCTAGCACTACCCAGAGCAAAGCCGGAAGCCACCCCCAGAAGACCGCAATCGCCGGTCCGACGATGGGGCCAGTTCCCGCTATACTTGTGAAATGGTGTCCGAAGATAACCTCTTTCTTTGTGGGTACGTAGTCGACATCGTCGCGCAACTCTTGACTCGGTACCTTCTGCTCCGGATCTAAGCCAAAGATCTTTCTAGCCAACCATTTGCCATAGGTGTGGTATGCGGCAATAAATCCCACAAAACTCAGCACTGCAATAATCAGTGTGCTCATACGATTTTTTTTCTCCGGTTAGTGTTGGTAATTCGCGTTTCTTGTTTCAAAGTCGGGGCGGTCTGTTGCACGCTTTAAGTATGATTCTATTTCCCGCTGTCGCTTGGAATTTCAAACCATCGGTATAGCCTATCGCCATTGCACCTCGGTTCAACACGGTAAAGAGTGAGGAGTTCGGAACTCCAAAATAGCATTTTAGCATAGGGAGAAGGGAGTCGCAATAAAAATTCCCGGTTACAGAAGAACGTCAGGCGCTGTCTTGTGTCTGATATCACGAGTGCAATACTGACAGAGATCACCTGTGAGTTGAATCCGAGGAATTGGATTGATCTGATTCCCTCCATAATGGTAGAATAGCATACCAACCGGACATCAATCGAGCCTACCGACGTGGAAGGAGACATGGATGACAACCCCGCTACACAGCAATTCAAACATCAACATCATCGACTGTGATGTGCATCATGAGGTTTCGAGCGCCAAAGACCTATATCCGTACCTTCCAACGCATTACGTCGAGTATATCGAAGACTTTGGCACCATGATGCCCGGGGTCGGCTATACTAACCTGCCGCAAAAGGGGCGACGTGCCGAGTTGTGGGAAGACGAGGGTAAAGATCCGCAAACGAATATCGAACAGACTCGAAAGAAGCATCTCGACGCATACGGAATCGATATCGCTGTGTTGACCGGCGCTACCGTTTATGGTGCCGCGGTACACCCCAACTCGGATTACGCGGCTGCGATGTGCCGTGCGTTTAACGATTGGACATTGGACACGTGGATTGAGGTGGATTCACGGTTCAAAGCGTCTATTGCGATTGCGCCAACAGATCCGCATCAAGCAGCGGAGGAGATTCATCGGCTCGGCGGGGACCCCAGCGTGTTTGAGGTGATTATGCCGGCGGGTGCTCGAATGCCTTTCGGCAACCGGTTTTACCACCCGATTTACGAAGCCGCTCAAGACCATGGACTTCCTGTGTGCGTACACTTCGGTGCAGAGGGAGCGGGAGTATCCAACGCACCTACCGCTGCCGGTTATCCCTCCTACTATCTTGAAATGCGAATGTCACGCCCACAGATTGCGATGGCTCACGTCGTCAGTTTAATCTGCGAGGGGGTATTTGAAAAGTTCCCGCGCTTAAAATTTCTCTTTGTTGAACACGACACCTTCTGGGTACCGGGACTGATGTGGCACATGGATGCCGATTGGAAGTCTGTGCGGGATTACACGCCGTGGGTCAAGAGACTGCCTAGCGAATACATCCGAGAACACATCCGATTCGGCACTCAACCGATGGAGCAACCGCCGACTCGCGCCGACTTGAAAAAATTCCTCGAATGGCTGCACGCTGACGAGGTGCTGGTTTATGCAAGCGATTACCCCCACTGGGACTGGGATAATCCCGTAGCCCTGTTGCCCGGCATTTCCCCTGAACTCAAGCGGCGAGTTTTTGCTGAGAACGCTGGTGAACTCTACGCTAGCCGGTTAAAGATGGCGGATGACCATGTGAGCGCCAATCAAGACGTCGAGTTTGCGGAGAAAGAAGAGGCTGTGGCAGGATAACAGTCTCATTTAAATATCTCAATCTTATCTTTACGAGGAAGAACCTTAAGCTAAACGCTCTTTCAGATTCCATGTCTTGACCTTCTTGGGTTGGAAAATGGAAGTGTGGTGCTCCCTTTTGTGAATTGTGCCGCGAATTTTGTGATTCTAGAATTAGGAAGAGTCAAACATGCGTCGCTACGTCGTTGGAAATGTGAAAGAGTTGCCTCCAGGCGAGAGGAAACTTGTACCTGTCGGCGGCAAGGGTGGGATTGGCGTGTTCAACGTCAAAGGTCGCTATTACGCTCTCAAGAACCTCTGTCCACACAAAGGCGGTCCCCTCTGCCAAGGACGGCTGCGGCCCCATGTAACGTCACCTGCCGTGTATCAACTTGACCGTGAAGGTGACGGCGAGATACTCAAGTGTCCATGGCACCGGTGGGAATTCGACATGAGGACGGGTAAGGCGCTTTACGATTCGCATCTGCAAGCCAAAACGTACCCGGTTACCGTCGAAGAGGACAAAATTGTGCTACACCTCGTCTAGTCAATAGACATCTTTCCAAAATAAGTATCTATTTGGCTTGATTTTACGTTATATCCTTTCAACAATCTTCTGTTGTAGAAAGGATACCCATGAGTCAATTTGAAAAAGCAGTAAAGTTATCAGACGAGCAATTTCTGCGAGCGGTTGGTATTGACAAGACAGCTTTCAACCTTATTTTGGAGCGTGTGGCGACTCACCTCGAAAACCTTCGAGAAGAACGACCGATGAAGAAACGAGGTAAGAAATCGGAGGTGGCATTGGCCGATCGCCTTCTATTGACATTCACCTATATGCGCCACTATCCAACCTTTGCCAGATTAGGCATGGAGTTTGGTATCAGTGAGTCTTATGCAAATAAACTCTATCATCAGATACTTGATGTGTTAGTTATACTCCACGCCGCTGAGGATTGCTTATTTTGTAGGAGCGATCTCCGAATCGCGACCTATTTAAATCTTGGTAGCCCCAGAGGGGCGGATGGTGTATAGAAATATTGATTCGACCTACAGCAAAGCCCCCGAGGGGCGACAGGTGGATACTGCGGACGTTACCCCGTTCAATATTCGTTCGCTTGGTGCTTTCTCTACAATCGGCGAAGCAAGCCTTGAATCTTGAAAAGCGCAATTTCTGACGGCGCACGGTATAAAGTGCTTTCATTGAAGAATCGAAAGCACTTATTGGAGGGCAATCTCCAAACCATCATCATTGATGCCACCGAGCAACCTATTGAACGTCCAACAAAGGGATAGCGTGTCTACTACAGCGGTAAAAAAAGGCACACCATAAAAGTTCAATTGATTGCGTGTTTGGCGCTGTTAGAAATAGTATCGGTTACCTGCCGCAAAGGGAGTGTTCACGATTACACAATTCTGAAGGAAAGTCGTGTGGCAATTTCTCCCGAAACTGAGAAGTTGGCTGACAGTGGTTATCAGGGGATAGCCAAACGGTATGCCAACAGTTCGACGCCCATCAAGGCCTATCGGAGCAAGCCCTTGACTCAGGAGGCGAAGCAATTCAACCGACGGT
>JAJDTR010000114.1 GCA_022827055.1 Candidatus Poribacteria bacterium | reverse complement strand
TAGCTCGGCTTTGTGCGTTTGAGTGACATGAAAGACTGCATCAGTTAAGCGAATAATGTTGACCGCTGAATCCCTCGCTGCCCACTGGTAACTCTAAGGCGAAAGACACACGACCAAATTCCGCATCACTACTCGTGATATGAAGCAACGCCGCAACTTTATTGGCATAACGGCTGCCGATTTCATTGTTCGATCAGCCTACCAAATCGGCAAGACACCCGTCCTGCCGATTTTCGCGGCGAAGTTGGGCGCCTCTTGGGGTATTCTCGGATTCATAGTCTCCGTCTCTACACTGACGGGCATGGTGCTTAAACCAGCGGTTGGAATCCTTTCCGATCGCTGGGGACGATATTGGTGGCTTGTTGTGGGCACAGCGCTTTTCGTAGGAGTGCCGTTTCTATATCGCTTTGTCCAAACCCCGGAAGGACTCATTGGTATTCGCGTCATTCATGGTCTAGCCACAGCCATCTATGGTCCCGTGACGCTGGCTTTTGTTGCCGAGCAGACATTGGCGAATCGGGCTGAAAAATTTGGTTGGTTCGGCATGGCGCGCCAAGCCGGTTACATCCTTGGACCTGCAATTGGTGGTTGGCTGCTGTTGACGATGAATCCCGTGTCCGTTTTCAACATAATAGGTCTATTTAGTTGCTTTGCGTTCATGCCTGTGTTTTTGTTGAAAAAAGATCGGCACGTCCATTCCTGGATTGATCGTACGCCAATCCGCCAACAAGCTGTAGAGGCGCTGAAAGTTGGTATCAAGACACCCTCAATCTGGTTATCCGGCGGTCTGGAATCTGGACTGTTTATTGCTCTATACGCGACTAAGGCATTTCTGCCGGTGTATGCAAGTTCGTTAGGCGTTAGCATTGCCCTGATTGGAACATTTTTCGCTATCCAAGAGGGAACGCACATGGTGCTGAAGCCTTTGGGAGGACGGCTCGGGGATCGCTTTGGGTATATAGGGGTGATATTCATTGGTATGGGTTTGGTCGGTATCGCACTACCACTACTCACGCTTGCCAACGGTATGTTCGGTCTTGTTCTACTCGCTACGGCAATTGGCGCGGGACAGGCTCTCGTTTTCCCGTCTACCATCGCACTGGTGTCAACGCAGATAAGCTCGGCGTATACGGGAGCTGGCATGGGTTTAATCGGTACCTTAAAAAATGCCGGTAAAGTCGTCGGACCGATTTTAGGCGGCGTTTTGATCGATCGGTTCGACTTCAATCAAATGTTTCAGTTGATGGGAGTGCTGTTGTTGCTTGGAGCCGGCCTAATTTGGTATTGGGGACAGCACGGTTTGAGCCCGGTTTCGGTAAACGTGAGCGTACAAGAGTGAACGGGATTGAAAAAACCTGAATATACAGGAATTTTTTTTACCTCAATCCCGTAAAAAGTGCATCCGAATCTGTGTTATAATGAAAGATTGTGATTTCGCACGCCGGAATACGGCATTTTGCGGAGCGCAATCTTATCCCATACCGCTCCTCAGCGGGGAAGGGGGTATTGAAAATGGAATTACTGAGGTGGTGTGACCGCTGATGTCACACTTCAGGCTAGTGGAGTGGAGGTTTTGGCATCCACTCCACTAGCACATATGTTGCACAAAACATGGACATAGCTTACCAACGTCGCTTAATCAATGTTATTCACCTGCGGCGTGTGCCTGTGAGGTGCAACACATTTTGGCGTGAAGAGTAGCATATGTGTTCTATCTCAGTGAACACTGAATTTTGCTCAAGAGTCAAAATTCTGGGACATTACTTAAATGACCATTGTTTTACAAAAATGTCGGCCCTCATAACCGGCCGCACAGCATTCTTCAGATTGCAATCTGAAGATAAGAAAGGAGGCAACAGTGATGAATCTAAGTGCGCATTCACAGATTCAACTTAATGGATGCCATACGACACTCGGCACCGGTACCTCTGCCCCCCGCCTGACATAAATTTCTCACCACGACATCTCCCGATGTGATTGGAACGAGACGTTTGACCGGATGTGGCATAGGTACCTTCTGACTCGCTTTATATGAAGGAGAAAACTGTCTATGCCGCGATTCAACCCGGATTTCTGGGAAATCCTTGTTCCGTCGACCTATTTTCATCAGCTTTGTAACGAAGACCAGATTCAGTACGAATCCCCCGAACATCGCGAACTTCAACTTGAGCGCCGAGCCAAAAAGGAAACCGTTCTAGCGCAGATCCGTGATATCATTGATGAGGAACTCACGGCTATCCAGCGCAATTGCGTGATGCTCTATTTCTTTGAAGGGCAGACCCAAGAGCGGATTGCGTCGACACTCGGAATCTCACGGCGCGTGGTGAGCCAACATCTGTTCGGCGTGAAAAGAAAAGGAAAGTGTGTTGGCGGCGCGATCAACAAGATTCGTAAAGTGTGCACAAAACGGGGGATATGGTTATAAATCATATTTCCTTTTGAGTTCATCAATTCGAGATGTAAACCTTATCCGTGCCATGGACATTTGGAACCTAGTCGGCGTGCGTTTACCGCCATCGTTTTGCACCAAATCGGCCAGACACAGAAGAAATTCTGCACCATTTTTTCCAATCTAGTCGTTTACATCTTATTGAAACGCAAATCCGTAATCATAGTTATCCAATATGAATTTCGGAACTACGAAGAGTAAATTGTCCTAGTCAGCGGCGAATTGCGTGTGTACTGTGTCAAGTTGACGCCTCCCGCGAAGCAGTGCTATTTTGAACTGCCATTTTGGCGAAGTGCGCAGATTCCAGATGTACTAATTCAACAGAATCTCGCTTTGTGGTTCATTCGGTATGCATTTAATGCTTACGAGAATGTCATAAGACGCTGGTCTTCTATGACGGTAGGTGCAATCAAACGACCAAATAGCGAATGCGATAGCCAATCCCACGCGATAGGTACATCCTGTGCGATAGAGATCTTCCTTCGAATCGCGATCACCTCATTTACATTGAATACTTGCCGAGAATACCACTTGGTTAGTGGTATTCTTGATCTTGAAAACGTGAACTGTTCGTAGAAGAATTGAAAATTTAAGAAGTTTATTTAAAAAGAACGCTTCCAACGCTCATGAAATTATTTTTTGATTCGACAGGATTGATTGATGACAAAAAAGACGAGCCATATTGACCCAACACCCGTTCTAGTGTCTTGGTCTTCGGGTAAGGATTCTGCATGGGCATTTTACACACTATATAAACAACCGGAACACTATACCGTCCGCGGTGTGTTCACTACCGTAACCAAGACATTTGATAGGGTATCCATACACTCTACACCATCATGGGTTTTGAAACAGCAAGCCGATAAACTAGGCGTCCCATTGTACGAAATTCCGATACCTTATCCCTGTTCCAACGCACAGTATGAGGACGTTATACGAGCATTCCTCAAGCGGGTGGAAGCGCTCCCAGAAGATTTAGGAGCACAACACTTGGCATTCGGAGATTTATTCTTGGAGGATATTCGCCAGTATCGCGAGAATAAACTGCGCGGGACAGGCTTTACACCGATTTTTCCGGTATGGGGTCGAGACACAGCCACACTCGCCCGGGAAATGATTGATTCTGGAGTGCGGGCGATTGTAACGGCTCTTAATCCAACGATGATGCCGGAGGAATTCGCGGGGCGGTGGTTCGATTTCGAGTTTCTTGCGGACTTACCTGAGGGAGTGGATCCGTTGGGAGAGAACGGAGAGTTTCATACTTGCGTCGTGGACGGTCCAATGTTCAGTGCACCTATCAAAGCGAAACCCGGTAGAATTGTGAAGCGAGGCATTGCGTCAGCGTCCAATGACGAGGATGACAAGATCCACGCCGGAAACAGTTCGCCGACTTATGTTTATGCAGATGTCGTGTCTTTGACTTGATACTTTTGTGCCCATGCGCTGTTTTCTGCAGCACATTGCCCATTCGAGGGGCATTCAGTCGAGAACGTAGAATGGAAACAGAAGGCGGGAATTCAAAACAGATGCACACCAATTCTCACACGTAATCAACTAAAAGTAAGTTCGCCCGAAAATTGGCATTATTATTGCTGTACATTTTGGTATAGTGAGAATCTACTAACTTCAAGACAGTGAGGAAATCCAGTTAAATCGCTGATTTTCTCGAATCTTGAAACTAATAAGGCAGAAAAGACGTCACAATTTGATACAGTTTTGTATGAAATACAGGACACGGAATTGGGACCGATATCCAATGAAAGCGATTATAATACCGTTGACGCTTTGAACGTTATATGGTGAGAGGCTGAAAAATGGAAACAAAACACATAGAAGGACACCAACCGAACTTTTACGAACTCTCCCTGCTCTTGGCAAGCAGCCAATCAAGAGACTATGCAAGTGGTGAAACTGACTGGGAGAGTTTCATTGACAACCTATCGCGTATTTCTGATGAGTTTGCAGGTCAGATCCAATCTGAAGAGGACGCGTGGCGGGAAACGTTGCACTCAGATTATAGACCTGCCTTTCAAGTATAACACCTCTTCAATTACCGGATAATCTGACTGAAACAGACGACTAGCGGCTAAGATATAACATCTTAGCCGCTTTTTTACGTCATAGTCATATTGTACCATATCGTCACTCAATCCCAGAAACGCCTTATACATCGGATTCAACTGTGTCAAAACTAAGTGACGCCACTGTAATCTGATGCGGACGTTCTAAAGTTCTCGCGCGCAACATCGTAGTTCAAAGCGAAGTTCACAGGGAAAATGGTTCTCGCTACTCTCTTGCTACAGATTCCTTTTCAGGGTTCTGCATCGCCCCGCACTTCCATGCTAAGTATTCAGCTTTGTACTATCCCCAACCCCGACATGGTTATCGCGTAGTCGAATCTTGGCGAAGCGACTGTTGATAAATTGAGTGAGCCTCTTCCGGGCTCAACTGTTCATCCAGCACGTTTCGCAAAGCTCTTGCGATACCCACGGGAGACTGCTCGCCGAAGATTGTACGTCCGAATAGAATCGCATGACCGCCGTTTTGGATGACGTTGTTAGCAAGCTGTAGCGTTTTGCGAGCATTTTCGCGTGGTCCTCCCAATGCCCCGACAATGAGTGAAGGATCAAATTGCGTTAGCTCATTCCAAACCTTAGCTGTCGTATACGCCGT
>JAJDTR010000083.1 GCA_022827055.1 Candidatus Poribacteria bacterium | reverse complement strand
TGTTCTCATTATTAGTTCGCTAATCAAGATTCTCATCGTCGTCCATGTTCTACTGATTGGCGTCATGGCGATGATTCTGGCGGAACGAAAGGTTAGTGGCTGGATACAAGATCGTCATGGACCTAACCGTGTCGGACCTTGGGGGATTTTGCAGCCTATTGCCGACGGCATCAAGTTTCTCCTGAAAGAGGATTTGATTCCCGATCATGTGGATAAACCGATATATGTGCTTGCCCCTGCTATGCTCCTCGTACCAGCGCTTATTATTTGCGCGGTTGTTCCGTTCGGGAGTTCCATCACCATCGCAGGCTACCCGATTCCGCTCCAGATTGCAGACATCAACATCGGTATTCTATATGTTCTGGCGATTACCTCGCTGGGCGTGTACGGCGTCGTGCTTGGAGCATGGGCGTCGAATAACAAATACTCTCTACTTGGCGGCCTGCGGTCCTCGGCTCAGATGATTAGCTATGAGTTAACACTAGGACTTGCAATCATCGGAGTGCTTATGTTGTCGAGCTCGCTTAGTCTGCGAGAGATCGCTATCGCGCAAGGGGCAAATATCTGGAATTGGAATTTCCTGATTCATTTTCCCGCATTTCTTGCCTTCACGACCGCCGCTTTTGCGGAAACCAATCGCTTGCCTTTCGATCTTGCCGAAGCTGAACAGGAGCTTGTCGCCGGATACCACACGGAATATAGCAGTATGAAGTTCGCCATGTATTTCATGGCGGAATATATGAACATGATTGTGGGATCAGCGGTAGCCGTCACGCTATTTCTCGGTGGCTGGCATTTCTTCGGGTTGGAGAATCTCGGCGGTCCCTTCTGGAGCGGTATGATTTCAGTCGGAATCTTCACGGTCAAGACAGTGCTCTTCCTCTTTGTTTTTATCTGGGTTCGTTGGACGTTGCCTCGATTCCGGTACGACCAGTTGATGAATCTGGGATGGAAATTCCTGTTGCCCGTTGCGCTGACTTCAATCGTCGTTACGGCGATAGTATGGATTGGGACACAGTCGAAAGTATTGGTGGGGGTGTGCAACGTCGTAGCCGCCTTTATTGTTGTCGCAATCGTGGCAAGTGCGTTGGCGATGCGCCGCGAACCGGAGCAGGTTGAGCGTCAAGAACCTAGTTTTATGGAAGGCTCCTCATCTGAAAGGACATAGCGAGGGGTTGCTATATTATGCGCAGTCAGGAGAGAGATGGACGCTGAACCTATTCTATTCATCGTTTTCGGAGCGCTCGCCCTCATTGGCGCGGTCGCTGTAATCGGGTTCAAGAACCCAGTTTACAGCGCTATTGCCTTAATCGGCACATTCTTCGCGCAAGCAGGTCTTTTTGTACTACTTGGTGCACATTTTGTTGCCGCCGTACAGGTCATCGTCTACGCTGGCGCGATTATGGTATTGTTCCTGTTCGTGATTATGCTGCTCAATCTTGGCAGTGTCCGCGCCGATCAGCCTAAGGCAGGGATAGCCAAAGGCGCGGCGATTGTTTTGGGGATAATCTTCGCACTTGAAGGCGTCTATATTGCCGTAAATGTGTCCAAAGGAACGGCTGTCGCACAAGTCAAACAGGAAAGCACTGTCGGCGGAGGGGCAATAACCGAAGCACAACTCGAAGAAATTGGCGAGATAGAGGCGACCTATCAGCTTACGCGCGATGAGATTAATACCGAATATGTTCCTCAGGTTGCCACGGCGGACAAAACACTGGAAAGTCTGACTGCGGTCGAGGCTCAAACGTTGATTCAAACGATTCAACAGGAGATGGGCAAAACCGAGCGGATCGGTACCGTGTTGTTTAGCAAATTCCTTCTGCCTTTTGAGGTGACTTCTTTAATTTTGCTGGCTGCACTGATTGGGGTTATTGCACTGGTGAAACGGGAGGAACCGAAAGAGGTTTCCTAGCCCCGACTTGAGATCGTTGAGGATTGAGATATGGGTTTGGAGTGGTATCTAGGTTTAAGCGCATTACTTTTTACCGTAGGCGTAGTTGGTGTGCTGATTAGACGGAACGCCATCATTATCTTCATGTGCATTGAACTGATGCTGAATGCGGCGAACCTCGCCTTTGTTGCCATATCGCGTGAATTGGGCGATCCATCGGGACAGGTTTTCGTCTTCTTCGTGATGACTGTCGCGGCTGCCGAGGTGGCCATCGGGCTGGCAATCATTGTGAGTGTCTTTAAGCATCGTGAGACGGTGAATGTTGATGAGGTTGATTCACTCAAGGGATGAGCAGTCTCAACCTAAGAGCCTGTTTGAAAAGTCCAAATCCGTCTTCGAGAGAGGTCATTTTGGGGTAAACGCCTTGAAAATCCGATGATTTTGACCCTCAAATGACCAAAAATGGCTTTGCCACCTACTTTTCAAACAGGCTCTAAGGATTTGATATGTCCGTAAACCTCATAATTCTACTACTGATTTCTCCGCTGGTTGGATTCCTCATCAATGGTCTGTTTGGCAAATGGTTGAGGAATACCGAGAAGCTGAGCGGGTGGATCGCGTGCCTTGCTGTCCTAGTATCACTTATCTGCTCGGTCATCGTATTTACTCACGTCAAAGGCGGTGCGGAGTTAAACCAGACGCTCTACCAGTGGATTGCCGCCGAATCTCATGAGTACAGCAAAACCGAACTAGGATCTGGCGAGTCGGCTACCCCTTTATTCGAGTGGATTACCGGAAATTTTGCGTTCAACATCGGATTTCATGTGGATTCGCTAACCGCTGTCATGCTGCTGATTATCACGGGTATCGGTTTTCTCATCCACGTTTACTCAATAGGTTACATGCATGGGGATGCGGGTTATACGCGCTACTTCGCCTATCTCAACTTGTTTGTGTTTGCGATGTTAATCCTCGTCTTGGCGGACAACTATCTGATGATGTTCGTCGGATGGGAGGGGGTTGGACTGTGTTCCTATCTGCTGATAGGCTTTTGGTACGAGAAAAAATCGGCAACCGACGCGGGCAAGAAAGCCTTCATCGTCAACCGAATAGGAGATTTTGGTTTTCTACTAGGAATGTTTACGCTTTTCGCTGCCTTCGGCACGCTGGATTTTATTCCCATCTTTGAGCAAGCCGAATTCTTTGAGCGCACCGAATCAACCGGCTCTAACCTAGTATTTGGGGCAAGTACGCTCGCCGTTGCAACTTTGCTGCTCTTTGTCGGCGCCGTGGGAAAATCGGCGCAAATCCCACTGTATGTCTGGCTGCCCGATGCGATGGAAGGCCCAACGCCCGTTAGCGCTCTCATTCATGCCGCGACAATGGTCACGGCGGGTGTCTATATGGTGGCGCGCTCCTCCGTGCTGTTTGACCTCGCCGGTACGGGCGATGTGGTAGCGTGGATCGGCGTTCTCACAGCGGCCTTCGCCGCCATCATGGCGTTAGCTGCGAACGACATTAAGCGGGTTCTGGCGTATTCTACCGTGAGCCAACTCGGATATATGTTCGTGGGTGTGGGCATTGGCGCCTATGCGTCCGGAATATTTCATCTCATGACACACGCCTTCTTCAAGGGCTTGATGTTCCTCACGGCTGGCAGTGTCATGCACGCCATGTCAAACGAACTTGACATGCGGAGGATGGGGGGCTTGAGATCGAAACTTCCAATCACGCACATCACATTTCTTGTCGGGGCGCTCGCCATTTCTGGGTTCCCACTACTGAGTGGTTTCTGGAGCAAAGATGAAATCCTGCACAGCGCTTGGGAGAAGGGGCATCCTATCATTTATGTGATAGGATTGGTGACGGCTTTCCTCACGGCGTTCTATATGTTTCGCCTCATTTTTGGGACGTTTTACGGCAAATCGCGTGTCGATTCGCAGATTCACCCGCACGAGTCGCCGCCCGTCATGTGGGTGCCTTTGGCGATCCTTGCCATTCCGTCGGCGCTCATCGGTCTTGCCCTATTAAGTTGGAAAGGGCACGACAGCGCATTCCATCATTTTATCGGCGGCGTCTTTTCTCACCACGGCGAAAAGACAGCCCATCACGCCGACAATGTGCTGCTTTTCATGGCAATTTCGTCAATTGTGGGTATCGCGGGGATTGCTCTGGCTTGGGTGAAGTATCGGGATTGGACGCCGCTGGCGCAGCCACAATCGGCGATTCACAAGTTGGCTGCGGAAAAGTTCTACGTTGATGAAATATACAACGCTGTCTTCGTTCAACCCATCAAGAAGGTCTCTCAATTTGTCCTGTGGCGCGGTTTGGATGTCTCAATCATTGACGGGACTGTGAACGGTGTCGCTTTTGTCGTGCGCACCGTTGGAGGCTCGCTGCGGCGGTTTCAAACCGGAGTTGTTCAATCGTATATTGTGTCGATGGTTATCGGAATCATCATTTTTTTGGCGTACTACCTTTTTATTCGATAAGTTGGTTGGGTAGCTCTTCGGAGGTTAGGTTTGCTACTATCCGCAGTCATATTTCTACCACTTATTGGGGCGATAATTATCGCGCTCACGAGGACGATTGTAAACGCATCGGCGATTAAAGGAATCGCGCTCGCCATTGCGTTGCTGACGTTCATCGTCTCGCTATCGCTTTACACCGGATTCGACGAAACAACGCACTTCATGCAGTTCAAGGTACAGAACTCGTGGATTCCGGAGCTGGGCATTAGCTACCAATTGGGTATTGACGGCATCTCGTTGTGGTTGGTGCTGTTGACCACCTTCTTAACCCCTATTTGTGTCTTGGCAGCTTGGGGATCAATTGACAAGGGCGCCAGCGGGTTCATGATTTCCCTTCTAATGTTGGAGACGGGAATGCTCGGTGTCTTCTGTGCACTCGACCTCTTCCTGTTTTTCGTCTTCTGGGAATCGATGCTCATTCCGATGTACCTGCTGATTGGAGTTTGGGGCGGCACGCGCCGGATATACGCGACGGTCAAGTTTGTTCTGTACACCATGGCGGGCAGCGCGTTGATGCTTGTTGGAATCTTGTATCTTTACTTTCAGAACGATAATAGTTTCGATCTCTTGACGTTGTATGACAAAGCAGGGACTTTGCCGCATCAGCGGCTACTGTTTTTAGCTTTCTTCGTCGCATTCGCTATCAAAGTGCCACTGTTCCCGTTCCACACGTGGCTACCAGACGCTCACGTCGAGGCGCCGACGGTCGGCAGCGTGATTCTTGCGGGCGTGTTACTCAAAATGGGAACATACGGCATTTTGCGATTCTGCATTCCATTGTTCCCTGAAGGCACGGTCGCTTTTACTCCACTCATCTCCACGCTTGCGGTTGTCGGCATAATCTACGGTGCTCTCGTTGCCATGGTGCAGCCCGACCTCAAAAAGTTGGTGGCATATTCGAGCGTTAGTCACCTCGGATTTGTGGTACTGGGACTGTTTGCGCTTAACAGTCAGGGGGTGCAGGGCGGAATCATTCAGATGGTCAATCATGGGTTGAGCACAGGCGCACTTTTCCTTCTTGTGGGCATGATTTATGAGCGACGGCATACGCGAATGATTGCGGATTTCGGCGGATTGGCGAAGTGCATGCCTATCTTTGCCACGATATTCCTGATTGTTACATTGTCATCAATCGGATTACCCGGGCTGAATGGCTTTGTTGGCGAATTCATGATTCTACTCGGTAGCTTTATTTCGGGAGCTTTTTCCAAAGTATACGCTGTATTTGCCGCAACCGGTGTCATTTTAGCCGCAGTTTATATGCTCTGGATGTTCCAACGCGTGATGTTTGGGAAGTTGGATAAACCGGAAAATCAGAGTTTGAAGGATTTGAATCTGCGGGAAATCATTGTGCTACTTCCCATACTCCTGTTTATTGTCTGGATTGGTGTATATCCCAAGCCGTTCCTGAGTCGGATAGAAAAATCCGTCAATCACGTTTTGAAACAGCACACGAAGGCTATGGCGGCAATTGGCGAATCACAAAACGCTGTAGTGGTAGATGCAGGGTTAAAAGGAGAGCGCGAATAGGTGAAAAAAAACATCAACAATTACGTCCCACTTCTCCTTGTTTTAAGTGTAATCTTTCTTCTGATGCCCTCGGATGGTCTTTCAGCCGAAAAGGGACATGATGCAGCGCATGAAGGCGGTGCGCATGACTCTCATGGGGAACATCACGGCGTTGATGGCGCGAATCTTCCCCTGTGGAGCATCATCCCGTTCGCCGGTATTTTGCTATCTATTGCGTTTTGGCAACTCATCGCACCGCACTTTTGGCATCATAATTACGGAAAAATATCGTTCGCATGGGCGCTGATTTTCGCCATACCCTACCTCATATTTTTTCATGGGCGTGCGCTTTACGACATTCTGCACATCTATCTGATTGATTATATTCCGTTTATTATTCTACTTTGGGGGTTGTTCACGGTGGCGGGCGGTATTGTCGTGCGCGGTACGCTGCGCGGTACACCGGTAGTGAACCTCATTCTGCTGCTAATTGGCACCGCAATCGCCTCTTGGATAGGGACGACCGGCGCGTCGATGCTACTCATTCGTCCTCTGATTCGCGCCAATGCTTATCGAAAAAACAAGACGCACCTGATTATCTTTTTCATCTTCCTAGTGAGCAATATCGGCGGTTCCCTGACGCCGTTGGGCGATCCGCCCCTGTTCCTTGGTTTTCTGCACGGCGTGCCGTTTTTCTGGACTACGACGGCACTGCTACCGCACATGCTATTCATCTGTGCGCTGTTGCTAGTGCTGTTCTTCATTCTGGACACCATTATGTTCAAACGAGAGGGTGGCGTGGTGCCGGATGATGGAGAGAAAGAGCCCATTCGCGTTGCAGGTTTGTTTAATCTGATATTCCTTGCGGGGATTGTTGCAGGTGTGTTGATGAGCGGCACGTTTAAGTGGGGCGAGATTAACGTGATCGGCGTACACGTAGCATGGCAGAATATCTTGCGTGATCTGGTTATTGTAGCGATGGGATTGCTCTCGCTGAAGTTCACGCCCTTCGCAGGTGCACTGCGGCGTGAGAATCAGTTTGAGTGGGAACCGATTGCCGAGGTCGCCAAGCTGTTCGCCGGAATTTTCATGACGATTATTCCGGCACTCGCGATACTCAAAGCCGGTGAACAGGGGGCATTAAGTGGGTTGATTCGCGCGGTGAATGAGCCGTGGCACTATTTCTGGATAACCGGCGTGCTCTCAAGCTTCCTTGATAACGCACCGACGTACTTGACCTTCTTCAATACCGCACTCGGGAAACTCCACATGACAGAGGCGATGGCACACGAGGTACTCATCGGGGCGGCGGCGAATCCCGAATTTGTCAGACTGCTGACGGCTATCTCTGTCGGGGCAGTGTTCATGGGTGCCAACACCTACATTGGTAATGCCCCCAATTTCCTCGTCAGGGGTATCGCTGAATCAAGCGGCATTCGGATGCCGAGTTTCTTCGGATTTATGCTCTGGTCAGTCGGCATCTTGCTGCCGCTCTTCGTCGTTATAACGCTGGTGTTCTTTTAGTTGAGTTCGGAGGAAGTAAATGACAGTGCCCGTCATCAACTGGCACATGCTAATGCCCGAATTGGTCATTGTCCTAACGTTTGTCATCGTGATGGTTTTTGACCTGTTCAAGTCAATCCGGAAGTCAGTTCTAGCTTGGGTGACCATTGTCGGAAGCGCTATCGCGCTATGGGCATCAGTAGAAATGCTCCATGCAGGAGTTATCGGAAACGAATTCAACGGCATGTTGCGCGTAGATCGTTTTTCGATGTTTTTCAATATCATCTTCCTTGTCTCAACAATCTTGGTAACGCTTATTTCCATCAATTACTTGGATCGAAACGATAAACGGCAAGGTGAATATTATGTGTTAATCCTCTTGGCAACGTTGGGGATGATGTTGATGGCATCGGGCAATGAGTTGATTGTCGTATTTCTCGGTTTGGAGTTGATGTCGTTGTCCCTGTATGTGTTGG
Organism: Candidatus Poribacteria bacterium; assembly: GCA_022827055.1. Taxonomy (GTDB): domain Bacteria; phylum Poribacteria; class WGA-4E; order WGA-4E; family JAJDTR01; genus JAJDTR01. Next base: position 56,204 of record JAJDTR010000083.1, on the reverse strand, counting down.
CAGGATACTTCCGATCCATACAGGTATCGAGTGAAGCCGGGATGAAGTACCTGTTATTGGGTGCTTTTGCCAGTGGATTCTTCCTGTACGGTATAGCGCTGATTTACGGCGGCGCGGGGACAACGAGCATTCCCGAGATTGCATCTGAATTGGAAGCCGGCGGGAAATCTCCGCTGATGTTGGCAGGGATGTTCTTGCTGATTGTCGGGTTCGGTTTCAAAGTTGCTCTTGTGCCGTTTCACCAATGGGCGCCGGATGTATACGAAGGTGCCCCTACGCCGATCGCCGCGTTTATATCAGCGGGGCCAAAAGCAGCGGGGTTCGCCGCATTTCTCAGGATTTTCACGGGGGCGCTGGAGAGCCTTCAACCGGAATGGATTGTCGTGGTTGTGATTCTGGCTGCGTTGACGATGACTGTCGGCAACGTGATTGCGACGGCTCAGAGCAACATCAAACGAATGTTGGCGTACTCAAGCGTCGCGCACGCAGGTTACGTGCTGGTCGGGTTGGCGGCGGCGAACAAAGATGGCATTTCCAGCGCCATGCTTTATCTGTTTATCTACTGCGTGATGAATATCGGCGCTTTCGCTGCTGTAATTCTCGCGAGAACCGAAGATGGCGAGAATCTCAGGATTGCCGATTATGCCGGTCTCGGGTTTCGGAAGCCGTTACTTGCGTTATTTATGACCATCATGCTGCTGTCTCTGGCAGGATTTCCGCCTACAGCCGGTTTCGTCGGGAAATTCTACGTATTTCGCTCTGCCGTGGATGCGGGCCACACGTGGTTAGTCGTGGTCGCCGCGATTAACACGGCAATTTCAGCGTTCTATTACCTTCGCGTAGTTGTTACGATGTATATGAAGGAACCCGAAGAAGAGCTTGACTTTCACGCCTACCCAAGTTTACTGGTATTTGCGCTGTTGCTTGTTACAATCGGCGTTGTTCTGATTGGAGTTTTGCCCTCGTATTTCTTGGCTCCGGCTCAAATTAGCACGCAGTTCTTCTAGACTAGGCTTCCGCGGGCGCGAGTTGCAATGTGCCAAATGGATTAACGATGGCTATGTTTAAGCGGAGTCCGGAAGAGTGGAACAGCCTTGGTCTCGTGATGATTGGAAGTACGCTTGTGTTTGCAATTGGCATCGGATCCGGCTTGGGTTGGTGGATTGGCGGGAAGTTGGGTAATCAAAAGATCGGCCTAATAATCGGATTTGTCGTCGGAACCGCGGCGGGTTTCAGGGAGATGTTTCGAACGGTGTCGCGATGGAATCGGCGGATGGAGGAGCAGGATCGAACAAATCGAATCCGAGAAAATGACTCGGGAGAGGGTTCATAAGATGAGTTCTCGGTCCCCTTTTGAAGTAGATGACAATTTTCTTCGGCAAGTCTACCGATTGACGGTAGTCTTGGGAGTCATCGGTACGGTGATTCTCTGGACGGTTTACGGCGCGCCGGAAGGGTTAAGTTTCGCGATCGGCGGCTTTCTCAGTTTGAGTGCGATTTTATCGTTGGAGTTTGTCGTCCGCCGCTTGGTTAAACCCGGTGGTCCATCGCGAGCCAAACGTTTGATAGGATTCATTTTATTGGGAAAATACACGGTGATTTTTGGAGGGTTTTATCTGTTGATGAAGACGGATTGGCTAAACGTCTATTCCCTCGCAGCCGGAATTGGCGTGGTGCAACTTGTGATTATCCTTAAAGCTGTCAAATTCATGACGGGCATTCTATTCAGCGACAAGACTACCAAAGATACGTAATGACATTGCAATGAAAAAACACTGTTTGCTTTTATTTGTTTCGGTTTTCGTTCTGTTTGGAGTTGGTTTCGATTTCGGGTTTGCGGCAGAGGATGCCCATGATTCCTCACACGATACCCAGGGCGAAGGCGAACATAGCGGCGGCGGAGCCCATCCCCACTATTCTTGGCTGCATCCGTTGTCCAAAATCATTCCGAACCATATTATTCCGGAACCTCTCGGCTGGCAGCAGCCGGACCTGATCCTCAATGCCTATTTCGTAGTGTTGGTTATCACCATCCTTTTCTTTTTTGGGACGCGCAAGATGAAACGACTCCCCGAAAGTAGAGGACAGACTTTGCTGGAGTTGTTTGTCGGCGGATTGATAAACTTCTTTGGTGGGATTTTGGGTGAACACGGGAAAAAATATGTCCCGTTTGTCGGATCCTACTTTATTTTTATCCTGTTCCTAAACTATATTGGTCTAATTCCCGGCTTTCTATCTCCGACAGCGGATTTGAACACGACGGTCGCACTTGGTATTTCCGCGTTAATCGGTGTTCATGTCATCGCTATCAAGGAAAACGGGATCGTCGGTTATTTGAAGCATTTTGTCGGTGATCCGTGGTGGCTTGCGCCGTTGATGTTTCCATTGCACATTATCGGAGAAATTGCGCGCGCCGGTTCGCTAGCTATTCGACTCTTTGGAAATATTTTCGGCGAGGAATCAGTCATAATCAACTTGACCATCTTAGGGCTTGCGGTTCCTCTCATTTTCGGTATGATACCTTGGGCGCCAATTCAGGTTCCCATGCTGTTTTTCGGACTATTTGGCGGGTTTTTGCAAGCACTTGTGTTTTCGATGTTGACATCAATCTACATCGTTACGTTCCTTGAGCACCATGACGAAGAGCATGGTGCGGAGGCACATCACTAAATAATGAGCGGCAATTGTCGTTCGTTCACACTGTTCTTCAGTGTTTCAATCTCGGTTAAAGTACACTTATCAAAGGAGGATATTCGATGATTTATCTTGCAGTTTTGGCTTTCGGTGTGGCGCTCGGTTTGCCGATTGCGGTGATCGCGGCATCGACCGCTCAGGGAAAGGCGACGAGCACCGCTCTTGAAGGCATTGCACGCCAGCCCGAGGCTGCGCCCAGGATACAGGTAGCGATGATTATCGGTTTGGCTCTTATTGAGTCTCTTGTCATCTATTCGCTGCTTATCTTTTTCCTGTTAATGGGAAAACTCCCGGACGTTACGCCGGCTGAAGGCGAAAAGGTTAGCCCGCTCGAGAAGATTATGCAAGCAGCACCGAGCGAAGAAAGTCACGACCATTAGAAACGAATTAAGCATGAAACGTACTGCGCGATCATTGTGGTCGCGCGCTATGTTTCAGCGTAAACAACATTGCGAGTCATCATGAAAAGATTTGGAAATTTAGCTCTACTCATCTGTATTAACACATTGATAGCGGTCCCGTATTCGTTTGCTGCCGGCGGCGACCCCGGAGGCGGCGGGCTATTGGGTGCTATCGGGCTCGATCCCAAGACAGTCATCCTTCAAGTGCTGGGTTTTCTCGTCGTTCTGTTGGTACTCTGGAAATTCGTCTTTAGCCGCGTCGGCGGACTGTTGGATGAACGACAAAACGAGATAAACTCGCGCATGGAAAAGTTGGAGACAGACCAACAGGAGCTGGATCGGTTGAACGCCGAAACTCGTCAACGGCTGAATGAGATTGAAGCGGAGGGACAAGCCAAGATTCAGACCGCCATCAATGAAGGAAATGCCGAGAGACAACGTATTCTCGATCAGGCGCGTCAAGAAGCCTCTGCCGAACTTGATAGAGCACGAGCGGAGATTCAGCGCGAAAAAGATGAAGCCATTCTCGAACTGCGTGGCACTGTCGCGGAGGTTGCGATTGATGCGGCTAGCAAAATAATAGATCAAACGCTTGATGCCGAGAGACATCAGCACATTATTGATGAATCAATTCGCCGCCTACCTTCACATAGCGCTTGATGCTTTAGAATATTCGCACGGAAGTTAATACACACTCGAGAAAAGCCGTAAGGAAGATGCTCGACATCACCAGTTTGTATGAAAGACTACCTTACGGCAGAATGTCATCATATGTCACTGTATATCGGAGCATATAGCCGATGAGAGATGTTCGGATTGCCAAACCATACGCGCAGGCGTTGTACGATGCGGCGGCGGAGCAGGATGCTTTGGAACGTATCGTGGAGGATGCCAACCAAATCCTGAGCCTAGCGCAAGAATCGGAAGATTTTGAAGGGTTCCTGACCAATCCGATTCTGTCGCCGCAGTTCAAGAGCGAGATGTTTCAACAGCTCCTGTCGGAAACCATCCATCCGCTCACCTTGAACTTTCTGTTACTTCTGGCATCGAAACAGCGAGAGAGGTTCCTCGTGGCAATCCTACAGGCATTTTTAGAACTCGTCGATTTTAAAGCGGGACGTCTGGTTGCGCAGGTGACGTCTGCGGCTCCGCTCAGCGACGCGCAACAAGCTAGTCTTGTACAACACCTCAGCGATTATTCCGGTGCCGAAGTGAGACTTGATTTGAGCGAAGATAGTGAGATCAAAGGCGGAATTGTCGTGCGGCTAGGCGACACGGTATTTGATGGAAGCGTCACGACACAGTTACAGCGGCTGAGATCGCTGCTTGCAAGAGGATAGACCGGCAAGCAGAAGCAAGTTTGCTGTCGAATGAGGGGAGAAAATAGCTCATGGCAAGGGAAGTTAGACCCGATGAAGTTTCTAATATACTGAAGCAACAGTTGCTGCAATTTAATCAGCAAGTCGACGTTTACGATTCCGGTACCGTCTTGGATGTTGGTGACGGAATCGCTCGCGTGCACGGGCTTGCCAATGTTATGGCGAGCGAGATGATTGAATTTCCGAACGATGTGTTCGGAATGGCGTTCAACCTAGAGGAAGACAACGTCGGTTGTGTGCTTTTCGGTGAAGATAAGTTGATTCACGAGGGTGACCTCGCCAAACGGACCAATCGATTGCTTGAGGTGCCGGTCGGTGAGGAGTTGCTTGGACGGGTTGTCAATGCGCTGGGGCAACCTATCGACGGCAAAGGGGAACTCGGTACCAGCCAGACACTACCCGTGGAACGAAAAGGTTTGGGCATCGTGCAGCGCCAGCCTGTTAGCGAGCCGCTGTATACCGGTTTGAAAGCAATCGACAGCATGACGGCTATCGGGCGAGGGCAGCGTGAATTGATCATCGGCGACCGGCAAACGGGCAAGACCGCCATTCCAATTGACACAATCATCAACCAGAAAAACACCGACGTGTTCTGCATCTACGTGGCAATCGGTCAGAAGGGATCGACGGTTGCACAGGTTGTGACCACGCTCGAGCAGCACGGCGCGATGGACTACACCATTGTTGTCTCGGCGCCTGCCAGTGAGCCGTCACCACTCCAATATCTTGCGCCGTATACCGGCACGTCCATGGGAGAATTCTTCCGCGACAGGGGGCAGCATGCACTGATCATTTACGATGATCTCACCAAACACGCGTGGGCGTATCGGCAAATGTCCCTACTCTCGCGGCGACCGCCCGGACGAGAAGCCTATCCCGGCGATGTCTTCTATCTCCATTCAAGATTACTGGAGCGCTCGGCGAAACTCAGTGATGAGTTGGGTGCCGGTTCGCTGACTTCGCTGCCTATCATCGAGATTTTCGAGGGCGATCTGACCACTTACATTCCTACCAATGTAATCTCAATCACGGATGGGCAGATTTATCTAACTTCTGAACTGTTCAATCAAGGTGTGCGTCCGGCAATCGATGTCGGAACATCGGTATCCCGTGTCGGTGGGGATGCGCAGACGAAGGCTATGAAAGCCGATGAGGTGGCGGGTACGCTCAAGCTGGATCTAGCCAGTTTCCGTGAAGTTGCCGCATTCGCGCAGTTCGGTTCCGATCTTGACGCATCCACACAATCCCAGCTCCGCCGTGGCGAGCGACTGGTAGAGTTGCTTAAGCAGCCGCAGTATGAACCGATGCCGGTGGAAAAACAGATAGTCTCAATCTTCTGCGGATCAACGGGATATCTTGACGATATCGAAGTGGCGGATGTGTCGAGATTTGAGACCGAATTCCTTACCTACATGGATAGGAATCATGCGGAACTCCTCAAGGAAATCGCTGAAACCGGCGTTTTGAGCGATGAACTCATTGATGGTCTTCATGAGGCCGTAAAAAGTTTCAAGGAAAACTTCAAACGTGATGCGTAATGCGTGATACGTAATTCGTAATACGTGGTACGCACCGTGTAGTCATAGGAGAACACTCGCTCGTTCTTTTAATGTATTAGAAACTACATGAATTACGAGGATTGGGAACGGGAAGTACCTGAGACAATAAAAGGCGATGTACTTTGGAAAATGAAAGTCTATCGATTGGCTCTGTTCGCGGCGCACCTTGGATGGCATGATACGACCAAGTTGGTTCAAGACCGACGCACCGTGTCTTTATCAGATCAACTTTACAGAGCGCGATTGGTTCCATCAGCGCCAACATCGCCGAAGGATACAGCAGGAGTAGCCATAAAGACCGCGCTCGTTTCTATGAATACGCGCTTGGCTCTGCTAGAGAAGGTCGCGACTGGTACTACAAGGGACGTCATGTCTTAAGTGAATCTGTGACATCACACCGTCTGAACTTAATAACGGAGATCATCCGACTGTTGCTAGTGATGGTTCCAAATCAACGAAAAGCAACGTTAAAAGAAGAAAACGAAACTTACAATGCAGATGGTGGAGATTTTGAATAACACTCATTTGCTTTTATATTACGCAGTACGCATTACGTATTAAGGGTTAACAATGGCAACATTACGGGAAATTAGACGGCGTATCGCAAGTGTCGAGAACATCAAACAGGTAACAGAAGCGATGCGGGTGGTTGCAGCGGCGAGGTTACGTCGCGCCCAAGAGAACATCTTGGCGACTCGACCGTTCGCCGAGAAGTTTAACGCGATTTTAAGCCACTTGATTGCACAGATTGAAAATCCGACCCATCCGTTGCTGGAAAATCGAGAATTAAAAAACGTTTGTCTCATTTCTATCAGTGCCGATCGAGGATTGTGCGGAAGTTTCAATAGTAATGTAATTCGTACCACGACGGAGAGAGCACAGCATTATCAAGATGGCGGTGCCGCCGTGAAAATCATCTGCGTGGGCAGACGCACCCGAGATTATTTTGTGCGGCGAGAGTATGACGTCATTGCCGAATACGTCAACATATTTCGAGATCTCAAGTTTGAATCGGCGGTGGATATTGTTCATGAATTTGAGCATCTTTACACCGAATTGCAGATTGACAAGGTAGAGGTGATTTACAACAACTTCAAGTCCGCGATACTGCAGACGGTTCTTGTCGAGCAGTTATTGCCGCTTACTCCCGAAGCCCCAACAGGTGACGAACTCTTTCTCGACTATCTGTATGAGCCGGGGCAAGAGGAGATTTTCCAGTCCGTGTTGGCGAAACACCTGAACATGCAGATGTGGAAAGTGTTGCTGGATTCCAACGCCGCGGAGCAGGCGGCGCGGATGGCAGCCATGGAAAACGCGACACGAAACGCCACGGATCTGATTGACGAGTTGATTTTGCAGCGCAATCGGGCGCGACAAACCCAGATTACGACGGAGATCTCCGAGATTGTCAGCGGTGCAGCGGCTTTGGAGGGTTAGAATCCTAGTCATGTTTAAAACTCTCGTCTGTTCTTCCATTGTTTTCATGTTCTTGGCTATCGGGTGCTTATCCGCATTCGGTCACGGCGATGTTAACCCTCTGTTGGAGGATGTCAACAATGACGGCGTCGTGAACATCTTGGACCTCGTCATTGTGGCAAACGCCTTAGGGCAGCCTGTGGATCGGAGTTCCGAGCAGAATCCGGATGTCAATCGCGATGGCGTGACTAATATCTTGGATCTCGTTCGAGTTGCCAACCGATTAGGCGAACGAGCGGGGGTTGACAATTCAACCTATCATGATTTTCAGGACTACATTTTCAACAAGAGTTGTACGGCAAGCTACTGTCATGCAGCTCCGACTAACGCCGGAAATTTAAACCTCACAAACGGTGTTTCATACCAAGACTTGGTTGGTCGCGTACCACAAAACCTTGCAGCGGCGTCTGCCGGAATGAAGCGTGTTGATCCGGGCAACCCGGACAATAGTTTTCTCTTAACAAAGCTGGTAGGACCAACAACTCCGGGGCAGGGCGGCCGCATGCCGTTGGCTGAGGGACCGCTTCATGATGGCAAGGTAGATGCAATTCGCCAGTGGATTGCCGCGGGAGCACCTCGTAATGAAAAGCTAACCGGCATCGGCGATCTAAGCCTGTTACGTGACCCGCTTGAATCCTTTGAGCCGCTCCCGGCGCCGCTCCCCGGAGAAGGTTATCAGCTTTATATGCCGCCTTTTAGAATTGAACCCGGTACGGAGCGAGAAGTCTTCTACGCTAGGCAGATCACTGATGCTGCGGGACAGCCGTTACAGGAGGATATCTTCGTCAACAAGTACGAGATTTCGTATCCTACCGGCAGTCATCACTTCATACTGTATCGGCTAACAGAAAAGGCGTTGGAAGATGACCTACTTAATGTCGGGGTGACTCCGGGAGTCGGGGTGAATCCGCAAGATTCGTTCCGCGTATTGGATCCTGGGAATCCACAGGCGCTCGGAAATTTTGGCAAGCACCGCGTCTACATCACGGGCACCCAAACCGGCGAAAAGACGGTTTTTCAATTTCCGGAAGGCGTGGCGCTTCGGCTTGCGGGAGACACAATTTATGACCTGAACGCACATTTCGTGAATCTGTTGGGCACGGAAGCGATAGAGGGAGAGGTTTACGTAAATTTCTACACCATCCCTCCGGAAGCGGTTGAGCACGAGGCGGTCGAGCTTTTCTCAGCCAATACCGACATTTTTGTTCCGCCGGGATCAACTCGTGTAACGAAAAGAGACGAGACCGTAAGGGAGGAAATTGAACGCCGCGGTTACGATCCGAACACCGTGCTGAACCTCGTCATGATTACGTCTCACATGCACCGACACGGCGAGTTGTTTGAGATTTTTCAGTTGTCGACGGGGAGTTTGCTGCATCGAAGCATGGCGTACGACGATGCGCCAATCACGGTGTTCGATCCGCCGCTGGTGCTTGACGCAGACGATGGGATTACCTACGAATGTACACACAACAATTATGATCGGAACGTTCCACTTACTTTCGGATTTACGTCCGAGGACGAGATGGCTATTATCATGGGGTACTACTATCCCACAACCGAGAGTGTGGATATCTCAAGCGAGTGAGAGGAAGAATCGGAAAGTTGCAATCTAAACGGTTGTGAAACTATTCTTAACAGTTGATGTGCCAAGTTGTTTAGTCAAAGGAGGAGAACCAATGGTATTTGGATTAAGAGGGACAATTATCGTCGTTCTGATAGCGTTGATAGCTTTGAGCGGCTGTGAGCAAGCCACCAATATCTTGGCGGACGCGCTGTCGCCCGAGGATCCGGTAATAGAAGCGACGCCGATTGAGGAAATATCGATGGAGGACCCTCCATCTGAACCCATTATGGAAACTGTAGATGCGGAGTCTGTACCGGTCAAAATGGTGTGGTTAGTCAACTATCCGCTGGGCGGAAAAGAGGAGTATGTTGCATGGATCGCGTCCGTTGCACCTACACTGCTAGCGCCAGAGGAACTTAACCGGGTAGCGTCTTACGATAATGTTGACGGTTCCAATCCACACCGGCTTGTCGAGTACGAATTTGACAGTTTTGCCGATCTCGCGCACTATCTGAACCGCCCCGAAATCGCGGCGGTCGCTGCCGATTTGCCAAACTACACCGGCAGCGCGAGCACGCATATATTCATTCAGCGCGGCGATTATTCAAAGAACGAGAGCACGAGCCGTAAGGTTAAGACCGTTTACTTGGTTGACTATCCGCTTGGAGGAAAAACTGAGTACCTGGAATGGATTGCCGCGATAGCGCCGATGCTGCAAGCCCCCGAAGAGGTAAAGCGGATTGCGTCTTACGACAACTATTATGGCGTAACCCCACACCGGTATGTCGAGTTCGAGTTTGATAGCTATGAAGAAGCGAACACGTACCAAGAACTCCCGTACGTGCAGCAGCATGTTAATGCGGAGTTGCCTAATCGAACCAGCCGCACGTCTGTCCTGACCTTTGAGATGCGGCCCGATTACGTCAACGAATAGTCGATGGCGTTGTCAATACTTCGCAGGCATGAAATAGGAAGTGATGTTGGAAGCCGATGATCGGGCTAGTGTTTACGGTGCGCGAGTAGGAGGCGACATTTGAGCACATCGATGCCGATGGTCATCAATCGGTCGGAGCAGTCATGGGAGGGGTGGGATGACGCGGAACTCGCTGCCAAGAGTGCGATTCGGTGGAAAATCCTTATATCCGGCGAGCGGGGTCCAAGCGACGGATTAGTCACCGGCATAGCGGAGTTTCCGGTCGGCACTCGGCTGCCCCTTCACCACCACGAACCCCCGGAGACCTATTACATCGTCAGCGGGAAGGGAACCATGGAAATCGACGGTCACCAATCAGACATCGGACCGGGATCGGCGGTCTACATTCCATCTAATGCCAAACACGCTGTGTGGTGCACCGGAAATGAACCATTGGTATTCGTGTTTTCCTTCGCGTGTGACCGATTCGACAAGATTGTCTATCACTTTGACGACTAGGCGATTTGCGGACGGGGGGTGCCAAGAAAATCAACACATGCTTTACGATGTTGACAAACAGATTCAAGAGGCAATCGATCGCGGAGACTTTGAGGATTTGCCCGGAATGGGAAAGCGGCAGGAGTTAGAAGACAACGCTTATGTTCCGCGTAAGACTCGGATTGTCAACCAGATGCTCAAAGACAACGGATTTGCGCCGCGTTGGATAGAAGTGGACAAAGAAATTCGTGCCGAGCGTGAACAATCCGGAAAGCTGCTGCGGAACATCAAACGGCGGCGCCGACATCTGGAAGTGGCGATTCACGCCCATCCACTCAAAAGCGACAGGGTACGTCGGGTTTTTGAACTTGAACGAGCACGGGCACTAGCGGCATACGTAAGCCAACTGAAGGGGCTTAACCAAAAGATTCTCAGATGTAATCTTACCGCGCCAGGATGCGGTCGACAGAAGTCAATGGTCAACCTCAACGCCACGGTAGCTCGATTTCGAGAGGAGTGCCCGAGCCTTTAGGAGAAGAGTTTGTCTGCATAATGAACGAAATACACACTTTACGGAAAGGAAGATAAACGATGAATCAGGGAAAAGTATTGGAAATTGTCGGCGCCCGGGTCGATCTCGATTTCTCGGAAGGAAAATTGCCCGATATTCTCAATGCCGTTGAGGTAGAGCGCGCCGACGGCACGAAGTTGGTGCTGGAGGTACAGCAGCATCTCGGGGAGAACAGGGTGCGTGCGGTAGCAATGGACACGACGGATGGTCTTGTGCGCGGCACACTCGCGACGGATCGGGCGGAACCCATCACGGTACCAGTTGGCGATGAGGTGCTGGGCAGAGTGTTCGACGTGACAGGACAACCGATTGACGAAGCCGGGGCGGTCGAGGCAAAGGAACGCTACCCCATTCATCGGCACCCGCCGCCGCCGGATCAGCTCAGTACGGTTTCCGAGATGCTGGAGACGGGCATCAAGGTAATCGATCTGATTCAGCCGGTTGCACGGGGCGGGAAGGTTGGGTTCCTCGGAGGGGCGGGGGTTGGAAAAACCGTGTTGGTTGCAGAACTCATCTACAATATCGCGACGCAGCACGGCGGCTACTCCGTCTTCTGCGGCGTCGGCGAACGGACACGCGAAGGAAACGGGTTCTGGTTGGAGATGGAGGAATACGGTGTGTTGGATAAAACCGCCATGGTCTTCGGTCAGATGAACGAACCGCCCGGTGCACGCCTGCGCGTGGGGCTCGCGGGGCTTTCAATGGCGGAATACTTCCGGGATCAGGGCGGACAGGACGTGCTGATTTTTATCGATAATGTCTTCCGCTTTACCCTCGCCGGCGGAGAGGTCTCCGCGTTGTTGGGACGGATGCCGTCAGCGGTGGGATATCAGCCGACGCTGGCTACCGAGATGGGCGAGCTACAGGAGCGGATTACATCCACGCAGCACGGATCGATCACGTCGTTTCAAGCGGTCTATGTTCCGGCAGACGACTATACCGACCCGGCGGTTGTGGCGGTGTTCGGCCATCTCGACGCCGTAACGCGGTTGGAACGCTCAATCGTTCAGGTAGGGAGGTATCCGGCGGTCGATCCGTTGACTTCCACCTCACGTATCTTGAATCCGGAGGTAATTGGTGACGAGCACTATGACACGACACGCGAAGTAAAAGCCGTGCTGCAGCAGTACGAGAGCCTCAAGGATATTATCGCCATTCTGGGCGTGGATGAACTTTCCGATGATCAGAAATTGACGGTCGCCCGGGCGCGAAAGTTGGAGCAGTTTCTGACTCAGCCGATGTTTGTTGCTGAACGGTTTTCCGGTATACCCGGAAAGTACGTCAAGATTTCGGATACGGTTGAGGGATGCCAAGCCATTCTCAAAGGCGAGTGCGACGAAATACCTGAGCAATCCTTGCGGTATATTGGCGGGATCGAGGAAGCATTCGATAAAGCCAAGTCCGAAGAACTGCAGGAAGCTGCCGATTGAGTTGCATGCAAAAAACAGCGGTCGGTCTCTAACATCGACCACTCAACATTGAATCCCTATTTTACGTGAATAGCCATGCTTGAAAGAAGATTTCACCTCGAAATCCGAACACCGCAGAAACTCATCTATGAGGGCGATGTAAGCAGCGTCAAAGCGCCCGGGGAACTGGGCTCATTTGAAATTCTTCCCGGTCACATTCCTTTCTTGACGATTTTGGAAACGGGCGAGATTCGTGTCCGAGAGACCGATACACCCCAGTCACTCGCGATCAGCGGCGGGGTTTTCGAGGTCTTGCGGACAGGGGTCACGGTATTGTCCGACACGGCGGAATGGGCGCATGAAATTGATGTTGAACGCGCAGAGACGGCTCTTCAACGGGCTCAAGAGCATCTGGCTTCGGGAGATTCGGGGATGAACCGAGAACGCGCGGAAGCCGCATTGGTACGCGCCAAGAATCGTGTAAATGTCGCCAATTCCTCGTAAAAACTGCGCTGCGCACTGTCGCCCCTGCGTATCCGACTTTGGGCGGCCGCCATGTATATGTAGCGCGGCATTGCCAATTATCACTGCTTCATCCCGTCACACACTACGCATTGTCTCACACCATCCGCCGGTAGTGCTTCGTTAATTCCTCCAAATTATCCTCATCATCCGTATTGTTCCTATCAGAGGACACCTCCATCTGGCGTTCAAAGAATTCTTTTGTGGTGCGATAGATGTCCCGCAAATCCGATCGACTGGGACGATGACCCGAAAGATGGATCATGTCGCACGTCCGAAGAATTTCACCAACATGATCCGCCACTGAGCTTGTTAGATCGTGGGGCAGCGATCCCAAGATTTCCCCGGTTGTGGCGTCTAGCGCCTTAACACCGTATTTCTGCTCAACATACCGCTTCACGATTGAGGAGATTCTGTTGTAATACTCGTGGAACCCTTTATGAGAATGATGAGAGGAAATTTGATTCAGTTCACGAAGCGACAAGGCTTCAGGTGTATTCTCCTGGGGGGCTGCGGGAATAAGCTGCTCCCCTTCCGACTCGGGTTGTGAAGCCTGCGGCGGTGCCGCCGATCTTCTTGGATTGGTGGGCACACCACTAGGGAGGTTAAACCGGGGCATGCGGCGGACACCGTGGGAGAATCGGTGGCGCCTTTTTCCAATCCATGCGTAGACTCCCAGTCCAATAGCGGCGAAAACCGCTATCCACACAACGACCCATACGATTGCGGAGAACAACCCGGACGAACGTGCATCGGGATCTGTCTCTTGGGCAAGCAACTCCGCGCTTCCGGAAATCAGAAGTATGAGCAATATTAAGCCGCACGCGGCAAGCCTCGTTAATCGTTGCACAGGTCGTATTCCTTGATTTTCCTAAAGATGGTTCTCTTGTTGACGCCCAAGATATTGGCTGCCTTGGCTCGGTTGTTTCCGACGTAGTCGAGTGTTGCTCGTATGGCTTCCTCTTTGATTTCCTCCATCGACATTCCGACTTCAAGGTTCAAACGGCGGTCGGAATCCACGGCTGGATCTGCATTCACAGCGGTCGGCGCGGAGAACACAATGGGGGTACCGATTCCGGTGAATTTGAGAACGCGCTCCGGAAGATCCGCCAAATCCAACTCACGGCTGTTAGACATTACGACCATGCCTTCGATACAGTTTCTTAGGTCGCGCACGTTCCCGGGCCAATCGAATTTCATGAGCGCCCTTTGCGCATCCTGGGAGATGAATTTCGACGCTTTGCGGTTCTCTTGGCAGAATTCCTCGATGAAGGTTTTGACTAGAAGCGGTATATCTCCTTTTCGCTCGCGAAGCGGCGGCAAGTATATCGAAATCACGTCAAGACGATCGTAGAGATCTGCCATAAATTTGCCTTCCTCAACCGATTTCTCCAGATCTCGATTTGTTGCGCAGACGACTCGGACATCCACCTTTACAACCTCATTACCGCCCACGCGGTGAAATTCCCTTTCCGCCAACACCCTCAGTAGCCTAGCCTGGTTCGGCAAACTCAACTCGCCGATTTCATCAAGCAGCAGTGTACCGCCGTTAGCCGATTCAAATTTTCCCTTTCGTTGCTGATCGGCTCCCGTGAATGCACCCCGTTCATATCCAAAGAGTTCCGATTCTGCAAGACCCTCGTTCAGCGCGGCGCAATTGAAGACGACAAGCGGTCCTCTGCGTAAACTTCGATAATGAATGGCGCGGGCGACTAGCTCCTTTCCGCTGCCGCGTTCACCGCGAATCATTACCGTCGATTTCGTGGGAGCAACCTGTGCAATAATCTCCCGAACCTCCTGGATGTGTTGGGAGTGGCCGGTCAGTCGGAGCAAACCCTCTCTTTCGTCAATCTGGGACTGTAATTGTCGGTTTTCTGCGGTAAGGCGCTGGTTTTCAAGAATCTTGTGCAGAAGCGCTTTCAAGTGGATGGGATTCGGGGGCTTCGGCAAAAAGTAACTTGCTTCATGGTGAAGCATAGCCTTTATGCCTACATCTGTCTGCAGGACATCATGAGTGGTCATGAATACCACGCCGACGTCGGGGTACTTTTGCCGAGCGGCTTCCATCAGTTGCAACCCGTCAAGCCGGTCTGCCTTAAGCGGCGCAACCAGAATGTCAATTCCAAGCCGATCTACTCGATCAAGCGCCTCATACATGTTCCGGGTGATGACAAGGCGGAGCCCCTCACCCTCAAGCGCGCGGCATACGGTTTCACGCTCTCTCTGATCCGGATTGACAACCAGAACGGTCTTCTGTTGGCTCATTGGCATCACCCAAATACGTTGGGAAATTCGAACACGGGACAGAATGTAACCTCAAATAATACCTTATTCGCGCAAGTTCGTCAAGCGGAATGGAATCTTCCGCCGTCTCGATTTTGGTCTAGGGTGTTATAACTAGGGGGTGGAGGAAAGAGAGGATTGGGGAAGGGATTGGAAGGCTGGAATATGGGACGGCACAGGGCCCGTCCCCTACAAGGAGGTACGATAATTCCGTATACGTAGGGCAGTTGTATCTGTTATAATCGGAATAGAATTCTTCATGTTCGAAACCTGTGGGTGATTACCGTATCTTGTCGGCGATCACCCCTATTCCCATGCCAACGTTATGGTACCGGAATCGGTTGGGAGGAATGAAAATGGATGTCTATAGATCACCTAAGGCGGCGGATTCTGAAGAGGCGCCCAAATACTACCGTGCCACGGCATTCGCGGATTCGAAGCCGGAGCTTGCGGCGCCCGGTGCGACACCTGAACGTTTGGAACACTTCAAAGAGCACGGTTTCGTGATTGTCACCGACTTTGTCGACAGCCCGTGGATTCCGATTCTGCGTGAAGCCGGCAGGCGCGTCACGGAGGCGTGCGCCCCCGAGAACGGCTACAGTAAGATTGATAGTTCGAAGGGCTATGTGCATCGCGCGGCAGAAGATGAACCGTGGGCAATTCGCGGAATAATCCATCCGGCTTTCGGCGAGTCGAGTTTTGCCGAATTCTACGGATCGCCGGAGTTCCTCCGCTTTGTGCATGACTGGTGCCACGGATTGGAACCGGAGGATCTCGTGATGAGTCCGATGCTTCTCTGGTGCAATCCGAGGAAGAACGAGAGTGGTCCCAGTTGGCATCGCGATACGACCTGGTGGGGTTCCGGAGCGGGCTACTTCGCGCAGCGGCCGGTACAGGAGGGCCCCGAAGCCTTTTCGGAGGAGGTCGAAAGGCGGCGTTGGAAAGAGATCCAAGAGGAAAACTTGAAATCGATCTCTGAAAGAAAGGGTGTCGGAATGTTTCTTGCCCTTACCGACGATGAGTGCCATGAACTGATTCCCGGAAGTCACCACCGGTGGCGTACGCCGTTTGAACACGATGTGCTGCTTCCGAAAGCCATGAAGGATCAGGGCGTACCGTACACCCCAAGTTGGAACGGCACCGATCCGCTGCCGAATCAGGTTGCCATTCGGTTGAAGCCCGGCGAAGCGCTCATCCGGAACGGCGCTACCATTCACACGGGGCACACTGTTCCCGATCGCGAGCGCAACACGTTGGCAATCGGTTGGAGTAAATGGTCGGGACCTTTCACGGAAGAGCCGGCCGTGTCGGACGTGCGCAACGCATGGCAACTGGATCCTGCCGTGCGAGAGGCACTGCCGCACGAGTGGATGA
The DNA here is from genome assembly GCA_022827055.1 of Candidatus Poribacteria bacterium. GTDB lineage: Bacteria > Poribacteria > WGA-4E > WGA-4E > JAJDTR01 > JAJDTR01. The sequence goes on along the minus strand of JAJDTR010000083.1, from coordinate 39,558 downwards.
AGACGACGTGGGATCGATGGGCGGAGACGGTGAAATTGGGGAATACGCTAGAGGACCGCTACACCGGATATGATATCAACAACATCAAGGCTGGGCAAGTATTGGGTTGGCGCGGCGAGTTGGAGAGGCAAGCGGCGGCAGGAGAGGAGTAGGAGGCCTTTCCGAGGTTGGAGCAACGGCATGGCGTTCACCCGCTTTAGACCAGTGTTGCAGGAGGGCGAAAACGAGAAGACAAGAAAACGGGAAAACGAGATACGTGATAATCAAGATCGGTTCCGTCGTGAGTTGTAGAGAATCTCCATGGGGGCTATGGACTTTATTGGCTTTCTTGGTCTTACGCTGGAGAGGGATGAGGCCCCGTTTGGCGGCGTAGGGAACGCAGATCTGCGTTCCCTACTGATGTAATGATTAGAAGATAATCGAGGTTTTAGGGGTTTCACTGACCACTAATCACTAGCCACTAAACACTTACCTTAAGTCAAACCTATGGCATGCCTGCAATGATGTTCTGAACGTCGGTTTCCAATTCAAGGGTGATTTGTTGGGTCGTCTGTCTTTTCTGTTTTTTGTAGGTCTCGTAGGAATCCAAGAGGTTCTTGGGCGATCCGATTCGCAGGAAGGCATCCAAGGGACCTTTGACGTTTGATCTGCCGTAGACTTCTACCTCGAGGCGCGTGATGACCTCCAGGAAGCGCTCTTGGGAGGGATCTTCGCCGATGTAGCCTTCGTAGATTGCAATCGAGTTCACGATACGGCGGACGTCGGTGTAGAACTGTCGAAACTTGTCAACGCGCTGCGCGTGAACTCCCCTCTCGTACTCCGTCATCTCATCCACATCCCGGTAAATCTCCTCGTCGATTCGATTCTGGATTGCCCGCACCCGCCTGAGCGGATTCCGGTCGGATTGAGGGGAGAGCTCCAAAAAGCTCTCCATCTGCGACAGAATGTGCTCGCGCATCTGCTGGATGCGTTCGTTGAGTGAACTCTCTTTGCCAAAGCGCAGGTGGTACTCTCTCGCCAGTATCGCCAGCAGGCTGCCTCCGAGGTTCTTCACGCGGTCGTACAGGTCTTTGGGGTGGTCGGCAGGGTCGGGCAGGACGCTCTGCTCCAGATTGGTAATCGACTCCTCGATTTGACCCCACATGTCGTTTTTGTAGACATATTTTATTCCTACAGGCACGAGATAGAGGGGTTTTAGATCTCCCGCCTTTTCCATGTCGTTGAGCGCCCACAAGCCGAACTGCACAATCCCGCTCTCGAACGGCATGATGGTCTCGTTCTGGTGGGAGATTTCGCCTTCGCCGAAGATGACCAGCTTCCGCCCCCCTTTGGCGAGCGTTTCGCGCGTCATCCGAAACGAGTCCCGGTCTACGGCGCCGCGTATCACGGAGTAGACGCCGAGCCGCGTCATGAAGAACCCTCTCAATTTCAGACCGGCTATCTTGCGATCAAAGGTCTCTCGTGCGCACATGTACCGGAATCGTTCGCCGTAGCGAGTTGACAGGGCGAACAACACGTGCGGGTCGGCGCGGGAGGGGTGGTTCGGCACCAGAATGGTCGGATAGCCGTCAGTCGATTTTAGCTTGTCGAGAGATTCGGAGTCGATATCGACATGGGAAACCTTTGTTGTGAGGCGCATGAGGAGAGGTAGCAGCGACTTGACGCTTCCGATTACGAGCCTGTTTTCTTTTGGCGGTTTGAAGTCTAGCATGGATTCTCTCCAAGATTATTTGCCGTTGAAACCGGGACTATCCCAATAGACCAATGTTCATCCGAATCCCTGTAGGGCGCATTGCGTACCATAAAGACCAAAATTTCTGTGCGCCATGATGCTATGGAAGAATGTGTTTTAAGCATTCGCCAACATGAAAGCGATAACCTTCATATTCATCTTTGGTAACCGCCCAAGCGATTGGGTCAGCGTGAGAGACAAGAGTCTTATTGCGGCGGTCAAAAAGATTTCGTACTTGCGTATACGTTTCATGAGGGATTCTCTTACGCTTAAGAAACACACTTACCCTCCCCGCATCATATCTTCGTGCGTTGTTCGACTTGTCGTCGAATTCGCCACAGATCGCGTGTATCTCGTTGAGCAGGTGATTTAATGCGACTGAGAAATCCTCTTTTTGCTCCGCCAATACTCGCAATCTGATTTGTTCGATGACATTGGGTTGATCGACAATTGAGGCCCGTTCATCCGTCAATTCATAATAACCTGGTAATTCTGGCGACAATTCGCCCTCCTCAAAAATCTTTATGATTTCAGTCATCTGGGGACAACGTTTGAGAAGAGCAATTAAAGGCAACTTGGTAAACCCTGTTTGACAAAGATAACTGAGAACAAGGGATATATCCCTTGAAGTCAACTCTGTTTTGGAGAAAAGGAATTGCTCGAACTTGACTTTTACATCATCGCAGACCAATATCAAAATTATAATTGGTGTTGGGTCTGCGTTAACTAGCTGAAAATCAAAACCGCCACGTGCAATGAAGATTCTTCTCAAATGCCCTTTGTACGACTCTACTAACCGCGTTTGAACATCATTATCGTACGCCTCTTTAAGGACTTCCTCATCGCCAAACTTTGGAGGAATCAAAAAATAAGGGGCTACAGGAGAACGCTTTAACTTCCTTAGTTCGTTAAGTATCTTTCTAATTTTCTTATCCGAGGATTCCTGATTTTCATCGTCTGGAATTTGAATCTCTTGAGAAACCTTCTTTAGACTTCGTTCAAGTGCTATACGATCATTCTTCTCACTTAGCCGATAAATTCTTGTCTTTGGATTGAGCCGGAGTCCCAGGGTTTCATAAAGACTGTCCGAGATATGGGGTACAAACGCATTAAATTTATCCCTCAAACTCAATGGGCTCTGTTTGCCGCGCAGTTCGCCCGGCTGTTTTTTGAAGGTGATTGAAACATTTATATCGTCGACATAGCGAATGATTGAGTAGCTTTCAACGGAGTCGCTATACTGATGGAGTATGTCATTAATGAACGAATCGCCGAAAACTAGAAAAAGGTGACCAATGAAACTGGAGATTACGTCGTTATTCTGTTGTGGAATACCCGACGTTCCACCGGCAACGAATTCAAAAAAAGAAACGAGTTGGGATTGAGTAGTTTCGTCATAATACATCTCTCGTTGGATACTCGGCTTGATTCGTTCTTGCAGAAGGTCTAAGAGTCGTGGAATGCTGAGTTCATCAAAATAGTTCTCTATGTCTAAGCGAATTACAACCTTACGCTCCGTGTTGTGTCTGATTTCCCTTCTCATGCGCCGACGATATGTCTTGTAGCGCGATTTGTAATGGATCCGATTAGTGGATCTAAGGTCCAGTTTTTTGCCTTCAAATATCAAATCTCCTCCATACCAAGAATCAATTTGCTTATGACACTTATAGTCTTGGAGATACTCCTTAGTAAGCTCAAGCAAATAGACGCCAATTGCATAATAAAGTATTCGCATGGGGCAAGTCATGAACTTATATTTCCGCAAACCAAGGTGTGATTTGGGGATGGTGTAGGGAACAACTGTGAACTCTCTGCTCAATCCATAAAAGCGGTTGTTGGCTATTGTGGTCAGGAAGTAATTCTCCTCCTCCAGGTTCGGAAGGGATTGTTCAAGTTTTGCATAATAACGCATTTCAAGTGTATTGAAATGTCTATACGGTTTGCTCTTTATGGGTTCTTTAAGTTGATGAAGTTGATACTTCAACAATTCCAATCCCTGTAGCCAGTGACGGTGAAAATCCAAAAAATGCCCGAGTTGAGGTACATCATCTTTCCGTACGTTATTCTCAAGCTCCTCTTTTCTTTGTTTATCATCGTCCGGCGTAACATCTTTTTTCTTTTTGTCATCTTTCTTTGCATCATTTGTTTGGCTCATGATGTTCTCCGTTTCCCGCTTTAGCCATAATTTTCATCACGGAATCTCCGACCCTCGCCTAGCATTGGTTGACACTACCCATAACCTCTACCGCTCAAATTTCGTGTAACGCATCACGAATTCGGCAGCGCCTGCAAATCCCGCTGCCGCTCCTCCCAATCTGGCAGATAAGCGTGCATGAAACTCCGAAACAGCCTGCCGTGATTCGGAGCGAGGAGATGCACCAACTCATGCACAATCACAAACTCCCCCAACGCCATCGGCAGATCGAGCAACTCCGTGCTCAAGGTCAATCGTCCGTTCGTGGATATGGATGCCCACTTCCTCCGCATGTCCCGCAGGTGAACTTCCCGCACCGTTACGTCCATGCGCTCCGCCCATTGGTGCACTGCATATTTCAAGGCGCCTGAATCAGTCCATCTGCTTTCGGGATTCATGTTCGTTTTGCCGTCATCAATTTGTTTGTTGTATCGATTAAATCTTTCTCGTGAACAATCTGTCTCAACCTCTTGTACAGTTGTGTGCGCAGCCGTAGGGTTTGGTGAACGTTCCACTCATAGTCCGGAAATTGATCGAACACGTCGCTGACGGTTCGCGCATCTTCCGGGGTGACGCTTCTTGTAACTTTTTGAAGAGCCTTGTAAATCGCATAAGCTTTTTCGTCCAAGTTCAGTTGCGCGGATTCGATTGTCGCTTGGTTGCAATCCGCCGCTAACCTCTCAAATTCAGCCAGAGCCTCCTGCGTCGTGATTTGCCGATTCTCGTAAGCCTCCGCGACCGCGTCCGCCCGCTCTCCGATCGAAATCAGGAACGGCTTGGAACTACCTTCCTCCGAGACGGTCTTACTCAGAATCTTCCGCAAGTTCAACACCTTCACCTCATCGGAAAACTCACTGTCCGCAACTTCTCGCAATGTATCGGCGTTCAACTCATGAATGGCTCCCGGAAGTTCAAAGTTATCGCCCTCCGTATGTTCCTGTAACAGTTCGCGCGTTTTCCTGACCAACTCTTTATCAATGTAGGGGTTCTTGGCGTAGGCATTGCGAGTTAGCGCGTAAAGCGACGCGATCGCTTGATAGTCTTCCAAATATGAGCGTAAAAATTCGTCGGGCGACAGGATGTTGTAGAGGTCCTGTATACCTCTGAAAAACTTGAAGAAGGCTTCCCGCGTATCCTTGTCGTCAAAGTGGTCAATCGCCCGCTCTTTCCCTCTATCGTCCCAACTCCGCGCATAGGGCAGATAGTCCGGCGCAGTTTCCTCGAACCGTGCGGCAAAGAGCGCCTTGAGCACGTCCAGATTCTGAATCACGCTCCCCACGACATCGGAATCAAAGGCGAGAGCTTTTTCCAGATTCTCGAAGATGCCGACGAAATCCAAAACAAACCCGTACGGTTTCACCAGTCCGTCGTTGTCCTCATATGGTCGGTTAACGCGGGCGATTGCCTGCAGCAGCACGTGGTCGCGCATCGGTTTGTCGAGGTACATGCAGTAGAGAATCGGCGCGTCGAAGCCGGTGAGCAACTTTTCGGTTACTATCAGTATCTTTAGCGGGTCGTCCTTGTCGGCGAATCGCTTGCGAATTTCTCTCTCTTCGTCCTCGTTGCGGTGATGCGCTTTCATAAATTCGGGGTCTTGATTGTACGGCGAGTAAACCACCTCCGAATACTCCGGCGGCAGATACTTGTCAAGCGCCTCCTTGTACAACGCGCACGCCTCACGGTCTACGCCAACGAGGAACGCCTTGAATCCCATCGGTTTCACGTTCTCGCGGAAGTGATTGGCGACGTGCCGGGCAATGTCATCAACTCGGTTGCGGGCTTTCATCATCTGCTTCAACCCGACTGCGCGGTCAAGGATGGCGTTCAGTTCTTCCACGTCGCTCACGCCTTCCGCCGCCGCAAGCTGAAGGAATTCGTTCTCCAAGGTCTCGCGGTCAACCTGCAAATCGGATGGGGCAAGCGCATAATTCAAAGGCACGGTGGTGCCATCCTCAATGGATTCCGCAATTGCGTATTTGTCAAGGTATCCCTGTTCATCATCCGCGCCGAATACTTTGAACGTCCCTCTCCCGTGAGCGAGATCGTCAATCGGCGTGCCGGTAAAACCGATGCAGGTTGAATTGGGAAGCGCCCCCACGAGGTAGTTACCCAAATCTCCGCCGGTAGTGCGGTGCGCTTCATCAACCAGTATCGTCACGCTTTCGCTGGTGTTGATGTTTGCCGGTATGTCGTCAAACTTGTGAATGGTTGAGACCACCAAGCCGCGATAACCGGACGCCAAAATTGACTGCAGGTCGCGTTTGCTTTGCGCAACTTTTGGCGCCCCGATGCCGTATGCGGTGATATTCTTGAACAACTGGCTCTCCAACTCGTTGCGGTCAACCAGCATCAAAACAGTGGGCTTTTCCGTCTCCCCGCCGCTCCGCAACAGACGGGAAGCTATGGTTATCATTGTCAGCGTCTTGCCGCTGCCTTGCGTGTGCCAGATTAGGCCGCGCCGCTTAATCGGGTCGTAAACCCTTTCAACCACACCCTCCACGGCGCGGGTCTGGTGCTGGCGCAGCACCACTTTGGTCAGTTCATCATCTTTGCTCAGGAAAATAATCGACTCGCGGAGAGTTTTCAAATATCGGGCAGGGTCGAAGAAGGTCTTGACCTTCTCTTCGTAGTTGGCGGGGTCGTCGGCTTTCCAGTTAAACAGATTCTTGCGACTGGTGTTCCAAGTGACACCGTAGAAAAAATCCAACAGGTGTGTGACGCCGAACAGTTGCGCCGTAGTAAACATCTCGGGCGTTTCGCGGTGGTAACGGCGAATCTGTTCTACCCCCGTTTCCAACCCGTCGCGACTTTGCGGGTTTTTGGTTTCCACCACCGCCACCGGAATCCCGTTAATCAGGAACACCACATCGGCGCGGTTTCGGAGCGCCGCGCTTCTCTGCCACCACTCATCGGTCACATGGAACAGGTTGCCCTCAGGGGTTTCGAAATCAATCAACGTGACATTCCGTTCACGCTCGTGGTCTGGGACGAAGATTGATTGCTCGCCTCGCAGCCACGACAGCGCATCCCGGTTTCCCTCACGTGTCGAATTAAGCAGGTTTAACCGACGCAGAATTTCCTTGCAAAGCGCCTCATCCAGTACATCCGGGTTGAGTTTCAGGAGTTGCGATTCCAGCAGGTCGGCAAAGTAGAGCTTGGTATCGCCGCCGCGCATCTGTAGTGCCTGTGACCCCGAAATAGACTCCCAGCCGATTTCATCGGCGTACCTGAGCATGGGATTTTGTACTGCGTCGCGTTCAGACATGATTGTCTCCGAAGCGAGGGTAAACGATGTCAATCAATACTGGCATTTCTTGCATTTGCCAACGATTCTTCAAGGTCTTCAGGTGTTTCCCCGAAGGGCGATAGACCGTGCTTCCCAAGAACGTATGTAAACTCGGACCGCGATATACCCGCAAGTTGGGCGGCGAGTCCGCTGCTGAGTTGCCCGTTTTTGTAATATTTCAATGCGAGTAGCAAACGCGCTTCCTTCTCAAGTTCGTCTGCCTCTTTTCCGAGAACTCCTAGGATTTCATGTGAATATTGAAGAGTTGGTGCAGCCATTTTGGTGTTTCGTCCCTTAGTTTGCCAAATCTACATCAATCAGTGGAGTGGCAGATCTTTTCCCGGTCATTAGTTCCTCAAGCATGGCGTGAAACAATTCGTCCAATCGGCAGGTTTCCTGTTCATATGAGACAGTCTTGGCGTCAAAGGCTTTTAGGATTTCAGCAATAGCACCTTGCTCAGAAAGTGTTGGAAGTGGAATCTCTATTTTTAGCAGCGCACCCTTTGTTACTTCTTTGAACGTGCTACCGCTCGCAAGGTCTATCAATCGCTTTTTGACGTATCTCAAATAGTAGGCAAGATAGACGTTCAATATCTGGCCTTTGCAAAGAAAGTTCGCAAACCCTTGATTTGTAGCCATTGGAACGGTTGGAATCGCAGTTTCGCCTATCGTCGCTCGACTCGTCAATAGGACCGTACCCGCTGGTAAGAGTCTCGCAGCACTTTTACCAAGTGCTTCCTCCGAAATATGGGTGGCTGTGTCTTCTATGTACAAGGCAGATCGCAAAGCAGTGATATCAGTGGGGATTGCCCAAGGAATATTACCTTGGAAATACTTTTCCACACTACGTTTTGGTGTCCCGCCCTTAAAAATATCCGTTACTTCCCCCAATGACACCACACGCCAACTCTCAGGAATCTCCCCAATCTCCGTCTGCTTGCGGGGTTCACCCTTCGTACCGTGAGAAAAGAGGACATCCATCAACGCCGCTTTGCGCTCGCGCTCTAACGCAATCTCCTTTTGACGGGCAAACTTGGCTTCTTGGATGGCAGCCAGAACGGCGGCAATGGAGCGTTGTTCGGGAAGTGAGGGAAGCGGGATTTCAACGTTCAGCAGCGTTCCTTTTGTAATCTCTTTGAATGTGCTGCCAGTTGCGAGATCTTTGAGCCTCTGTTTGATATATCTTAAATAATAGGCAAGATAAGTGTTCAAGAGCATTTCTTTGCAGAGGAAGTTTGCAAATCCTTGATTCGTCGCCATCGGAACCGTCGGAATTGCTGTCTCACCAATTGTCGCTCGACTCGTTAGTAGAACCGTGCCCGCTGGTAGGAGTCTGGCGGCGCTTTTTCCGAGCGCTTCCTCCGAGATATGGGTGACCGTATCATGAATGTACAAGGCAGTCCCCAGAGCCGTGATGTCACTGGGAATAGCCCAAGGAATGTCGCCCTGAAAATATTCCTCCACACTACGTTTTGGAGTTCCCCCCTTGAAGATGTCTGCTACTTCACCCAACCTTTGCATTTCCCAGTGTTCCGGCAAATTTAGATTGTTCATTCCAATGCCTCACTAGTTAGTTTAAGTTGGGCTAAAAGGTCTTCCAAGTGTTTATCCGTCTTTTCCCGGGAGATTCGCGCTTCCATTAAGTCTGCTAAGATTTCGTGCACTGGGCGGTGTTCGACCTTATCTCCTACATCTACAAACTGGGAAGGACTCAGATTATAATCCGTTTTTCGCGCATCTTCGAGGGTGATAACGGCACTCAACTTCTCACGCGATTCCCACGCACGATAGACATCCGACGCAGTGTCAATCCCTTTGTCAGTCAAGGCGTTTTTGGGTGTCTGTTTCTCGAAATACTTGGAAAGGTTGATGAGCAGAATCTGTTCTTTGCGCTCCATCGGTTTGTCCCGGTTCAAAAGCAGAATGATGCCCGGTGCGCTAGTGTTATAGAACAGGTTTTCGGGAAGGAGTATTACGCCTTCAATTAAGTCATTCTCCACAAACCCTTTCCGAATATCCCGTTCTCGGTTGGTGTTTTTGTTGCCGGAACCGCGGGATACGGCGCCGGTATCCAGCACAATCGTGGCGCGTCCATTGGCTTTCAGGGACGCCAGCATATGTTGAACCCACGCCCAATCCGCCGACGAACTCGGTGGCGCGCCGTAAGTAAACCGACTCCACCGGTCATTAGCGTAGAAAGCCTCGTCGTACTCCTTCTGATTCCACATCGGATTGGCAAGGACATAATCAAAGCGTTGTAGCGTCGAGTCATCGGCAACAAGCCGAGGATTGCGGAAGGTGTCACCGATATGTAGTTCGGCGCCGATGAAATCGTGGAGAAAGGCGTTCATCTTCGCCATGGCGTAGGTGGTAGCGGTCAACTCCTGTCCATAGATTTTCGGGGCTTGACCCTCTTTGTCGGGATGGGCACCCTCAAATAGCAGGCGGGGTTTAATCAGCAGACCGCCCGATCCGCACGTCGGATCGTAGATGGTGGTGTACGGTTCGGGGTTGATGATTCGTGCCATTAACCAGCCGACCTCTTTCGGGGTATAGAACTCACCGGCGCTTTGCCCTCCGTCCTCGGCAAATTTCCGCAACAGGTACTCGTAGGCGCGCCCCAGAATGTCCGGTTCAGTATTTTTCAACCCAAGACGGTATCGACTCAACACCTCAATTAGGGCTTCCAGCCGGTCGTCGTCTAGGATGCGCTGCCCGCTCTGCTGCTCGTTAAAGTCGCGCACATCAAGGACGCCGCGCAGCAGCGGATTCGTGCGAGCAACCTCGCGCATGGCTTCGGTGACGAACTCACCCAAACCGCCGTCTGCCGGATGGTTGCGGAGTTGCTTCCAACTGTACTTTTGCGGGATATAGAAACGCACAATCGAGCCGCGCTCCGACTTGAGCGCGTCTTCGTGGTCGGCTTCGATAATGTCCCGCGCCGTTGCTTCACCGCCAAATTCCGCCGCCTGCTCGGCAAATTCGTCATCGAACACATCGGAGAGCCGCTTGTAGAAGATTAGAGGCAGGATGAAATCCTTGAATTTTGATGCGTCGGTCGCTCCGCGAATTGCGCAGGCGGCATCCCACAGCCAGGTCTCCAGCGTAGAGATGTCCAATTCTTCCTGTTCCGGGCTGGGAAATTCAATGTTTGATTGGGGCGGGTCGGTGGTGGTTTGAGTTTTTGGCAAACGTCGCTCTCCTTCAAGAGATCGTGTGAGGAATTTCCGCAAGCTAACAAGCGTAACAGTGCATGTCAGGGATTCATATTATGCCGCATCAGCTCTTCGTGCCTTTTAAGTTTAAGCAGAAATAATATCATTGTAGCAATAGGATTGCTAGGACACGAGAACCCAAGTCAGAATCGAACCTACTAGGGATTGCCATCGCTTCTGCATAGAATTCCAACTCTTGGTATTCTAGAGGAAAACGTACGTTCCCTCGGTATTCTTCTGTGTTTACTGATACATCGTATAAGGCACATGACTCGTCTATTGACTTATGCTTTGGGATAAACGTCGAGAACCGCTTCGAGGAGACGCAATATTGCACGCGTAGTTTCGTTGATGGCGTCCTCGGAGGGCCCTCATCGAACAAACTTAGTTGGTACTTTGCCGCTTCAATCTGAGATAACTCAACTGGTTTGTGCTCGAAATCTAGAACTAGAAGTGCACAAGGACAAATGCTTGTTCCAATCATTCGAATAGCAGTAGCCTCTGGGGAAGCTTCGTAGCGCGTCGAGAGGCTCTTAAGCGATGATAGTGAAATTCCTTTTTGAGAGACATCTGAATCAAACTCAGGCGAAGGTAAGATAATCTCGCTTGCTCCAACATCGCACAACAATTCTAGCTCATTATGAGGATCGTATGTTTCAAACCTATACCGCGCATTAATCTGGTCTTGATAGTTTGGAAAAAAGGTGTGGCTAATCTCATGTGCAATTGAGAAGTTTTGTCGAGCTTTTGGTCTGTCGGGATTGTACCTGATTACTAACTTTCCATTAGAGGTGGGATGCAGTTCTGCATCATCGCTAAGAGTCAGCTTTCTAGATCCTTCGGCATGAATCCCCATGGTAGAAGCAAGAACTCGTGGGTCGAAGGGCGGACCGCCCCATCCAAAATCCCTAGCCGCATCAAGTCTGCCTCGGACTAGGCTTCGCATAATTTCCTTAGGGTCTTGAGAAATCCCATGATACCGTTCAATGAGGCCTACGACTAGGGAATGAGAATAAACGTCTCGTCCCACTTTTACGAATTTACGTTTCATTTTTCATCTACCACCAATCTAATTGTTCGTAAAACGTATTCCCAATCGTCTATACTCTTGGGGTGTTTACCACGATACTGAATATTCATCAGCATCTTTACATCCTCTTCGCGAATGTCAAGATCCTTTCCTCGCTTATTAATCAATTCGCGTAATCCGTAGGGCATCTCGTCTTCTCCAAGCTTAAGAAAGTTGTCCGAACTAACACGAACCGGTTTGTCCAAGAGGTCAGCAATGGTTGTACCGAGTGCTGAGGCGATTTTGAACAGAATCTCAGCAGAAGGTTGTTTGCTCACACTATTTTCGAGTTGCGACAAATAGGCTTTGGATACACCTGCGGTTTCTGCCAGCTTACTTAGTGATAATGCTTTTTCCTCTCTCAGTTGTTTAATCTTCTGATTCAAGTCCATACAAATCTCTCTCTATTTTTGGTAAGCATGTTAAGAATTATAAACTAAATTGTTAGTTATTTCAAATATTACTTGACACGACTGTTCGCAATAGTGTAAAATATGTTTGTTATAGAAAACTATTCGTAGGAGGAATACCAAAATGCAGGTCACTTGGAACAGATGTGACGGTCACATCTGGTGCAAACTCAACACGGTAGACTTAACCGATAACCACTTTGACAGCATGACCGGGGTCTATGTCATTTGGCATAGCGGCAATAATCCGAAGACAGTTAGAGTCGGTCAAGGATTCATCAAAGATAGGATCGCGGCACACCGCCTAGATCCTGAAGTTCAAGCTTACAAGCAACATGGCTTGTTTGTAACGTGGGCCAGCATACAGGAACACTTGCTTGACGGAGTAGAAGCCTACCTTGCTCAACAACTCAATCCACTGGTAGGCGATCGATTTCCCAACGCTCCTTCCATAGCGGTTAATCTGCCGTGGTAAACGAAGCTGCGAAACATCACCGGGGACAGTATGGCTCTTCCTGCTGTCCTCAATAATTCATGCAACACTTTATTGTCCGAAATCTATTTTTCTAGAGTTTCCAAAGTAGTTGCTTGGCATTCTTGATGAGGATAAGATTTCCGGCCTGGCACTGAAAACGGCGTGCGTTAACCATCTTGTTGGCTAATGCAGTTCTCAATTTCTGGGTTTAAGTCCGAATTTTTCACAGATTAAGTTAATTTTTCCCAAGAGGAGGATTCAAGTATGAGCAGAAACCCCAAAAACCAATCCGCGCACGATAATCTCGTTCTTGATCTTGCAAATAAGCTTGAAGCTGATGGCTGGGAAGTTCAGGCTGACTTACCGAATTTCGACCAGCCCGAACCAATTGGTCAAGACGAGAGAATTCCTGACATTCTTGCAACTCAAGATGATGCTACTAGAATCATCGAAGTTGAAACCGAGAGTACAATAAATTCTCATGAAGAACAGCATTCAACGTTTAGACGTAGTGCTGCCCAGCGAGATAATGCCGAGTTTGAGTTAGTTGTCGCAGATACCAAGAAATCTAAGAGTTGAATGCGAGTGGAACGCATCTCAGATTATGGGATTAAACGGGGTTTAGGAACGCACATCTGCGTTCCTAAACCCCAGTCTAAATTGAAGGGAATCGGGGGACCATCTGCGGTAATGCCCGAATCTTTTTCTTTACGCACTACGTATTACGCATTAGCATTCAGAAAATCCGTCCCGAATCCCACGCAAATTCTGTCCTCGTTTCTCCCTTTACGCTTCACGAAATCGAGGTTAAATCAACATCAAGCGCAGCGGCGATGGCTTTCAGCGTTTTGACGGAGCCGGACTTGCGACCGGTTTCGATCTCCGCCAAGTAGGCGCGCTGAATGCCGCACTTGTCCGCCAGTTGCTGCTGGGTTAAGCCTCGATGGTCGCGATACACGCGAATCGGACTCTCCTCGTTGAGTATCAGGCGATTGACGACCTCACCGGGGTAAGTCTCCTCGTTGATGGTTTTGGCTTCGCGGAACTCGCGAATGTCCCTTAGCATCTCCGCATCTTCCAGAAATTGATTGTACTGTTCTCTCGGTACAAGGACGTATTCCTTGCCCTGTCTTTCGACGGTTTCAATATTCATCGGTATACACCTCCCCTAGGTCCAATTTTGATGATTTCGATGACGAGGACATCGTCATGAATCTCGTATAACACGCGCCAATCCCCCACTCTGAGCCGGTATCCCTCCTCGCCTTTTAAGCGCGTTACATTGTTGTTCGGCGCGTAAGGCGACACGGCGAGTTGGTCAATCTTTCGCACAACGGTCTTCGCTACATTGCGCGGCATTCGCCGGAGCATTTTCGCCGCGCTTGCTCGGTATTGAACCTTATACATTCTACCCCATATTGTAGCTTAAAGCAACATAAATGTCAAGTATTTTTTAACGCTGAGTCAGATGATCGGTCTATTCGCCAAAAGAAAGATATATAAAATTGGTGTATTTTGGCAATTGTCTGAATCGCGGATTAAACGGATTACGCTGATTGCGCGGATTAGGATTAGCTAGGTGGTATCTCTTTTCAGGCGGGTTGGAAGGGATTTCTATTGGAGGGCGCATTATGGAGGGATGACGAAGGGCAAGGTTAAGAGCCTGTTTGGATAATCGATAGCAAAGCAATTCTGGTCATGTGTAGGAAGTTTTTTCGCGTTTTTATATTTGTCATCTGCGTACCTGTGGGATCTCTATCGCACTCACTATCCGTTCGCTTGATCCCGCTGGGGCGTAGGTGAACGGGACTTTGGCGTTTCTATACACCTTCAAATTCTCTATCGCCTTCACTATCCGTTCAGTTGATCGATCATTATTCATTCGCTTGATCGCAGGGGATTTCTATCGCCCGCGCTATCCGCTTGGTTGATCGCACCCTACAGATGTACAAAGTCAAGCTTTACGCATTACGCATTATTTCTTTTCCCACTTATCTTCCTGCACCGCTTCTGTGTCTCCCTGTTCAAGAATCTCCGTCCACCAGTCGCGATTTTGAGCGTACCACTGCGTGGTCTCCTTGAGACCGGATTGAAAATCGATTTGTGGTTCCCAATCTAGTTCTCGCCGGATTTTCGAGGAATCCAAGAGATATCGGCGATCGTGACCCGGACGGTCGGGGACATAAGTTTTGAGGGATTGCGGTTTGCCCAACGCCGCCAAGACGCCATCGGCAATCTCTTCGACGCTCTGCTCCACGCCGCTCCCGATATTATAGGTCTCACCAATCTTCCCCTTCCCGATAATCAGATCTATAGCCCGGCAGTGGTCGGAGACCGCGAGCCATTCCCGGCGGTTAAGGCTGTTCCGATAAAGCGGAAGCGGTTTATCGTCAAGGGCATGCGTGGTGAAGAGCGGTATCACCTTCTCGGGGTGTTGATAGGCGCCGTAGTTGTTCGAGCAGTTGGAGATGGTGACGGGAAGCCCATAGGTTTCAAAATAGGCGCGGACGGCGTGGTCTGCCGCCGCTTTCGAGGCGTTGTACGGTGTGCGCGGAGAATACGGGTGATTTTCCGTGAACTTTACGGGTGAATCCAGCGCGAGATCGCCGTAGACCTCGCACGTGGAGATGTGGTGAAATCGTGAGACTCTGTGTTTGCGGGCAAGTTCGAGAAGCATCTGCGTCCCCATGACATTCGTGTCGAAGAAAAGGCGGGGGTTGAGGACAGCGCGGCTGTTGTGGGATTCGGCGGCGAAATTCACAATCACCTCCGGACGATGTTCCTCAATGAGGTTATCGACGCAGTCGGAATCTCCAATATCGCCATGAACAAAGGAATACCGATCCGGGTATGTGTCACCGACATCGGCGAGGTTATTCAGATTCCCCGCATAGGTCAGGAGATCGATGTTAATAATTGCGTCGCCGGGATGGTGTTGGAGCCAGTAGCGTATGAAGTTGCATCCGATAAATCCGGCGCCGCCTGTGACTAATAGTTTCATAGGATTTCATGGAGTAATGGGATGAAACAGGGTTTTCAAAGAAATGGCTTCTGTCAGAAAAATGGTTAAAGTAGCTAATACGTGATGCGTAATGCGTAAGAAGACAACCCAGAGACGGCACGCGGTTTCTTTGGTTTATCTGCCGGTGATTCGAATTGCCGTGAAATTATGCGAAAACGAAGATGAAGGCGATATAGAGGAGCACGGATATGGCATTGACGGCAATCAGTGCGGCTTTGCCGAAATAGGATTTGAGGCGTGGAAACAGGTAAACCGATGCCCCAATGGTTGCCACTATCTCGACTGCTGATACGATTCCCGCATGATAATCCGTTTCCCAGTACGAGATAGGGCTTTTGAATTTGTAGTCCCAGAATGGGAAAAAGTGTCGATGGGCATCCTCACGATGGAGGAAGAAATCGGCTAGGCAGTGGAGCAGCATGCTCCAACACACCACACGGGTACGGTCGGACCGGAGTAGATACCCGATGCCGACGCCGAGGAGAATGAGCGGAATGGAGTTGAACGGATCGATGACGTTCTGCCATTCGGGTAGAAAATAGCGTTCCGACCAGATTTCCGATTGCGAATGTCTCAATAACAGGGACTCAACGCCAAAGAAGACAAAGATCGGAACATCGGGCAGCATCGCGCCAAGAAGTGCGCATCCGTGGCGATGCGGTTTATGCGCGCGCGACAGCAACGCCATGTTGATGAGCGCGTGGGATTGTGTATGCATACGGTTCACGCAACATGCGGCCCCTTCAGAGTCTTATCTCATTCTAACATATACGTCGTTAATCGTCAATCGCGAAGCACGAATCAAGAAGGAGATCTACATTTGATTGTTGCCCCAATGAGGGCTTAGTCTCGGGTTGGAGTTGGGTTTCACTGCGTTCAACCCAACCTACAGGACCGGCGCTCTCAACGGCTGGTGGGCGGTGCTACAGGATCTTGATGAAAACCTCAAACGAGAAGGGATACGAGCACGCTGTAATCGCCGCGTGTTCTGCATTCATGTTGACGTTCTTCATCCCGAGTGGTAAGATTGACATCAATGTGACAGGACGACGTCATTTCAAGACATTGGAGTATTTGCCAAATTGGACGCTGAAAAGGCAACCGGGGTCATCCTTGCGGGCGGGGATAGCCGGCGCATGGGGCGAAACAAAGCGTTGATGCGCTTGGGGGATGAGACTCTCATTTCACGTACCTTGAAGCGGTTGCAGAGTGTCACTGGTGAAACCATCGTTATTGCAAATTCGGCGCATCTGTATAGCGAGTTGGATGTGCGGGTATACGAGGATCTTATTCCCAAGTCTGGCGCGCTCGGAGGTGTCTACACCGGGCTTACTCACGCGGTCAACAACGCTGTTGTGTGTGTTGCCTGTGATATGCCGCTCCTCCAGCCCAAACTAATGACCTACCTCCTCACGCTTTTGGGAAAACATGACGCCGTTGTGCCCTACACACGGGAGATGGAGGAGTCCAATACGAAGTTGCAGACGTTATGCGCCGTGTATTCACGGCGCTGCAACCACGTTATCCGCCAGATGCTTGGCGAGGGCGAGTTGCGCCTGCATGCGCTTTGTGATCGTATCAAAGTCCACCGGGTTCCTCCGGACGAATGGCAAGAATATGATCCCGAGGGGCTTTCGTTCGAAAACGTAAACACTCGCGAAGATTTTGAAAGGGTGAAAGAGATGTTGGAACGCGAGATGATGGGGGAATTTGATGTTAACTGTGGAAGAAGCGCGTAAACGAATGCTGGACACCGTCAGCGTTTCAGCGACGGAACAGCGTGGAATTTTGGACTGTCTGGGCCATGTGCTTGCGGAGGATATTTATGCCGAAGAACACATTCCTCCTTTTGACAACTCGGCGATGGATGGTTTCGCCGTTATTGCGGAGGATGTTCGAGGCGCTTCCGAGGTGACGCCTGTAAGCTTGGAGGTAGTTGAAGCAATCGCCGCCGGGTACGCGCCCGCGAAACGGATTGATCGAGGCCAAGCCGCACGAATCATGACGGGCGCAATGATGCCTGCGGGAGCGGATGCGGTCGTCATGCAGGAGGTGACCCAGTTCAACGGGGAACAGGTTCGGATTGCGGAAGCGGTGGATAAGGCGGAAAACGTCCGGTTCACGGGGGAGAGCGTGAGAAGCGGCGATCTCGTCATCGGCAGCGGGAAACTTCTCCGTCCACAGGAATGCTCCATGCTGGCGTCACTAAATCGATCGGAAGTGCTAGTGTACAGGCGTCCGCGGGTGGCGGTGGTTTCTACGGGCGATGAGCTAACACCGCTCGGGGTCGCGTTGGAACCCGGGAAGATCCACGACAGCAACCGTTACGGCATCTGCGCGCAACTCCGGGAGGCAGGGTGTATTCCAATCGATATGGGGATCGCGCGCGACGATGAGGCGGAAACCGAGCGCATATTCCGCGGCGGACTGAATCGCGCCGATGCCCTTATTACTAGCGGGGGTGTGTCTGTCGGAGAGCACGATGTTGTCAAGTCGGTACTGGCCAAACTCGGGAAGGTCAATTTCTGGCGGGTGGCGATGAAACCGGGGAAGCCGCAAGCGTACGGTATCGCCGACGGCAAACCAATCTTTGGCTTACCGGGAAATCCTGTTTCTTCTCTTGTGGTGTTTGAACTCTTCGTTCGTCCGGCGCTGCTCAAGATGGCGGGGCATTCGAACCCGTTTCGCCCAGCGTTCAAAGCCAAATTGGAGGAAGCTGTCGCCAACAAAGATAAGCGAACCAACTTCATGCGAGCAATCATCACGCAGCGCGAAGGGGAGTATTACGCAAAAACAACGGGGCCGCAGGGGTCGGGCATCCTCTATTCGCTTGTGTTGGCAAACGGCTTTATAGTCATTCCGCCAGGCGTGAGTCTAAAGTCAGGGGACGAGGTGGAAGCGCAGTTTTTAGGTGATGGTGTCGGATGATTCTCGCCCTGTTAGCTTTGATTCAAGCGTTTCAGTTGTAGATAGATGAAAAAGCGGGAGTGCAGCCAAGAGCCTATAGACTAACCGAGAATGGCGTGCGAGGTATCAACCATGATCAACCCTTCAGAAGACAAGATATGTCAAGAGATTGTTAGACACATTCGAGAGGTGGCGAGTCCGAGGAAGATTGTACTCTTCGGATCGAGGGCGCGCGGAGATGGCGATGAGGAATCCGACTATGATTTGCTAGTTGTGAAAGATGAGGTGAAATCACGCCCCGAAGAAGCGCATCAGATAAATGTCGCACTCTTGGCACTCCCTATCTTCGCGGACGTACTTGTGCGAAGCGCTGAAGAGGATAGAAAATACCAACAAATCCGAGTCGGATTTCAGAAATCGTTGAGGGAGGATGGCGTTGTATTGTATGAACGCGGCGGAAAAGGAGTTGGTTCAAACTCTATTGAAGAAAGCTGAAACCGACCTGCTGAATGCCGCCATTCTTCGTGATAGCACCCAAGGCAATCCTGAAGGGATAGGCTTTCATGTGCAGCAGGCGGTTGAAAAATCGCTTAAAGCTATTCTGGTTTTTTATGTTATCGACTATCCGAGAACACACTCGATTGCTGGACTGGCACAATTGGTGAACGATAACAACATCCATCTGCCGGCTGCGTTTCTCGATTCGAATCGCTATACTAGTTATGCGAGAGATTTGAGGTACGACGTACGACGAGATTGGCCCTAACGAAGCATTTGACTTTGGTGAGGCAATTGCACATGCCTCGGAATGTGTGAGTTTCGCAAAGTCGCTTTTGGGGGAGGCGCTTTCCTGATTCTTGGGGAAAGCGCTGCCAAGTGGCAAGGTTCGCCGGGCTTTCGAAAGGCTAAGCACTCCCTATAATGGAGTAATATTCGACTTCTCGTTGGGATGATTCCTTCAAGCGATCACAAAAAAAGGGCAGAATACGACATTCGTGTATTCCGCCCTGTGTCCACATTAAATCTTGATTAAATTATACGCTGAAGGATTCGCCGCAACCGCATTCTGTCTTAGCGTTCGGATTGGTAATCTTGAAGCCGGAGTCCATCAGACCGTCCTGGTAGTCCAAGGTTGAGCCAGCAAGGTAAAGCGTACTTCGCGGGTCGACGAAGACCTTTAGTCCGTGAAATTCAAAGACCTTATCGTTACCTTTGGATTCGCCAAATGCAAGGTCGTATTGGAAGCCGGAACAGCCCCCGCCGACAACCTTCATCCGTAAACCAAATCCTTCCTCCGCGGAATGGCCCTCCCGTTCGATCAAGCCGATTGCCTTTTGTGCGGCGTTTTCCGTGACTGTTATCATGATCCTTCCCCTCCGTTCAATCTGTTACTCTTGAAATATAGTCGTTAATCGCGGATTGAACAACCTTTTGCGCGCCGATAGCGTAACGTTTTTTTTCTTGTGGCAAACCGCCCAATGTGTCGTCGATTTGCCGATGCGTAATATTTAATGCTTCTTCAATCGTGGTATTCGCCGCAAGTTGCGTTGCCACGGAACCGGCTGCGATCACGGTAGGGCACCCGAAAGCCTTAAACTTGGCGCTGACAATCCTGCCGCCGTGAACCCGAATCCAAAACTTTATCATCTCGCCGCTGGCGGGTGTTCCCACCGTTCCCACACCGTCGGCGTCCTTTATCATGCCGACGTTGCGCGGATTTTTGTGGTGGTCGATGACTTGTGGGCTATACATCTGCCTTGCTTTCGTCGGTTAAGCGAACAGCCATTCTAAATTATAAGTTACCCAATGCGCTTTGTCAAATCTTTACTTACGCAGGTTTTCTCGTTCCATAGCGACTGATGGGGGTATTGTGTAATACGTAATGCCTAACAAAACTCACTGCGTAGAATGATTCGCCATCATTTGAGGAGATGGGACGTTCGGATACATAAGTTCCAATAAAATCAAATCCGCGAGTTCGTATATGTCATTAGCCACAGACCGATTCTCTTACACCCTCGGATCTTGCGTTTGAAGAAGGTCCAACTGACCTTCCGTCGGTTCTGCTCAGCAAAACCACGGTTCCGTAAGCCGCGGCGCTCTCTCGGAATCCGTGGGAAATGTTCGACGTTCCGGAGGGGCGCTGCCTCGCAAACTTGCCGTAAGCTCCCAGACTGAATAGAATGTCTCGCACGGATCCACGCCCGTCTGAGAATTTTTTTCCGCCAATGCACCGACGGTTTTGTGGAGTTCATCCATCCGCGGATCGGGATGTGACCAGTGGTAGCTAAATGCACTCTGGTCCAGCGAACCGAGGTGCGGTTTCACGGCGTCTCCGTTCAACAAATGCGATCCCGGTGGAATCAATAATCGAACGGCGTACTGCACCGGATCGACGTGGTCAATCAGGTCGTGTTTCGATACAAATTCAAACACCTCGAGGTAATCATGCAACGATGTCCACGGCGTGAATGCGACCCACGTGGGACGCAGCGATATGTTTGCCGTGCGGACAATGTCGATTGCCTCCTCGACATCACGCCTCGTATGGTTTTTCTCCAGAAGCTGAAGCACGTGATCGCTCAGTGATTCCACCGCTGAGACCGTGAACAAGCAGCCCAATTTGCTGAACTCTGGGAACATCTCGCTATGTTTGATGATGTGTTCGACCTTCGTGGTAAAATCAAAAGTCAGGGACGGAAACTCGGCGTGCATTGCTCTGACAAGACGCAGCGAATGGGTGGGGCCATTCAAAAAATCCGGATCGCCGAAGGTGATGTGTGTCGCTCCGGCTTGAACTTGCCTGCGAATGTCCTCCAACACAGTCTCCTGCGGGACGACAAAGAAACGTCCATCGTAAACCGGCGGGATGGGGCAGTGCGTGCAGAAGTATTTGCATCCGCGGCTGCCTTCGACATATCCGACCAATCGACGTTCGCCGCGATGCGCTAGGCGTGCATACGAATTCAGCGCTGGCAGCGGCGCACGCGACGGCGGTGAGAAAGACAAGCGCTTCAGAAAAGGTCGGGCTTTCACTCCATCGCCGATCACGCCATTGGGCAGTCTTGATTCCTCCGACGAACCAAAAATCTCGTCCTTGTCAATCATCTCAACAAGCGCAAGTAAGGGTGATTCATACTCACCGGCAATGCAGAAGTCCGCACCGTTGTCTAGCAGGTAATCTGCGTTGAGACCGGCGTAGAGACCGTAGAGGCAGATTATTGCCTCCGGATTAAGCTTGCGGACGCGTTTAACGACGTAAACACCCAAACGCAAGGCGGTGTGCATTGGGACGGCGATTCCCACAAAACGGGCACGGGAGATCTTATCCGCGTCTAAGGGTTCGGCTGAAACGTCGATTGCGGCGGGTGAGAAGCCAGCCCCTTCCAAGAAACCGAGAGGCATGGCGACCCCCATCGGTTGATGTCCCAATTCATAACAGGAGATCAACAGTACCGCACCGGGGGAACGCAAGTTATTTGCCTGTGCCTGCTTCATCAATGTAGTCTCTGTCTGTTATCTAAACGATTAGAAACTTTTCATTGTGGAATTTTTTTCCTTGCAGCTTTGTCGGTGTAATTCCGCCACACAGAAACGCCGTTCATTCTCTAATCGGCTATCTTGACCTGATAACGCCCGGCGACGGTTTTTATCTGCTCCCAGGTTTCATCCTCAATGTAGATGCCGTCGCGCACCCGTCTTTCGCGCTCGCGGAACCCGCGTTCGCCCGGCACAAAAATTTCTTCGACACCGGGTCGTTTTTGTGCCGACTTTACATATTGGACGAAGCGGTCTACCTCTTCGTTGAACGCCGGTGTCTCGACAAAGCTGGCGATGTTAATGGCAGTGACAAATATACCGTTACCGGGTCTTGTCTTGTCCGCCCGTGTACAGCCGGCGCCGCTCAACGCACCCGAAAGAATATCCACCACTAGGCTGAGTCCGAATCCTTTCTGTGCGGCAATTCCTCCGAACGGCAGCAACGCACCGGGCGGATCCGAATAAAAGTCATCCACGTTCGTCGTAGGTGTTCCGGTGGAATCGACAATCCATCCCTCCGGGGCAGCTCCCTTCCGATGTTGCTGCACTCTGACTTTTCCCGAGGCGACAACACTGGTGGACATGTCTAGCAGCAGCGGTTCGCGTCCCGGCAATGGAATCGCGCAGGCGAGCGGATTGGTCGATAGCCTCGGTTCAGTTCCTCCAAACGGTAGGACGCAACTTCCTGCGCCATGATCGTTTACTGTCAGAAGGCAAATCATGTCGGATTCTGCGGCGATTAGGGCGTAACCTCCCAATCGCCCGACTTCGTTAGATCTGGAGACGGCAACCGACCCAACATCGTTGGATTTAGCCTTCTGGATGGCGAGTTTCACGGCGTGAGTGGCGATGACGGGGCCAAATCCCCAATTGCCGTCCAATACCGCCATGGACGAGGTTTCACGTTTAACCTCGATTTCTGCTCCCAAGTTAATCAACCCGGATTCAATTTCGGGAACATATTTCAGTGGCAGATGGATAATGCCGTGTGAATCGTGTCCGACGAGGTTGGCGTCAACCATCGCGCGTGTGACGACATCCGCATCTTCCACCGATACCCCAAGAGCGTGAAAGATTTTCAGACACGAATCTGTCAGCTTTTCCGCCGTTAAAGTTGGCAACGCCAATACCTCTTCATTCTGCCGCCGATACATTACGAATCGGTAATATTATACGATCTTATAAGCGTTGATTTCAATCACATTACGTCCGGATGTTGGGCGATCAAACCTGATTGCGGGGATGTGGAATGAGGAAATGGTGGGCAGTGCCCACCCTACAACTGCTATACGGAATAATGGTCGGACATGTGCCAGGAGTTGGGTTTCACTGTATTCAACCTACATCTACGGGTTAAATGAAGTCGCGACCGGGAGGTCGCTCCTACAAGCAACCGGCGCGTAATGAATTGTGCTACCATAAACTCGATGCAAGTTGGAGAATACAAGGGAGGTTATCGGTGGTTTGATAGTTGCATCCCTAGTAAAGGCGATGAATGCTGTTGACAGTGGCGCTTGGAGTTATGGCATAATTACACTCGGAAGAGATTTGATATGGATACCACATTACGCCTTACAGTCGAGAAAGGTGACAAAGTAGACTTCAGTTGTCAAAAGTCATATGCACAATTCTGCACGAGTAGCGCTATTCCACGGAGTTGGCCAGCCGTTTGAGGTTAGCAGGCAGCCGATTGTCACTTCAAACGAAGCAAATGTGTTGGTTCGAGTCAAGCTGGCGTCAATTTGCGGGTCGGATCTGCACACTATCACGGGACGGAGATCTGTTCCGCTGCCGTGTGCGCTGGGCCATGAAGCAATCGGGATGGTTGCCGCACCAACACAGTTACGCGATGCTTACGGGAATAGCCTAAATGAGGGGGATAGGATTACTTGGAGTATCGCCGCATCGTGCGGCAGATGCTATAACTGTGATAATAAGAACCTTCCTCAGAAATGCGAGGGCCTATTCAAATACGGTCATGCCGGAGGCGAGACCAACGTCGGGTTCAGCGGTGGGTTTGCCGAGTACATCCAACTCCAGCCCGGCACTGCCATCTATCGCATTCCCTCTGCTTTGACCGACCGCGAAACAGTGCCGCTAAATTGCGCATGCGCAACCGTGCTGGACGGGTTGGACGCTGTCGGCGTCAAATCAGGGGACAATGCTATCGTCCAAGGAGCGGGGATGTTAGGCATTTATGCCGCATGCTATCTGCGTGAGAATGGGTGTGAGAGTGTGATGGTGGTCGATTATCGAGAAGACCGGTTAAAATATGCGGCTCGGTTCGGCGCAACCCAAACCTTCAATCTCACGGACACCTCTGTAGATGATGTTGGACATGCTGTCCAACAGATCACAAATCACCACGGCGCTGACCTCGTCCTGGAGGTGAGCGGGGTGAGCGCTGCGTTGTCGAATGCGGTTGACTGGCTGGGATTCGGAGGTCGCTGTCTCACGCTCGGGTTTGTGTATCCTGGTGCCGATGTTAGCCTGGACGCTCAGCAAGTCGTGACGAAGTGTTTGACAATTCGCGGGCTGCACAACTATCATCCGTCTGCGCTCGGTGAAGCGGTTCGGTTCGTTGAGGAAAAACGAGACCGCTATCCATTCGACGCGTTAATTGGTGCGACCTACCCGCTGGTAGAGATTGACGCGGCGTTTGAACGGGCCCAACGGGGCGACTTGATTCGCGTGGCGGTTGATCCGCAAATGGAGTAGCGAAAGGTACATGAGTAGACGGAAGGTTTTAATCATCTGCATTGACGCGGGCGGGCACGACTACCTCGCCGCCAGCGACATACCGAATATTCGGCGACTTGCCGAGTCCGGATTTTACAAATGCGCTAACTCGGTCATACCGTCGGTTACTAATGTCAACAATGTTAGTATCGCGGCGGGGTGCTTTCCGGCGACGCACGGAATCACGACAAACTATCACGTCGATCGAAAGACCGGAAGCGGAGAGTTTGTCGAAGATAGCCGTTTTCTATTGGTTCCAACACTATTTGAGCGTGCAAAGTCGACAGGATTCGCCGAAAAAACTGCGCTGCTGGTCACGAAGCAAAAACTATTGCGAATGTTGGAAGGGGGAGCGGACATCCGGATTGCCGCGGAAGCCCCGTCCGCAGAGTACGTTGAATCGGTCGGAGCGCCAGAGTCAATCTACTCCGCCGAGATTAACTGGTGGTTGTTTCGAGCGTTGCGTAGAGTGTTGCGCGATGAAAATCCCAACATCGTATTCTGTTCAACAACCGATTGGGCGCAGCACAAGTTCGCGCCCGATGAAGAGGCATCTCAGCGTCACATGGCTGAATTAGATCGGATTCTCGGGGAAATTGTGGACGATGATCCGAATCGAGAGATTTACATTACTGCTGACCACGGAATGTCCGCCAAAACAGATGCACTTGACCCGGGGCGCTGGCTTACCGAACACGGCGTGGGCGCTAGCGCCATTCCGATCATCAAAGATCGTTATGTTGCTCATCACGGGAATCTTGGCGGTGCAGCGTATATCTTTCTTGATGATCGAAGCGATAGTGCACGGGCAATTGCGCTATTGAGCGAGGCACCTGGAGTCGAGGAGATATACACCGCCGCGCAAGCTGCGGAGACATTCAAACTTCACCGAGACCGGATTGGTGACATCTTCGTCCTCGCGGATTGTGATACTGTCTTTGGGGAACTGGAACAAACACAGATGGATGTCCGGCTAAGATCTCATGGATCTCGGCACGAGAGCTATGTGCCGATCATCGGCTACAACAGCCCGTGGCGACCTGAGGATTTCAGTTGCAATGTTGATGTCGGGCGACTGTTCTTGGAGAGTATTCTACATTGATGCGGGGAGCTAACCCCATGAGGACGAGCACATGGATTGGAGGACTCAATGAAAACCGGATTTTTGATTTTTACCGCAATGATTCTGGTGTCAAACACTTTTGCAATGGAGAAGAAGAACGGGAGGTCAATGTCGGATAAAGAGCGGTGGAACTTAAAGTATGAGGGAACAACGTACATTTATGGGAAAGAACCCACGGCGTTCCTCAAAGAGAAACTCCCCCTGCTGACGAAGGGGAAGGCACTGGTTCTGGCGATGGGTGAAGGGCGCAACGCGGTTTACCTCGCCGAAAATGGATTTGATGTTACAGGCGTTGATATATCCGAGGTCGGAATTGAGAAGTGTGAACGGCTTGCAGAGGAGCGGGGTGTCAAGGTTAACTCCATTGTCGCGGATCTGACCGATTACGACTTGGGTGTGGAGCAGTACGATCTCATCACGAATTTCTACTTCTACGACAGACTGATTTTGCCGAGAGTGGTTGATTCCTTGAAACCCGGTGGCATCTTCATCTTGGAGACTTATTCCCGCGATCACCCGAAACACAGCAAGTTTGGGCCGAAGAATCCCGATTACCTTGTGAATCCCAATGAGCTATTGGATTTCTTCAAATCGTTGCGGATTCTTTACTACGAGGATACGGTCACCGAGCTAAACGAGGGAATGCACAAGGGGAAAGCGGCGCTCATACGATTAATTGCGAGGAAACCGGAGTCAGATTAACACATTCCAATGGAAGGAAGGTAGCGTGTGATTCACATTCGACAGTGTCAAGACATTTCGATCAGTAGGCAGTGCCCACCCTACTGAGTTACCGGAAGCGGTAGTTACTTGGTTTAGCTTTGTAAGGTTTCGGACGGAGCGATTTTCTATGGCCTAACTTGCTTAGAATAGATCACAGTTCTGCCACCATTTCCATCTCGAGCCGATGTTCAGGTGAATCCTGCTCGGTTGAGAGTAGTCGATATTTAAGTCGCAGCAATAAATCCGTCACTTTCCGCACTTTATATTCCCCGTTCGCTCGAATCTCGTGGCTCACTCCCTCGTGGAAGTGATATCGGGTGAATGGAATCCCACCTGTGCTACTTCCAAAACCGAGTCGGTAGTTGAATTCGATTCGCCCCTTACGGATTAGAGAGTAAATCATTCGGTTTTCGATTGAGAATGTCCGCGTGTGTGCTTCCGGTTCATCCGCCAATTTTTCAAGATCCGAGGTCGTTTCATAGCCGCCAGCCATACTGATCCGAAGAGCGCGACTGAATTCGTACCGAAAGTCGATTTCGCGCCTTCGCTCAAACTGCACCAGATCGGATATTCGATCGGAAAATCCGACTTCATTCATAAGTTGACTAAACTGTTCCTGTTCGCGGCGCTGCTCCCAGCGCCCAACGAATGATATTCGGCGTGTGGGGTTCAGCGTCAAGTTGATGTCCCATTCGCGGTTATTCCGCCATCGTTCTCTGTTGTTGACACGCCTGTTCAGAGTTTGACTTCGGTTGTAATTCAGGTTGAGATTCAGTGTGGTTGACGGCGAGAATTTAAGCTGATAGCGTTGCCTTTCCTGTCCAAAAAGGGTGTGATTGTTACGCAAATCGCGGAGCAGATATAGTGATGCGGAATCCGCTTCTTCCTGTTCCTCCCGGATGTCAAACCGGATTTCGCCGCTGATGGCTTCCGCCAACCACATCAGCACAGTTGTACGTTCTGGTGACTCCTCTTCCAATCCCGTAATTCCGTCGCGAGGGGGGAGTTTAGAGTCTGTCGGCAGTATTCCAAGTCTTGAGGTCGAAAATCGGCTAGCCCGTCTTCGCCGGGAAAAAATCTGTCGAGGACGAAAGCGTAATCTCAGTTTGGCATCAATTGCCGACACGGGTTTGTCGTCAACATTCTGGATAATCTTTATGTAGTTCCCCTCCTCGGAATCTTCCCTGTAGTGCAATTCGTCAATTTTGACATAAAACCCTTCTCCAGGCTCAATTTCTCTTCCCGTGAACGGGTTGATGTTGGAATATATTTCTCGTCGTTCCGTGGCTAACTTCTTATCGAGTTCGTAGGTAATTTCACCGTACAACGCACGGTTAAATGGGGTGAGTCGCACACTGATGTCGGCTAGCTGTGTTGTCGAGTCGGTGTTTAGTTTGTGTCGCGCTTCAAATACGCGGCGAGAGATATTGGAGGTCAGATTTGCCCATTTGCGAGGTTGTGAATAAAAGCCGACTGTCCATGTTCGCGCAGTAGTTTGGAGTTCCCAGTCTGAGAATGCTAACGTTTCCCCGTCGACCGTGAGTAGGTCCTGTTTTCCAAACGACTTTTCGATTGAATATAGAGAATTTAGCGATGCCCATTTGAATTTGACGACGTCCATCCGACTCGTGGAAATATTCCGCCTTCGGTTAAGGTTGACACCGTCGGTGAAATCGAGATCCAAAGATTGCAACTGTTCTGTTGCCGCAGTCAGGTTTAATGCCCGAAGTTTATGGACCAGATTCCACTGTTGGTTTTCTTTGCGAAACTGATCAGTTCCCCTGATTTTGGATGCGCTTCTGCGCACATTCCATTTTAGTCGAGGAATCTTTCGGGGACTCAAATTGACAGCCCAGTTCAAGTTATTACGAATTGTTATCTCGTCCCCCGCCGCGGGTGGCACAGATTCGCTGTCATTCGCGCCCTCCTTCTCTGATTTTGTGCTTCCGGGGGGAGTTGCGCTGAAACGTTCCTCTGTTCGTCCAAGTCCGGAGTTAAGCCCCAACCACGTGAACGGCTTGAATTGGAGGTCGAAGTCGAGGGACTGTTCGTCCGGGGATTGACGTGACGCCCGTTCCTCAAGCAGGTAGAGGTCATCGAATCGCTCCAGCTTGTATTGTTCTGCGTACTGAAAACGGGAGCGACTGGCACTTGATGCGCCAACCGGCACAAAGTCTGCGTCAAGCGATCGAACGTCGAGGTGTAACCGGACTTTCTCGTAGGACGAAAGTGCAAGAATTTTCCACGCGCGGCTGGTTACTTTCGAATCCAGACCAGAAAAGGTGTTTTTGTCGTGCGCGCTGAAGGCAATCTCCCCTGTAACGGAGGTTTGATCGCTGAGATTAAGAGCCCCGTCCAATCCCCACACGCTGTGTTTTTCCGGGGGAGTAAGCGATTTCCCATCGCCACCAGAATCCAATTCGTTTCGGCGGAAATTGACCAAATCCTGGTCACTGATAGCAATGAATGCACTTTCGATGTCGTCCAAGTCCGACTCAACGGCGTACGCGGCCCCAAGGATAACGCGATCTCCGGGCAGATTAAGGGAGCCACTCGCGCCGTAAAGATTTCGTTGGTAAGCTCGGTCTTCCGGGATGAACTCGAAATCCACGCGAATGACATCATTGCTGGTAATCAGGTGTTTATTCGTAAACTCGATTGTCGGGTCGCCGTACTCGCGAATAACGTAATCATTATTCTTCCCACGCCGCATACGCTCGCCGTTGAGCCAGACAATCTCGCTTCCGGCTTTTACCACGACAAATTCGCCGTCGGCATCGATTCGATACTCGCTACGTCCCTCTTCACCTCGAATAATCTTGCTTGTGGATTGACCTTTTGGAATGCTGCTCGGTATGAGGTGAAACTTTCCCCACTTGAAATCACCTTCAACTTGCACCCCTTCCAGAGCCCGCGGGAAAAAGATGAACTCCGAATTTCCGAGAGAACCTTCGAAATCGCCTAACGTCGCGGTGACATTTGGGCTTGTAATACGGATGAGCTTTTCATCGATATCCTGAATATCCTCGGTTGTACCGCTTGCTTGAATCGGAAGGTCTTGGTCCGATAGCGATGCAATCACGCTAACGTTTTCGGACACCTTTCCGTCAACGCTAATGCGTAACTCCCGGTTTTGAGACAGCGATCGGTTGCTTCCAACAGAAATTCCGAATCTCTGCGATCCCGTAACATGTAGTTGGGAGGGTGCGGTTGCCGTTCCGACAGGAGTTCTCCTAGGCAATATCATGTCTCGGTCAGCGCTAGGTCGCACCTCTTCACTTAGTGCTTCCCTGCGGAAAAGATCTCGTCTGTACAGTTTCTTGATAGGGAAGGGAAAGGTTTGGTAGGTAATCTCAAGAAGCGCGTTATCCGGGAAATCACGTTGGAGCGTGATTGCACCTTCGCGGTAGTCAATCTGGTAATCAATTCCCCGGGCGAGTGTTTCGCCTTTGACACTCAGTGTTTCGCTGTTTCTTATGATGGGTAGGTATTTCAGAACAACTGGTGTCGGGAGGTCTTTGAGTTGGTATTTCTCCGATCGGTGGAGCAGGGAGATGACGGCGAGTTTGAACTGGCTCGCTTCATCTCCCGTCGGATCTACCCCGTCCTCTGCAAGAAGCGTAAAATTAAGAATTACAAATAGAAACAAACTCGGTGTTGGCAGAAGTTTCCACATAAATGCGCATCCAGATTCTACGTGATTCTACGAATAATGACGGTGAAAAGAATCTACAGCAGCCTTCACGTAGTATTGTCCTTGTTTGTTACAGATTTTCCTCCTTTCTTCACGGATTGCAATTTCGTTAATGTGGTTCATGTTTCTCAATCGAAAGTATTTCAAGGCCAAGATTATTAGGTGTCAAATTTGCCAGTTGGGATTACTCAAACGGGCAGGATGCACTCGGGCGAGTCATTTTTTGGTTGGTTCACTAGGCGCGAGACTGCAAAAGCCTCCATCCCTTCCGGGGGATACGGCGTAAGAAGGTGATCCAGCGCAGCGGGAGGACATTCGACCGGATTCAGCCACAAGTCATAGGTGTCTTGGTCCAAGATAGCCGGCATTCGGTGGTGGATTGACTGTAACATTTCGTTTGCGGGACAGGTGATAATTGAGCACGACAGCACGGGTTCAACTTCACCCTGCGGCCGCCAAGCTTCCCAAAGCCCGGCAAAAGCAAAAGGTTTCTCCGATGCCATCTGGATGTAAAACGGCGTCTTGGGTCCACCGCCGGGCTCTTCTCGCCATTCGTAATAGCCGTCAGCAAGGACGAGGCAGCGGCGACGTCTGTAGGCGTTTCGGAACGACGGTTTTTCGGAAAGTGTCTCTGCCCGCGCGTTTATCATACGGTTGCCGATTTTTGGGTCTTTTGCCCACGGTGGAATGAGTCCCCAACGGAAGAATTCGATTCTTTCAGTGCCGTTGTTCGGCACAACAGCGACTGGTTGTGTTGGTGCAATGTTGTAACGTGGCGTAAAGGCGTCGGACGCGTCGTATTCGAGGAGGAATCTTATAAAATTCATTGGGTCCGTGGCAAGAGTAAATCTGCCGCACATAGTTGTCTCCTTGTTGTAAAACGAAACCGATTTGGAGAAATTGAGGCATGAGTGAGGAGTTTGTTGGGAATAACGATTGGATACCTCACATCAGTCGGCTTTTTTGGAAGTGCCTTACATACCGCTCCGCTGGAGCGATGAGTTAAATGCAGGATTTTCATACAAGCCCGTGCTCAGGAGTCAGCTTCTGTAGTATTCTCGTCGCGAAGGAGACGCCGCATTATCTTGTTGGATGCCGTCCGGGGCAATGAATCGCGAATTACTACATCGTGAATCCTAAATAGGGGGTTGAGCTGCTCGCGGATTGCCGCTCTGAGAGCGGCTCTTAATGAGGTTTTGTCAGGATATGTCTCTGGTAACAGGACAGCGTGAATCACCAGTTGACTAGGACCTCCAGATTTGGGAGATACAGCCACGGCTGCGGTTTCACGAACACCGCTTACGGTATTGAGAACCTGTTCGATCTCCGCCGAGCTGACTTTAATCCCGCCCAAGTTCATTGTGTCGTCTACGCGGCCATGTGCCCGAAAAAAGCCTCCCGCGAGCCGCTCAATCTGGTCGCCGTGGCGCCGAAGCGGCGCTGTATCAGGCAGAGAGGGCGTACCTTCAAAGTAAACTCTGTGATGGTCGCTTTTCAACAATTGTGTAGAGAGCCCCATGGATGGCGGGACGAGGAATACTTCGCCGTTGTCCGTGGATTCTCCCTCCGCGTCTAGGATCACAAGGTCTGAACCAAGTGCGGGCGTGGTAAAGGTGGATGGAGCCGCAGGCTGTATTAGCGTACCCGTGATAAAGCCGCCTCCGATTTCCGTACCGCCGCAATACTCGATGATCGGTTTGTATTCAGCCAGCGACATCAGAAAAAGCATATCCTCCCGGTTAGAGCATTCGCCGGTCGAACTAAAGGCTTTAATCTTGCTCCAGTCAAGCCCTTTCATGCACGTTGTGTTTTTCCACGCTCTGACCAAACTTGGAACAACCCCGAGCATCGTAACACCTGCATCTTGCACAAACTCGCCAAATTCCCGTTCTGTTGGCAAGCCGTCATATAGAGCCATCGTTCCCTTGTTGATAAGACTTGCGTAGATTAGCCAAGGCCCCATCATCCATCCGAGATTGGTAGGCCAAGCCAATACATCTCCCGGCTTAATATCGTGATGTAAGTAGGCATCAATCGCACACTTGATTGGCGTTATGTGCGTCCACGGTATGGCTTTGGGCGTTCCGGTGGTTCCCGAGGAGAACAGGATATTCGTGTGCCCATGCGGGTGACAGACAATCGAGTCAAACTCGTCTCTGTCACTTAGAAACTGTTCCCATTTCAAATCTCCCGATCGTAACTTGAGAGACGGTATCACGTCCTCGCCAGAGGTAAGAACGACTGCTCTCGGCGCGCCGGAGGCAATCACTTTCTCGTAAAGCGGTAACCGTTTGCCGCCGCGGGAAATGTAATCTTGAGTAAAAATTGCTTTCGTCTCCGCAATTTTGAGTCGGGTTTCTATCTCGTGCGGTGCGAAGCTATCGGCAACCGATACAACCGTGCATCCCGCTTTAATAATCCCCAAATAGATGGCAACCGACTCCGGCGTCATCGGCATGTCAACCGCAATCGCATTTCCTGCAACGAATCCGGTGTCCACTAGCGAATTGGCGACTCGGTTCGACAATAAATCAAGCTCGTTATAGGTTAATGTCGAAATCGACTTATTTTCCGATTTTGAGACGATTGCGGGAGCATTTCCCGAGACCCCGAAACAACTGTCCGCTATATTCAACGTCGCCCCCGCGAGCCATTGTGGAGCTTCTGTGCCGCACGACAATTCTACAACCGTCTCGAAAGGTTTACTAAAGCAAATGTTCAACCTATCGACCATTAGCTCAATGAAACTAGCATGGTTCTCGACCGACCATGTGTGGAAATCTCCGTAAAAATTAATACCTAATTCCCTCATCAATCCGGTGATATTTGCTTGTTGAACCTGTTCATCAGAAGGGAACCAGGCGGGGGCGGGACCATCGCGTGAAGAGTCCCAGTCAGAAAAAGCGCACTCATGCAATAGCTTGTGCAGGGCAAATGGGTGAGAAGGCGTCAACACTTCATCGGTGATTCGCCGCCAGCATACCGAAGAGGGTAAGGATGAGAGCAGAGGATTTGCCTGCCGAAGTATCTTGGATGCGTCGGATTCGTCTAGACCGCACTGAATAAGCAGGTCAAGTTTCAGTGGAATAGCCATCCTGTCATCGGTTCCTGTACAGTTTCTTAAATGTTAACCTATTATCGAGTGTTATTCAACAGCCAAATCTTGGCTCCAATCAAGTGTGACGAATTCTTCATATGGCATAGCAACTGTAATTCCCTTCCGTGCGGACAAATGAATTGACATCACCTGATTCACTTGTTAAAATTTAGTTGCTTCTTCCAAGGCAGCAGCATGCCGCGTACGCAATTCAATTCAATCGAAATCATGGGGGACCGATGAAACCGCGCACCAGAGCACGGGCTTGTGCTCTCCAGATGTTATATCAAGCCGAGATAACACAGGATTCAATCGGCTATGTTCAGGAACTTTTCTGGCAATCGGAAAACGCACCCGAGTATGTGCGAGAATTCGCCAATCCTCTTGTCGAAGGTACGTTCGAGCATCGGGAGACGATCGACTCGGCAATACGATCTACTGCCGACAACTGGACGCTTGAACGAATGCCGATTGTAGATCTCTGTATTTTGCGTAGCGCTACGTATGAACTCCTTTATCTCGTTGATATTCCCGCCGCGGTCTCTATTAACGAAGCGATTGAACTTGCCAAGACCTATAGTACCGACGACTCTCCGAAATTTGTTAATGGCGTTTTGGATCAAATCAAGGAGATTGCCTCGACGATGACCGGATTAGAACACCTTCGAACCAGTGGAGGCATTAGTTGACGCGATTCCGACGTATCCTGATTGGTGTTCTGATTCTGGCGATACCTGTTGTCACACATGCGCATCGGGAGATTAAGTTCATTCAAGAGTTTGGGGGAAAAGGAGAACAGGAGGAACAGTTCGCCGAGAATGTGCACATCGCGGTTGATCGAAAGGGCGGAATCTATATCACGGACACAGACAATTTTAGGATTCAAAAACTCAACCCCGATGGGCGACTTCAGTTCGAGATCAAGACAAACGCGGAACAGTTTACACTAATCAACCCAACGGACATCGCTGTCGGGAGAGATGGCTCCATCTACGTGATGGACTGGATTCTCGTACCGATTGAAGGGTCGGACAATCCGAAAATATTCAACTATGGCCCCTGTGTCCATCGGTTTGATGCAGAAGGCAAGTTTGTCGCCAGTTATCCCATCCAAGGTCTCACGCAGCGGATAGCGCCGCTTGAGTCCGCCGTGCCGGGGCTTGATGCCGACGGAAATTATGCGCTCATCATCCCTCAGGGAGACGCTGAACGCTCCTTTCTACTGAC
This sequence comes from Candidatus Poribacteria bacterium, assembly GCA_022827055.1. Lineage (GTDB taxonomy): Bacteria > Poribacteria > WGA-4E > WGA-4E > JAJDTR01 > JAJDTR01. Next base: position 5,105 of record JAJDTR010000083.1, on the reverse strand, counting down.
AGTCGATCAAAATGGAAGCATCTATGTTTTAGATAGCGGAGTCATCCATAGACTCGACGCTAACGGTCATGCTATTGCGACCTACCCGGTGTCTCAACCCAAAGCGGGGCAGGTGGTTAAGGCGGCGGATATGACGACGGACGGGGAGGGTAATCTCTACCTCGTCGACAAAGCCGCACATCGTGTCTTGAAGTATGATTCCGGTGGGAAATTCCTAACGGCGTTTGGTCAATACGGTGATCGTGCCGGACAGCTAATCTTACCATTCCTCGTTTTTGCCCGAGACGACGGATCGATCTTGGTTGCGGATAGCGCCAAATACAAACTCGACTACAAGTCCGATTTACCGCGGCGACAGCACGATCCGTTTCAATTCGGGCGATTACCGTACCGCGTATTTCGGACTCGAATTCGCAGAGTTCAGCGATTTACAGCGGACGGTGAATACAAAGAAAAAACTCTCATTCGCTTCGGCAGAGAAAACGAACTCCACACTCACCTGAAACTGAAAGCGATTGATTACAGCGAGAACCTTTACTTTCTCGACACGGAGAGCCTAGTATTCAGCAAGTTTTCTCCTATAGGCGGATTCGTTCCGTCCGCTTTCGACGTGGAAGCCAAACTAGGTTACACATTCGAGATTCATGATGCGGAGATTGACAATCAGGACGATCTTGACGACGATCTTTATAGCGGCGCCGACTTCGACCGGCGTCTCGTGCTGACTGAGGCAAACACCAAACTTACGTGCTCCTACCTTTTGAATGAAGATCTCCGCTGTTCCATCTCCAATACCTTGAGTCTCTTGTGGATGTCGGACACGAATTTCTACCGTGCGCGCGAGTTTGAGGATTTCCGCGGGAGTTTCAACCAAGATGACGAATCAACGCAGACATATTGGGATGATCGCATTGAGCTAGATTTGGTTGTAACGCGTGATCATCGACCGCGCCATTACCGGGAAGCGAAAGGATTCCTTTACCTGAATGTGATACGCAACGATTACGTCAACGCCGCGCTCAGCTCAGCCAATAATAGGCGCTTCGATTTTCGAGCCCGGATTTCAGACTGGGGCGGCGGTTTCTATTACGATCTGAGCCGAGCATTTCGGCTTCAATTTGAGATAAACCATTTCTTTGGCTATAACACCTATACTTATGTTGATGAGACAAACATTCTGTATGCAACCGGGTTCGTGGAAAGTGATTTTACCTTGGCACTCTTGACACTTGATGGCAGGTTTTGAAGCCCTCATCGGAAGGAGAGTTTCATGAGTCAATTCGTCGCAGATTTTGAAGCCTATATACCCGCCGAGTTTAACGGAGAAGCGTATGGTAAAGCCGGTGTCCTTGCCACGATGAATGAAGCAGGCATTGATGCCAGCGTGGTGTTCATCGGCGGGCTGCCGAGCGATCCGCGCGAAGAGAACGCGGGGCTATTGCGGGAGGTCAAAGGTGAATCGCGAATTCTCCCAGGTGCACTTATCAACCCAACGATGGGTAACCTTGCCACCGACGACCTCAAACGGTGCGTCGATCAGGGAGCGCGAACAGTTAAGCTGATGGCAGCCGGACACCGCTATCACCTCGATTCCGCGTGTGTTGATCCGGTAATGGAGCTCGCAAACTCGCTCGGGATTCCCGCTACGATTCATTCAGGATCGCCCATGAGCGGGTGTTCGCCGGAATTCATCGGGACGCTCGCAAAACGCCACCCGGATGTGCCAATCATTATGGATCACATGGGTTATCGAGAATGGATTGAGGGCGCCGTGCAGGCGGCGGTGGAGAATCCTCAGATTTATCTCGGCACGACGCTCATCGCGGCAGCGGAGCCAATTTCAGTTAAGGGAGTGGCTCGAGGCGGACAGGTCGGCGCTGATCGCATCGTATTCGGATCAAACGCACCGTCGGGTGTTGCTACGCACGGCGTCAACGGTATCCGAAATATCGGTTTTACCGACGAAGAGGAAGCGCTCATCTTGGGAGAGAATTTCAAGCGGATTTATGGGCTCTGAAAGTCGCCGGATGAAGCAGTTGCGGGGCAAACCGCTCAAAGATTACTTGAAGCAAGTCGAACATCCCGGGACGAATCTTGTCATCGTGTTGCAGGATGTGGAAGATCCCGTTAATGTTGGTGCCGCATTCCGAATCGCGGATGCCTGCGATGCACGTGAACTCGCATTGACGGGTACGACCCCGGTACCGCCTCATCCTTCGATCGCGGGCATCGGGCGCGGCACACATCGGCGCGTAAATTGGAGCTATTCAGATTCCGCGCCGGGGGCGATTCAAGGGTTCAAGGAACGCGGGTATACTAGCTGCGCCATAGAGGTTGCATCGAACTCCGCCCCCTATTACGAGGTTGAATATCCAGAGAAGGTCTGCCTCGTGCTGGGAAACGAGTATTACGGGGTGGCAAAGCGCACAATTTCCGTCTGCGATATGGCGATTTATATCCCGATGTACGGAAAGGTTATGTCGCTGAACGTGCACGTCGCACTTGGGATTGCGGCGTACCATATTATTCATAGTAAGCGGATTAGGGAGCGATGACGCGAGTTCCGGACGGAACGATCCCTACAAGCAAGAAATTCGGAACGATTTTGTGCTTGACAAAAACAGAGAGAGATAGAATTATATAATCCGTTTGCGACCATAATAACGGATGTTGATTCGTACACCAGGCTCACATGTTAGAGTGAGCATTCTGAAAAACCGAAAAGGAGATTAACGTTGAAAACAAACTATTGGCGTTGTCTGGGGCTAATCTCAGTCGTTGTGTTTATAATAAGTTCGGCTGCGGCGCTTGCCGACGGTGGAAAGATTAGTGCCGTTTACTTCGGCGATTATTATTACATCGCTGCACATCACAACGAAGAGCTAGAATCCCGCAACGGATTCTGGACCCGCCGCGTATACCTGACGTATGATCGGAAGTTGAATGAGACGTTTTCGTCGCGAGTGCGTTTCGAAGTGAATAGTCCCGACGGACTGAAGGAGGGTGCCTCGGGAAAAAATGTTCCGTATGTGAAGGATGCCTATTTGAAAATATCGCCGAAGGGCTCGTCGCACAGTATTCTTTTGGGGCGGTCCATTACACCGACATTTTCGGTGGTGCCTAAAGTATGGGGTTATCGAGCGGTTGAGAAGTCCATGCTTCTCATGCAAAAGTATGGCAGTACGCGGGACTTGGGTATTGCAGTGAAGGGCAAAGTGCCCGGAGTGGACATGCTGAGTTACCACGCGATGGTTGGCAACGGCGCGGGCACAAGTGCCGAGACTAACAAATACAAGAGAGGGTATCTGTCAGCGACACTGAAACCCTCCAAAGGCGTCATCGTTCAGGGGTATGTTGACCTTGAGCCTCGGGGATCTGGCATGAGTCGCATGACCCTAATGGGATTCGTGGGATATCAAATGGAGGACTATCGGGCGGGGGTGCAGTTCGGCAACCAGATTCGAGGTCAAGGAGAAGGTGAGGAGGATGTGTCGATTCAAGGGGTGTCCGTCTTTGGGGCAGCCGCTGTCAAGCCCGACGAGATTTGGGTGTTTGGGCGCTTTGACAAGATGTTGAGCGTAAACCCCGATGCGCCGAAAATCGCGTATACGCCGATGAGCGGCGACGCAAAGTCGAATACCCTCATTGCAGGCTTGGACTACAGTCCGGCGAAGAACGTGCACATCATACCGAATGTGTTGATGTCCTTCTACGATTCACCCGAAGTGGGCGAGAAACCGGGATCAGATCTAATGGCACGAGTGACACTCTACTATAAGTTTTAATGGCTGACCTTGATAACGCAAGTTGCTACTTGCAAGATTTCAGACATTTACCATCGTTTTGAATTGAAAATTATCCAATAGTTGCGGAGGATTCGTAACAATCAAGCGACTGAATAAGGAGCGCGATAGAGTTCCCTTGTGCTACGAAAGCAATAACCTAGGTTTTTCACGCGAAAAAATAAGGAGGATTAGATTGAAATCTACGTTAAAAGAGGTAACGAAAGTTGTTGTGATAGCGATGGTTGCCACGCTGTGTGTGTCCCCTTCGTGGAGTAATGAACTGGTTTTCACGGCTATACCGGACCAAGACACGTCACGGCTAGAGCAGCGATTCGGCAAAATAGCGGATTACTTATCGCAAAAGTTAGGTATCGCAGTGAGGTATATACCGGTCAAATCGTACAGTGCATCGGTGCAGGCGTTCAAGAACAACGAAGTTCAACTCGCTTGGTTTGGAGGTCTTTCGGGAGTTCAAGCGCGGCTAGGAGTGCCGGGATCGGTCGCAATCGCCCAAGGTGTGGAGGATCCGTATTTTATCTCCTATTTCATCGCGAATACGAGCACTGGCTTGGCGTTTTCCGAGAAATTCCCGAAAGACATCGCCGGCAAGACTTTTACGTTCGGATCGAAGGGATCGACATCGGGACGCCTCATGCCTGAGTTTTTTGTCCGAGAGGCATTTGAAAAGACGCCGGATGATATCTTCAAACGGGTCGGTTTCAGCGGGGACCATTCCAAGACGTTGGCGTTGGTGCAATCGGGCAGTTATGAGGTCGGCGCCATGAATTACAAGGTCTGGCGAAAAGAGGTCGAAGCGGGAAAGGTAGACCCAACGAAGGTACAGGTCATCTGGCGTACGCCGCCGTACCCGGATTACAACTGGACAATTCGTGGAGATGTGGACAAGACTTTCGGGGACGGGTTCACCAAGAAGGTGCAGCAGGCGATTACCGACATTGATGATCCGGCTATTCTTGAGTCTTTCCCGAGAGGAAGTTTTATTCCTGCCGACAATTCTCTGTACCAACCTATCTTGGATACCGCGATTGAGGTTGGAATTATTCGCAAATAGCAAGTAGTCGCGGGACATGGAATATCCCCGCCCGCAAGGATAGGATCAATCAGCGTGGCGAACGCGGGCTTTCACCTTCGAAAAAACTACGACGGTATGTTCAACTTCGCTGTTCTATTATAGTCAATTCCATTAGACATCTTTCCAAAATGGATCCGTGTAGTTACAACAATCTTGGAGATTAGAATAACTACGCCGTTTGGCAACTTGTTGAGGAATATCGCCAGTTAACAATGGCAGCAATCACA
>JAJDTR010000168.1 GCA_022827055.1 Candidatus Poribacteria bacterium | reverse complement strand
TTCATATTTGATAAATCAAAGCCGTAGGCATACGAAATCCGTTGTCTACGGCTTTTTTTGTACCGAATTTTCTTAGTGATTAATCATTATAACAAGGAGCTAAAGTGATGGATATACTTGATGAACTCAAATTTGACCAAGCCGGGTTAATTCCTGCCATCGTACAAGACGTCGAAAGCAATGAAGTCCTCATGGTGGCGTTTATGAATCGTCAGGCTTTGCAGAGAACTATAGAATCCGGGCGTGCTTGCTTCTGGAGCCGATCTCGTCAGGAATACTGGGTTAAGGGGGAGACTTCGGGGCATACGCAAACTGTCAAATCCGTTGCCATTGACTGTGACGGCGACGCGCTCCTGATTAAGGTCGAGCAGAGAGGTGGGGCGTGCCACGTCGGTTATCGGTCCTGCTTCTTTCGGGAAGTCTCTTCCGATGGCAACTCCAGCCTCATCGTAGGCGAGAAGGTTTTTAATCCCGATGAAGTATATTCGTGAAACAGGTACGCAGCGTATAGCGGATTCACGTTTCACGTATGAGGAGACTCCGGATGTATTACCCGAGTTTGGAAGATTTTCGCAAAAAAGCGCAACACGGCAACTTGATTCCTGTCTTTAAGTCAATTTTGGCAGACATGGAAACCCCCGTATCAGCATTCAACAAAATTGATGCCGGTAAATATAGTTTCTTGTTAGAAAGCGTTGAAGGCGGTGAGCATGTTGGAAGGTATTCGTTTCTCGGTAGCGAACCTTCAATTCTATTTCAGAGTAAAGACAATCAAGTACGGATACAGGACTTAGAGGAGGACACGACAACAGAGCTCGAAAGTAGCTATCCGCTCGGCGAACTTGAGAAATTAATGCTGCGCTATCAACCCGTCGAGGTCGAGGGCTTGCCGCGTTTCCACGGCGGTGCTGTCGGCTATCTGAGCTATGATGCTGTGCGTTTTTTTGAAGAGTTACCCGACAGTACAGAAGATGATCGTCAGTTGCCAGATTGCTTCTTTATGATTACCGATACCTTGCTGATATTCGATCGAGTTGGTCATCGGATTACGGCGGTGGCTAACGCGCGGGTTGATGAGGACGCGGAAGAGGCATACCAGCGTGCGATTGATCGTGTCGATATGTTGATTGCCAAGTTGAGGAATCCATTGTTGATGCCACCTTCGAAGACACGGCGTGCGGATATGGCCGAAGTTGAGCCTGAATCGAATTTCACACAGCCTGAATATGAATCCATTGTCTTGCGAGCGAAGGAATATATCGCCGCGGGGGACATCATCCAGGTTGTTCCCTCGCAGCGGCTGTGTACTCCGTTATCAGTGGACGCCTTCGACGTGTACCGTGCGTTGCGTACTGTCAATCCGTCACCATACATGTATTACCTGAAGTTGGGCGACATTCAGATAGCAGGCACTTCTCCCGAGATGATGGTGCGCGTTGAGGATGGAATAGCAGAGACACGTCCTATCGCTGGGACTCGGCCACGTGGCGATACACCCGCTGAAGATACGGCACTGGCTGGGGAGTTGATTGCAGACGAAAAGGAGCGTGCCGAACATGTCATGCTTGTTGATCTTGGCCGCAACGATCTGGGGAGAGTTTGCAAATTCCACACAGTTCGCGTCAGCGAGATGATGGAAATTGAACGCTATTCACATGTCATGCACATTGTTTCCCATGTTGTGGGTGAGTTACGCGAGAATGTGACCGCCTTTGATGTTATCCGAGCATGTTTACCTGCCGGAACACTTTCAGGGGCGCCCAAGATTCGAGCCATGGAGATAATCGACGAGTTCGAACCAACGCGCCGCGGACCGTATGGTGGGGCCGCGGGATATTTCAGCTTTTCCGGTAATTCCGACACGGCTATCATCATTCGCACGCTTATCGTAAAAGATGGAATCGCTTACGTACAAGCCGGCGGCGGAGTCGTTGCAGATTCGGTACCCCAAACCGAATACGAAGAAACACTAAACAAGGCGCAAGCCGTGCTAAGGGCAATTAAATTGGCTGAAGCCGGACTCGAGTAGACAGATGCACGGGAGGAAACCGTGAGTGTGACGCTCGACCAAGTCGTCCCTTGGGGGCGATCGCTCAAGGAATACAGACACATGTTCATGCTCTCCAACGATGAACTGACATCGCGAATTCTAGGAGTTGGTGATGGGCCTGCCAGTTTCAACAGTGAGATGAAGGGGCTGGGACATACCGTAATATCGATTGATCCAATCTACCTGTTATCAGAGAAACAGATTGAACAGAGAATTGAAAAAACCTACGATACGGTCATTTCACAGGTGAAACAGGAGCCTGATAATTTTGTGTCGGATTTTTTTGAGAACCCAACACACCTTGGCTGCTACCGACTTGACACGATGCGAAGATTTTTTCAGGATTACGAAATGGGAAAGGTGCAAGGGCGCTATCTTCCGCTGTCACTACCGAAACTCAGTTTTGCCGATAAGCAATTTGATTTGGCAGTCTGCTCCCATTTTCTCTTCCTGTATTCAGATCAGTTGTCACTTGATTTTCACCGGGAATCCATACAGGAGCTCTGCCGGGTTTCGCGGGAGGTACGGATTTTCCCGCTTCTGACGCTTAATTGTAGGAAGTCACCGTATGTTTCACCTATCCAATCGTATTTTGAGAACATGAGCTTCTCGGTTGATATCAGTGTTGTGCCCTATGAGTTTCAGAAGGGTGGGAACGAGATGATGAGAATTGGCAGGACTACTTAGGAGAATACAATGGTACTCATGATCGACAATTACGATTCGTTTACCTACAATCTCGTCCAATACTTCGGTGAGCTAGGGGCAGAGATTGTGGTTCATCGCAACGATAAAATAACGTTGGACGTAATTGAACGCCTCGCGCCGGATAAAATTGTAATCTCACCCGGACCCTGCACCCCTTTTGAAGCAGGAATTTCCTGCGACCTGATCCGTTATTTCGCGGGCAAGGTGCCGGTTTTGGGCGTTTGTTTGGGGCATCAGTGTATCGGGGATGTCTTCGGCGGAGATGTAGTTCGTGCAGACCGATTGATGCACGGGAAAACATCAATGATTGAACATAATGGGCAAGAAATCTTCGCGGGAGTGCAGAATCCGTTTGAGGCAACGCGATACCACTCGCTGATTGTAGCTAGGGAAAGTATGCCGGCCTGCCTCCAAATTACTGCGTGGACTAACGAAAACGAAATCATGGGACTTCGACATAAAGACTACCCCATCTGGGGCGTACAATTTCACCCGGAGTCCATATTGACACTTGAAGGGAAAAACATGCTGGAGAATTTCTTGAAAGGCTAAGGGATGTTGGAAACAGAACTTCGTACAAAGCTCGAATGTGCCAAAAAAATTGAAGACCCACTGCGCCGACGTCTCTATGTTTGTGCGCTTGTTACTGCGGCATTGGCACATTCAGACGAACTACCCTATGTTGTTGTCGGCGGCAACGCACTAGAATTCTACACGCTCGGCGATTACACCACCGCGGATGTCGATCTCGTTAGTGGAAGACGATCCGAAATTGGCAACATTTTGGACAATTGGGGGTTTAATCGGATGGGGAGGCACTGGTATCACGCCAACTTGGATGTAGCCATTGAAATCCCTGATGATATCCTCGCCGGATCGGAAGAGAAAATTACACAAGTCGAGATTGAGGGCTTGAACGTCTATATCATTGGCGTAGAGGATCTTATCATCGATCGAGTCAGCGCGTATGTTCACTGGCAGTCGATTGATGATGGCGATTGGGCGAAAGAGCTAATGGCTTTGTACAAACACGAGATTGACTGGGATTACCTTGTAACATCTGCCCGGACAGAAAAGATACTTGATACGCTGAATACGCTGAAATCGGCGATTGAGGATGAGACGACATGAGAATTGTAAACTTCGATCAGCACGTAAAAAAAATTAGAGAGAAATCGCGAGAATATCAACTCAAACAACGCGCAAAACAGCCGCACCGATCGCCTCGTCGCCGTCCGCGAGATGCAGAATCACGCCGAGATTTAATCAAATTATCGCTCAAACGCCGCGAACAATGGTTGGAGGATGGGCGCTTGGAGCAACTTGGTCCGCGGCATTACCGTGTGAGCCTAAAATAAGCGAAGAAGGCACAGTCGTTCTGGATTCCCGCGATCTAATCCGCATTAGCTTTCAAGCGCCTCTACCAGTGTATCCCCAATAGTCGCCGGACTTTGAGAAACAGCAATCCCGGCGGCTTTCAACACCTCTATCTTTTCTCCTGCTGTACCCTGTCCACCCGAAATAATTGCGCCAGCATGTCCCATTCGTTTGCCCGTGGGAGCAGTCTGTCCCGCGATAAAACTAGCCACGGGTTTGCTCATGTTCTCCTTTACAAATTGAGCCGCCGTTTCCTCCGCCGTCCCACCAATTTCGCCAATCATAATCACTGCTTCCGTGTCTTCATCGGCTTCAAACAATGCAAGAATGTCAACGAAAGCAGAGCCGATGACTGGGTCGCCGCCGATACCGACGCACGTGGATTGGCCAAGACCAAGTTTTGTCACCTGATCAACTGCTTCGTAGGTTAAAGTTCCACTCCGGGAAACGATGCCAATTTTGCCGGGGCGGTGAATGTAACCGGGCATGATCCCGATTTTACATTCTCCGGGTGTGATAATTCCGGGACAGTTTGGGCCAATAAGACGCGTGGACAGCCCGTCGAGAAAACGCTTGGCTTTTATCATGTCAAGTACGGGCGCCCCTTCTGTGATGCAAACAATTAGGCTAATGCCGGCATCAGCCGCTTCCATGACAGAATCTGCAGCATCGAACCGAGCAGGTACAAAGATGACAGATGTATCCGCTCCGGTTGCCTCGACAGCTTCGTCAACCGTATCGTAAACGGGGATGCCATCGACATCCGAACCACCTCTGCCCGGGGTAACACCCGCGACAATCTGGGTGCCGTATTCAACGCACTGTTGGGTATGAAACCGACCGGAACGCCCGGTGATTCCTTGGACGATAACTTTTGTGTCTTTATCTACAAGAATGCTCATTAACTGAAGTTCCTTGAAAGATGTTCCATGTTACGTCACAGGTTGCAATATCCTGACGCATGTTTCGACAACGCTGATAGGGACTAATACGCCCGTGCAAAAACCGCGATTTCCTCTGCCGATTCACTGCATACAATGCACGTTCCACCGCCGCCGGGTTGATCCAGTGGCATACAGCGAGTTGTCGCCTGCGTATCGGCTTTGACCTGGTCCTCGCATGACGGGTTCCCACACCACCAAGCACGGGCAAAGCCGGTGGCGACCGCCGCTTTGAGTTGATCGTAGTCCGCTTCATCAGACGTATTTTCATCGCGAAAATTGGTGGCGCGCTCCAGCAGAGCGCTTTGAATAGCGGTCAATGAATCGCTGACTGCTTCCGATATGCCTGCCAACGGAATGGAGGACTTGCCTTCTTTGCCGGGTCGATCTCGACGAGCAAGTATAGCCTCTCCTTTTTCTACGTCGCGCGGACCAATTTCGATCCGTAGCGGCACGCCCTTTAACTCCCACTCGTTAAATTTCCAACCGGGCGAATATCCGTCTCGGTCATCTACCTTCACTCGGGCATCTTCGCCAATCTCGGCGGTCATCCTTGCCACAGCTTCCATGACAGCACGTTTCTCATCATCTCTGTTCTTTTTCCAGATTGGTATAATCACTACCTGAATAGGTGCCAACTGTGGTGGCAGAACGAGACCTTGGTCATCACCGTGCGTCATTATTATCGCGCCGACCATACGGGTGCTTACGCCCCAGCTTGTAGTCCAGCAATATTGCAGTTCACTGTTTTCGTCTTGGTATTGTATCTCGAAGGCTTTGGAAAAGTTTTGTCCGAGGTTGTGCGAGGTCCCGGACTGTAACGCTCGTCCATCGCCCATCATGGCCTCGATGCTATAGGAGGCATCCGCGCCGGGAAATTTTTCGCTCTCGCTTTTGCGGCCGGGAATAACCGGGATAGCGGCATCGTTGACGGCAAAGTCGGTATACACGTCTAGCATTCGCAGGGTTTCCTCTTGGGCTTCCTCAACGGTGGCGTGTGCAGTGTGACCCTCCTGCCAGAGAAACTCCATCGTGCGCAAAAATAGGCGAGTACGCAACTCCCATCTAACAACGTTCGCCCACTGGTTAATCAATACCGGTAGGTCGCGATATGACTGAATCCACTGACTGTACATATGCCCAATGACCGTTTCGGAGGTAGGACGCACCACTAAGGGATCCTCCAATTCCTTGCCGCCGCCGTGTGTGACGACAGCTAATTCGGGTGCGAAACCTTCCACGTGTTCTGCCTCTTTTTCGATAAAACTCATGGGAACAAAAAGCGGAAAATAGGCGTTTTCATGCCCCGTTTCTTTGAAACGGCGATCGAGTCCCGCTTTCACGTTTTCCCACAGTTCGTATCCGTAAGGTCGGATAACCATGCAACCGCGCACCGGTGCATAATCTGCCAATTCCGCTCCCCGGATTACTTCAGTGTACCATTCGGAATAGTCCTGACTGCGAGGGGTAATTTTTTGAAACATGTACGCGAATTCTCCTTGATTTTCCTGTTTCGGTTTCCAAAATCCAACGTGTGTAAATCCTATTTATTTGTCAATGCGGCAATTCCGGGCAGAATTTTTCCTTCAAGAAATTCTAGTGAAGCTCCACCACCGGTGGAGATATGCGTTATTCTGTCCGCGACACCGGCTTTATGCACTGCGGCTACACAATCCCCTCCACCGACAATGCTGACCGCGTCGGACTCAGCGAGTCGTTTGGCAATTTCTATTGTGCCATTCGCAAATTTTTCAATTTCGTAAATACCCAAAGGGCCATTCCAGACGATGGTCTTTGCTTCATCAACTATCGTTCCGAAAGTCTCGACCGACTTGGGACCGATGTCCAAACCTCTCCAACCATCAGGTATTTCCGCGCGTCCAACAATTCGTGATTCTGTAGAGGGATTTAGTTCTCTACCGATGACATGATCTTCCGGCAAGTAAATATCTAGCTTTCGATCTACAGCCTTCTTGAGTAATTCGCTCGCCAGTTCCAATTTGTCTCGCTCCACAATAGAGTCGCCGATTGGTAACCCCATGGCTTGGAGAAAAGTGTATGCCATACCGCCGCCAAAAAGGAGCCCATCGACGCTTTCAATCAGGTTTTCAATTACCCCAATCTTATCCGAGATTTTCGCACCGCCGAGTATTGCAACAAACGGGCGTTCCGGTCTCTCGACTACTTTGCCGAGGTATTCAATCTCTCGTTCCATCAACAGCCCCGCGGCACAATGCTCAAAATAGTGCGTAACTCCTTCAGTTGAAGCGTGTGCGCGGTGCGCCGTGCCAAACGCGTCATTCACATAAATGTCCGCCAGCGCGGCTAGCACACGGGCAAATTCCGTCTCATTTTGAGTTTCCTCCTTGTAGAAGCGGATGTTCTCAAGCAGCAGCACTTCCCCTTCTTGAAGATCCTCTATTGTGTTTTCAACATCGGGTCCGATGCAGTCTCCAGTGTGTCGCACTCGCTGACCCATGAGTTTGCTTAATTCTACAGCAAGAGGCTCGGTGGAAAGTCCCGATTCGAAGCCCTTTGGGCGCCCCAGATGAGTCACCAGCACTATCTTGGCACCGTCACGAATGAGTTGAAGAATTGTGGGCAGAGCGGCTCGAATCCGGGTGTTGTCGGTGATACGACCATCTTCCATCGGTACATTGAAATCAACGCGCACCAACACACGCCTACTTCGTGCGCATATGTCATTCAGACCAAGTTTTTCCGCCATTTCTCAAGTCCTCGCAATATCGCATTGCCAATCTGTATGTGTTCAGGCGCCATTGAGCATTGCCGCTGCCTCTCGCGTTATCTTAGTGTAGCACGCTGTGGACGGATTTGAGTTTATCCGAACCAACTCAATGCCTCTTTTTTTGCGGAGCCTCGACTACGTCGGTTCCACAACAATTCCCATGAATAGAAGCGTCTGCGTCCTATCGTCATGAATGGCGAAAAGAAAGGGACGATCAACTCGGAAGGCTGGCGGCAGAGATTTGACTCCAACAACAGCGGTTACCGCGGCTGCTTCGGTTCCCTCCTCGTTGACTTCTATGATGGTTTTGTGCCGAACCTCGCTGATAAACAGTTGTGGGCCCATGCCGCTAAAATCCGCGCCCGTGCCGAAGGCAATCCCCATCCCCAGCGCTGTGAGTGTGTCGTTGAGTTTCGCTTCATACTCCAATTCGAAACGCGGCAGTATCATCTCGCTGTCGTCCGTTCGTTCTTTGAATTGGGACATCCAGTTTGACCAGTTTTCCGCGTTTAACTGTTCTATGAAATTATTTAAGTTAGAATCACGATTAGGCAGAAAAACGTACATGCTTACTTTACCATCGCCATAAGGAAGACGTGCGGCTTCGAAATTGCCGCCTCGAAAATATGGATATGCCCCCTTTCGGTACATCATCGGTACCTGTTTCTGGCTTCCATCAGACAGGTAGAAGATGCCGTCGCGAGTTGCAGATATGTCGAACTCTTGTTGCCAACTCCCCTTGAAGTAGATGGCATTTATCAGGACTATCAGTGTTCTCGGGTCAATCCGTTGGACAATCTGGTTTATCTTGCCCTTGGTGTTTGTATCTACCCAACCGTTTATAATTTCGGTTGAGTGTGGATCACTGAAATTTAGTGAGCCAATTTCCGCTCCGAAAAACTCACGGTTCCGATCTAGGAAAATGGGATTGAATTTAACGCCTTGACGCGACCAAATAGAGTTTGCGATCGCGATTTCAACTTTCGGATCAGTGTTTTCCAAGCTGTTGCGTAGCACCGCGTTGGAGCGATTCACGGTGTCGATACCCAAACTTTCGATTTCTAACACGTCCGCCATGGCGCGTTGTGTTTCCCCGGCGGCTCCGTTGTAGGTCATCGTCAGCGCAATCGATATACTTAGAGGGGAAATCATTATGTTCGTATCGGGCTGTCGCTCCTGTAAATCCGTGAGCAGCTTGAACCCAAATGTAGTGTTAGCCGAAGCGACGTTTGACAAAGATGGATCGCCGATGAGGTCCAATACATCTCCAATAGCATCTTTCGGTGAATCTCCGTGAGAGCAACCGAATAGGCACAGCAGGGCTGTACACACATATCCGATATGGAATAACCGTAGCAGAAGTCTTTTCATCTCATCCTCCTCGCGCTGATCGAACAACCTTCTGCGCGGCATCGGCAAGCCCCTCAGTGGCAATCAGGTTCAGACTGGAATCCATGAGAAGTTGCTTTCCAATTTCGACGTTTGTACCTCAAAGCGAACAATGAGCGGAACTTCGAGAGCATGCTAGTCGAATCCTGATTTTGCCCACCTTGTCAACTCAGGTTACCATTCGTGCTAGTGCGCACTTCACAACACAATTCTTCCTGGGGCTTTCCCGTTCTTTCTTGCCGCCGTGAAGTCCTACCAGCTACATCGGTTCCATGACTATTCCCATGAATAGGAGTGTCTGCGTTCTATTGTCATAAATGGCGAAAAAGAAGGGGCGGTCTACTCGGAAGACCGGAGGCGCGGACTCGATTCCAAAGACAGCAGTTACCGCTGCTGCTTCGGTTCCCTCCTCGTTAACTTCAATGATTGTTTTGTGCCGTACCTCGCTGATAAACAGTTGTGGCCCCATACCACTAAAATCTGCGCCTCCACCAAAAGCAATCCCCATCCCGAGTGCCTTAAGTGTGTCGTTAAGTTTTACTTCGTACTCCAATTTGAAACGTGGAAGTATCATCTCGCTATCGTCGTCTGCCCTTTCCTGAAATTGGGACATCCATTCTGACCAGTTCTCCGCGTTCAACTGTTTTATGAAACCATTTAAGTCAGAATCGCGATTAGGCAAGAAGACATACATGCTTACTCTGCCGTCGCCATACGGTAACCGTGCGGCTTCGAAATTCTCACCTCGAAAATATGGATATGCCCCCTTTCTGTACATCATCGGTACCTGCTTCTGACTTCCATCAGACAGATAGAAGATGCCGTCGCGGGTTGCGGACTTATCAAACTCCTTCTGCCAACTCCCCTTGAAGTAGATGGCATTTATCAGGACTATCAGTGTTCTCGGGTCAATCCGCTGGACAATCTGGTTTATCTTGCCATTGGTGTTTGTATTTACCCAGCCGTTTATGATTTCCGGTGCCTGCGAATCGTTGAAATTGAGCGACTCAATTTCCGCTTCATAAAACTCGCGGTTTCGTTCAAGAAAACTCGGATCAAATTCAACGCCTTGACGTGACCAGATTGAGTTTGCGATCGCGATTTCGACTTTTGGGTCGGTGTTTTCCAAGCTGTTTCGTAGCGCCGCATTGGAGCGATTCACGGTGTCGATACCCAAACTTTCGATTTCTAACACGTCCGCCATGGCGCGTTGCGTTTCTCCGACGGCTCCGTTGTACGTCATCGTAAGCGCGATTGATATGCTCAGGGGAGAAATCATGATATTCGTATCGGGCTCTCGTTTCTGTAGATCCGTGAGCAGCTTGAAGCCGAATGTAGTGTTAGCCGAAGCGACGCTTGAAAAAGAGGGATCGCCGATGAAGTCCAATACATTGCCAATAGCATCTTTCGGTGAATCTCCGTGAGAACAACCGAATAGGCACAACAATGCTATACACATATATCGTATGGGGACTAACCGCCTAAGAGATTTGCTCATTTTACCTTCCTTGTGCTGCCAGGACGGCTTTCTGCGCGGCTTCGGCGAGTCCATCAGCCGCAATCAGGTTGAGACCAGAATCCGTGAGAAGCCGCTTTCCGGTTTCAACGTTTGTGCCCTCAAGACGCACGACGAGTGGTACTTCCAATGCTTCCTGTTTGACAGCCTCAATAATGCCGTTAGCGATTACATCACATTTCATAATGCCACCGAAAATATTCACCAACACCGCTTTCACCTTTTTGTCGGCGAGGATAAGGCGAAATGCGTGTGCGACGGTCTCGGTCGTCGCGCCGCCTCCGACATCAAGGAAATTCGCAGGTTCGCCGCCGTGCAGTTTAATCAGATCCATCGTCGCCATGGCAAGCCCGGCGCCGTTAACCATACATCCGATGTTTCCGTCGAGGCTGATGTAACTCAAGCCCGATTCACTTGCCTCCAACTCGCGAGCATCCTCCTCGCTCGGATCGCGCATGGATTCAATGTCCGCCTGCCGCCAGAGCGCGTTGTCGTCAAAATTGAGTTTTGCGTCAAGCGCCACAATGTCCTGTACATCATCAGTTTTCGTGATAGCGAGTGGGTTGATTTCCACTAGCGAACAGTCGCAACGGATAAAGGTGGTGTACAGTGCGGACATCAATGAAGCGGCTTTCGGGACGAGATCTTTGGGGATGGCAAGATTGTAAGCCAACCGCCGTGCTTGGAAGGGGCGCAACCCGACGGCCGGGTCTATCATCTCTTTGAAGATCTTTTCGGGACGGGTTGATGCTACCTCTTCGATGTTTACTCCACCTTCGCCACTAGCCATCAGCGCGATGCGTGAAGTTGCACGGTCAAGCACGATACCGAGATAAAATTCATCGACAATCTCGCTCGCTTCGGCTACCAAGACCTTTCTTACAAGTTTTCCCTGCGGACCTGTTTGATGGGTCACGAGTTGCATTCCCAAAATAGCGTCGGCGTGTATGCCAACTTCTTCAGGGCTTTTCGCCAATTTCACCCCTCCGCCTTTTCCGCGTCCACCGGCATGGACTTGTGCTTTCACAACATAGGTCGAGCAATCAAGTTTTCGAGCGATTGCTTCCGCCTCGCTAGGGGTTGATGCCACGTCTCCGTTTGGAACATTGACGCCGTGGGCTTTTAAGATTTCTATTGCTTGGTACTCATGTATGTTCATTTATTGCCTCTGCTTTTAGGATAAGTGTTTCCATCTCCAACTACGAGAGCTTCATATGATTCAATTTAGCATGGGCTGATTTACAAGACCTAGAACTCAAATCAAGAAGTGTTGGCATTACAGGTTCGGCGTACTAAATCGTTGAAATTTCCTTTGCCCATTCTCTATTGGCGTGGTACCAATCTACAAGCGCCGAGAAACCATCCCGAAATGTGGAATACGGACGCCACCCCAACAATTGCTCTGCCCGTCCGATGTCTGCCCAAGTTGCACGTACGTCCGCGGGATGGGACGGTTTATATTCAATCTTAGCCTTTTTTCCTGTCAACTCCTCCACCAAATGAATCATGTCCATTAACACGACGGGGGAATCCGATCCCAGATTAATGACTTCATAGCCTAGCGGCTTAAGTCCGGCAATCGTTCCACGGGCAACGTCGTCAACATAGGTGAAGTCACGCGATTGTCCCCCGTCTCCGTAGACAACTACCGGGCGTCCTTCGCTTATCCATTGTACAAATCGGTACGGGCTCATATCGGGCCTACCGGCGGGACCGTAGACGGTGAAAAAGCGAAACACTGTCACATCTATGCCGTGCAGGTGGTGATAGCTATAACAGAGGGTTTCCGCTCCTTTTTTTGACGCGGCATAAGGAGAAATGGGCGAATTCGTGTCTGCGTCTTCTTGGAATGGCTGAGGATTATTTGTACCGTACAGGCTCGATGTCGAAGCCAGTACAAATTTCTTGACTTCCGTCTCCCGGCATAACTCTAGCAGATTCAGCGTGCCGGTGACATTTGTTTCATAATATACCCAAGGATTTTCGACGGAGTAGCGGACACCGGCGCGGGCGGCTAGATTGATAACCGCGTCCAGAGTATTTGCGTTGAACACCTCGCGTAATGCAGATTGATTGCAAATGTCCAACTCATGGAACTGAAAACCGGATGCCTTCTCAAGTTGTTGAAGTCGCCATTTTTTCAATCGTACGTCATAAGCATCGTTAAGATTGTCAGCGCCGACCACCGTGTGGCCACCCTTAAGCAGTAGCTCGGTGACTTTGCTTCCGATGAATCCGACGCAGCCGGTAACGAAATATACCATAAACTATTTTCCAAATCAGCTTAATGGTTCGCTCGCTAAGAGTCTATCGCATCGTCTCAAAGTAGTAGGCACACGCCGTGTGCCGTAAACCACACTGTACCACGCGACTCTAGGTAGGAGCGACCTCCCTGTCGCGAACTCTTTGATTGCATTAAATATTTACCGAGAAAACCACTTAACACCCTATTGAATAATAATATCTTAAATTCGGCAACGCATTGCCGGCACATTGAGCGACGCATTGACGATTCCTACAGGAAACAAGGCGCTACTCATTCAGGTAATTTTTCTTTAGCCGAAGGTTCTATCTCGCTGATTGCTGTCTTGAGCATCTCGCGGGTTTTCTCATCAAAGTCTGACTTGGCATGGAAAACAATCGAACCGTTTGGAGCGACAAGATAAAGATTCGGTTTCTTTTTGTCAGTGCGGTAAGTTTTATGTACTTCGCCTTTCCAGTCGAGCAACAACGTCACCGGTGGCTTGTTCTTCCTGAGTTGTCTCTTGATAAATCCCTTGGGCACAAATCCGGGAACGCTCCGCATGTCGGCGATGATATAAGCTATAATCCCTTCACGGTCGCCAAAGTCTTTCTGAAATGCCGCCGCCCACTTGTCGTCCTCTTTCCGAATTTTTCTGTTACCGAGGATCAGAAATACAATTTTTCCGCGCAGCTTCTTTAAGGAATGGGCTTGGTCATCGGCATCTTTCAAGGTGAAGTTAGGTGCTTTGTCACCAACCGCCGGAGCACCATCCTCTTTTGAAGCGTGAGCATAAAACGCGACAAGAACAATTGCCAGTAAATATATGCCGAATCGCATCGCGCAACTCGTCCCTATCCCAATCATAAGGCTAATTTGAGGCAAACAAACTGGGCCACATGCGTTCAAGCAAGAGGTGGTTCGCGGTGGTAATCAGACGCATGGGACCAAATTTGGTTCTCGTCAGGATTTCGCCGTTGGGCAACTCTGCATCATAAGAAAAGGAGTCGCCATTCAATGCGGACACGGCAGCTTTTAACGCTACCAGCCCACGTTCATAGGGCATCAAATCGACTTCGGCATCGTGTTGTTTAAGGATAATCTGACGACATGCTTTCTCTCCGGCGCCCACGCCAACGGTCACAATCTGGTCCGCAAGTCCGTGTAATTGTACCCCTTGAACGCCTCCTAAAGCAAGAATACTATCCACCGCGATGACGGCTTGAATGTTGCCGGCGTAATCTTTCAGGATTCGACCGGTCAAATCAAAGGAGGCGCTTGTCTCAAGGACCGAAGTTCGGGAGATTACTTGGATTTTGCCCTCGTATTCGTCTAAAACACGATGAACACCGATTGCAATTTTCCGCATGGATTCCACTTTAACGGGAGCTTCCAAAACCAAAACATTCCCCTGATAGCCGATTTGCTCTAGTGCAAACTGCGCGGCTTTTTCCCCGAGACGGGTTTCATTGACCGTTACATGTCCGTGGGTTGGCATACTTGGGAGCATCTGATCCAACGAAATCACAGGCACATTCCACCGACGCGCTTCTCTTAGAATTGGGTAAGCGGCTTTTGGGTCGACAGATTTGATAATCAGCGCCTGAATTTTCGACTCCAGCATCCGCCGAACCCCCTGTCTTTCGGTGAGGACGGCATCATGCGTTGGCCCCTTATCCAATACACCATTCCATGTGATTTTGACGCCGTACTCTTTCTCGTGTTCCAGCATCGCCTGCTTCATAAGCGTGTAAACGGGAGCCGTGGTCTCCGGCACGCTTACTCCAATGCTAGTGACAGGCTCCCCATTGCTGCATCCGATTAGTAGGGCGATTAAAAGGAAGAATCTCTGGTGCATTAGATTTGAGGTGCTCCTTGTGCAGTACCAAAAGCACCGGTGTTTGACAAGGGAATCCAATCGATTTTATGGTAAACCTACCGAAAAACCTCGTCAAGACGCCAAACGAGTTTAAGCGCATCTGGCCAGCCGGCTTTGGCGAAAACATCCAATAAGTTCAGCAAGTCTTCCAAGGCCTGTCCTTCGCGTACCTCGCTACGATGGTCAGCAAGAACCGTCTCGACGAATTTTACAACATCATCAACTGCGAGGGAATCGAGGTTGTAACCAAATCGTTCACTTGATTGTGCTACACCTGCGGCGAAACTCAAGACCTCTTTGAGATTGTAGCTCTGAAAAGCCGTTAAGAGTCGCATGAAATAGTACGCAGTCTTCGCAAACATTACACCGTGTTCTTCGTCTGACGCGAATTTAATGACCTTTGCCATGAGTGGTTTGACTTGATCATAGAATTCGCAGCGCAGGGAGTGCGGAACTTCATCTATGGGTTCCTGTGTCCCAGTTTTTTTGTGCGCAGCCGCAAAGTAAAGACGCATAACAACCTCGTCAATCACCTTGTAGACTTCGCGTAATTTTTCAGTGATTTCCTCGGACCGTCCATCCTTAGAAATAACGCACAAATGATGAATCTCATTGGAAGCCGCGGTAATGACTTTCCCTAACCAGTTAATAGCGCGCCCAGTCGCTGCGCGCTCTTCGTCCGTTTCAAGGTTCTTAGGATTAACATACTGTTTCATTACCCAAAACACAGCGCGTTTAAGAGAATGAGCATACTTAATTGGGTCATTTAATAGGACATCGTCAATTCTTCTTGATGCCCATGAATTTTCACGACTGATTTTGAACCACATAAACAACTCGATTAACTGATCTGGTGGTGTCAACTTTTCACTATGTGTCAATGAATGCTTAAGCATCTTGTCAATAGCGCGAATAGTCTTATTTTCCTCGTCTTTTCCCCGTCCGATAACTTGAGTCAACGTAACGCAGAGCCATTCCAACACAGCATAATTAGTTTCTTGGGTGGATCTAGCTTCAACGATTTCCCAGAATCTTTTTGGTGTTTTCTCAAAAACCAAAATCAACTCCGTAGCTGTTACCATTCGAACAGATGGAACAAGGTCATCTGCGAGAATTTCAATTGCGTCCAAGATTTCCAAATCTGGGTCAGATTGACGGGCTGTTAATCTTAGTAGTCCGGTAGAGGCCTCATGTCGGGGAAATGGTGAATAGGCAGAAGAATCAAATTGGGCATCTTGCTCGGAATTTGGTATCGGCATTTCATGTTTTGCACCATCCAAGAGTACTTTGCGACAGAAATCGAACAGATGACTTCCTGCATCACCCGCAACGCGACCAAGAATCGCCGTGCAGGCAGTCAGTTTATACCAAAGCTGATCGATAACCTCTTTATCGGCTTCCGTATCCCTCTTTATGATGTCGTATGCTTCCTGCAATAGCGGAAGAATCAAATCGGTAGCTTCTTCGGCTGGTGACTCATTCATCCAATTTGAACGGAAGTCATCAAGTGGTTCAAAAAAACGTTGTAATTCCTGATTTTCTGGCGTGGTAACGTCTACACCTTGGCCTTTAAGCTGTTCTTCGTCCGTATAGCGGCCCCACGTGACGGGTCCATAACTCACTAGTGGCCGATTTTCTGGAACACTGTTCTCCCGCTCCATGTCGACTCGGATTTTTTTTGCCTCAGGAGTGAGAAGTAAATTTAGGGGGATTTGTGCCAAGAGTTGATTTGTTATGTGTTCGAGAAATGCTTTGTTTTTCCCGGCTTCCTCAAGTAGGCCCACGATGGTCTTTTCCATCAGACGACACTGTTCCGGCGCAAAAACGGGCACTGCCACCTGTAGAAATTCACCAAGCTCGTACAATGCATCGCTACTCATCAATATTGGTTTTGCAATGCAAAGTTCAAACAGACGCGGGGCAAAAACTTCGGAATACTGAACTGCGGTGTTCAAGAGCCGTTTCCAGAAAAACGCAGCCCATACCTCGTCACGAAAAACATCAAGCAATGAATCAAGTAACTGAAGCGATTCTTCCGACTCAACTAATTCTGATATATATT
This sequence comes from Candidatus Poribacteria bacterium, assembly GCA_022827055.1. GTDB lineage: Bacteria > Poribacteria > WGA-4E > WGA-4E > JAJDTR01 > JAJDTR01. The sequence goes on along the minus strand of JAJDTR010000168.1, from coordinate 14,605 downwards.
CGAACAACGCATCCGCCATTTCGATCGGCTCATCAAGAATCTCTCGTTCATCCCATGAACAACTGTAGTCTGGAAGTAGGTACGCGGTATCACCTCGGAATCCAAACGGCTCTACCAAATCTTGTAAATCTACGGCTTCTCGGCGGTAGCTGAGGATTTGGTTGTGAATAATGTAAAAGTTTAGGCTTCGTATTACCGCTTTCGTCGCCGCTATTGGTTTTGCTCGAAGAAAATTGGGAAAATGCTCCGCCAGCCAGTAATGACACATGCTGTAATCCTGGCGACGAGTGCTTGTCAGGGCTAAAATGCGCCCGCCCATAGGGTTTGTGATTTCATCACTTATCTCTTGATGAGAAAAAACAGTGACATAGGTAGAAACGACAAATTCATGATCTTCCTCCCAGATCTTGTCTATATGCTCTGTCAACCGTGCAATTAAGTCTATTGGGAAATCGTCCTCGCGCGTGAGTTTTAGGATCCTTTCGAGAAGCTTCTGGGAATCTTCAGGGTTCGTGCCGTAAGTTTTCGCTACTAGCGGCACCGCCCAAGAACCGGCAAGCCGATGATACCAATCGTTTTCACCTGTCTGTCTCTCCTTCCATATCCATTTGAGTAACCTTCGTCCAACTTGTCCACAAGCATTTATCACAACCGTGTCCTGGGCTTTCGTTGCTCGATCAAGAATCTCAGAGGTAAGGATTGCCAGATCCCAAGCAAAACTGTCACTCAAGTACTTCGATGCTTTATCGAAGAAAACGATCCACGGTAGGTCGCGCTTGATTTCTAATGCGCGAATTGATTGCAAAAGCCACATCATTGCCTCAATGGCGATTTCTTCTCTCCGCTCCAATCTATCCAATAGCGGTGATAACTGCCAAATCTCGCGTGCTTCGTTTGCGATAACGCTCGTTGGTATTAGGCGTGCGACTAAACGCAAATGCACAGATTGATTGCTTGGGAAAACGTGCCAGAAAGCCTTCCAGAAGGTGTCAGGAGTGTCGTACCACAGGCGGGTGAAATAGTAGGCTAGGCTTGGTCGAAGAAAGAGCGGGCGCGACTGATCTTCAAGAATAAACTCTTCAAGTTGGCTGGGATTGTCTTCAATGAGTAGAACGCTAACGGCGTAGTCAAAGAGTATGTTGTGAGAAAACGCCATCCGTATCCCGGTTGAAGAGACTTTTGCTATGATTTCATCACTTTGAAGTTCGTCCCATGCGGGGCGTTTTGTTGGCGAATCAAGGTCAAAGATTTCGGAAATGGCAGAACGCTTAATGGTCAATGAGCGTTCCGCAACCATCCGGCGTGTAACTCGTTCGAGAACGGACCAACGGAAATCTCCATTGTTTGCCCCCTCAACTCGGTGCTGCCAGAACATATCAAGTAACTGGACTTCAGAATAGATCTGACTGAAATCGGGAGGCACCTGTGAACTCATAATAATCTTCTCGAGTAGCCAGAGATTAAAGGGAATTGCAAGAAGACACTTAAATTCCTTGGATCCACGGTTGTATATGTCTTCAAGAGAGGGAATCTGGTCGAAGGCTTGTCGAATCTCGTCCGTAGCCAAGGACGGAATATTGATATGTCGGCACAATATTCCATCGCTTTGGTATTCGGTGTCATCAGGACTTCCAAACAGATCTAGAAGTTCTTGAGATTTCATCGCGTCGTAGGTTCGTACTGTGACAATGACATTCCAAGATTCTCTCAATTCGCGAATTGCACGTCGAATCAAGCCTAGAAAGCGTCTGCGCGTGTTTTCGTCTCGTGCCGCATCAAAAGCGTCAAACAGTAGAATTGATTTCCGCCGGGTAGAAGAGGCCGTCTTCAGTCTCTTAATTAAGTCTCCTTCGTAATGCAGTTCTTGTTGTAATGTCTCATCAGTACCATTTCCGAGTTGGTCAATTGGCAACAGGAGATGCGGTACGTCTGAAGATTTGAGGTTTCGGCGTAGTTCCTTCAGTAGAAATGTCTTGCCAACTCCTGGACTTCCGATGATGACCCCGTTACCTGAACTGGCAAATTCATGGATGTGTTTGACTAGCTCTTCCCTTTTAATTTTCATCGTTCAGTATCCCCTCCATACGCTGGTTCATTTGTTCTAGCCAATCCGGTTCATCACTCAGTGGCTGTTTTTCGACACTGGAATGTTCAACCATTTCTGCGACTATATGTTCCAAGCCTTGATGCGCGTTGTCAAGATCCTCGTAGAATACAGCGGCAACGCCATAATCTCTTTTAAGACTTTCAGCTCTGTCCTTTATTTGATTGGCATCGTCAGGCGAAATACTCATTATTGCATAGTGGATAGATTTGCCCCATCTCCACAAGTCTGCGCTGACGGCGTCAAGCATTTGGTTGAGGTAAGGATCTTTCATACTAAAGCCGACAAACACTACACGGCGAGTGGATAAAACTGCCCACAACAATTTTCGGTGAAGCGTCCATGTGATCTTAGGTCTAGGTTCGCCATCTTCAGCAGCAAGGTCCAATCCGTAGGCATCGTAGTAATCTTGACTACTCAGAATTATGCTGTTCGGAGGGTCAAATTTTCCGTGCAAGTGCGCGATACGTCGTGTCGTTCTTTTGTCACTACTAATTGACATTAAAAACTCATGAACTCGTCCAGCTGAATGACGGTCAATTACTAATGAGTTATCATAGGCAAATCTCGACTCCATCTCACCTAATGCGGCTTCAAGTACAGTATCGAAATTTGTAGTCAGAATTCCTCTAAAGGGCAATAGAACAAGGCGCTTATGAAAATCCGTGCACGGCGGATCTTTTGGACCAAAAAGATCCTGGAGTAATGCATAATATCTATCTAAATTGCTTGTTTTCTCAATGTGTGATTTGACTTTTTCTGCATATACTAATGGATCGTTCTTAAGCTCTTTGGAATCGCGAGTGAAACTGTCGGTACATTCAATGGCTAAATTCTCCAGTTTTTCTACAAGGATAGGCCAATCGGGATACCCCATACGCACGCTACTTCCTGCACCAACGACGAGTATAGCTTCGCCTGAAGCAACAAGATCAATCAATTCCCTCTTTCTTCCGGAGTTTTCGTTTCGTTCTTCAGGTGTAAATCTCTCTTGTTTTTTCATCTACAACGAATCCGTATCCAAATTCTATCGCAATTCGCCAACAATTCCTTCTGAGTTACAAAGAGAGTACATAAAGACGTGCTCCTATAGAGCCAAGACCGCTGCTTAACTGCTCGGTGTTGTTTCTACAATGCTTTACCCTGGTCCTCAGGACGAATTCTTTGCACACCCAATTCCGGCAACCCTTTCACAATCTCCACAGTCTCCAAACTCACCGTAATTACCTTCTGAATCAACTTAACGATGTAACGTGCATAATCAGCGCGGTTTGGGTTGCTGACGATGCCGCTCCGTTTGTCTATTTTGACGCGATACTAATCAATCACCCATTCGAGCGCCGACCGATTGCCGAGACGATATTCAAACACTTTCGCTGGTATACCGTCGATGATTAGAGAATCGTTATAGATGATTTGCGTTTTATCTTTGGACAGTCGTATTTTTTCGACGCGCCAACTAAATGGCACTTCCTCGTTGGCGACGAGTCGTAGAGAAGGCTCCTGGTTGCCACCTTCATATTCGAGGACCTCTTCATAGCCAACGTGGATTTCTGCTAACCGTTGACCGGCTCTGGTAAACCCCCAGAAATCCGGCGCGTAAGGAAGGCGTGGCAAGTCCCGCTTGAGGTTTGCCTGATACCGCTCCCGATAATCGGGGTGGTGCAGGATACCGTAAACATAGTGAAAGATGTCCCACTTGGTGATTCTCTTGTCACGATAATTCGCGCAGAATTGTGCCAACGCCCAATCTGTGATATTTTCGCGGCGGTTACCACCGTCTTCGTCGTATGAGTAGAACGGAAAACATTGTGTTTTTTCGAGAAAATCAAGGCACGGAATTATGTCTACAATTAAGGCTTGAAACGGTTTGCTACCGCCGATCCCACTGACACAAATTACCCGATTTTCTTGTTCGGTCTCTGGCGTGGGAAGGATGGAGGGGAAGAGGTATCCACGTTCAACCATCATTCGGTCAAAGTAAAGGCTTGATTTCGTAAACGGGCGATAGAGAGACCGTCGGACTTTTGCCCTTGCAAATTCTGCAAGCATCCCACCTTTGAGTTTATGTTTTAGTCCCGAGCTCCAACTGATTCTCGCGTCGTCGTAGACCACAAAATCATCAACGTTTACATCCCGATTTTCTCGATGTTCCCACTTAAACACCTGCGAATTATAGGTATCGATCATTCCACGCATGTTTTCAACTAGCGCGTTGCGATTGAAATTGAACGCCCAAGCGTCACGATTAGTCTTGACTCCGCCGCTGTAGATCTTGAATATTGCGTCCACCTCCTCGATCTTTGCTGCTTTCGTAGCTTTATTTCCCATCGGGACAAATGTCTCAAATTCGGCGCGGAGTCCCTCAGTCAACCATGTGTACCGTTCGTCGGGTGCAATCGGATTCCATTCAATGTTTTGGTAATGTTTCTTTGAGTCAAGATGACGGTACTTGTCTTCCTTGCGCCAATACTCATCAACACATGCGTAGCGGATTTTAGTTGTGGTATTTGCGTGGTTCATTTTTTTGACGAAGAAGCTGATGCTCACTCCCACCTGAATCCCGAAGACATTGTGCGTTGTTCCTGACAGCTTTGGATTTTTGCGCACGTTTCCACTTAGATCGAGAATGTAAATCGCGTCAAAATCATCTACAAGGTTTTTTCGCATACCGTCAAATGCCAAATCACTCAGAAAGCTGTTATTCGTTACAAAAGCCACAACTCCTTCTTCTCCAATGCGGTCCGATGCCCACCGAATCGCCTTCACATACGGGTCGGAAAGTTGATTCTTGTTCGTTGCTGTAGAATCTGAGGCATACGTTTCCCTCACCCGCTTATTTATCGCCGGATACTTCCGATTCTTGTTGTTGTCATTCTCGTTGACTTGGCCCACATTATAGGGCGGATTCCCGATAATTACAAACATCGGGGTCTCCCTCTGACTCTCAACGCGTTGTGCGTTCTCAAGCGCGAAAAGCGGATACTGCCGGTCGTCCGCCAAATCGAAGGTATCGACAAGACAGATCCCCTCAAACGGTCGATAGTGCCCCGTCGCCTCGTAAAACTGATGCTCAATGTTCATGGAGGCAATGTAGTAGGGGAGGAGCATTACCTCGTTGCAGTGAAGTTCGCTTGTGTATTTGTCCTCTAGGGCAGGCCTCTGAATCTGCTCCATAATACGGACGATGAAATTGCCCGTCCCAACAAACGGGTCAACGATGTGAACACCGGAATCGGAGATAGACCGATTAAATTCGGTTTTCAGGATGTGCTCAACGCTTTTCACCATGAAATCAACGATGGGTTGAGGGGTGTAGACAATACCGTGGGTGTCAGCGACTTTGACCGAAAAGCCTTGGAAAAATTGCTCATAAACCGTATTAAGAAACCCCTGCTTTTGAGAGAAGTCGGTGATTCTTGCGGCATTGCGTTCGATTGCAACGTAGAAACGGTCCAGGCTTTGAAGAAAACCGTCGCGGGTAAATGATTGAGATGTCAGCGCGTCTATCACCTTTTCGATTTCGTTGGCGATGACATTTCGGCGAGGAAAGTCGGGATTATTAAAGACGGTACGAAAGATGCGTTCGGTCAAGAGATGCTGAATGAGCATCTCTTCCACCGCGGCTTCAGAAAGGTTTGAGTTAATTGATTGGCGGCATTTCTCATGGAAATCCCCAAATGCCCTTGCAAAACGGGGATTAGTTTCCCGTTCGCCTCGGATGAGTTGTGCCAAACCCTCTCCAAGTGCGGGCACCACCTCTTTGAACTCCGCGACCGCTTTCTCCCATTCAACCTGTTCTTCCGGACGGTAACTAAAGAAGGTTTCGACCGCCTCAATTAGTTGTCTCGCGTCCGTCAGGTCGGCATCTAGTACCTGCTGCTTGTTCTGCCACAGAATTGCCCGTTTCGGGATTTGAAAGATAATATTGTCTTGAGGATAGCCCTTCCTGAACTTGTCCAACACGGCGCTTTGCAAGTCATCGTGCATATCCTTCGCCTCCCAATAGCCGTGCGCTATCTTGAAATCATCAAGTAACGCACCATCAATGGAAATCCGTCTATTTTGACTGCCCATCATTCTGTGTTCAGCGACGAGCGTCCAGTTTAACCGCCGCCCACAGACCTTCAGCAACGTTTGGAAGGCATCTCGAACAGCGCCTTCGTGGGAGACATCAATCGCCTCGAAACGGCGCAGGGAGTCGTAATAATCTTTTACTGGGCGAGATGTGGGACTGAGGAGTTTGTTCATAATTTCATTGGGAAGATCCCATCCGTTTGTGTTTTGATAATAAACCAACACCTTACCATTTTCAATCTCCGGTAAACGCTGACTTAATCAAGATTTCGTCAATCAATTGAAAGAGTAGAAGAATAAGATATAAAAAAGCCCTGCGGATTGGAGGTTCGCAGGGCTAGTCTTTTCCGTGCTGGCTGACACGACAGAATACTTGTAAACAACTAATGCCGAATTTTAATGGAAGAACACTCCGCGCAAGCGCTCATGAATCGGTATCGGTTGTCACGAGTTTGTTAATCTGTTTGAAAAATTGGCCTATCGTCATTTTGGCGGCGCTTCCGATGATGCGTTGTCCGACTCGCGCGAGTTTCCCCCCTACCGTTAATTCACCGGCGAGTTCGACTTTCGTTTCTCCAGAGTTGACTTCCTCCAGTCGAAAGTCGCAAGCGCCTTTCAGGAATCCGATTGTGCTTTTCCCTTCCACGATGAGTCGATATGCGGACGGCGGTTGCATGTTCTCCAAGGTAACCGTGCCTTTATACGTACCTTTGATTCCGGCAACGCCCACCTTTATTGTTGCTTCATAGGTATCGTTACCCGCAGCCTTGAGTTCTTCGCAACCGGGAATAGATTGACTCAGAAGGTCGGCGTCGGTCAGATGCTCCCAGACCTTCTCGCGGTGTGCAGATACGGTATAATCCGCTTTGATTTTCATTACGTCGCATTCCTGACGAAATTAGGCGTTAGAGTAAAGCGTAATTCCTAACGCCTAACCGTTCCCATATCTTACGATGCTGCACCTTCAATCGCTCGGCGCGTGTAGACCTTTGCAAGATTTGATCGATACGCTTCGCTGGCGTGAATATCCTCCAAAATGTCTACTCCGTCAGCGGCTTTTTCCGCCGCCGCCGCGATGTTGTCAGCAGTCAGGGCTCTTCCTGCCAATGCCGACTCGACCTCGGAGGCGCGATAGGGCACATCGGAAACGCCCGTGATGCCAACCGCGATGTTCTCGCAAATATCACCGGACTTCGTTAGAACGACGGCCACGCCGGTGAGCGCAAAGCCGGAGGCGACTTGATGCAACTTGAGATAGCTTCCCGTCGTGTTTTCAGCCGGGACAGCGACGTGAACCTCGGTAAGAATCTCATCCGCTTCCAAAGCAGTCGTATAGAGTTCCTCAAAGAAATCTGTCGCCTTGATGACGCGCTCTCCGCCGGAGCCGACAATTTTCAAATCGGCGTCAAGAGCCAAGATCGTCGCGGGCCAATCCGCGGCAGGGTCGGCATGTGACAAACTACCACCGATTGTTCCCTTATTACGAACTTGGACATCGCCAATCTCGCCCGCGGTCTGAGCCAAAATTGGCACCTTCTGGTTTACAAGATTTGAGCTTTCCAGTTCGTGGTGGGTAGTCAACGCGCCAATCACCAACGTGCCATCGGATTCGGAGACCCCCTTTAACCCCTCAACACGTTGGATGTCAATGAGAACCGCTGGCTCGGCAAGCCGCAACTTCATCGCCGGAATCAAGCTGTGTCCACCGGCGAGAATCTTGGCGTCATCTCCGTGTTCACTTAAAAGCGCCAAAGCTTCATCAACTGAGGTCGGTGCGAAGTATTCAAAACTGCTCGCAATCATTTCAATTCCTCCTTTCGGCTAGAGCCAGCTCTACTGTGCGTCTTGGATTGCCTGCCACACGCGGTTCGGCGTCATCGGCATATCTATATCGGTAATTCCGAATGGTGACAGCGCATCGACAACCGCATTAACGAGACACGGCGAGGACGCGATTGTTCCAGCTTCACCTACGCCCTTGACGCCCAACGGATTAACGGGAGACGGCGTTGTGGTGTGTTCGGTTTCAAAGCGCGGCACCTGCGTCGCCTTTGGAATGGCATAGTCCATAAATGAACCGGTTAAGAGTTGTCCGTTTTCATCATAAACGGCGCCTTCATACATTGCCTGCCCCAATCCTTGGGCGATGCCTCCATGCACCTGTCCATCGACTAACAACGGGTTGATGATATTTCCGCAGTCGTCAACGGCGACATAGCGCTGCAAATCAATCTCTCCCGTCTCCGGATCGACCTCAACGATAGAGATGTGGGCGCCGAATGGATATGTGAAGTTCGACGGTTCAAAGAAATGAGTCGCCTCAAGTCCAGGTTCAACTTCCGGTGGGAGGTTCACTGCAACGTGCGCCGTAGCTGCGACGTCCGCGAATGTAACGGCGGAGTCCGGCGAACCTTGGACAAAAATGTTTCCATCTTCAAATACGAGGTCGTCCGCGTTCGCCTCCAGCATATGCGCCGCGATCTGCGCCATTTTCTCTTTCACTTGCTGCGTAGCAATTATCAGAGCCGCGCCCCCGACCGCCGTGGCACGACTACCGAATGTGCCGATACCTTGGGGCTGCCGTCCGGTGTCGCCGTGAATAATCACTATGTCGTCGATGCTTATCCCGTATTCATCGGCTACGATTTGGGCAAAGCTGGTTTCTTGTCCCTGTCCGTGTGGAGACACTCCGGTCAGAACAGTGACTTTCCCGGTGCGTTCAATGCGAACAGTGCTACTCTCCCAGCCGCCTCCGGCAACGCCGACAGACGGACCCATACCACAGATTTCGGCGTATGTCGCAATGCCGATTCCCATGTATCTACCCTGCCCTCGAAGCTCTGCTTGCCGTGCTCTGAGACTGGCATAATCCACCGTATCCAGCGCCTTGTTGAAACTCATCTGGTAGTTACCGCTGTCGTAGGTGACGCCGGTAGCCATTTCGAGCGGAAATTCATCGGGCTGCGGGAAGTTCTTGAAGCGAATCTCTTTGGCATCCATTCCCAACTTCTGAGCCGCGAGATCGACCATACGTTCAATGATGTGAGTCGCCTCGGGGCGCCCAGCCCCACGATAGGCGTCCGTCGCCATCTTGTTCGTGAAGACACCGATCAACTCCAATTTGATGTTTGGAATCTTATAAGCGCCCGGCATCATCAGATATGTCAACACGGGGATGATCGGCGTGAGCAACTGGTGATACGCGCCCATGTTGGCGAGCAATTTCGCACGGAGCGCCGTAATCGTTCCGTCATTCTTGACCGCCATGTCCACATAGTCGACCTGATCACGTCCATGAATCGTTGTCGTGAAGCCTTCGCTCCGTTTCTCAATCCACTTCACGGGCTTCCGCAACTGTGTTGCCAAGTAAGCGACAACAGCTTCTTCGGGATATACATTCAGCTTACTGCCAAAGCCGCCTCCCACTTCCGGCGCAATGACGCGCACGAGTTGTTCGGGAAGATCGAGGAGCAGGGATAGAATAGTCTTGAGGTGGTGAGGTACTTGTGTCGAAGACCAGACGGTGAGCGTACCTTCTCCCGGAAGATATTCTGCCAATACCCCGCGCGGTTCGATCGAGTTGGGTATCAGGCGCTGGTTCACGAAGCGCTGAGACACCACATGGTCGGCTTCGGCAAAGGCTGCGTCCACATCCCCCGCGTCAAGCGGCATCGTAAAAGCGATATTGTCATCGAATTCATCGTAGATGACTGTCGAATCCGATTCAATCGCTGCGTCCAAATCAACGACAGCGGGCAACTCGTCGTACTCAACTTCGATCAGATCCAGCGCATCTCTTGCTACGTAGGGATCCGTCGCCACAACGGCGGCGATCGGTTCCCCGACGAACCGCACACGACCTACGGCAAGAGCGGGATGATCGGGAACCTTAAGCCCCTCGATTTCTGCGGCGCACGGGATTGATCCGACCTTCCCCGCAATGTCTGAACCGGTTATGACTTTGACCACGCCCGATAGGTTTTCTGCCGCTTCCGTGTCGATGCTCTTGATATCCGCGTGCGCATAGTCGCTGCGCAAGAAAGTACAATGGAGCGTATTAACCAACTTAATATCGTCTACATAGTGGGATAGCCCTTGAACTAGCCGCGGATCCTCGCGTCGCTTTATCGGTGCGCCGATTAGCCGCGATGGCCCTGCCATAGTTGCCATAATATGTCCCTCCTCCTGTCTACGTCAGATAAAGGATGCGCACAGTAGACCGCATCTAAACTTTAACGAACCGATGTATCTTTCGCTTAAGATGTAGTATTACCAAGTACCGTTATCGTTAGGTACGCATCTCAAATCTAGCCTTGCATCTTCTCGGCGGCGTATTGCACGGCATCAACGATATGCTGATAGCCCGTACAACGACAGAAATTTCCTTCCAAGCCGTGCCGGATTTCATCCTCTGACGGGTTTGGATTTCGTTCTAGGAGTTGATGTGCCGCTACAATCATTCCGGGTGTACAAAAGCCGCATTGCAGACCGTGACGTTCCCAGAATCCCTCCTGAATCGGATGGAGTTCGCCATCCTGCGCGAGTCCTTCAATCGTTGTTATCTCTGCGCCATCTGCCTGTACCGCCAACATCGTGCAGGTCTTGACTGCTTGTCCATCTACTATCGCCGTGCAAGCGCCGCACAAGCTGGTCTCACATCCTACATGCGTGCCTGTGAGACCGGCGACCTCTCTAAGGTAGTGAACTAGAAGTAGCCGAGGCTCAACTTCGTGTGTGTAATCTTCACCGTTAATCGTCGTGTTAATCTGCTTTCTGGACTTGTTCACATCCTACCCCCTTTCTAACTTATACGTTTGAGTTATTTTATACCCGATTTTATTCGGGCATAATCCACACAATCCCACACATAGTCACCTGCCGTTTTTTCTACATCAAGGCATCAGTGGGTTTGTGCAGCTAAGTGCTCAAGACTAAACTCTATTCTGACAGAATAGCTCTTAGCTGTCAACCTGAAAATAGCTAGAAATTGTGCATTCGGGAGCTTGGGGGCGGCAATAACGATCAACATGCCCGAGAATGCCCATAATTGCCCTGTATTCAGTTCATTCATAGCGTTAGGCATAATCCCTCACACACCCTAGAGATTGTTTTATATTGACGGTTTAACCCCTGCCGTGTCAACCCTGAAACCAACTATTAGCTTGATAGCACGCCATTATCCCTGTCGGAATAATTCTTTCAGCAAGCAACACTCATTTTTCACTCCATGACAAGTTTTGAAAAAGCGTTCCTTCGTAGAAGGGTTTTCACTCCAGCGGAGTGAGATGTCAATAGAACACGATCCCTCTCCGCGTCTGCACTCCAGAGGAGTGCAATGTCGAGTGTTACTTGATAGGTGTATTCCCCATAACATTAGGCGTTGAAATTGGACCAGGTCCAATCGAATTTTATTACTTCAAGCTCATTATTTGCTGTCTAAAGGATGGGGTCAAGTTCAGGTAGGATAGCACACTGTTTTCTATTTCAGATTACGTTGCTGTTTTTGTTTACAGCAAATATTGGAACAGGGTATAATTTTTACCCTACGAAGGAGGATGTGACATGCGAGAGGAGATCTACAGGATAAGTGTTATCTTAACACCTGAACCCGAAGGTGGCTACACTGTAACATGCAGAGAATTACCAGAGTTAATCACCTATGGGGATTCGTTTGAGAAGGTATGGGAAAATGTAGCAGATGCCTTTGTTGCCACTCTGGAATTATATCAAGATATGGAGCGTGATTTGCCTGATAGTATCCGAATAAAAAATGTATCCCCCAAAACAATAAAAACTGTTAGATTTGAAACAATGACTCCACCATCTAAACCAAAACCTATTCCAACCAACAATAATCTTTGGTTTCAGGCAGTTTTACCTGGATCAGAATTAAGGGTACAAAATTTTTGAAATATAGGGAAGTGGCCAAAAAACTCAAAAAAATGGGTTACGAGGAAACTTCCAAGCCCACCAGAGAATCTCATAGGAAGTAGACTAATTCTAAAACTGGAAAGGGTGCTATTGTCTCCGATCAGGGCTCTAGTGATTTGCCTACAGGTACTGTGCGGACAATAGTCAGGCAACTAGGATTAGACTGGAAAGAGTTCAAAAAAGCCAAATAGATTTGGCAGGAAATTTAGGTTGTTCTTAGCGGGACAGGGGTTTAATAACCTCTGCGTCTTGTATGCCTGATTCTCGGTGCTGAAATTTTATAGCATGAAACTAGCGGTGCCTCCGCCACCTCAGATCAATCCCTGATTAAGTACCTTGAGAGCGTACCATCATCCCTGTCAGAATAATTCTTTCAGCAAGTAACACTTTCTAGTCGGAGTCTCTTTCCTCGATCCAGAGGATCGAAATGTCAATAGAATCGCGATGCGTCTAATCTGCGCACTCCAGAGGAGTGCAATGTGGAGTGTTACTTGATAGCACCCCATTATCCCTGTCGCAATTATTCTTTCAGCAAGTAACACTCGTTTTTGGATCAATGGCAGGCTTTGAGAAGGTGTTCTTTCGTAGAAGGGTTTTCACTCCAGCGGAGTGCAATGTCAATAGAACGCGACAAGTCCGGATTCCCGCACTCCAGAGGAGATCAAACGAGTGAATCGCGAGTGATCAACTGAACGAATAGTGAAGGCGATAGTAGATCCTGATAGAGATTCTCAATGTGGATATTACACCATTATTCCTGGCGGTACAATTCCAAGGTGCGGAGTGTAGGGACTAAGTCAATCGAATCGACTTAAATGTCTCAATTTGTTCCGTAATCGCACGTTCCGTGGGAAGACGCTCGGCGCTTGACGCACCGTAGAATCCGACGACGCCTTCGGTATTGTCCAAAATAAACTGCGCATCCTCGGGTTCGGCAATCGGTCCGCCGTGACAAATCACGAGAATCTCCGGGTTAACGCCTTTCGCGGCATCGTGTATCGCCTGCACCCGTTTCGCCGACTCTTCAAGCGTTAGCGCCGTTTTGGCGCCGATGGAACCTTTTGTTGTAAGTCCCATGTGTGCCACGAGAATGTCCGCACCGGCGTCCGCCATCTGTTCGGCTTCCGATTCGTTAAAGGAATACGGTGTTGTCAGCAGATTCATTTCATGGGCGATGCGAATCATCTCCACCTCCGGACCATAGCCCATATCCGTTTCCTCCAAATTCTGTCGAAGTGTTCCATCGATCAATCCCACGGTTGGAAAATTCTGTACGCCTGAGAATCCAATGTCCCTAATCAGTTTTAAGAACACGTCCATCAAGCGGAACGGATCTGTCCCGCAGACGCCGGCAAGCACCGGTATGTTTTTGACAACGGGAAGCACCTCGCTTGCCATTTCAACGACAATCTGGTTGGCATCGCCGTACGGCATCATGCCGGCAAGCGATCCGCGACCAGCCATGCGAAATCGTCCCGAATTATAGATGACGATGAGGTCAACCCCTCCAGCCTCTTCGCATTTTGCAGAAATACCGGTACCGGCGCCAGCGCCGATAATCGGTTTGCCTGCCGCAACGTTTGACCGCAATCCCTTTAATATCTCTTCGCGCTTAAACTGCATTGTTTCACCTCCGTGTAGAATTAGATATTTGGTACTTACGCAAGTCGTACCCATTCTTATGAAATTAAATGGGATAAAATAATGCGTAATACGTAATGCGTAAATCCTAAAATCTTGAGTCTAATCCGCATCGGTTTTCTTCGGCGGCATGACAACAATTTCGATTCGTCGATTTCTAGCCCGTCCTTCTCGCGTGTCGTTCGTGTCAATCGGACGGTGATAGGCATAACCGACCGCTGCAAGCCGACTAGGAGCCACATTGGCGTGTTCTTGCAGGTACCTCACGGCAGAGATTGCGCGTTCCGTCGACAAATCCCAATTGTTCAGCGCCGAACCTCTGAACGGTACGTTGTCCGTGTGTCCCTCAACTCGAATCTCTCGGTCCGGATAGCGATTCAAAAATGTCGAAGCAATTTTGTCCAAGATGCGCTTGCCTGCCGGTTTAATCACGGATCTTCCCGAGTCGAAAAGAATCTTATCCATTAAGTTGACGGTCAACATTCCTTGAAGTTCGGTAATCTGAATCTCTTTGTTTTTAATCTCCTGTTCCAAGCTGCCAACCAAATCTTGATACTCCGCCTCTCGCTTCCTGCGTTCTGTTTCAAGCTTCCGTTTTTCATCTTCAATTTTCGCTTTGGCTTTGCTGAGATCCACAGCTCGTTGTTGAACTTCACCTATAGTTTCTTCCAGAATTTCGATTTTGATAATCTTCGCCGCCACCTCTTCTTGGGATTGGTTTAACTCCCGCCCCAAACGATTCGATTCTTCCTCAAACTTAACCCGGTTTGCGCGCTCTGTACCGAGTGCCTCTTCCGTCTGCTTGAACTTCACTCGGTAATATGCTATCAAAGTGACGAGAATCACGAGTGC
>JAJDTR010000124.1 GCA_022827055.1 Candidatus Poribacteria bacterium | reverse complement strand
ATCCACCCTCTACAGTGACCCCTTCCGCTTGGAGTTGCCTAACTTTTCGGGGGAGTGACCTCATGAGCGAGTTGTACAGAGCAAAGTGATTCAAACCGCTCCATCCGATGATAAGCCGATCCGCACTGATGGCTTTGGCAGCTCTAAGATAGTTTGCCATCGGATTGATGATTATTGCACTTGTCTTTAGATTCGGCGCAATCCGTTTGACCTGAGTCAGAATCTGTCGGTGCATATAAAATGTCAACACACCGATCTTATCTTCAAGGTTAAATTGCCGTATCCGATCCACCACAATAGAGGTGAGTTTTTCCGAACTGCTTTTCGGTTCCACGAAACAGGGAAGCCCGGTCTCTTCAACAAATGTCAACATCTGGTCAAGGTGCGCCACGGTCTGCTCTGAATCCAGCACATGGAGGTTCTGCACATCTGCCCAGTCCAATTCACTAAGCGGCACCGCGCAGCCTGTTACCGGTGCGATGTCGACATCGTCAAATTTGGCATGAATTAAGACGGGTTCCTCATCCTGCGTTAGACAGACATCGCACTCGAAAGCATCCGCCCCGTCATCAAGTGTCTGTTGAAATGAGGCGATAGTATTCTCCGGAGCGCGCCCCATTCCGCCGCGATGGGCAAGTATTTTTACATCTGTCTGCATATCTTGTTGATGACTGTAGGTTATACGAGCGGAGTTCGTCCTGTGGAAATCGTTTACTATTCCACAACTAATACCATTTCGCTAGGATGTAAGCGCATTAATTATTTGGATTAAGTAAAGAAACTTGTGTAGTAAGAAACCTTGTCTCCGCGCAAAGCCGGCGGGGCAAGATGCCCCGCCTACGGTAAAGGTTAATGACACAATTAAGGCATTATATGCACCATATATTAGAGCGAAATGGTATAAGAAACTCCGCGGCTCACGGTTGACACACATGTACCTTGATCGACCCCGATTGCTTGTCGGCGGCTATCTTGAAAGCTTCAGCAATGTCCATAAGTGGAAAGCGGTGCGTTACCAGTTTCTTAGCGTCAACCTTCCCCGAGTCGATCAGCTCGATGGCAGCTTCAAAGTCCGTTTCCATCCCACTGTATCCGTAGCAGCTTGAACCGGTGACAGTTGCTTCTGACCAGACAACCCGTGCCAGATTCACTTCGAGCGGCTTAAAATATCCTGCGACAAGAACAACGAAACCACATGGGCGCACCATCGCCATCGCGGCGTCAAAATTTTGACCACCCCCCACAGTCTCTATCACAGCGTCCATGCCTAGACCGCCAGTGATATCGTTGACATATTTCGCGACATCGGTCTCGCGGACATCCACGATGTGGTCTGCCCCAAGTTCCTTGGCTAGTTGTGCCTGCCGCTCATATTTTATGGTAATCAACGTCTCCTTGGCGCCAACTGCGACCGCATCTGCCAAGCAGAGCTGACCGATTGTTCCGCCGCCTATTATTGCGACGGTACTCCGGGCGTTAACGTTTCCGCGTGCCACGGCTCGATGTGAAACCGCGAGAGGTTCAACGAGTGTTCCATCTTCAAAACTCATACGATCAGGCAATTTGAACAATCCTGATTCATGAAGAATAGTGTATTCGGCGAATCCGCCATGCGCTTCATGGGAGATCCATTTCCTTGTTTTACAGTGGTTATAATAGCCCTTTCGGCAGAACACGCATTTTCCGCAATGTGAGAAGCATTCAGCAGTGGCTTTGTCGCCGACTTTGAACTTGGTGACCCCCTCGCCGAGTTCCGTAACGACACCGCACGTCTCATGTCCCGCTGCCAGCGTATCAGACTGTGGCCACTCTCCAAAATAACTGTGAAGATCGCTTCCGCAGATACCGGTCTGCTTCGTATCTAGTACGATATAGCCTGGTGCCGGTTTAATCCAGTCAACTTCCTGAATCCCAATTTTCTCAACGCCTGAGTAAATCGCCGCTTTCATCTTGTTCATGGAAGTGTCTCCTCTTGTAAGCGCGTTAAGTGGCATGTACGTAGATTGGATTATATCAAGCGCAGAATTTGATTGCAATCATTTTCCAAAGAATCGCGTTGACATAGTTGTTTCATACCTGCTATGCTTTCGTCGGTTGCGGACTTGGGTTCGACCTCCTATTCTTGTTGAACATCATCTGAAAGCATCACGAATGAACCGATCCAAATTGGGTGAGGTCGAATCCGCCATTTAAGGGCGAGAGGGAAATTATATGCACTCAAAACTTGTACCAATTCGCGCGGCAATTTCAGCAATTCTTTTGCTATTCGCATGCTTTGCCCATGGTGAACAACGGCTTGCCACTGTTTACCTAAAAAACGGTGACCGTCTTACAGGAGACTGGCTGGCATCTGACGACAAGGTGGTTCACTTCGCTTTCCAAGAGAAAAATATTGAAATCGATTTAGACAAAATCTCGACAATCAGATTCCCTTCAGATTTGAATCTTGTCCCTGACGCACAAGCCGAGAAACACTTTCGCAACGCAAAGGCGTTGCTGGAGCTTGGGTTACGTGAACAAGCGAAAAGACAATTTGAGGCGGCGATCGAAGAATTTCCAAAGTATGCTGATGCCCACTATAATCTCGGTCTAGTGCAAAAAGAGGATGGAGCTATTGATGAAGCATTGGCCAGTTTTGGTCGGGTTGCCAAGATTGCTCCACGTACCTACAATCTTGCCGCCGAAATCAAGAAAACGGCAGACAATTATCTCGCATCGGAAGCATTTCGCAAGGCTGCCGATGCATACCTACTCTTGTTTGATCACTATCCAACACACTCGGAGGCTGAACACGCGGGCTATACGGCGGGATTCATACTAACAGAGCGGCTGCAGGAGACTGCTGAAGCGCTGAAAATCCTGCAAGAAGCCACGCGGCGTTTCCCAGAATCGGACGATTTGGCAAAAGCCAAGTGTCTCATTGGAGTGTTGCAATCAAGGGTTGGACAACCACAGATTGCGGTAGAAGAACTAACGACGTTTATCCAAGAAAACCCGGACAGCGAATGGATTGATGATGTCTACCTTGCCCGAGGCTCCGCGTATCAGCAACTTCGTATGAACAAGGAGGCGCTCGATGATTTTTCCATGGCGATTGCAATTACAACTGACCCGCGGCTGATACCCATTTTACAGAAAAAGCGCGAAGAATGCGCTTGGACAATATACACCGTGTCAGATGATCTCCCAAGCAATGACATCCAAGCTATCGCGGTTAATGGAAATGATTTGTGGGTAGGCACACCCAAAGGGTTGGCAAGAGTGGACATAAGCCTCGGTACATGGCAAATTCGCACTGAGAGCGGAATAGAGCAAATCAACCGACTAAACCCGAACGTACCAACGAATGTGCGCGCGTTGGCAGTCTACTCGCCAACAATCAAAATGCCAAACCCAATTGAAGAAGATGAAGATTCTCCCTCTGTGATTGAGGAAGTAGACAAGAAAACTGAAGTTTGGATTGGGACACTTAATCAAGGTGTAGTCCGTTATAACCCGGCGGAAGGATTATCGGTCAATTACAATACACTGAACGGATTGCCGCACAATCAGATTTTCGACATTGAGATTGGTACACACGATGTATGGGTTGCTACATTTTCTGGCGTCGCCCGATATTCTCGGTCAGACGATGAGTGGATGGTTTATGACCGGACGGCTGATGGACTGCCCGCAGACAACATTGTAGCATTGGCTGTTACACCGGTGACCGTCTGGGCGGGCACTTCAGATGCCGGAATCGCTATTTTTGACCTGGTATATGATCCATTATGGCGTAGCTCAAACTTGCGCGGTATGGTCCCCGAGGTTGGCGGAAATTCAATTGCAGGTTTCGACGTGAGCGATGAAAGTGTCTTTTTCACTTGGTATAGTAAGGAAGAAAAAGAGAATGGATATGGCAAAGTAGACTTCAAAGGTCTGGAAGGGACAGGGATGCCCGTGGCTCAAACGGACCTTGTACCTGTTGAGGATATATATATCGCGGTGGGGCAAAGAGACGCCATGCTGCCATCTCCGCCTCTGTGGATTGCAACCAACGATGCCGTGTATATCAAATCTGCGAGTGGGTGGGATTCTATTGGTTATCCCGCCGAACAAATTGGGGATAGGGTGACAGTCAATTGTATCGAACTCGGTAATGAGACTGCTTGGATAGGTACTTCGAACGGACTTGCGAAAATTGACACAAATGCGGTAGGTATACGATGAATCAACGGGTATTATAATATTACCCGCCTTCATGATATTTGGATTAGGGCGATTTAAGCGTGTTTTGAGCCCCGCCACTACGCACCACACTCCAACTAAGCTCTTCTAATATTATTGCTACACATTCAGTTAAAGGAGATCTACAGCACATGACTACAGCTGAAATTAAAGAAATGGCAACAGAATATGTCATGAACACATACGGTGAGCGCGATTTGGCGTTTGTGCGTGGGGAGGGCCCCTATTTATGGGATGCGGATGGTAAGAAATATCTCGATTTTCTTGGCGGTCTGGCAGTCAACGGTTTGGGGCATTGCCATCCGAATGTCGTTGCCGCGATTCGGGAGCAAGCAGGTAAGTTGCTGCATGTTTCCAATCTGTATTACATTGAACCGCAGGCAAAATTAGCGAAACTTCTCATCGATAATTCCGACTTGGATCAGTGTTTCTTCTGTAATAGCGGTGCGGAAGCGAACGAAGCGGCAATAAAACTGGCGAGAAAGTATGCAACAGATCGGGGTAATCCACACGCTCATGAAATCATTACAATGGAGAATTCGTTTCATGGGCGCACGATGGCGACTATCACTGCGACTGCACAGACAAAATATCACATAGGATTTGAACCGATGCTTCCCGGATTCACCTATGTTCCGTTCGATGATTTGGAGGCAACGCAAGCCGCAGTCAACGAGAATACGTGCGCCATCCTTGTTGAAGCAATCCAGTCCGAGGGTGGCGTTAATGTTCCGAGCGAGGACTACATTCAAGGGCTGCGCAGCATATGCGACGCACACGGTCTCCTTCTTATTCTTGATGAGGTTCAGACTGCAATGGGCCGCCTTGGAACGTTCTACGGTTATCAGAGTTACGGAGTGGTGCCTGATGTTTTAACAATGGCAAAATCCCTTGGTGGCGGCGTCCCGATTGGTGCCATGCTTGCCAAAAAGCATATAGCGGACAGCTTCGTCCCGGGCACTCATGCGGCGACATTTGGAGGCAACCCGCTGGTCACGGCTGCCGCATGTACATCCATCCAGACAATTTTTGACGAGAACCTTGCTGCAAACGCGATCGAAATGGGAAACTATCTGGCATACGAAATATCACAACTCAAAGACAAATTTCCAATTGAAGAAGTCCGAGGCAAGGGATTACTGCGTGGATTGGTGATGTCTGTCGATGCGAAACCACTTGCCGCGAAATGCGCGGATAACGGCTTAATCACAATCTGTACCAACGACTATGTAATCCGGTTTTTGCCTCCGCTCAATATTACGATTGACCACGTCGACGAAGCCGTCGCGATTCTCAAGAAGTCAATGGTTGAGGTATTTTAACGTGTAGATCTAGGTTGGAGTAACAGGATGAATCACACGGCATCACGCATTGGCTTTCATGTTTCGCGTTCCAAGAACTGTGTCGTATTACTTGCTTTTCTCATTTCAACCTTGGTTGGTTGTGGTAGTAAAACGGTCAAATTATCTCCTGCTGACAGAGAGTTGTTGAATCCTATCCTTACCCGTCTTCAATTAAACTACGACCTTACATCAACAGTACGCATCTTACAGATGGTTGTAACCATTGAAGACAAGGACAATAAGGAGGAGGTTCGAGAATCACTCTGGTATAAGCGTTCATTGAAAGACGGTGATTTTCTCCACATACAAGCGCTAGGTCCATTGAACGAACCACGAGTGATTGCTATTGCTGGCCGAGACCGTCTTCTACTCTACTTTGCCAATGAGCAGGAAGCGATATTTGAACCCTTGGAGGATGGGGTGTTACGAGAAGTTTTCGGCATGGATTTAAGGATTTCGGACGTTCGCAGCGCCATTTTTGCAAATCCCTTCCTTGATGGACGGACGAACGATTTGGAGTTGGCGTCCTCTGGCACCAAATTTGTGGTGAAACGCCCCGGAGCCGAAACCGGACATTTGGAAGAGATTACCGTCATGGTACTCGATGGAGAACCGTTTGTTAGCCATTGGCAGATCCAAGATCGGAATGGGAGTCTTATTCAAAGCGTCGAATTTTCCGATTATCGTGATGTTGGCGGAGTCCCCCGCCCTCACCGTGTTGAGATTGAACGCCCGCTAGAACACACGCGCGTCGAACTGAAGATTATCAAGCCAGAGATAAATGTTGAGATTAATGACAGCAAATTTGACTTCAAGCCGTTTCTCACAGAATCCACAACGATTCGAACGATTGCGAAGTAACGGCTTAAGTTGAAGACATTTTCTTGCCCTCCTTCCCGCTAACCAACGCGGTATTTTCCCACCACCATGGCAAAATCATTGCTCATTCACGCTCATGCAAAGATTAACCTCTATCTTAATGTTACCGGTAAGCGTCCGGATGGTTTTCATAATCTTCAAACAGTGTTTCACTCAATTCAACTTCACGACGATGTCATTCTCCGACCACTCGCCAGACAGGAAATTTTAATTCGGTGCGATCACCCATTGGTACCGTGTGACACGCGAAATTTGGGGTATCAAGCTGCCCAGCTACTGATGAATCATACCGGCATTATGTGCGGCGTCGAAATCTCAATCAAGAAGCGGATACCGGTGGCTGCCGGACTTGCGGGCGGCAGCGCAGATGCTGCAGCCGTTCTATGGGGAATGAATCAACTGTTTAAATTCGGATTAACCCATACCGACTTAATGTGCTTGGGTCTACAACTAGGGGCTGATGTTCCGTTTTGTCTACTTGGTGGAGCTGCACTTGGCCGCGGAGTTGGAGAGATTCTAACCGCTTTACCGCCACTAAAGAAGGCTCACATACTGTTGGCAAACCCGGGGATTGAAGTTAGAACAAGCAGCGTGTTCCAACATCTCCATTTTGCGTTGACTAACACATCCCCAGATGATATAATTCTGCGAGGTTGCCTTGAGAATGGGGACCAGCGCGGTGTGGCTGAAAATATGTACAATTGCTTGGAAGTTCCGGTGTTTCTGAAATTTCCCGATGTCGAATCGCTTAAGTATAAATTAGCTCGTTGCGACGGCAGCTATGGAGCGTTAATGTCGGGTAGCGGTGCGACCGTATTCTCTATTATGCGGGATGCCGCGAGCGCTCGCCAAGCTACATCCAAACTCTGCGATAGATTGACATTCTGTACGACAACACACACAAGCAACGCTAGCTTGTCTACGGCTTAATGGGCGGTCGCCAAGTGGTAAGGCACGGGTCTTTGGAACCCGCATTCGTAGGTTCGAGTCCTACCCGCCCAGCACTTCATGGGAAGTCCGCCATTAAAGGGCTGGCTAATCCGATCTCGTTCCCGCCTTAGATGAATGTATCATTTCCAGAGTTGGCACCATCATCACAATCAAGAATACAGGCATCATTAGCTGACATTGGACCGGTGATGTGTGCGAGACGGAGGTATGTTAGCTACTTTTGATTTTTACGGAAAAAACGACTGGGAGCAAATTACATGCAACAGGTAAGACTAGAAGTTGAAAAGCGGAGTACCTTTGGAAAGGGAAATGCGCGGGCGCTACGCCGTGGAGGTTCGATCCCGGCTGTGCTATATGGGCGACGTGAAGATGTGGTTCCACTTCGAATTGATGAACATGTTTTCCGTACATTCCTTCGGAAAAACAGCGAAAACGTGCTTATCGACCTGGATATAAAGGGGCACGGCACCGAGACAGCCATGATTCGAGAGATCCAACAGCATCCCGTAAGCAAGCAAACCTTGCTACACGCGGATTTCGTGCGCGTATCTTTGGATGAACCGGTAACTGCGGCAATTCCAATTGTTCTTAACGGTACGCCTATAGGTGTTAGAGAAAGTGATGGAGTACTGGAGTTTCCTCTCCGAGAACTATCAGTCCACTGTTTGCCTGCTCTCCTGCCCGATGAGATTCAAGTGGACGTAAACGAATTGGACGTGAATGAAATAATCCACGTTGGGGATTTGACCGTGGCTGAAGGGATTCAGGTATTGGATTATTCGCAAACCATGGTCACCGCAATCAGCCCGCCAAAGGTTGAGGAGGAAGTGGCAGCCGAAGAAATTGAAGGCGAAGAAATGCTAGAACCCGAACAGGAAGAACCTGAACTGATTACTCGTAAACGTAGTGACGATGAAGATGAAGAATGAAGCTGGGCAGACGCTGTTTATACATCACCATCGCTCTGTGGACATCAGTTGCTCTTAGTATTCAGCAATCGCCCTCGATCCGTTTTGTGGATCGTGGGGGAAAAATGCGCGCTCAGGTTGAAACTGTCACCCGAGACGGGGTGCTATATTTGCCGGTTGATGCGTTGCGTCGGATCGTTGATTCCGACATGAGGAGGAAATTCGACCTCACCGGAAAACTCACCTTAGTTATTAAACAAAAACGGATTGAACTGCACTTAGGTACATCGTCCGCGACGGTTGCCGGACAGTCGGAGCCAATATCACTATCCCACCCGCCGTTGGTCATCAACCAGCGGCCAATGCTCCCAATCACATTTTTTACGGAAGTACTTCCCAACATCTACAATCTTGAGGTTGCTTACAACCCAGAGCTTCAACGCGTGCGGATCGTGGAAACGAAGGATACGCGTCCGCGTGTGAGGCCGCTAGAAGGGTTTCTTGTCGTCGTTAACCCCGGGCATGGAGGAGCAGACAGAGGATATCAGGGAAGCGGCGGGGTACTCGAGAAGGAAATAACACTAGCGATAGCTAAGCTTGTCGAGACTTACTGCCATCAGAATGGGATCCGAGTTGCGCTCACACGAGACAGGGATTATGAACGACGACCACTAGAACGTGTGCAAATTGCAAATCAAAGCGGAGGCCAACTTTTCTTGAGTTTGCACTGCAATGCTTCTTATACGGCGAAAGCGAAGGGCATTCACTTATACGTCAATAGTTCAAGGTGGCATCGGCAATCTGACGTTTCTACCTCTTCTACAGGCAGCGCAACCCATCAAAAACAAATTACGACACTTTCCCAAGAGGATTTTATAAGTCAAAGTAGGAGTTTTGCCGCCATTCTTCGGGAACAATTGAAAATTTCTACGGAAACCCTTACCCCATTGACCGAGATTCCGCTGACAACCCTGTCCGAGGTTTATATGCCTGCACTTTTAATTGAACTTGGTTACTTGTCGAATGCAGCCGATTTAGAAAAACTTACAAACTTTGATAGCCAAGGAGCCATTGCGGAAAGCATTGGGGCAGCAATTGTGGAGTATCGGGCCTCGCTCATAACCGGACAGATTTCCAACGATGGCGAATAATTTGAATCGAAGACAATTAAAAATATTACTTTTCGGTGTTGTCGCTGTTGTTGTCGCCGTTGCTCTAGTCATTGCATTTTTCTTTTTTGATCGCGGGGAAGTCTTGCCACCTCAACCACCACTGCCACCCGCTGCGAGCTCCCCGAATACCACCCCACCTCTCCAACAGATCAGGCTCTTTTTTTTTCAACCAGAATCGCTTGAGCTCGTTGACTTTGTACACGAATTGCGTCTATCTAACGACAAACCCGCGCGTCTTAAGCAGATTATCAATGCGCTCCTTGAAGAGTCTCCTCCTACCTTGATGAACGCAATCCCCAAAGGGACTATTCTGTACGAGGTGTATCTTGACGAGCAATCTACCGCATACTTGGATTTCTCGGGCGCCTTAAGCGCCGCACATATCGGTGGCACCACAGCAGAATTGTTGACTGTCCAAGCGATTCTAAAAACAGTCCAATCAAATTTTGGCGGTGACATACAGAATGTGCAACTACTCATTGAAGGCCAAGAAGTTGATACGATTGCCGGCCACGTAGACATCTCGATGCCTCTTTCATTAGCGACAATTCCCCAACAGGAGGGGGAGCGGTCAAATAACGAATTGCAGTGAATAGGAAATCCTGTTGTTGTACTGCTCAATCAGCGAATCTCTGCGTCGCAACAAATCATGTTCCGGTTGAAAAACAGAGTCATTACTTGTAATCCCTGTAAATTGATTGTTGGTCTCGGGAATCCAGGGCGACGATACGAGATGACAAAGCACAATGTGGGATTTTGGGTCATTGACGAACTTTTGCAGAGATATGGAATTAGGAAGGTGAAAGGGATGTGTGGAGCGCTCGCAGGAACGGCGAAATGGGATGGAGACGAACCACTATTCGCTAAACCCACCACCTTTATGAACAACAGCGGTGAGGCAGTTGCAGCGTTGATTCATAGATTCGACCTCTCAATCTCTGATTTGTGCGTTATATACGACGATCTTAACTTGGAGATTGGGGTATTGCGGTTGCGCAAGAAAGGTAGCGATGGTGGACACAATGGCATCAAGTCCATTATACACCACCTTGATACCGAAGAATTTCCTCGCTTGCGAATTGGCATTGGTTCGCCAACCTATAGCCAAACCGACCATGTGTTGAGTGAGTTTGACGAACCGGATAAAGTCCAAATTGATGAAGTTGTTCAACGAGCAGCGGACGCGGTCGAAACACTAATAGAGAAGGGAATTCTGCATGCGATGAATCAATTTAACGGTAGAGTTGAGGGACTAGCGGACACATCCAAGTGACAAGGAAGCATACGGACAACCCGAGTTGATGTATTTTTGGAAGCTCTTTTTGAGTGGAAGATTGTAGGAACCGGAACATTTGGTGAAAAGGCGGATGGATATTTCCATTGGTAGTACGACGCTTAGGAATCTGGGCCATGAAGCACACTGAATTTTTTGCTATATGTCTCCTTGCCACATTGACAGGCTTGTCGTCGGGAGGCGCGGTAGACGTAGATCCGGTAGAGGTAGAAAGAATGTTTCGCTTACCGCAAGATGATTGGCTGAATCTAGAACTAATGGGTACAAAGGCCGGTTATGCGCATATTTATATGGATAATGCGGTTTACGAAGGCAAAGACGTTATACGAACACGCATTGACATGGTCATTGAAGTGAAGCGAGGAGACTGGGATTTACGCTTTGAGAACACCCGAATCTCATATATCGGGAGGGATCTCATTCCCCGCCGTTTTACGGTGACCTCGAATGAAACAGGAACCGAAAAGCGCATTGAAGGACGTGTTAAGGAGGGAGTTGCCTACATTGAAACCACGCTTGCCGGAAAAACCACACAATCCGAAAAACCGATTCCACCAGACGCTATTTTCGAGCAGACCATTCCATATCTCCTGCTAAAAGAGGGGATGTCGGTTGGAGATGAGCATCAACTGCGGATTTTCAATCTCGACCTCCTCCAATCTGTGAACACCGGGGTCAAAGTCGTCCGCGAAGACAAAATTAATTATGAAGGAAATAGCGTACCTGTTTATGTGGTCGAATATACAATGGACATAATGGGAGGTATCACGACTGTAGCATGGATTAGTTCGGAAGGCAGGACCTACCGGACCGAAATCCCGCTGATGGGTTTTCCCTTGGTGCTGACAAAGACCGATATGCAGACCGCACTCGGAGAAGCAGGGCAAGTTGACGTGATTCTTAACACCAAGATTTACCCACAAGGGAAACAACCGATAGCCAATTCCTCGCGCCTCAAAGCCGCACTGCGATTAGGAGAAGGAAATTTGAAGGAGGCCGTAAAGATTGACCACCGACAAAATTTAATCAGTGCCGTGGATAGTCCGAATAGTGGAATATTGGAAATCAACGTTCCAGCCGTTGATCTCTCGAATACACCGTCGTTACCGCTCTCTCTGGACGGTTCGCAGATTGAACTTGCTCAATTTCTTAAATCGAGCGTCTACATTCAAGCCGACCATCCTGCGATTCACGCTGAAGCGGTCGAAGTCTTGGATGGAGAAACCAACTCGTGGCGCGCTGCGACAAAGCTGTGCCGCTGGGTTTACGAGAACGTATCCGACAAAAATCTGCAAACAGGCTTCGGTTCTTCAATACAAACCTTGAAAACCTTGGAAGGGGATTGCACGGAACACACAGTACTCTTCATTGCATTGGCACGCTCGGTAGGTATCCCGGCGCGCATCTGCGCAGGAATCGTATTTCAACGAGATGCGTTCTATTATCATTTCTGGCCCGAGGTTTACGCGGGTGAATGGATAGCAATGGAACCAACACTCGGGCAGCTCCAAGCCGACGCCAATCACATTCAGCTAGCGGGCAGCACGTTAGAGTCCGACTCCATGCTAGAGTATGGTGAAGGAGTCCTACGGACTTTAAATCAGCTAGAGATTGAGGTGATTGAATGAGGAATTTCCATGATTCGACAACGAGTACCTATCGATACCCCACTTACAGAAATTCCGTTGTGATGGTAATATTGCACCAACGAATGATTCGATGTAACACTTAAGGGAACGTGGATGCTTAAACGACTATTCAAACGAAAATCGGATGATGAGGCGAAACAGCCCTCTCGGGAAGAGCTACAGGAGAATGTAGACATTAGTGTTAAATCGAACATCGAACAAGTCATTGGTTATTCAGATGACACGGCACCTCCCGAACCGAACGATGGTCCCTCAGAGAATACAGATTGGTTGAGTCGCCTCAAAGCCGGCCTGTCGAAAACGCGAAACAATCTCATGGGGCAAATCGAGAATTTGCTCCGCGTTGGCAGAAAGATTGATGAAGAACTGCTTGATGAGATAGAAGAGGTCTTAATTCAAGCCGATGTCGGGATTGATACGACGCTGTCCCTGATGGATAATGTTCGGGAGAGGGTGAAATCTAGAGGCCTGAGCGACTCAACGGGATTGGGAGATATTATTAAACAGGAGATTCTCAACATCCTTGGAGACGACAAGCCGCTGGATATTAAGGGTGCTTCACCATACACGATTCTTGTGCTTGGCGTAAATGGAGCGGGCAAGACCACGACAATTGGCAAACTAGCGCATCGCTTCAAGTCCGAAGGAAATCGCGTTCTGATTGCGGCCGGTGACACGTTCCGCGCGGCTGCTACAGATCAGCTTTCAATTTGGTCTGACCGCGCCGGAGTTGACCTGATTCGCGGGAGCGAGGGTTCAGATCCGGCTTCAGTTGTTTTCGATGCGGTCCAGGCTGCAAAGTCTCGTAACGCGGATGTCTTGATTGCCGACACCGCCGGTCGGCTTCATACAAAAAGACCGTTGATGGACGAATTATCAAAGATTGGACGGGTAATGTCGCGCGACCTTCCGGGTGCGCCCCACGAGGTACTGCTTGTGATTGACGGGACGGCGGGGCAGAATGCCATAATGCAAGCGAAGGTTTTTAATGAGGCGGTGCCCGTGACCGGTGTGGCTGTCACGAAACTTGACGGTACCGCCAAAGGCGGCATCGTTATCGCGGTGAAAGGAGAAATCGGCGCTCCCGTAAAGTTGATTGGCATCGGCGAAAAATTGGACGATCTACAAGATTTTTCCGCAACAGAATTCGTGGACGCGCTGTTTGCGCATGATGAAACTTCCCATGAAGACTGAAGAGTAACTAGAGGTGTTTGACCGCGAAAGCACGCACAATCTTTATTACATGAAGGAATATTCTATCTATGGCCTCGAAAGATGAACTCAAGTCGATTTTGGATGCCCCAATATTTCTTGCACCAAACACATTTCTACATTTCTACGGCGGAGGAAAACTACGAGCGGAATTCATGGGAGAGCCCGACCCTGAAGATGATTTCCGATCCGAGGAGTGGATGTTTTCAACAAACCGGGCGACCACACCGGGCCGCGATAATCCGCCGGACAAAGGGTTCAGCCGCATACAACTCCCTAGCGGCGAAACAGTGTTACTCAAACACCTGTTGGACGCGTTTCCCAATGAAACGCTAGGTGAGCACCATGTCGATAAATTCGGTACGAACTTGGGAGTGCTCCTCAAAATCTTTGATGTCGGCGACAATTCTCACATCCCTATCCACTGGCACCCCGCTCCCGAATTCGCCCAAAAACACCTCAATTCCCCGTTCGGCAAAACCGAAGCGTGGATTATCATTGGAACAAGACCTGGAGCGAAGGCTTGGATTGGTTGCAAGGAATCCACTTCAATAGCGGAATTTGGAGAGTTGATGCACACGCAGGATATAGAAGCATTGCGTGGTTTGATGCATCTTATAGAGCCAACGGTTGGCGACGTCATTTACGTACCGCCCGGCGTAATCCACTCGCTCGGCAGCGGCCTGTGTGTTCTTGAGCCTCAGGAACCAACCGACTGGAGTATTCTGGCGGAATGGGAAGGATTTCCCTATGAGAGTGAAGACGGAACACTGGGACTAGGATGGGATCTGGCGCTTAAAGCCGCTGATTTTAGCAAGCTTGAGATGGACGAATTAAACGGCTACATCAAGCGAACGCCCCTAATAATTCGCGACGAAGGCGATAACCGTGAAGAAAGGCTGCTTCCGGACGAGGCGACGCCGTATTTCCAGGCGTCACGTTTAATCGTTGACTCGCGGCTGAATATGCCGGAGGGGAGAGGGTTTCACTGTCTTGTAACCTTACAAGGTCGAGGAAAACTCAGTGGCGCGTTTGATGATATTCCGATTGAGCGTGGAAAATCGGTCTTTATTCCGGCTTGTCTGTCAGCGTACGACATTATAAATACTGCTGACACAGCAATGGAGGTCGTCTGCTGCTATCCGCCAGCCGTGTCCTAGCGGACTTTCTGTGCTATTAACCCGCTCTAGAGGGCGGGTTCCGGTCCGTTGCTCAGAATGCCCCCATGAATTTAGCTTGCCGCGCTTTTTCTTCGTTCACGAAACTCAATAGAATGAGGCCTAATACAAAAAAGATCATCAGAGATATGATAGAAAGACGTGCGGTTCCGGTCACCTGTCGAATGACGGCAAATGCGAGAGGACCCCAGATCGCCGAAAATTTTGCAAACACAGAATAGAATCCGTAAAATTCCGCGCTAGCTTCCTCCGGTACCATGGAACCATACAGCGAGCGGCTCAATGCCTGTGAACCGCCGAGCACAACGCCGACGATGACACCCAACACGAAAAATTCAGTTGCGGAATGCAGAAAATAGGCGTAGGTGACAACGCCGCTCCAAAGAACTAGCGATAGCATCACGGCCCGCTTCGTGCCAATTTTGTCCCCTAGCCAACCGAACAAAGGAGCACCAGCCGCCGCAATAATCTGGATGACTAGAAGTGTTATCATTAACACGGTCACAGACAGATTTAACTCACTTGTTCCGTAGATTGTTGCCATACCAATGACGGTTTGGATGCCATCGTTATAAACCATAAACGCAATCAAAAACAGCAGAAGATGTTTGAACTGCCGAACCTTTCTCGCTGTCCTGAGCGTGCGTTCCACTCCGATAGCAATGTACGCTAGGATTAAAGGTTTCGACCGGTGGTTTTCCGGTATCTCCTCTCTAACCTCACCCTCCTTCAGAAATTTCAACGTGAAGAGTGTGAATCCACCCCACCACAACCCTGCCATTGCTATCCCGATGCGAGCGGCGAGCGCCTGTCCGATTCCGATAACCTTGTGACCCGCCACCAATCCGAGAGCGATTGCGAACTGCATTCCCCCGCCGATATATCCGAAAGAGAACCCTTTGGCTGAAACCCTATCAAGTCTGTTTTCGGATGCGATCTGTGGCAAAAAGGCATCGTAAAAAACGTTCGCGCCCACATATCCAACCTGAGTGATGACAAACATGATAACCGTTTGCCACACATCACCGGACCGACAGAAATAAAGAAGGGTGGTAATCAAACTGCCTGTATAGGCAAAAGATAGGAGGAATTTCTTTTTCGCCGAAGAGAAATCGGAAACGGCGCCGAGTACGGGGGCGAACAGAAACGAAAGAAACGCGGCAAAGGCAATCATGTACCCCCAAAGAGATGTGGCACTGACCGTGCTATTCCCGATTTGAACCCCATCTTCCCCTACGATTACCCGCGCGAAATAGCTTTGCAAGAGCCCCGCGACTACGGTGGTGACGTAAGCAGAGTTTGCCCAGTCGTACATACACCAACCGAAGATGGTCCGCTTGTCATTTTTTACCATGATCTCGGGCTAATCCGGGTAGCATAAAAAGGCGGCGATGCGTCACCGAGGTTATTGAACCACATCTCCCTCAACGGGCTCAACCTCAACACTGATGTTCCTGAGGTGATCTACCGCCCGCTCAAGCTCATCGGCTTCACCCGTGATTTCCAGCACAACCCAACCGGTGTCGGCTGTCACGTTGGCTCGCCTGATGTTTGTTACAACGTCATACTGCTTCCCGATGTTATAAATTACAGGTTCGGTAATCTGACTTGGTGGGAAACTCAACCGTACTCTTAGGAAAGCCATGTCTAGTGCCTCGTGGAGGAAGTTAGTGGGGCCGTTACACCCATCTAGCGAAAGGAATACAAAAGGCTATTTCGCAGAGAAGCGAATTGGAATAGAGAAGTGGCAAGAAAGGACAGAGGCGTCGGAAGCAAGGTGGAGTGCGTGATTCGCTCGTCAAGAACGGTAATCTGGAGACATTGCTCAGCCTTTTACATATCGCCTGCTACGCCAATCGGAACTTCGACAAAATCTTCTGTGGATTCATCCCAAGAGAACGCCCTAGCGACGTTTATTTGCCGATCATAAAGCGAGATTACGACGTAGACGGTGTCTGGATAATTCGGTATTCCCCACGGCTCCGTGGCATCGGATTTATCCTTCGCGGAAAAATAAGCGTCTTCATTTGGGTGTGAATGGTAAAACGCCTTAATCTTCCTGCCTTCGGTGTCAACTTCCCGATGTATCTTGATGAGGTCGTCCGGGTCCATCAAGTAAGCGGTCCGAGCGTCCCTCGGATAAGTCTCGGGGTCTTCGGCATGGCGCTCATTTTGAACATTCCTACAGCGTCTGACGAACTCTCGAACTCCATCTGCCATTATCGCGCCGCAACACTCATTAGGAAATTCCTCCATTGCATGAGCGTAGATTTCACTTGTGGTGTCGTGCCGCAACTCTAGCACATCAAGACCTCACAATGAACTCGACCCGAACGGAAACGCCGGCATCTAGCATGCGTGCGTTTGTCTTAGGCGGGAATCTCTTTCATCTCAACTGGCGTAGTGCATACTAGCGCCCGCCTGCAATAGCCGGGATGATTGAGACTTCGTCACCATCGTTGACCGCTGTTGTCTTTCCGTCCAAAAACCGAATATCTTCATCGTTAAGATAAATATTGACGAAACGGCGAATGTTTCCGGCTTCGTCGCAAATTCGTTCTTTAATCCCCGCGTAGTTGGCTTCGAGATTTTCAATAATGCTCTCAATGTTTGAGCCTTCGGCCTCCACTTCAGCTTTGTCGTTCGTAAGTTTCCTCAGTGGAGTTGGAATGCGTACTGTAGCAGCCATGAAGTAAAATCCCTTCCTTGTTAGTTAATTTGTTCACTCACGTTAAGAAACGGTGCACGAAACCGAGTTTTTTCTTGAAAACTCGGTTTCTCAAGCTCTCTTTACACGTTCCTTTGACATGAGCCGCTCTGTTATATCGCAAAGTGCAAACCGCACTCTTTGTTGTTATCGGACGCCGCCGCGTTTTGCCAGCGCCATCGCCCAGCTCTCTTAGGTTCACCCGGCAATATCCGCGTTGTACAGATTACACAGCCGAGCGATTCAAAATAAGCCCCATGCTTGTCCGGTTTGAGTAGCGGATTCACCGGTACGTCGTATTGACTTACAAACTGCCACACCTGTTCCTCTGTCCAATGCGCTAACGGGTTAACCTTCAATACGGAGCGGCCGGCGTGATTAACAAGCTCCGATTTTGGTGTGAGTCCTCTATGTTCAGACTGATCTCGGCGCAGCCCGGAGAACCAGACATCAAGTGTATCCAGCAGCCGTTGCATTGGTCTGACCTTTCTTATCTCGCAACAGTAGTTCTGCTTAT
The DNA here is from genome assembly GCA_022827055.1 of Candidatus Poribacteria bacterium. Lineage (GTDB taxonomy): Bacteria > Poribacteria > WGA-4E > WGA-4E > JAJDTR01 > JAJDTR01. The sequence goes on along the minus strand of JAJDTR010000124.1, from coordinate 6,787 downwards.
CTTTACCGTCAAAAAACAGGTGCTCGCCATGTTTTGACACCATCTGATCGACTTCCTCCGGGTCTGGTTTGATTCGTTCGATTTGGATGTCATAACGCGCCTCTACTTGTTCAAAGAAGTCGTAAGTCTCCGAAAATATGCGCAAAGTATCAAGGGTGCAGACACGAAACGGGAGGTTATTTTCATGCGCCAGATGAATCAACACCATACCGGAGAGTTGCCCGCTCGTTACAATGGCGGCGCGCTCTTCGAATCGCTTGAACAAATTAAATAGAATCTCCTTGGGGTCTACAATCGAATTGATCTGATAGCAGAGATCCTCATTAATTGATGTTCGTGGATGAACAAGTTCGGTCACCGAAAATATCCGCCCTTCTTCTTGCAGATTGGATCAAGTCCTAGAAGGTCTAATAGCCATGACATGCAAGAAAGTTAGTTCCTGTTTATGAGAGTGTGCGCTCACGGTAATAAACTCATAATATCGGTTTTGGGTTCAAAATATTGGCTCAAGCTAAAATACCGTTCGCCTGTGTCGGGTAAGATTGTGACGACTGTTTTTTCTTCGCCGAGATCCTTGGATATTCTCAGTGCGGCATGAACGTTCGCTCCTGACGACATCCCGACGAGCAATCCCTCGGTTTTGGAAATGTGTTTCATCATCCGATACGCCTCTTCATCGGGCACGGTGAGCACTTGATCGATAATGTCCACGTTCAGAATCTCCGGTATTATCCCTGCACCGATGCCGTCGATTCGCGTTGGACCCGGCTCTCCCCCCGAGATTACCGGAGATACATCCGGTTCGACCGCAACCACTTGCACATCGGGATAGTGCGACTTGAGGACTTCGCCAACGCCAGTCAATGTGCCGCCCGTTCCCACACCTGTAACGAAAAAGTCCACTGGACGGTCCAGTGTCTCTATTATCTCGCGCGCCGTGGTTACTCGATGGATTTCCGCGTTTGCAGGATTTTTGAACTGATTAGGCATGAAGTGACGTGGGTTCTGCCGCACGATTTCCTCTGCCTCCCAAATTGCACCAGCCATCCCCGCATTTTCGGGAGTCAAGATTATCTTGGCGCCAAAAGCAGACAGGAGCGTATATTTTTCTTGGCTCACGTTCTCCGGCATGGTCAACACCACAGGATACCCGCTCGCAATGCCGACGGCCGAGATTCCAAGCCCCGTATTCCCGGCTGTCGGCTCAACGATTGTATAGCCGGATTTCAACACCCCGCGTTCCTCCGCATCGGCAATCATTGCATGCGCAATTCGGTCTTTAATGCTTCCTCCCGGGTTGTATGACTCCAGCTTTGCCACAACCGTGGCGTCATCCTTTCCGCGCAAACGGCTAAGATGAACCAATGGGGTATTACCAATCAAGTCAATGATGCTGTTAGCAAGTTTCATTTCGGTTCAGATTGAATAAGGGATCGAATGCGCAGGTTTAGCAAGCTGCTTGAATTTTCGGGCTTGACAACATAGTTCTTGTAGGGTTTTTGAATTTAAGACACTGCTAATTCCACTCTCGATTTCAAGCAATAATGTTTCCATGCACCGATTGGTGGCATCACATTGTGAGGAGGCGTCAAAACTCTCCGTAAAGTTTACGGGCCCCTCGACCACTTCAAAAATGTCGCCTATGCGAATTTCATTAGGCGGTATTCCAAGACTGTATCCACCATCTGGCCCACGCCGACTCGTAGTCAAGCCTGACTGCTTGAGTTGTAGGAGTAGTTTTTCAAGGAACGGTCGTGAAATGCCATGTTTCTCCGAAAGCTCCGCCACCGAGACGAACTGTTGAGGATATTGCAGCGCTAGCTCTAGCATTGCTAGAACCGCATATTTTAGCCGAGCGGATAGACGCATCATTACCTCTTCTTTCAAATTATGACTAATCTGGTCAGATTTAATTATAGTATATATAACCTGGAGAGTCAAACTCATTTTGGCACTGTCTGAGTTACAACTCCGGATACCGATGTGTCCCCCGATTTCAATTATTGGAGACTTTGCCTCAATCGTAGGGTGAGTCGCCTCGCCCTGACTTGAATTCGACTTTGTGCATTTGTAGGGTGGGCACTCCCACCATTCTCTGTCGGAGCGGCCTCCTGGTCGCGACAGATTAACTTACATCAAGTGAGTGGATAACGATAAACCGAGCAGAGAACAATGGTGATAGTCCGTCGGTTGGGTTGAACGGAAATCCGAAAGAATCCATGCACAGAAGAAAGACTTCCAACATTTTATTCTGTTTGAAAACACGGAAATTCAAGTGAAACCCAACACTTCACTGTAAGAGCAATCAAAAGGGTAATCAACCAAGCGAACAATGACCGCGATAGAGATTCCAAAACGATAGTAAATTCCGCATGATAATACTCCGCTAGTCACCATCCCCTGTAGGAGCGACCTCCTGGTCGCGACCAATCCACATTGTAATCAAGTGACCTAACATGGAGCGATCGAATGAGATCAACCGAACGGACAGTGAGAGCGATAGAAATCCTGATGGACAGACCTTACATACACGTTTAGCATTTGCGTGTTAGCTCCCAATTCATCGAGATTAGAATTGTGCATCTTTACGCGGCGCATTCCCTGATCGCCCGGTTTGGATTGACTAATCCAAGTTAATTGTCCCTCTGCGCTCCGTGGTCAAAACAGACCTGCCCTGCCACTATTGCCAAAATAATCCGTGCTGATTCGTCCAGAATCTGTTGTATCACAGACTGACCGTCATCCGGTATTGCAACTCCAATCACATCCGCGTACCAGCCCTTCTCCAATTTTCCGACACGTTCGAGTGATAGTCCTCTCGCGCCGTTAATGGTTACAAGGTCAAAAATGGTGTGTGGCGGAAGGCCATCCTGCGTATTCGCGAGGTACTTCAATTCGTCGAGCATGCTGAGCGACCAGTTGCTGGCTAAACTGTCTGTCCCGATTGCGACGTTGACGCCGGCTTTGATGAGGCGGCAAATGGGGTGAGAATCGTGATGGAAGTAGTGGTGGGCGCGGGGACAGAATGCTACCGTCGCGTTACTTGCGGCAAGGATCTTGATGTCGGCCTCGGTAAGGTAATTGCAGTGCGCGAGAAGCGGGCGATACTCCAATATGCCAATATCCTTTAGATGTTGAATAGGAGAGCATCCGGAAGGAGTCCACTCTTTCATGGATATTCCAAACGCCTTCAACAGATCGGCAAACGCCCCTGTGCCGGATGCAAGGAACTCAATCTCATCTTTCGTCTCCGAGAGATGGGTGCATAACGGCAAGCCGCGAGATTGGGCTAATCGAAGGCAGTAGCGATAGAGCGTCGCAGAAGTTGAGTACAGAGCGTGCGGAGAAACGGCAGGCTGAAACAATGCATCTTTCTGGGGTGACGATGCAAGATAATCGTCAATACGTTTAACGCCTATATGTGTTCGCTCTGGTGAAAATCCTGTCGTCTCAAAGAACACAACGGTTCGAACTGGCGAATTTTTGTGAGTGTGAGCCGACATTCCGAATCCGTGAATGTCGCCAACGCTCGTAGCACCTCCCGCTACGCTCATCTCAATCCCATCTTTTACGGCGGAATCCACCCATTCCGAGTCGGACTTATGATTCCGGATGAGTTGCGATAGCCAATCTGTAAATCGTGAAGTCCGTTGGATTAAGTCTTGATGATGTGTTAGCTCAAGGTGCGTATGCGCGTTCACCAACCCCGGCATGATTACCACCTCACCCAGATCACGCACTTCTGAGTCATTCCCTCTTTTTACCGCTTCGTAGGTGCCGACCTCGGCAATCTGCGATCCGCGAATAACAAGCGCACCGTTTTCAATGACTTGGAGACTATTTGGCAAGAGGTATTTTGCGCGTAAAATCAACTTTGGCAGGGCGTGTGAAATGGGTGATGGGGTACGTTATTTTCCGTGGGGCGCCGCGTCTTCTCCGTTCGTCACCTCAACGTCGAGACGTTGATTCACACCGCGTCGGCGCGTATAAAATTTCGGGGTTTCCTGAAATTTGTTCCGATAGTAGGTGACGGTGCGGCGGGCAATCTTGGTATCGTATTCACGCTCAAGAATCTCCGAGAGTTCCGCATCATTGTAAGGCTTTTTTCTATCGCCCGATATCAGTTCCTGACGTTCCCGAATGTCAATCAAACGCCGCAGCACATCGCCTTTGCTCTGGCAGAAGAATTTGAGTGGAAAACTGCCGTTCGACGTATCAACGTTCTTGTGTCGAAGGATGCGACTCACCGTGGATTCATGTTCTCCCAGTTCTTTGGAAACTTCCGCCTGCGTTAGCGGTTTAAGGTATAGCGCATCCCCGCTGACGAAATAGCGGTACTGATATTCGTAAAGGAACATCAACACCCGAAACGTCAAACTTTTTCGCTGGTTAATCAGGCGTAAGACATCTGCCAAGAGTGCGCCATCCTCATCTGCACCCGGATCGACGGGGTCAAACCGGTAACGAGAATTGTACTCAATCTCCGACGCGACGTGAATCTCGGCGCGAGGCGGATTGTCAAAATGCTGAATTGACGCAATGCTCTCTGTCTCATGTGTTGATTCGCTGGGAGTTGGCGAATCGTCAACGGTAACCTGCATGGAACTGGCAATCTGCACCTGATCTACGAGGTCGACAATCTCTCGAACTGCGCTCTGCGGTATTCCCAACTCATCGGCAATCCACTCCGGTTCACGGTTCGTTTGCATGAAATATTCGACGAACTCCGACTGCGTAATCTCATACATTTCCATTAACTCGGCGAGCGCTTCGTAAGGCTCTTCCGAGTCGAATGAAGTCTGTGTTGTTGGCGGTTCGCGGAAATCGGGGTCATCAAACCGCATGTAATTTTCTTGGGTATCTTCGTTACCTCCCCAAGCGCGCTTGAGAGATCTACAATATTCGAGGGCATGGACGAGTCGTCCACGCGGGACGCGGTATTTCACCGCCAGTTCCTTGACATGCTGGCGGGCATCTTCTCGGAAAAAGTCGGTCTGCCAATCGGCGCGCGACTCTATCTCAAACTCGGCCATAAATTCCATGAATTGCCTGTCTTGAAATTCTTCGTAGAGATGCCGAGGAACCCGTCCTTTGAAGTTGGTTTTGCGCACATGGCCCGATTCTACAAGACGTTGAAACGCCGGCTGTGACTCAACCTGCTGGACATATTCCCGAAATTCCTGCTCATCTTGCGTGAGCAGATTTAAATAAGCATCCGGTGGACGTGAGGATTTTATTGTCGGTAAAACTGAAATTTGGGGTTTGGGGCCGACGATACGCATTGAGGCTGTTCGAGAGATTCCTATGGATGTGCTTCAATTTTGCTTAAGTTCAAATTTTCAGAGTTAAGGCTCAGAACTTCATTGTTTAAAGGTTCATTAAGGAAGTGTACAAACCTAATGATCCATGAACTGCACAATCGTAGTTCGTCCTTGAGATAGAATTACGAAGACGACGCGCATGAATTAACACTTTAGAAGGCGATTCTTATTGTAACTCTTGCCATTCATTCTGTCAACAGCCGCGACGTGGCAGAACAGGCCAATCGTACCTGATTCTATCAAGTAACACTTTTTCAAAACCGGTCTTAGAGAAGGGAATCTGTACCACAATCTGTTAGATTGCGATCCGCAACTAACAGTTTGCGGTACAAGCGTGTTACTTGCTGAATGAATTATTCCGACAGGGATAATGGCACGCTCTCAAGTAACACTCCACATTGCACTCCGCAGGAGTGCAGACGCGGGGAGGAATCGTGTTCTATTGACATCTCGCAGGATTTACTATCGCGCTCCCTATTCAGTCGCTTGATTCTCTGGAGTGAAACCATTCTACGAAGGAACGCTTTTTCAAAACCTGTCATAGAGCGAAAAATGAGTGTTACTTGCTGAAAGAATAATTCCGAAACGAATTATGATGTGTTTTAGATCGAACTAATGAATAGATTAGGCGAGGGCGATACCGACTCAAGTGCGATAGGAATCCCATTCAGACAGTGCTCCCCTTTTTGTATTGATCAGTGCAACTGCCCGTGATAGAATAATTTCAAAAGTGTACACCATCTCAACACAAGCACTCATTACCTGGAGTGATACTGTGGCGGAAGATCAAAAGAACAAAAACCAAGCGTATTGGCGGAAAAACCTCCACTATCTAGCAAGTCTGTTAGCTGTGTGGTTCATTGCGTCCTATGGCTGTGCGATACTGTTCGTCGACTATCTCGACAAAATCAAGATTGGCGGATTTCGGCTCGGTTTCTGGTTTGCACAACAGGGTTCCATCTACATCTTTGTCGTCCTAATCTTCATCTATGTAAAGTTGATGAATCGTCTGGATAAGAGGCACGATGTGGACGAAGAGGAGCAGAGCTGATTATGACCGTACAAGCCTGGACATTCGTGATGGTTGGGTTGTCGTTCGCGCTATACATCGGCGTGGCAGTCTGGTCAAGGGCAAGTTCGACAGGCGAGTTCTACGTCGCGGGAAGCAGTGTACGTCCGGTGGTAAACGGCATGGCGACAGCCGCAGACTGGATGAGCGCGGCGTCGTTCATCTCCATGGCGGGACTCATCTCATTCATGGGGCGCGACGGCTCCGTATATCTCATGGGCTGGACGGGCGGATACGTGTTGCTAGCGCTGCTTCTGGCGCCGTACCTGCGGAAGTTCGGCAAATTCACCGTGCCGGACTTTGTGGGAGACAGGTATTATTCGAGAGCCGCACGGGTTGTTGCCGTTGTCTGTGCGATTTTTGTGTCGTTCACCTACGTCGCTGGACAGATGCGCGG